>JAWVYS010000001.1:0-219161 GCA_033722555.1 Brumimicrobium sp.
CAAGTGCACTCAAAAGAGAAAAGTCTCTCAAAGGTGGTCAAGGACGAAGAGAAATCCGTGAAATTATTATGCAAAAACCCTATGTTAAAGAAATGGTCGGTTAGGGCTTTTATCAGCCCGCGGCTGACGCACGTTCGAGTCGTGTCCCCGCTACCTACAAAGGTAATCGTTTAAGGCGGTTACCTTTTTTTATACCATTTAACCTAACATTATGAATCAAGAGTTTCTTGTTTACGTGCTTTATTCACCCGATCACGATAAAATTTATATCGGTATGACTGCTTCAATTATTCAGCGGTTTCGATCGCATAACCAGCTCGCCCATAAAGGCTTTACTGTCAAGTTTCGACCTTGGGTGGTGGTTCATATTGAATTCTTTGATAACAAAGCAAGTGCACTCAAAAGAGAAAAGTCTCTCAAAGGTGGTCAAGGACGAAGAGAAATCCGTGAAATTATTATGCAAAAACCCTATGTTAAAGAAATGGTCGGTTAGGGCTTTTATCAGCCCTCGGGTCAATCAAGTCGTCTTTTCGGCGACTGCCAAAGCTATCTGTTTAAACAACGTTCCGTCTGATCTAAAACAACCGTTCTCTATCATTTCGAAAATTTCTGTTTCCCTGTTTTTTTCGTATTTCTTCTCAAGGGAATAAACGTTAGTTAGAGGCGGGTTTTTTCGTAATGCCTCATAATCAATTTCTGAACTAAGGTCAACTTCGGTTTTGTTAATTTTTAGTCCCATCAGAACTATCTTGTCCTGCAGGCACTGAAAGGTTTTGATCTCATTTTTACTCCTGAATTCCAAAAACCTAATCTTGCGTAAAACACCTTCCCAAACCACATCACTGAACTGTTCAATGACCCCCTCCGCTTTATCGGGACTATTTTGCTTTAACTGCTTCCATTGATCCGCAGAGACTCCATTGATAACCAAAAACTCCACAAACTCTTTTTCCAGAGCGGTTAATTCTTCCCGGGTTAACTGTCCGTATTTAGGCATTATGCTTATTTGAGTAAATATTTTTCAATTTCAACCGAGAAGTTTTTCAGTTCCAGTTCCTGTACAGCCCTTTGAAGTTTTTCTGCGGTAAAACCTTCCGTTATCTTTAGTTTATGCTGAGCAAGGATTCTTCCTTTGTCATATTCATTGTTCACTAAATGAACTGTTATTCCTGTTTCATGTTCTTTTGCTTCCAAAACCGCATTATGGACATGGATACCATACATCCCCCTGCCACCAAATTTAGGCAGTAGTGACGGGTGTATGTTAATTATTTTGTCAGCAAATGTTTGAATCAGTTCCTGAGGAATTTTTCTAAGATAACCGGCTAAAACAATATAATCAATGCTGTAATTCTTCATCAGACGAATGAGAAACTCGGCATTATTTGCCTGAATATTGTCGATTATTTCTTTATCCGTATCGTAATCCCGGATTTTTTCAAGAATCCCTGCATTCGGGTTGTTCGTCACCACTAAAGAAACCTCAATAGCAGGGTGATTACTAAATTTATTGATCAGTTCAATCGCATTGGTCCCGTTCCCTGAGGCAAATACAGCGATTCTTTTCTTTTCCATGCTACAAAAATAGGAAATTGAGTCAGATCGGGAAAGGATCCATTTGTAAGAAATTGCCAGGTTCTAAAGGTAAATTTCAGAACCTGACAATTTGTTGATTTTGAGGGGATGGTTATAGTGGGGTCACTCATAAGGGCAACAAATCTTATTCAACTACGATCATTTTCATCCGTATTTCATTATTTGTGTTGAGTTTAACGAAATAAATTCCGGGTTGTAATCCGGAAAGATCAATGCTATAAACCGATTTATTGTTCTTAATAAATTCATAATAGCTCGAGCTTCCTCTCTGATCTACAAGTGACACACTGGCTAGTGTATCCTGAACTCCGTAAATCTTTACATCCAACATTTTTTTTGGCTTTGCAAAAACCTTGAAGGTTATCTTTCTGCTCAGGGTCTCTTCAGAAAGCACTCTTACTTTTTCTCCACCTCCCGCAAGTGAAACTGAAAGAAAGGAGGTTGAAAGCAGCAGGGCAAACATTACTTTTTTCATTTTTTTCATTTTTTAGTTTGCCGCAAGACGAATCAGGAAGGAATAAGTTACAGGATACTGAAAATTTATTTTGAAAATAATTGAGACATCTCTGCAAACCCTTTAAATTCTAGTGCGTTTCCTGATGGGTCTAGGAAAAACATAGTGGACTGTTCTCCAACTTGTCCCTTAAAACGCACCGTAGGTTCAATAATAAAATCGATTTTGGCAGCTTTTAATCTCTCAGCAAGTTCATTCCAGTTTTTCATGTCCAGGACTACTCCATAATGCGGCACAGGTACCTGTTTCCCATCGACAGGGTTGTAATGTAACTTCGTTTTTTCGGCGCTGTAGTGTATTACAAACTGATGTCCGTAAAAATCGAAATCCACCCAATGATCGGAAGAGCGTCCTTCTTTCATTTGTAATACTTCCCTATAAAATTTCCGACACTCTTCCAGGTTGTGTACCGGAACTGCCAGATGAAAAGGGGTTAATCTATTATTCATATTTTCCTGATTAAAATTCAACCCACACTCACCGGGTTCTTATTATCGTCAACCGCCACCATGGTAAAGGTTCCGTGAACGGCTCTCTCTCTTTTCTCCGAATACATCTCTTCAACAAATATATCCACTCCAACAACTATGCTTGTTTTTCCAACTTTTTGAACGTTAGCAACCAGTTCTACCAGGGTGCCACTTGGAATAGGTTTTTTAAAATCCACCCTGTCTGAACTTACCGTTACCACCTTCAACCGGCTGAAACGGGTAGCACAAATAAAAGCGACCTCATCCATGAGTTGGAGTGCGGTTCCTCCGAATAATGTGTCGTAGTGATTCGTTGTATTCGGAAAAACAGCTTTAAAAATTCTGGTTTCCGCATCTGCAATACGTTTTTGTAAGGATTCTCTCTCTGACATATTTACGCTATAAAATTTTGCCACTAATATTCCTCCACACAAAATAGAGGGCTGTCCCACTGATTATTGTTCCCAAAGAAAGTATTATTGCTAGAAAATAATTTCCATAGATCCAGTACCCCGTAGCAAACATGGCGGTATAAACGAAAACGGCTCCAACCAGCATCGCAAGTATTCCTGCGGGAACAGTCCATTTAGCATTTTTAGCAATCAAATTTTCTCCATCCCTTTCTGCGCGATCAGTAACTACTCTCCACCCAGGGCCTCCAGGTTGTATTTTACGATAAAAACGGCGGAGGGTGTTTTCTTTCTCCGGCTTTGTTAAAAAAACAGCTGCAAGCCAACATATTGAAGTGAGGAAAACGATAAGGGGAAATTTCATCCAACCCTGCATCAGCCCCTGTACCATGTGGTCGGTTTCGTCGGTGTAACCGAAAAGAAAGTCTCCGAGTGGAGTGAAACTAAACAGCACAGAAATTATTCCTGAGGCAAACATGGCTACAATTTCACCCCATGCGTTGATTCTCCACCAGAACCACCGCAGGATAAAAATAAGCCCGGTACCGGCACCAAACATTAGAATAATGTCAAACAGCTGCTTCGCATTGTTAAGATTTAAAGCGATTATTGCGCTGAGGACCATCAGAACAATCGTTGATATTCTCCCAACTACTACCAATTCCTTTTCTCCGGCCTGTTTTCTTATTCGCTCCTTATAAAAATCGTTGACAATATACGAGGAACCCCAATTCAGGTGTGTGGAAATTGTTGACATATATGCTGCTCCAAGAGAAGCAATCACAAGGCCAAGTAATCCACTGGGCAACAAAGTCAGCATCGCTGAATATGCCAGATCATGACCAAGTTTATCTTTCGGCACACCCGGAAAGGCCTCTTGAATACTCGCTATGTCCGGAAAAACTACCAGAGAAGCAAGGGCAACAAGGATCCACGGCCAGGGTCTGAGCGCATAGTGCATAATATTAAAGAAAAACGTTGCGCCCACGGCGTGATTTTCGTTTTTGGCCGCGAGCATACGCTGAGCAATGTATCCTCCCCCGCCCGGTTCAGCTCCGGGATACCATGCGCTCCACCACTGTACCGCCAGTGGGATAATCAGGATAGTAATCAGGCCTTCGGTATTACTGAAGTCGGGGAAAAGGTTTGTTTTGGAGGATACATTTTCGTGAACCAGAAGATTTGAAATTCCTCCTACTTCCGGTAAGTTTACCAAATAATAAGCAGCACCAACCGATCCTGCCATTGCAACGAAAAAGAGAATAAAATCCGTATAAACAACACCTTTAAACCCTCCTATAGTGCTAAAAAGAACGGTAACGAATCCGGCTATACCCACTGTTTCCACAGGACTGAGTCCAAGCATAATGTGTCCTATCTTGATCGCAGCCAGTGTAACGGCCGCCATAGCGAGTAAGTTGAAAAAGAAGCCGAGATACAGTGATCGAAAGGCACGAAGAAATGCGGCAGGCTTTCCGCCATACCTCATTTCATAAAACTCCATATCCGTGTTTACATCAGATTTCCGCCAGAGCTTGGCATAAACAAAAACGGTGAGCAGGCCTGTCAGCAAAAATGCCCACCAGACCCAATTCCCGGAAACACCATCCTTACGAACGATATCCGTAACAAGGTTCGGGGTGTCGGTTGAAAAAGTGGTTGCAACCATCGAAAATCCCAGTAACCACCAGGGCATGTTTCGACCGGAAAGGAAGTATTCAGAACTGTTTTTACCTGATTTACGTGAGGCTGCCAAACCGACGATGAGGATAATGGCGAAAAAACCAAATATAATCGTGAAATCCAGACCGGATATTTTCATCCTTTAAAAAGTATTGATCTTCAAAGAAACAAATTAATCAGAATTAAAAATCGGGTGAAAATATTTTGTTTCAAGTTCGGTATGTTAGTAAGTGCAACTCCGAAGCTTCTATACACATTCGTGATCAAGAGAATATATCAGAAATTAAAAATCCCCTGGACTTGAAATACTTAAATTTTATTCCAAAAAATCTTACCTGATCATGTCGAAACCAACGTATTTAACCAGGGCGTCCGGTATTTTTATGCCCTGATCGGTCTGATGATTTTCAAGAAGGGCTGCAACAATACGCGGTAAAGCAAGAGCACTCCCGTTTAAGGTATGACAGAGTTGTGTTTTTTTATTTTCTCCTCTGTACCTGAGTTTCAACCTGTTTGCCTGGAATGTTTCGAAAAGTGAAACAGAACTAACCTCCAGCCATCTTTCCTGTGCAGCTGAATAAACCTCAAAATCATACGTTATTGCCGAAGTGAAGCCCATATCTCCCCCACACAGTCTTAAAATACGATAGTGAAGTCCTAATTTTTCCAAAAGCCCCTTTACATGGTCAACCATTTCATCCAATGCTTTTTCAGAACGATCGGGGTGTTCGATTCTAACGAGTTCAACCTTGTCGAACTGATGAAGCCTGTTCAATCCCCTTACGTCCTTCCCGTAAGAACCTGCCTCTCGGCGGAAACAAGGAGTATATCCGGTAATTTTAAGTGAAAAATTCTCGTCCGGAAGAATGACATCTCTGTACATATTGGTAAGAGGAACTTCGGCCGTAGGAATCAGGTAAAGATCATCCTCTGTTACGTGATACATTTGTCCTTCCTTGTCAGGCAACTGACCCGTACCTATTCCACTTTCCTCATTCACCACCAGTGGTGGAATAAACTCTTCATAACCGGCTTTTTCTGCCTCATCCAGAAAGAAATTAATCAGTCCACGCTGCAGTTTTGCTCCCTTGCCTTTGTAAAAAGGAAAACCGGCTCCTGTTACTTTGACGCCCAGTTCAAAATCAATCAAACCGTACTTTTCCGCGAGTTCCCAGTGAGGCTTTGCTTCCCCTTTGAATTCAACTTTCGTCCCGACCTCTAAAACAACTTCGTTGTCTTCTTCATATCTTCCTGCAGGAACGGTGTTGTGGGGAACATTAGGTATTTCATACAGCTTTTGCTGAAGTCGATCCTCGAGGTCATTAACCTGCTGTTTAAGCACTTGCTCCTTTTCTTTGAGAGCAGTTGTCTTTTCCTTAGCCTCATTAGCCTCTTTTGTTTTGCCCTCTCTGAATAGACGGCCTATTTCTTTGGAAATATTGTTGCTTTCAGACTGAACACTCTCCAGTTCCTGTTTTTTCTCTCTCCATTGTTCATCAAGAGTAAGAACTGTAAGAATGTCTGACTCAGCATCCAGACCGCGCTTTTTAAGTCCGTTGATGATAGCCTCTTTTTCTGTTCTGATCCGCGTAATTTCCAGCATCTTCTATGATTTTAGTGGACAAATTTAAAAGTTCTCCTTTAAAAAAGAATGTTCGCTCAACAATAAAGTTTAAATCATGGTTTTTTGACAGAAATGGCATTTTTTTAAAGTACAGTAAGCGTTTCAGAAAGAAAACCCTGTTAAAAAAGGTTAACTCTCAGACATTTTTTTTTATATTCAAGTACTTTAGGAATAAAAACATTGAAACGCATAGGTCTGAAATATATCATAATCTTAACGAGTACTGCCTTACTTGTTTTGGTTGGTCTTCAACTTTATCAGGCCAAACAGCTTTATAATCAGAAATCTGAAGAGTTTAATTCTCATATTGAGAACGTTCTTTCAAAAGTAGCCATTCGGCATGAAAAAGCCTCTGATCTTCAGCGATATTCCACTTTTTTTAGTAAGGATTTTAGTGGGCAATATAAAAGTGCCCTTAAACAAGAGTTCCAAAACCTTGTGCCGGTAAGAGAATCTGTTTCCATTAGAGACACAGTGATTATTGAAGACGACAGACAGGTTAAATATTTGTACATCACTGGTAGTTCCTATGATTCACTCACTAACGTTACTGCACACCACAGTGTACTCGCACGAGATATCAGTGAGCTAGGCACGCTTATTCGTTCAGGCGGGACAACCAGCAAATCAAGTGAGGCTGATTCAAATGATCTGGCTTATCAGCTCGACAAAAGAGTACTCACCAGCCTTTTCAAAAAATCCAAATTCATCAATGAAATGATGGTTTATGCATTCAGAAGTACAGACTTTCTTTCACCCTCTCAGCGTATTAATCTTGCTTTTCTGGATTCGGTGATTAATAAAACCTTTGAATATGAGGGGCTTAACACCAAGTATAATTACGCCATTTTTGATGATAAAAATGAGATAGTAACTTTTCCTTCCTACACGGACAGGTATAATCTCAAAATCGACACCACAAAAACAAAAAAAGTAAGACTGTTCCCGGGCAATATTTTTGGTGAAGACCTTGTTTTACATGTTTCTTTTCCAAGAAAAGGAAGCGTGCTTTTTAACGAAATGTGGCTGACCCTGACCGTCAGTATATTATTGGTGTTTTTAGTGGTGGTTTCATTTTATGCAATGTTCAGAACCATCATTTATCAGCGAAAGCTGGCGGTTGTTAAAAATGATTTTATAAGCAACATGACCCACGAATTCAAAACACCGATCAGTACTATTTCTCTCGCGTGCGAAGCCATGAACGATCAAGACATGACCAAAGAAGATCTTATTTCCATTAAACCGTACATAAAAATGATCGATGAAGAGAACAAGCGATTAGGTGGTTTGGTTGAACAGATATTAAAAACCTCTGTTCTGGATAAAGGAGAGCTCAAGCTTAAACATGAAAAACTGGAGCTCAACGAAATAGTTTCAACTGCAGTAAGAAAAGCAAAGATCAGAATCCCTCAGGGCAAGGGAAAGTTAATTCTGAACCAGGCTCCTGGTATGATGTATTTTCAGGGAGATCCCGTTCACACAACAAATGTCATTTCTAATCTTATTGATAATGCCATCAAATACAGCAAAAAAGATGTCGAAATCACTGTAAGCACAGAAAAAACCTCAGAAGGTTATAAATTAAGCGTACAGGATAAAGGTCTTGGAATAAAAAATGAGCATCTTGACAAAATATTTGATAAATTGTACCGTGTTCCAACCGGAAACATCCATAATGTTAAGGGTTTTGGTTTAGGACTCAGCTACGTTAAAGCAATCGCCGACATGGAGGGTTGGCAAATAAAAGTGAAAAGCAAATTCGGCGAAGGTTCAACCTTCGTTCTAATAATTAATAAAAACAGTAACAATGAGTAATAAAATAGAGATATTATTAGCAGAAGATGACGACAATCTAGGCTTATTGCTTAATTCTTTCTTGAAGGCCAAAGGCTTTAACGTTGACCTTGCAAGAAACGGTAAAGAGGCACTTGATAAATTCAATGACGGAGATTATCAATTCCTAATTCTTGATGTAATGATGCCTGAAATGGATGGTTTTACCGTGGCTCGTGAAGTAAGAAACATTGACAAAAAGATACCTATTTTGTTTCTCACAGCCAAAACCATGAAAGAGGATAAACTTCAGGGCTTTTCAATAGGTGCCGACGATTATCTCACAAAACCGTTCAGTATGGAGGAGCTCGTGGCCAGAATTGAGGCTATCCTTAAACGGTCACAAATCAATGATTCACCCCTTCAGTCTGAATATAAAATCGGAAGTTTTACTTTTGATCCGGAAAAACGCGTGATTTCGATAGACGGTAAAGAAGAGAGGTTAACCACCAAAGAAAATCATCTGTTAAAACTGCTAACCAAAAATAAAAACGAAGTTTTAGATCGTCAGGCAGCCCTCAGAGCAATCTGGGGAGACGATAATTATTTCAACGGCCGAAGTATGGATGTCTATATCGCTAAACTGCGTAAAATTCTTAAGCAGGATGAAACTGTTGAAATAATGAATGTACATGGTCGAGGCTTTAAGCTAATCGACCGTGAATAGCTCGTTTAACAAAAAAATAACATTTTTATCTGTCCAGAGCCCGCTGTTCATGGGGATTCTGTTGCTTGGCACAAGATTTGGTCTTTCTTCCGACATAACTAATAAATTCTTTAATTATGATCGCGAAAAAAAATCCCCGGTTTCATGAAGAAAATAACAGCCGCGTTTATTTTCAGCTCGGATTACTCATTGGTAGCGCATGTCTTTTGATGGCCTTCACATGGAAAACACCTGTTTCTCATTCTGAAAAAATAACTGTTGAAAGAACTTCGAACGTGCCTGTAATCGAAATAATGAAAGAAGAAGAAAAGCCCGTCGAAATCCCTGAGGTAAAGGTTCTCTCTTCTAAATCAGATGTAACGACGGTTCAAAAAGAAGATCTTTCGGCTCAAATAAAGGAAGATCAAAACAAGGATAAAAACGAAACAGTTAATGTAAATCCAGATGTCAAAAACGGAGACATCGTAGGAAACGCTAATTTTAAACCTGACCTCGGTCAGGCTCCGGATTTAAATACCGTTGTTAGATTTCCCAATAAGGAAGCTTATTTCAAGGGGAACTGGAAGGAATATCTTAAAAACAATCTCGTATATCCTGAATCTGCACGAATCTTTTCAGAAGAGGGAACGGTCCATATCAGTTTCATTGTGGAAAAAGACGGTTCAGTAACAGATATTCGCGTGCTCAATAAAGGAAAAGTCTCCAAAGACCTCGAAAAAGAAGCCGTTCGGGTGGTGAAGAACTCTCCTGAATGGACCCCCGGCATATTAAATGCTGAATATGTTCGAACAATCGTTAATACTCAGATTAAGTTTAGACTTCAACCCTAATAAGCAGAAAAGGAGGGCTTTTTGGGTCCTCCTTTTTTTCACAATCTATCCTTCTCAGATAAAAAGAGTAATTCTGAATGTTGTCCCCTTTTCAGGTTCTGAACGTAAGATCTTTAATCTTCCCTTATGGTATTCATTGATAATTCGCTTAGCCAGGGAAAGACCTAAGCCCCACCCCCTTTTCTTGGTGGTATAACCGGGTCTGAAAGCGCTTCTTTGCTGACTACTGGTCATCCCTTTTCCGGTGTCAGTGATGTCTATATATACTTTGTTTTCATTCTTGAGAATCTTGACCTCCAGCTTTCCTTCTCCCTCCATGGCATCAATAGCATTCTTACAAATGTTTTCTATGACCCACTCGAATAGTGGTGGATTGTGTGGAATTATAATCTCCTCTTCAACCGATTCAAAAGTGAGGACTACCTTCGAAGACAGTCTTGTTTTCAGGTAACTTAAGAATTCCCGTGTAGTTTCAACGATGTTATGTTCCTTCAACTGCGTGCTTGCACCTATCTTGGAAAACCTGTCTGTTACCTGAGACAACCTGTGCACATCTTTGTTCATCTCGTCGGTGATGCTTTTGTCGATCTCAGACTCCTCCAGCAACTGAATCCAGGCCATGAGAGAAGAAATAGGTGTCCCCAACTGATGGGCAGTCTCTTTTGCCATACCAGCCCAGACCTGATTTTGTTCTGCCTTTCTGAACGTGCTGAAAATAACATATCCGATCAGAATGAAAAGTCCGATAATCGTAAACTGAATGTAGGGAAAATATTGAAGCTGAGAAAGCTCCGGGCTGTTGGCATAATACACAAAATTTCTATCTTCTTCGGAAAACTGAATGGCAATTGGCATGTTCTCTTCAGACAGTTGTTGGAGAACCAGGGATAGATTATCGTCTCTTAAAACATCCTTACCGAGGTTGGTGGCGATTATTTTCTCCCCCGTACTGTCGGTTAATACGACCGGCACCAAATCTACGTTCTCTATAAGTTCATTGTTGAAAGCGTTTATTAAAGAATCTCTCTCGTTCTCAAGGCGCAATATATCTTTAGAGTCATTATAAAAATAGGTCATAAAGAGTCCTTCGTATATCTCTATTGTGAAGGAGGGGTTGATCTTTACCCAGCTGTATGCCAGCTTAACCAAAGAATCCTCAAATTTTTTCTTTATTTCAACACCCTCTAGATCAGGGTGTTCTTTAGCAAGGCTTTCCTCGGAAAAATCCAGGTTAATGTGCGTGGACACCTGGTCATTCTGGTCGAGAACAATAACCGGGATGTCATTGTTTCTGTTTATTATCGTTAAAGGTAAATCAAAAGACTGCTGGGTATTCAGTGGTGAGGCCTTCGATATTTCTTTGGTGGCCGCGATCCAAAGTTCCATTTCAGAAAGTTCTTTCTCTCTCAGTTCCTCAAAGGAACTGTTGGTGAGTTTTACCAGTTCAGCTCTTTTCTTGATCGCATCAGCCCACTGTGTGACCCTTTCTCGTTCCCGCTGAGCTACCTTGGTTACTATCCGGTTGGAATAGAACAACGAGGCCCCAACCAAAATCAAGGCGACAAAGAGTAAAACAATTTTCCATTTCTGTTTATTGGAATATAATTTCATTGGAGCTAAATTAATATAAATCGCTGTCAAACAGAATAACGATCACCCCTATATACTTGTTGTATAATTAAGAAAAAGAACAAACATCAGTCTCTATCCTTCAGAAACGGCAGGTCTTTTCTAAGGTCCTCAAGTTCCGTTTTCTGCAATACGGCATTTATCAGTCCTTCTTTTTCCGACAAATGATGTTCAAATTCTCCGGTGGGATTTATAACGCAAGAATCACCGGAATAAGAAAAGTTCTTTCCATCTTTTCCCATTCTATTTACGGCCACTACATAGGCCTGATTTTCTATAGCTCTTGCCGGAAGAAGTTTTATCCAGTGGCTGCTTCTTTTTTGGGGCCAGTTTGCCACATAAATAATAGCATCATATTCAGCCGTTCCTTCGAAGATCTTGTTTCGACAGTTCTCGGGAAAACGCAAATCATAACAAACCTGCAGAAGCAGTTTCCATCCCTTGTAATTCACCACCGTATTCTTTTTGCCTGCATCAAAATGTTCGTCTTCTCCTGCCAGCCCGAATAATTTTCTTTTATCATAATAACCTTGCACTCCTTCCGGTGTAACAAAAACCATTCGGTTATAATAACGATCATTCTCATGAATGATCAGAGAGGCAGTAATAGCAGAATCATACTCCGCGGCCTTCTCTGAAAGCCATTTAACTCCCTCTCCATCCATCGGTTCGGCAAGCTCGATGGCATTCATAGTAAAAGAAGTGTGAAACATCTCCGGTAAAACGATCAAGTCGGTGGGCACATTGATACGACTCAGAAGACCATTAAAATGCGCAAGGTTTCGGTTTTTGTCTTCCCAGAACTGATTGGCCTGGACCAAGGTTACATTTAAATCCTGCATAGTTTTTCTGTTGCTTTTATTATCGTATTTTCATCTTTTGCAAAACAAAAACGGATAAGATGATCGTCGTGCTTGTCTTTGTTAAAAACTGATACGGGTATTACGGCTACACCGTATTTTTTCGTTAATTCGATGGAGAAATCAACATCTCCGGCAGTGCTTATCTCTCTGTATCGGGCTACCTGGAAATAAGACCCGTAACAATCGAGCAGTTCAAAGCGGCTTTTTTTCATCAGATTTCGGAACAGATCCCTCTTCTCCTTATAAAAATCACTCAACGAAGAAAGGTCGGTCTGTGGAAGGTAGGAGGCTAAGGCGGCTTGTGAAATGCTATTGACGCAAAAGACATTGTACTGATGCACTTTCTTAATCTCTGAAACAATAAAATCGGGGGCGACCAGATAGCCTATTTTCCAACCCGTAACATGGAAGGTTTTACCGAAAGAAGAAACTATCACCGCCCTCTCTTTTAATTTTTCTCTGCTATTAACAGAAATATGCGGTTTTTCAAAATGAATGAATTCGTATACCTCGTCGGACAGTAGATAAACATGGGGATGCCTTTCCATTATCTGTTCAATTGCAAGCATATCCCCCTCCGTAAGCACCGTTCCACCAGGATTGTGAGGGTTATTTATAATAATTAGTTTGGTTTCTTTAGAACAGGCGTCCTCAACCCTCTCCCAGTCTACCGAAAAATTACTGTTGAGATTTACGTGTACTGGAATGCCCCCTGCCAACTTAATTGCCGGGCCATAACAGTCGTATGAGGGGTCCAGCACGATGGCTTCATCTCCCGCATTGATTAAGGATTGAATCGCGCAGTAAATAGCTTGTGTGGCTCCTGCAGTTATAAGAAGTTCTGATTCGATTTGTACATTTCTTCCGTAATGTACCCGAATCTTTTCCCCTATTTCTGCTAGTAAAGCAGGGTATCCCGGCATAGGCATATACTGGTGGTGCTCTTTTTCTATTGCTTTCAAAAGCTCATTTTTTAGTCCTTCTGAAATAGAAAAATTGGGAAAGCCCTGGGAAAGATTAATCGCATTGTGATCTGCTGCCATTTTTGACATTACTGAAAAAATGGTTGTCCCAACATCCGGAAGTTTTGACTTTAGTTCCTTCATCCTTTTGTTCATTTAAAAGGAGAGTAAGATAGTAATAATTAATGGAAACTAACTGCTGCTAATTCTTTCGGTTTTTTTACCACTGGGGACAAGTTCCACAGCCGTTGGTAGGGCGAGCAAACAATATGAAACCGACCCCTATCTCGGGTGAAATGTAGCCGATAACATGTTTTGAAGATTCCGACTCATCTGAGGAAAGTAAGACATTCCGCTGATTTAATACCCCTCCTGATATCATGGTATGAAGGAAGAGGTGCTGGAAAAAATCAAATCTTAACCCCGCATGTGCAGAAAGCCCAATTCCACTAAGAGAGGTGACATTTTTTGCTGTCGATCCATCAAAAGTGAAATCGGCGGAAGAAAACAAGGCGCCCAATCCTATTCCTGCATTGGTATTAAAAGCAAACTTACCTTTTCGGGATTTATACCACTGATCCGTTCTCTGAACTCCTATCCTGAAAAAATTAACCCCTGATTGCTGTCTGAGAAAGATCTGGTCGCGATTTATGTCAATATTCTGATCATTATAATTACCGGTAAAATCGGCGTGAGCGCCGGGAGCAAAAGAGCCGTCGAGAGTAACCGCGCCTTCTCTCATGAAATAATTCAGCCTATCCATGCCAAAAGTCAGGGCCCATTTATTTGCAAAATAATACCCTAAATGAAGATTAAACTGCGGGGAACCAGAATCAAAAAAGTTGCCTAGATTGGTCCCATCCTCCGTGTCAGAAAATCTCGTATTGGTAAGTCTGAAATTGTAATCAGCGCCTTCAAAAGTAACTTTAGCCGGTGCATACGCGCTTCGGTTATATGCGGCATACCCAAACAATGTTCCTTTTCCGTTTGTATTGAGTTTGCTTTTTTTCTGAGCGAAACAGTTCATCCCACTCAAGAAAATCAATCCGACTAAGATTATAGTACATAGTACCCTCATTGAACACATTTTTGATATTAACGATCAAAAGCGTTCAAAGTTACTAAAAAGAGTTGTTCGGCTCTCTCTTTAACCAAGCAGGTTGAAAAGCAATATTATCGTGTCGATTATTACAGTTATGATCCCTGCCGTCATGATGTACCTCATCGGTGCTAATCCTAAAAGTAAAGAAAGTGTGGCCATCGTTGGTATTACCACCATGATCAGCTGAAAAAGATTGTCGATGGCTCCATAGCCGACCGTTAGCCCGCTCATGCATCCGACTATTAAAAGAACAGCGCTAATAATTGCATAGCGGTTAAACTCAACACCTCCGGCAAAAAATCTGTCAAAAAACTCTGGTTTTCTTTCTGAAGCTTCCATAATTATTTTTTTATGCAAAGATGACTCGTGATGAGTTCTAAAAAAATGATCTTCCTCCCATCGGAATACTGATAAACATCAGTTTTAAGTCCTAAAATTTTTAAATACATGAATTAACTTTTGTCATCTAAGGATCATTTCCGGTTTATCTTCCATTGAAAAAAAGATTATTTTTAAGCACTAATCAGTACATACTTGGAGGATAAAAATTTTATATCAGAACTTAAGGTTCCTTCCGCGGACATCTACATTTCTTCTGACGGTATAATGTATATATACCTTAAGATCAAGGGGGTCGTCGATATGTCCCACTCAAAAGAGATCGTTAATGCAAGAACCGCCCTTGCACAAAAGAAAAAATACCCCATTCTCTATATTTCTGAAAACAGTTTCGTCACGCCAAGCAAGGAGGTTATTGATTATTTAACAACTCCGGAAAGGGGACATCTTGTGCTGGCGGATGCCTTCGTAATAAAAAGTTTTTCTCAGCGCCTGGCTGCTAAAACCTATATTTTAATCAACAAACCATCCAAACCCACCCGTGTTTTCTCCAGAGAATCCGAGGCGGTGAGTTGGCTTAAATCATTTCTGTGAAAATCAGGCCCGGTGTATATACCGCATTACTTCAAAGGTGATGTTAGTAAACAATATTTTTGCATGGGCATTTCGCACAACATGGTAATGCGCATCATTAAACAACTTGGTAAAGTCCAACACGTTATTACCGGTAATAAATCTCGAAAACTTTTTGAGAAATGCTGTTTCTTCCGGTGACGCCCTTACCAGTTGTTCTTCGGTATAATTATTCATGAGGCTCTGCCGGATCATGAAAAGTGCATACTCCAGAAAGTTCTTTTGTTCTTCCCGGCCCAGCTTAGCTGTTTTTTCGGCCCAATCGAGCATTGGCAAAACCTCTTTTTTATAACAGATTCGCATCAGTTCAATAAATCTTTCCCGGTTTTCATTTTCGTTGCCTTGAGAAGTAGCCATTTCTATGGCTTTCATGAGATCTCCTTCAGCTCTCGAAAGAATGCTTTTCAATGTGTCCTGATCTCCGATCCCGTGTTTTTTCAAATACGCCTCTAGGGCAACTTCCTCAATCTGCTTGATCTTAACCAACTGCGTTCTACTCAGAATCGTGGGCATTATTTCTTCTTGTTTTTCAGCTATTAGTATGAACAAGGTCTTGGCCGGGGGTTCTTCTATGATCTTCAACAGTTTATTTGCACAAACAGTATTCATTTCGTCTGCCATCCAGATTACACTGACCTTATAGCCGCCCTCATAAGACTTTAGAGCAAGTTTTTTTACAATTTCTTCGCTTTGGTGTTTGGATATTACCGGGTTTCTTCCTTTCGGGTCAGAGGAATAAATCCACTGATTTAAGCTAAAGTACGGATTGTTTAACGCCATTTCTTTCCATTCTTTAAACTGTGGGTCAGATGTTTTCGAAACAGCTTGCACCGTAGGGAATGAGAAGTGAACGTCGGGATGCTGAAGTGTCATCATTTTATTACAGGAAGAACAAGTCCCACAACTGTCTTCCGATGATCTGTTTTCACAAAAAAGGTATTGAATAAATGCAAGCGCAAGGGGAAGGGAGCCATATCCGGTTTTGCCCAGGAAGAGCTGAGCGTGTGAAATCCTCTCGCCCTCCAACTCTTTTCTTAGTCGTTCTTTGAGCGCTTCTTGTCCTATTACCTCCTTAAAAAGCATGGGATAAATTTAAGGAAAACTATTCGTTTATTCTATGGAAAATCTGTCCGGGTGAATCAGAAAAATTAACGCATATTGGAATCATAATAAAAATAAGATCGAACAATAATGGATTGTTTTTTGTACATTGGTCATAGGATTAATGAAAATACAATTCGGTTATGAATATGAAAATACGAAAGTTTACTTATATCGCCGCCTTCGCAGCAGGTGTGATGATTCAGTCAGATGTTTTGGCAAATGAAGTGATAATGCCTGTTCATAAGGAGGTGTGGGTCGCTTCAGGAGTATCTATCAAAGTTGAGGTTAGCTATCTCGGAAAGCCTACCGAAGGTGTAATGGTTTCCTTAATGAACAACGGAAAGACAGTTATGCAAGGAACCACCGATAAGACAGGAACTGCCGCTTTGACTGTGGATGATTATAAAAGTCAGCCCTTAACCCTCCGTATTCAAAAAGAGGGTTATAAAACCATTATGATGATGGGAATGCTTTTAAAAGATGGTAGCAAATATGATTTCGCTCTCACAAAAGGTTCAGGGACAATAACTACAGAGGTAGGTACGAAAATAGAAAAGATTGAGAGCCAATCGGAAAAAAACCTTGAAAAGATTGAGTCTGAGAAACAGAAAAACATAGAGAATACTGAAAAGGCGGAACAAGGTGCTGTCAAAAATGAGGAAAAAGCTAAAGAATATTCTGAGCAGGCCAAAGAAAAAGTAAAATCAGCTGAACAAACTCAGAAAGAAGCTGAAGCGGCAAAGAAGGAAGCCGAAAAAACAGCCAAGGAATCCGAAAAAATGGAAAAGCAACTTGAAACAAACGTTGATCAGGCCGCAAAACAGCGCGAGCAGGAAGCAAAACAGCGTGAAGAACAGTTGAACCAACTTGAGAAGGAAAAGTCTGAGAAAGAAGCGATGGAAAAAGCCGAACAGGCTAAAAAGGATGCTGAAAAAGATGCCAAAAAAGCTGAAAAAGAGGCTAAAGAGGAGGCTAAAGAAAAAGAAGAGGCGGCTAAGCGTGAAGCTGAAAAAGAAAAAGAGGCAAGAAAAGAAGCAGAAGAAAAGCAAAAGGCTGCAGAGGAAAAGGCTAAAGAAGAAAAAGAAGCCGCTAAAGAAGCAGAAAAAAGAGAGAAAGAAGCGGAAAAGGAAAGAAAAGAAGCTGAAAAAGCTCAGAAAGAGGAAGAAAAATACCAGAAAAAATTAAGTAGTCTGGTGGAAGAAAGAGAAAAGATCCAGAAAAAAAGAGAAAAACTGGAGAAATCTCAGGACAAGCTTGATAAAAAAATTAAGAAAGGAAAAATAGATCCTGAAGATGCAAGAAAAGAACAGGAAAAAATTGATGAAGAACATAAAAAGCTGGATGAAGACCTGAAAGACATCGAAAAGGACCTGAATAAGCTCAAAAAGAAATACGACAAATAATTTTCTCCATAGTATTTACGTATTGTTTTTACCAATACTTTTGAAGCCTCTTTTCAGAGGCTTTTTTTATGAACCAACGTCTCACTTATCAGATCGGGCTCCACGTTATTATTTTCGTCTGGGGGTTTACGGCCATTCTGGGAAAATGGATAGAAGCTGATGCCTTTATTCTCGTATGGTACAGAGTTCTCATTGCATGCATTTCTCTTTTTATTTTTATGCTTTTTCTCAACAGAAAAAGACGCATTCTTGACAAAAAAGATTTGTTTCGAACACTAGGAGTGGGGGTCCTTGTTGCTCTTCACTGGCTTACATTTTATCTCAGTATCAAGGTCTCCACTGCCAGTCTTGCCATAATTTGTCTAGCAACGACAACCATTCACGTCGCCTGGCTTGAGCCCTTGGTAATGAAAAGGAAGTTTCTCTGGTCTGAACTGATAATCGGCCTGGTTATTCTGGGAGGTATCTTTCTAATCACAAACCGCGGATCACAGGAAGGACTCTATATCGGGGTGGTTTTTGGCCTTATTTCCGCACTGCTTGCAGCCCTATTCGCTGTTTTCAATGCTAAGCTCATCCAAACGGTGTCTGCTTCTAAAATCACCCTTCACGAGATGTTAAGTGCATCCGTTATTATGACAGTTTTTTTGATTTTAACAGGTCGATTCAACGCTGAGAAGTTGCTAATATCTTCGAGTGATTTTTATCTGCTGCTTTTTTTAGGTATCGTCTGCACCTCTATCGCTTTTCTGCTGACCGTAGAGATTCAGAAGTTACTCGGCGCATTTACAGTTGCACTAAGCATTAATATGGAGCCAATTTATACACTTGGTCTGGCCGCATGGCTGCTTAACGAACATGAAAAGATCAACACTTATTTTTATGTGGGGTCTTCAGTAATTCTGTTTGCGGTATTCGCAAATGCCCTGCTCAAATATCGTCAAACCCGCCGTCTTAAAAAGTCTTCCCAGTCCGCGAGTTGAGTTTTATTCAAAACACGGGGAAATTTGTGCTGACCTCCAAGTTTTCCTTTTTCCTCCATAAAATCATAAAACAGCTGAATAGGCAAAACCCGAACAGAAGGCTTCTTTAGATGGTATTTTCTCACATATACATAGTCATCATTGAGGGCCTCCAGACATCTGTCAAGTTCGTCAGCAAATTCTTGAGCATCAGCCGGTTTATCTGTTCCTACATACCAGTTGTGTCCGTTCTTTAATTCGTTAGGAACAACACAAAATTCATTAGAACTCAGTCCGAGTTTGTTAGAGGTTTCAAGCACTGCCCGGTTCATATTCTCCACTGATAGATGCTCTCCTGCAATATTCAATGTGTGCTTTACTCTTCCGGTTATATGAAATTGTCTCTTGGGAAAATCACAAAATTTAATTACGTCTCCCATAAAATACCTCCAGAGCCCAGAAGAAGTTGATATTATCAGCGCGTAGTTTTTATTTTCTTCAATTTCATTGAGAAGAAGGGTCGGTAGGTTCCGAAGGCTTTTTCCTTCATTGATATGGTTGAAATACTTCTCTTCCAAAAACTCATAATAAACTCCATGTTTGGTAAGAAGCGTCATTCCTTCGTCCGAATGGTTTTTCTGAAAAGCGAAATACCCTTCACTTGCGAGATAAGTATTTATGAAATAAACCTGTTTTGAACACAGGGCCTCAATTTTCCCCTTATATGTGTCGAGAAATACACCTCCGTGAAGCAGGAGCCTGAAGTTCGGCCATATTTCGTGAATATTCTTTAGTTCGTACTTTTCAATTATACGTTCCAGGAGCATGAGAATCCAGGAAGGAGCACCGGCAATAACACCAACGTCCCATTTCGGAGCGTGTTTTACTATCTGATCAAGTTTTTCATTCCAATCCTTTATTTGAGCTATTTTATTTCCGGGTTTCGAGAAGAGTTTGTAAATGAAAGATTTGTTTTTTTGCAATATTCCACTGAGATCTCCTTCAAAATAGTGTTTTTCCTCGGTCAACTTTGTAGAACCACCTATGGTCAAAACCACCGCCTGAAAAAATTCATTCGGTAAATTCAGTTCATGTAACCTCAAAACCTGTTCAAGGGTTGTACGCTGAAACTGTCTTATCATTTGATCAGACACAGGTATTCGTTTTGAACTGTCATTCGTGGTACCTGAAGAAAGAGCAAAATGATTTATCTTATTTGGCCATGCCATGTTTTTCTCACCCTCCAGTTGTTTTTTTATGTATGGATCGAAAAAATCCTCATAGGTGAACAAGGGTACTTTTTTCCTGTATGCATCACAAATATCAATCTGCTGAAGGATGGATGCAAAATCATGATCCTTTCCAAACTGTGTTTTCTTTGCCTTATTAAGAAGATTATACAGCACTCTGGACTGAAGAGGATTAACAATCTTCTTTTTTACACCGTAGTTGTAACCTACACGAGTGGTGCCTTTTAAAAATGTACCGACTAATGCCACTTTACTATACTTTGTTTGGTTGCTAAAATATACTTCAAAGGTATGAGATATATTTTTAAAAGTTTATCAAAGGGTTAAATATTTAATCGTATTAAAAAAATTATTCGTAATATTATTGCGCTAATAAATGTGCTGTATTTTAAACAATTGTTTACTTTTGCAGCGGACTATAAAAACCAGAACCGATTATGTCAGATAAAAGTTTCATCGTACCACATGATTTTACGGAAGTGGCGGATTGCGCACTGAATCACGCGATTACAACTGCGAAAATAGTAGGTGCTAAAGTTTATGTTCTTCACGTTGTTTCGAAAAACAAGTTGATTAACGAAGCGGAAAAAAAGCTGAATGAACTCGTAGGAAAGCATAAAGATACGGGTGTTGAAATTGCTCCTAAAGTCCGGGTAGGAAACATTTTTGATGACATTGGAGATTTTGCTGCTGAGCATCACGCTGAATTGATTTTTATGGGAACCCATGGCGCTTCAGGTTGGCAGCATATTGCCGGCTCGCACGCCTTGAAAGTTGTAACTCATTCAACAGTTCCATTCATCATTGTTCAACAAAAAGAAGTTGGTGAAAACGGCTACGATGATATCGTTGCACCTCTTGATTTGAACAAGGAAACAAAGCAAAAGCTGGCGATCGTTGCTTCTATGGCAAAATATTTTGATTCGCGCGTACATGTGATTACTCCCGATGAATCTGATGAGTTTCTTAAACATAAAGTTCAGGCCAATATTAAGTTTGCTAAAAAATTCTTTTCGGAGCGTGGAATTGAAATGACTGCCACACTTGCACCAAGCAGCGGATTCGATAAAGAGGTTGTAAAGCTTGCAATCACAAAAGATGCAGACCTTATAGCGATCATGAACCAGAATAAAAGCAATTATCTTGGCGCTTTCGGCTCAAATTATGAGCAGTATATGATCACAAATGATGCTCAGATACCTACTTTGGTAGTAAATCCAATTGATACACCTTACGGTAGCAGTATATTATTCTCTTAGAATCAAAAACAACCAGAATACTTAATGCCGCCCGAAATGGACGGCATTTTTTTATTCCCTTTACTTTTTTAGGATAATTACAAGGCGTTTCGTTCTCTCTCGACGAAACGGCTCACGGCATGAAAAAGGCCTTAGTCCTTGTATTCGTTTCGTTTTATTCTTTCCTTGATGTCCTCAAGGTTCTGTAGTTTTTTCGCTCGACGCGTTTCAATTGACGTTCGTGTAAAATACCGGTGTTGGTTGAAAAAACTTACTTGTATTTCATCCCACTTTCTGTCACTGTTTATTTTCCCGTGCTCCCGCAGTTCTAATCGCAGTTTGTCCGATATTTCATGGAAATCATCCCGTCCGAGATAGTCAAGATCCGCATCACAAATGATCTCTTCAAGTTTGTTCTTGGGCTGATGAGGAATCTGAGTAACGTAGATCAGCTCCTTGATTCTCTCAATATGTGCTTTTGAATAACCAAAGTTTGGCAGTATTTCTTCCGCCATTCTGGCCCCTATAGGTTCATTCTTCTCATATTGTTCGATGAAGCCCGCATCGTGGTAGGATGCCGCTGATTTCAATAAAAAGAGATCCTCGTCAGTAATTCCTTCGCCTATGGCTATTCGTTCGGCCTGGCGCGTTACGTCTTTGGAATGGTCGTAAGAATGGTAATGCAGTTTTAAACTCAGTTCCTTCTTAAGTTTGGAAAGAATAAAACGCTCGGCTTTATAATAATTGATTTTGCTGAAGTGATGCAGATTGACCAGCTTATGGAAGGCCTCATTCGGCTCGATCCCTAAACCATCTACAGAAAGTTCAGGTTTGATTGATATAACTTCATACATCAGTATTTTTAGACCGCTCTTGGTGGTAACACGGCCCTTGCTAATGCATTCGAAATACGGTTCTATATGTTCAAAAGTACTTTCGGTAATTGCAATCTTTTCCGGCTCACACATTCTCTCCATGCGCTGTGCTCTGTTCACCGTGCTTCCCCAAACATCATAGGCATATCTTTTCGTTCCAATAACACCGGCTGAAACAGCCCCTGTATTGATGCCTATCCGTAACTTCCAATATTGATTTCCTTTAGCAATTGAAAGCTCTTTCTGTTGACGCATATAATTCTGTATCTCAATAGCGGCCAAAACGGTATTAATTGGATTCGTTTTGTTGCGAATTGGAACACCCCCTGCACACATATAGGCATCACCAATGGTTTTGATCTTTTCAAGGTCATGCTTCTCGGTTATTTCATCAAACTTTCTGAAATATTTGTCAAGAATAGAAACGAGATCCTTTGCTTTCATATCTTCAGCAATCTTCGTGAATCCGACAAAATCGGTAAACATCACAGAGACCATATTGAAATCACGTGCTGCCGATCGACCATCCTGTTTAAGCTGGCTAGCCGTTTCCTTGGGAAGCAGATTGTTTAATAAACGCTCGGACTTTTCTTTTTCTTTTTCAAGTTCCTTGGTTTGTTCTTCAAGTTTTTCCTTTTGTTGTTCAATTTTCTCTGTTTTATAGCGAAGCTCCTTTGTTCTTTCTGCGATTTTCAGTTCAAGCTTTACCTGCTGTCTTCTCTCTTTGTCTATACTCTTGCGTACCAGTCGGAACGAGAAATAAATAATAACAAGTCCGATGATTAAATAAAACCACCAAGTCATCCAAAATGGAACCTCAACAGATATGATAAGTCGAGCAGGTGTGGTGCTCCACTCCCCATTGATCGTCCTTGCGTAAACAAGAAGTTCATAATCGCCAGGAGCCAGGCTTGCAAACCTCAATTCATTGCTCGATCCCAGTTCTTCTTCGATCTCATCATCTCCTTTGAGGATATATTTATATTCTATCCTTTCGGGGTTACTTAAATTATCGGCAAAGAAGCGCAGCTTTAAACTTCTTCTTTGATAAGGTAATCGTATCTTATCGGTGAATGAAATACTCTTTTCAATAATGCCTCCCTGAGAAGGATGTATTTTTTCATTTTCAACTTCAATACCGGAAAAATAAACCTTTAGTGAAGGGATTATATCAAATACCTCAGATGGATAAAAATAATTGTATCCTTGTATTCCCCCGAAATAAATCTCACCTGTTTTGGATGAAAATCCGGCACCCAGATTTAATTCATCACTCATCAGTCCGTCCTTTTCGGAAAACACGTTGAACGTATTCTTGTTTATATCCATTGCCACCACACCCCGGTTTGTGGATAACCAAATATGTCTGGTGTCTTGCAAGGTAGACTGTACTCCGTAAATTACATTGTTTGGCAACCCCACCGACTTATCGAAATGTGTGATGTCACCGGTTTTTGTATTTATACGGTACATTCCATCACCCATGGTTCCAAACCAGTAAATATGATTGTCGGACTGCAGCACACTGGTGAAATAATCTCGCGTTGCTTTGTTTAATTTGGAGAATATTTCAGGCACCCTTACCTTATAAACACCTTCTTCATTGCTGAATATCTCATAAATTCCTCCTGAACTGGGAGCAGCATAAAAGCGGCCCTCTTCCGACCTAAAGACTAGCCGACACGGGCCAGGACCGATGGATTCAGGGTCTTTTGGTTCATTATAAATGTACTGAAACTCCCTTGTTTCATAATTATAAATGGCAACTCCAGCCCGTGTTCCGATCAGGTATTCATTGTCCTTAAAGAAAGGAATAATGGAATATGTTTTATCGAATCCCCGCTGTTCATCTATGGTGTGTTCAATTTTTCTAAAAACGTAGTTCTGAGAGTTTTCCCCGGAAATAATCAGTTCAAAAAAACCGTCAACACATGCCACGAGAGCCCGGTTTTTGTCAATTACATGCACTCCAAGAGTAGTAACATCTTCGTTGTTCTGTGGTGTTCGATAGTAATGGTCATAATGGTGTTTTTTTCTGTTAAACCGGGTTACACCATGATCCGCGGCTATAAACAGGTAGGTTCCATCTTCATTTTCATCAAAACCCCATACATTTTGTGAGGGCAAACCCTTGTTAAAGTTCCCTGAAAATCCTACCCCTTTAAAACCGGCATGATTAGGGTCGAAACTACTCAAACCTCTTTGTGAAGCGATCCATATTACACCCTGTTTATCCTGAAAAAGGCCGTTAAGTTTATTGGCTATGAGCGCTCCTTTCTGATAGAAATCAGCCGTATAATTTAAAACTGTCAAACTGTCTTCGCGTGATTTGACTATCTGATACAACCCATTATTCTCTGTTGCAAGAAGCATCCTGTCTTCTGAAAGAAAAAGAGCGTCAACAATATTTATGTCGCTGAATTTACCTGAAAGGATTTCAAAGGGCTCAAATTTTTCAAGTTCTTCATTAAAAATAAAAGACCCCTGATTAGTAGCAATCAAAATTTTGTTTTCAGGATGCTTTATTAGGTTGTTGATAACGAAATCATCACGTTTTATTTTTTTGGGTTTATAAACCTTTTTTATCGTGAATTTTTCGTTCGTTATTAAAATTCCTTCGAACTCGCTAACAACTATTATTTTACCTTGTTCATACCTGATATCGACGATTCTTGAATCGAAGGTTTGCTCATCAATGAGGGTGAATTTGTTTGTCAGTGCATCAAAGTGATAGATACGGCCAAAAGCCGTTCCTATCCATAAATTATTCTGACCGTCAGCGGCGATGGAGTGAATTTCAAGTCTGGACTTGTTTTCAAGCTGAAAAGAATTGAATTTTTCGGTATGCGGGTTGTATTTGGTAAGCCCGTTATAGGTTCCGAACCAGAGATTTCCTTTTACATCGGCGATTGCGGTATGAACATATTCGTTTGAAATATCATACCCTTTGTCTGCCGAAAACACCTCAAAATTCTTACCGTTGAATCTATTAATTCCGTCCTGAGTTCCTAACCACAATGCGCCCAGTTTGTCTTGAACTATACAGGAAACAACGCTTTGAGATAATCCGTCATTGATCGTATAGTTTTTAAACTGAATATTTTCCTGGCCCGAGCTGAAAAAGCTCAGAAAGAAAACAACCTGTAGTAATAGTAAAAATTTAATACTCAGTGTGATTTTATTCATCCGGTATTTTTGAATCTGTTAACGAGCAACCGTATCCGGATTGATTGCAGCGTTTTCCATATCTCTGTCAAAAAGATAAAGACCGCCCTTATCACCTCCGATCAGACGAAGTTTATCCAGAACATTTCTTGCCAGCGCCTCCTCTTCAAGCTGTTCAGAAACATACCATTGCATAAAATTATGTGTGGTATAATCTTTTTGCTTCAGACAAACATCAACGACGT
Organism: Brumimicrobium sp.; assembly: GCA_033722555.1. GTDB lineage: Bacteria > Bacteroidota > Bacteroidia > Flavobacteriales_D > Crocinitomicaceae > Brumimicrobium. Next base: position 25,401 of record JAWVYS010000001.1, read on the forward strand.
TATTGATGCTTTCCGTAACAGTTATTTCATGTTCAAGTAAGGATTCAAAAATCTTCAGCATGTTGTCAAACTTGATAGGTGGCTTCTCCACAGAGGGAATTTCCGCAGTACCTCCTCTTTCGTTTATAAATTTTACAAGCTTAAGCATATGAAACCTTTCTTCATCACTGTGTTTGTAAAGAAACTGTGCTGTTCCGTTGTATCCCTGGTTTTCAGCCCACGATGCCATCGATAGATAGAGCTGACTTGAGGAAGACTCTTTTTTTATCTGATCATTCAATACTTTTTCAACTGTCTTATTCATAACCTGTTTATTTATTACAAAAATAAGAAATATACGCGGTTGTTGTTATACTTTTTTAGGTTCACTCACCGAAAAGGAAAGTGATAAAAATTTCGTTTGTAATATTTTGCTAAAATTCGCTTACAAAAAAGGCAGAACAACCGATAGCAAATAAATTTTAAATATTTCTTATATTAAGGGATGGTTAATTTTTATTGATAAAACCCAATAATTGGGTAAATCATAAAAGGATTAATTTTGTAAACGTATATTTAAAGAAATTTATATCATACCAATGTCAAGAAAAAAAAAGAAAGATAAGTCAGACAAAAGTAAAAAGGGATTACAATCCTCCATCAAACGATTTTTTGAGAAACACCCCGAAGACCGGTTCAACTATAAGCAAGTAAGCGCTCAGTTAAAAGTAAACGATTCAAACACAAGAACACTCGTGTTGAATGTTCTCAATAATTTAAAAAACGAAGGTTTTCTGAATGAGTTTTCAAGGGGTTCCTTTGTATTAAACAATGATTTCAAAAGATCCATGGTTGGTGTTCTGGACTCCACATCCCGTGGAGCGGGTTATGTCATAATTGAGGATAAAAAAGAAGATGTTTACATCTCTCCTGAAAATTTGGGGCATGCGCTCCATGGCGATACCGTTGAAATAGAGATAACAAAACAGAGAAAAAACAAAACGGAGGGTAGGATCACAAAGATTGTAAGCAGAAAAACAGAACTGTTTGTGGGTACTGTTGAGGTCAAAGAAAAGTTTGCATTCCTCATTCCTGATAACGTAAAGATTTCTGCCGACCTGTATATTCCTCTTGATAAATTGGGAGGTGCTAAAAACGGACAGAAAGTACTAGCTAAAATTACCTCATGGCCGCAAGGAGTAGACAATCCTTTCGGTGAAGTCGTTGAAGTTTTAGGAAATCCGGGGAACAATGAAACAGAAATGCTCTCTATTCTGCTGAAAAATGATTTCGAAATTAAATTTCCGCAGAAAGTTATTGAGGAAGCCGAAAAAGTCCATACTATTCTCGACGGAGATGAAATCAAAAAACGCAGAGATCTTCGGGAAACCTTAACTTTTACTATTGATCCTTTCGACGCCAAGGATTTTGATGATGCCTTGTCTTACAAAGAGCTTAAAAACGGAAACCTAGAAGTCGGAATACATATCGCGGATGTTAGTCACTACGTTCGGCCAGGCTCGGTGATGGATGATGAAGCGCTTAAAAGAGGTAATTCAGTGTATCTGACGGACAGAGTGATACCGATGCTTCCTGAACAGCTCTCAAACATCGCTTGTTCGCTCCGTCCAAACGAAGATAAATTTACTTTTTCCGCCATTTTCGAGATGGATGATAAAGGTAAAATCTACGACGAATGGTTTGGTAAAACTGTTATTCATAGTGACCGAAGGTTTACCTATGAAGAGGCTCAGGAAGTGATCGAGGGAAAAAGTGAAGAACTCAAAAAAGAAATTTTGACCCTGGATAAAATTGCCAAAACGCTTCGTAAAAAGAGATTAAATAACGGTGCTTTGTCGATTGAATCAGAAGAACTAAGGTTCAAACTGAATGATCAGGGAGATCCGGTAGAAGTGGTACACAAAATAGCCAAGGATTCAAATAAACTCATAGAGGAATTCATGCTGCTGGCCAACAAAAGGGCTGCTATCTTCGCAGGAAAATTACCCGGTGACAAGGAACACTCCGATACTAATTTTATCTATCGTGTCCACGACAAACCCGATGCTTCCAAAGTTCAGACTTTTGCCTTGTTCATTGATAAGTTTGGTTATGACCTGAAAATTAAAAACATGGACGAAGTCGCCCACAAAATCAATAAGCTCCTGGATGAGATCCGTAACACTCCGGAATACAGCCTTATTCAGACAATGGCTATACGTTCGATGGCTAAAGCTTCTTATGATACCAACAACATTGGTCATTACGGTCTGGCCTTTGATTATTATACGCACTTCACTTCTCCGATCAGGCGATATGCCGACCTTGTTGTTCACAGGATAATGATGGACAAGTTACATAAAAAGCAGGTAAACTATGGCAATAAACTGAATGAGGTGTGTAAACATATTTCTGCTCAGGAAAGAAAAGCTATCGATGCGGAAAGAGAGTCTAACAAGTTCTTTCAGGTTAAATATGTCCAGGATAAGGTTGGGCAGGTTTTTGAAGGAACAGTGTCCGGTTTGGCAGACTTTGGGCTTTTTGTTCGTATGGATGAAAACTATTGTGAAGGAATGGTAAATATCCAGTCTTTACCGGGTGACAACTATTATTTTGACAATGATAAATTCAGGATTGTAGGGCGTAAAAAAGACAACGAGTACAATTTTGGTGATAAGGTAACTGTTCAGATCGTGGGGGTCGATCTCATGAAAAAACAGATTGACCTGGAGATTTATGAGGAAGTCTGACCCTTTATTTCAGGCCTCCCTGATGATTCAATAGTTCCCAGGCTGTAAAAAACACAAGCCGTGTAACGGTCTCTACCTTTTCAAAATTTATTTTATCCACGGTGTCGGAGGGCTTGTGGTAATCTTCATGTACTCCGCTGAAATAAAAAATGCTCGGTATGCCGTGTTTAGCAAAGTTGTAATGGTCTGAACGAAAATAATATCGGTTCGGATCGTCAAATGAGTTATAGGTGTAGTCCAAATCAATACCAACATATTTCCTGTTTGCTTCTTCGTTTATGTCATGCAGTTCGTCACTGATCATATTGGAGCCAATTACATATACATAATTTGAACTATCATGAAACTCATCGTTTCGTCCAATCATGTCTATGTTGAGGTTGGCAAGTGTTAAACTCAGAGGAAATATGGGGTTCTCTGAATAAAAGCGCGACCCAAGAAGTCCTTTCTCCTCTCCAGAAACAGGCATTATCAGTAAGCTCCGCTTCATTTGGTGACCATCTTTTTTCGCGAGTGAAAAAGCCTGGGCAATTTCCAGGAGTGCGGCAGTTCCGGTAGCATTGTCGTCCGCGCCGTTATAAATTTCACCGTCCTCAGCTCCCAGGTGATCCATATGCGCGGTAATTACCACCACCTCATCTTTTAACTCTTTTCCTTCAATAAAAGCAACCACATTCTCTGTTTCCAGGTGTGTGGTATCGGTATTCAAGGAAATGTCCCCTGGAGAGAGACTGATTATCTTCGTTATCTTTTTCCCTTTATCAAGCTTTCTTTTCCACTTTTTCTTTAATCCAGATTTGTTGAGAATCTCTTCACGTCCAATGATGAGGGGGGTAATATTTTTTAATGTATCCGTTTTAAGATACATGGATGAATGATGAGCAAATTCATTGAAATAAATCTTTAGTTTATCATAAAATGGTGTGCAATAAATTACGGCTGTTGCACCTTTATCCATAAACTTTTCTGTTTCATTCAACAGTTCTTCGTAGTCAAACTCTTTCTCACCCGCATTTAAAAGAATAAGCTTTCCGGCCAGATTAATTTCTGAAATGTCATTATCAGAAATGTTTCCTGAAATGAATATTACTTCCTCATCCCGCTGAACAAAAGTTTCTTTCGTATTGAAAAACACGAAGTCATCAAAATACGAATATTCCTTGTCGTTCAACCGTATGGAACCTGAGGGTTTCACCTCCACAACCTTAAAAGGAAAACGCATGTTTTCAAAACCGGTGGGACCTTTCATATTATCCCTTCTAAGTTGCTGAATAAGATAGTCTGTGGTCATAGCTTGACCTTCATAGCCGGTTTCCCTACCCTGGAAAGAATCAGAGGCTAATACCCTTATGTGTTTTTCTAAGTCTTCACTATTTATGTAAAAGGCATATTGCTCGGAATAAGACTGTGTTAACCCTAAGGACACATGGAACAACAGCAGGATAAAACCGAAGAATTTCCTCACGAGCAAGCAATTTTATTCACTCTGCGTTCGTGTCTGCCTCCTTCAAATTCAGTGTCTAAGAATGTTTCAACCATTTTAAAGGCATTTACTTTGTCCACAAAGCGGGCCGGAAGGCTAATTATATTTGCGTTATTATGTTGCCTTGCGAGCTCTGCAATTTCAAAATTCCAGCACAACGCTCCCCGAACACCTTGATGTTTGTTTACCGACATATTGATACCGTTTCCACTTCCGCAGATAACAATTCCCAAGGTGTCTTTTTCTTTTTCGACATGACTGGCAACGGCGTGTCCAAAATCAGGATAATCCACACTTTCATCGGAGTAACACCCGTAGTCCTTGAAGGAATATCCAAGAGCGGTAAAATGGTTAATGATATCATTTTTCAGTTCATATCCTGCGTGATCTGCCCCGATTGGAATTACTTTGTCTTTATTCATAACGGCTTTTTTATTGATTCGTATTATAAAATACGCATTGCTAATGTTTTGAGCATCATTCCCTCTTTAGCTTTTATTCTTTTTAACAAAAGTAGTTTTTTTATACTTTAGAAAAATCCCGTTTCGCTCCGAAAAGCGCAGAAACCTTTTTAACAATTACGGTTAATTATAAACAATCGCATTTATCACCGTTTCCTTCAACCCCTAAAACAGGGTTGTTTTGATTTATACTTTTCGACAAGAATGTCTCAGTAATTGTTCATTCGTGTTAATTCTTTTACAAAAGTTTTTCTTGCTAATTCCGAATATTATTAGAAGCAGAATTTATATTTATTTAAACAAGGAAAACATATTGATTTTTATCCTTCAATATTCACAAAGTTACTAGTCTGAATTAACTCAGTTTTAAATTAAAGTTATGAGCTCAGTATATTTATTAATAATTGTTTAAAACAGCGGTAGACCTTTCGTAAATAGGTGTTTAACGACTAATAACTTGTTGAAAAGACTATGTTTTTTGTGTATAATGAATATTACAATAAAATCGCTCGAAATTTATACACCTTTTCCACAGCTTAATAGTAGTAGTAAATTTCTTTTAAATAATTCTTTTTTTATATTATATTAAATAAGCGAAGCGTGTTAAGAAGGAGGGAGCATATTCGAAATTTTATATATCTTCGTTTCACCAATATTTCAACAGATAAAACAATTCTGTTTTGATTTTTATCTTGATATATTTAGGTTTTGTCGAAGTATTTTGTAACTTCATAGCTTTAGCCTGATGGCTAAGTATATTATTTGCTTGAATTTATTGTATTTTACGTTTATCTATGTCAAAAATTAAAGTTTTAGTAGTTGAAGACGAATCGATCGTATCCAAGGATATTCAACATAGTTTGAAACGTCTGGGATATGTGATCAGTGGAGCTGCTGCTACCGGAGAAAAGGCAATTTCTCTTGCTTCAGAAGAAAAGCCCAGTATTGTTTTGATGGATATTATGTTGAAAGGAGACATGAACGGAATCGAGGCGGCAGAAATCATCAAAAGAGAACACAATATTCCGGTTATTTTTCTTACAGCCTATGCCGACGAAGCTACCTTGGAGAAAGCAAAAATTACTGAACCCTACGGATATATCATTAAACCTTTTAAAGAGATAGACCTTCATACTTCCATAGAAATGGCTCTTTATAAGCATAAAAAGGAAAAGGAGGTAGAAAAAGAACGCGATTTACTCTATTCATTGGTGGAAGGAAGGGAATCCAAGGAGTTCATCTTTGTAAAATCCAATTCGAGACTGGTAAAATTGAATACCAAGGAAATTTATTTCGTTGAGGCCCTGAAGGATTATGTTGTCATCAATACACTGGATAAACGGTATACGATACATTCTACTATGAAGGACATTGAACGTAAACTTGGTGAGGAGGATTTTATTCGGGTGCACAGATCCTTTATTGTTCGTCTCGATAAGGTAGCGTCTATTGAATATCCGAATCTTCAGCTAGAAAAGGACAAGAAATTGATTCCTATCGGAGGTTCATACAAGGATCATCTGGTCAAAAAGATCAACCTGGTTTAAGCGTTTATTTTTTAAGTGACTAAGTGAGAGATTTTTTAGCCGGATTAAACCATTCATTTTCACCGGTGATTTCTTTTAACGATCCTACCGATTACATACACATCGATCTTTCTACCAGTAATAGATCGTTCTATTCCCTTGACATGGATGATACTCTTTCAGTTGAGGAATACATTGTGGATTATCTTAAAAAAAATTCAGGAAAGGTTGCTTATGGAGGGTATCTTGAGAAACGAGACCTGTATAAAAGAAGTACTTATTTTAACGATCCGGATATTAACTCATTAGACAGAAATATTCATCTGGGAATAGATTTCTGGTGTCCGGAGAATACACCGGTCTGTGCACCGATAGAAGGCAAGGTTCACAGTTTTAACAATAATCGGAATTACGGAGATTATGGTCCGACGATTATTCTCGAGCACACTATCAGCAAAACAACATTCTATACCCTGTATGGTCATTTACAAACTGAAGATTTGGATCAAATAAAACGGGGAACATTAATAGGTAAAGGGAAACATTTTGCGCATGTTGGAGCTTCTTCCGTAAATGGTAATTATGCTCCTCACCTACATTTTCAGATAATAATGGATATTGAAGGCTGTCAGGGTGATTATCCGGGGGTTTGTAGTGAGGAAAAACTATATTTTTATTCGATGAATTGTCCTGATCCAAATTTGCTCATCGGGCTATAACTATTCGTTGAGTAGTTTTTCTAAAAGTGTTTGTGTTTCTCTGACGTATTGTTGATATACTTCATCTGTTCCAGGTCCGTTGAATCCCGTATGTATTTTAACTATTTCTCCCTTCCGATTAATTAATACTGAGGTAGGAAACGAACTGATGCTGTTCAACATCGGAAAATCTTTAGAAGCTTCATCTTTGCTGGCTTGTCCTCCGATAAGAATGGGATACGGAATATTCTTGTTTGAAGCGTATCGCTTTACCCTTTCTGCCTGTTCATCAAAACCTGCCGGATATTCATAAGCCACACCAATTATTTCCAGGCCTTGTTCGTGGTATTTTTCATAAAGTTCCTTGTAAAAATTAGTCTCGTCAAGACAATTGGGACACCAGGTTCCTATGATCTGTACGATGATGACCTTGCCTTTTAATTCTTCATTCGGAAAAAGATAATCGGTTCCTTTCACCGTTGGAAAACTGAAGTGAAAAGTATCTTCAACCAGATAGGTTATAGAATCAGGGTCTGAAAGCGAATAGTTTTCGTTTCTTGAAGCTATCCAGTTGGTAGACCAATGACGTCCGGAGAAAAACATTCCTTTTAAACTATCCCCCTCTAAGTGCGCTCTGAATAAAAAAGCGTGTGATCCGTCAAAAGTAGATAGGGTCAATTCTTTTCCCGATAAATACCCTTTTAAGAATCTATAATCACCGGTTTCTGTTAAAAAAGTTCCTGTAACTACGTTGTTTTCATTTTGTTCAAATTTCCCGATCGCGGGGTATGCTCCTCCCTCATTCGGACTGAATATTGTTTTCCATCGACCAGCCACAGAATAGGTAGAAGAATAATTTTCAACAGGTGATTTTTTACCTGCATAGGTAGCTCTAAAAGGAATTCGCTTAAAGCGGGTTCTATCAGGCTGAAAATAATATCCACAAAGCTTTTTACTTTTCGAAATTGTAAAAATTAAAGAGGTATTGAAGGCTTTAAAACTAACTTCTATACTATCTCCTTTTACTTTTGGAGCAGCTAAGCGGATTTCTTCTTCGCCGTTATAAACAGCAAATATTAGCTCCTGATCTGTTAATTGTGTATGCATCAGAAAAGGAAGATCCAGCGTATCGTTTATTTTCAGAGTAGCATTCCAGTATCCGTAATTCAACTTTTGTGCAACGCTGAAACCGGATAAAAGGGTGATGGAAAGGATAATTAATGATCTGTAAAAACTGCGCATGTAAGTTTAATTTCCTCCAAAAGTAACTGCTTCATTTTATAATCGTGCAACCTTTTGTGTAATATTGTAGTCTTCAAGATGATTAATTTTATGGATGATGAAACGCTTGTAGAGGAATGTGTTTCCGGAAACGCCAAAGCACAGCGTCTGTTATTTGATCGATTTTCTCCCCGTATGATGGGAGCTATACTTCGGTACATCAGTGACAGAGAAAGGGCTGAGGACGTTTTACAGGACGGTTTCATTAAGGTGTTTAATAACATTCATAAATTTGAGAATAACGGTTCTTTGGAAGGTTGGATAAGACGCATAATGATTAACACCGCTTTGGATCAGATCCGAAAGGATAAGAAAAGGCAGCGGGATGTTGAGATAGACAGTATGGATTATTTCGAATTAAAACAAAACAGTAAATCCGAAGGTATACTCGAAGCTGAGAGTTTACTCGAATTGGTACAGAGTTTGCCTGATGGTTATCGTACTGTTTTTAACCTCTTGGCAATTGAGGGTTATAGTCATAAAGAAATTGCAGAGGAACTGAATATCTCTGAGAACACCTCGAAATCTCAGTATTCACGTGCGCGTTCAGCCTTACAGGAGTTATTAAATAAATATAAAATTGAGCGATAAAGATTACATAAAAGAACTATTTCAGAAGGAATTAGGTAATTACGAATCTAAAGTAAATCCTAACCTATGGAATAATATACAAGCAGGTATAAATTCAGGATCTGCTGGAGCGTCCTCCGTTGGAAGTGCGGGCTCAACCCTTTCGGTTGCTTCTAAAATTGTCTTGATTACTACTGCTTTAGGTTTGGCAGTTGTAGGTACATATAATGTCTTTTTCTCCGGAGACAATAATCCCGATAATAGTTCGAAAGAAAATAATACGGTTGCTCAGTTATCGGAAAAGAAAAGTGAGAAGAAGAGTATTGAAAAGATAACCGTTTCTGAGAAAATTGAGGAAGAAGAAAATGAATCTAAGATTTCAGAGAATCAGAGCAGACCTGTTTCTGACTCAGAATCGGTTGCGGATTCTGAAGAAACAAATAACATTATCAGACCCATTGAAACAGGAAAAGATTTTATTTCATGTTTCGATCCGAAGCTCGATAATGAAACTGAACAAATTAACAATATTGAAAAGAATCAGGTTAGTTCGGAAAAGACAGAAGAAAATAAGAAGGATTCCCCTATAAAATATGATTTAGAGGCGGATGTATCTATCCTTGAACAGAAAAATCAATATGTTAAATTTGGTTTGAGTGGTGAGAATGTAGAATCCGTTGAGTGGAATTTCGGTGATCAGTTCAGTTCAAGAGAAATGAATCCTGAACATTTCTATAATCAGTCGGGAACGTATGAGGTAATTGTTCGTGTTCAAGGAAAGAATCAAATCAAGGAATATACGCTTGCTGTTAAAGTAGATGTTCAGGGCAAGATAGTAACCCTTCCGAATGTTATTACCCCTAACAACGATGGTTCGAACGATGAATTATTTATTGAACACCAGGGAATCGTGGATTTCAAGGTAAATATTTTCAATGAAAAGCATGAATTAGTTTTTACTTCCGATGATCCTGATTTCAGATGGGGTGCTATCGATTTGAACGGTAATGAGGTAGAAAAAGGTAATTATTTTTACGTTATAATTGCTCAGGATGCGGCAGGTAATGTTATCAATAAATATCAACGTCTCGAAATAAGGTGATACGTTTTTCCCATTTCAAAAGGAAATGAACCTTATTAAGAAAAGTTTTTCTACTTTTATTTGAAGGTTTTTAACACATAACACCCTTGAGGTCTTTCGTTTTTCTTTTTTTTATCACATTTTTTACTCCAATCCTCAGTGCACAGGAAAAAGTAAAGTTTTTTCCTACCGGGGGAGTTCACGTGGGTTTAAAGGAGATAAAGGTTGACATACCGGATGGTTTCAGCGTGTATTATACAACAGACGGTACCACACCCGGCAGAGCGAGTTTAAAAGTAAGGGGAAATCTGAAAATTACTGGTAATACTGTTTTTCTTTTCGCTGTTTATGATAGGGCGGGAAAGCGTGAACAGATATCTCACTCCTACTTTACAGAGAGAAAACATAGTCTGCCCATCCTATCTATAATTTCTCACCCGGATAATTTTTTCGATTCCATCCAGGGTATCTACGAAATGGGTTGTTGTGCGGATACTGTGGATCCGTTTAAAGGAGCAAATTTTTGGAAGAACTGGGAAAGGGCTATTCATATTGAAATGATTGAAAACGATTCTGTTCAGGTGCTCAACCAGGAAGCGGGAATAAAGATATTTGGTGGTTATAGCGTTTCTATGCGGCAGAAATCCTTTGCCATCTATGCGCGCAAGAAGTATGGAAACAACCGATTTGAACATAACTTATTTCCTCAACTGGATGAGGATAAATACAAAACTTTTTTGCTTAGAAATGCCGGTGGTGATATGCTTGGAGCGCACATGCGGGACGTTTATGCCACTCAACTCGTAAAACCAACAGGCTTGGCCATTCAGGAATACAGACCGGTTTCTGTTTACATAAACGGCGAATACTGGGGGAAATATAACCTGCGGGAAAAAATCAACGAACATTATATTAAACAGCATTTCGGTTATGATAAAGACAGTTTAATAATTATGCGGCATAGAAAAGAACCTCAACACGGTTCAACAAGGGATTATGAACGATTTATCTCCAGAGTACCTGCCTTGGATTTAAGAAAACCCGATGATCTTCGATACATGGATGCCAGGATGGATATAGATAATTATATGCTTTATAACATAAGCGAGATATATACTGGAAATGAGGATGCCGGAGGTAATATCAGGTATTTTAAACATACTTCCGATACTGCGAAATGGAGATGGATATTTTATGATCTAGACCTTGGTTTAAATATAAACGGATCAAACGGGCATAAAATAAATTCAGTGGATGATTTTACCTTACCCAGCAATGAACTATGGCCGAATCCCGCCTGGTCGACTTTGCTGATAAGAAAAATATTGGAAAATGACAGCTTGAAATACAGATACATTAACCGGTTTTCAGACCTGTTGAATACCACATTTCAGTCTGAAAGAGCCGTAAAGTTGGTAAATAAGCTGGAAGACGAAGTTTCTGAGGAGATAGATTACCATTTAAAACGCTGGCACATCACTCGTGGACGCTATAATAAAAGCGTGAAGGACTTAAAGATTTTTGCAGAAGAAAGGCCTGCGTATTTGAGACAGTTTTTAGCTGAACGCTTCGAACTCGGACCTGAGATGGTGGTCAATGTGAAAATCGATAAGGGAGGCTCTGTAGTTTTCAATTCGTTGATCCTAAAAGATGATTTTAAAGGCACTTACTATCAAGGTGTACCACTGATTTTTGAAGCCGTTCCCCGGTTTGATTATGAATTTAAGGGTTGGAAAGGATTGGATTCCGATCAAAAGGCCTATGAGTCCTTTCAAAAAGACACTCTAATTCTTCAACCGGTTTTTGAGAAGAGAAGATGGAGTGATTACAGAGGAAGGGTAATGATTACGGAAATAGATGCTGCTCAGGAGGATAATGAAAGACAGGGTGATTGGTTGGAATTACATAATATATCGGACCAACTTGTTGATCTTTCCGGATGGATGATTAAGGATGGAAAAGATGATCATTCCTTTATCATCCCCTCAGGTGTTTATCTTGATTCCGGATCGTATTTGATCATTTGCAGGGATTCTGTTTCGTGGAAAAAACGGTTTGGGATTAAATCGCATATATTAGGAAACCTATCTTTTGGCTTTAAACACGGAAGGGATGAAATAAGACTATATGATTCCGGGCTTTTTAAAGTGGACGAAGTTGATTTGAAAAAAACAGAATTAGAAGAAAAAGACGGATTTAATATCGTAAAAAAGGATTTTCGAGTAAAGAAATTCTCCAAAAATAACTGGACACTTGAGAAAGCAAGTCCGGCATCTGCGAGTAAATCTTACAAATTAATTCTTAAACAGGAAGAAGAGGACAGATACTGGAAGAACGTTTTTTTTTATTCGGGAATTAGTGCCGGTGCTTTACTTATATTGCTATTTTTATTTACTTTGCTAAAGAGACGCTCTCAAACATAAGTCTCATCAATGTGTTAATTCCGTAAAAAGGTATGCGTTTTATATTCGTATTTGTAATTTTATTCAGCTGTTTTTTCCAAACATCGGCACAGAACTATAAGATGGTAAAACCTTACTCTGTGATGGTAGGTGTGCTGTGGAATGTGGTTGAAGATGACGGAGACCGGTTTGCAAATCTTTTTAATGTTTCCGACTCCTGGAATTATAAGATTTACCCCACCTCGCTCAACGTTGACGTATATTTGAAGAAGGGTATGAGTCTGGATTTCATCGCTAGCTATAATTATTATGACACCTCCAAGTTAATCAACAATTTAAGAGGGAAGTCAGGACATTTTTTCTCTCTGGATGCCCATTATAAATACAGTTTTGGATTTCTAATGCGTCAGCAGCGCTTTGATCCTTTTGTTTTTGCCGGTGTGGGTTATACAGGAAGAGAAGCTATTTTTCCTCAAAACATGCTCAGTGTTAACGCCGGAGGAGGAATTAATATAATGATCTGGGCAGGACTCGGCTTACAGATAAGAACTACCGCAAAAGTTTCCATGCTTCCTGAAATATATTCGGAAGACTATGATCTTTTACAGCATCATTTCGGTTTGATTTATAAAATTCCTGAAATGACCGGGGGCAATGATAATTTTCATAAGCGTAAATATAAATGGGGTCATAAAAACTATCGTTACCGTAAACCGAAGGGAATGTAATGAAAAATGAAAAGCGTGTTTTCACTAATGAAAACACGCTTAGTGCTGTGTGTATTTCAAAACCTTTTATTCCTTTTTGCACAGCTGTGAATAAAAGTATCTTACAGAAGAACTAGAATCCAAACTCAGAAGATGAGGATTCTTCATTCAAAAGTTTCTTGAGAAAAACCTTTGCATCTTCGCTTTCAAAATAGATAGACCCAAAGTCGTAGAGGTACCATTGTCCGTTTTCGTAAAACCAAGGTTGCGAATGATCTTCACTCACAACTATTGAACTCCTTGTATTGATAGGGTTAACGCTGGAAACCTCCCATTTTTTTTGCGATTTTCTGGTCGATTTAAAAAATTGCACGGCGGTTCCGGGAAAAGCTATATCTAACATCCTTCCGTCGTATTCTTTTGCCAGAATAAAAGCACCTGAAAAATTATACTTTTGACAGTCGAGTGATGTTTCCTTTGGCTCCGTTTGAAAAGGCAGATAATATTTTGAGTCAATTTTAATTTGGTTGTTTTCTACTTCTTTGATGCGAGAAGGTAAGATGAACGCCTTTAGATCAGCTTCGGTTACATCTGTTCCTTTTTCTTTGAGCATAGTATATAACTCATCAATACGGTTTTTCAACTGACCATATTTTCCTTGATCTGCAGGAAGGGGGGTGCGTTTTTTAAATACAGCATCCCAGCCCGCGGATTGGTATGATTCATAATTAATTGCAGTTTCTGGAAACTCACAGTATTGATCGATATTATTCTGAAACTCACTTAATTCATATTTCGTTTGGGTAGGTGTAAGTAAAGTGGACTTAGCTACCCTCCATACCCCCTCTTCTTCACTCAGTGATAGTTGAACTTGGTACGTATCAGGGCTCTCACAAAAAACAACTGAATGATCAGGAGCGTATCTGGCCATTGTACCTTCAAAGTAAACCCAGATATATCTTTGACCGGGTTGTGGAACATTTTGGCGAAAATCTGTGTCTTGAGGCTCTTGAATTTCAATGAAGTACTTCAAGGCATCAATCCTTCCCGCCTTTGCTTCGGTATAAAAGAGACTTTTCATTTCTTCTAAACTGAACTCTTTATGCCCATATTCTGTAGCGCTTTCGAGCCGATACCCTTCAAACTTCCAGCTACCCAAGCGGCAGTATTCGCCATCATCACTTGTACGGTCATAGTCCAAATAAATACCCATCACTTTGTAAATTCCTTTTGAGTTTTTTGGACCTGTTACTATCCATTTTGCAAACGCTGCGTCTTCAGGCCAACTTCCTCCCCGGGCACGTATGCTTTGTCCACACTCTGTAGTTGTTAATGAGAAAGGAGTTCCTTTATAGCCTTTCCACCCGTCGCTTTTTACCTCTAGCTTATCCCAGGTCGTACCCATTTGTTTTTCGACCTCCTTATGTAGGCTTTTATCTGTTTCTATAAATTTCTCCGCTTGTGCTTCTGTTGGAAACCCTGTTTGCGCATTAGTAATGGTGCTTAACACTAAAAGTGTAGCTAATAATAAATTCTTTTTCATAATTTTTTGTTTTTGAATACACGGCAAAACTATGGTTTAGAACTCCTTATTTTGTGGTCAAAATTGATGATTTTTGAAAAAGGAAGGGAATTAATATTAATCAGAAACAAACATAAGTGTTTGTGCAACAACTTGTTATCAAATAAGGTTGTATTGACGTACGATGTGAACTGCTTCCACTCTGTTCTTAACCAATAGTTTGGCGTAAATTCGTTGGCAATGAGTCCGAACAGTGGTCACAGAAATAAATAGTTTATCTTGTATTTCTTTATCACTCATTCCTACAGCTAAACAAGAAAGAACTTCTAGCTCGCGTTTAGATAATTTCCCCACCCAATCAGGTAAACTCTCCTTCTCGGGTGTTTCTTTATCCTCTTTTTGGATTCGTTCGAGGTTTTCTAAAACGGATTGATATGCTTCCTCGAGGCTTTTAAATTTTCGGAGAATTGTATCGCGCTCCTGCTTTAATTGTTTGGTTAGTTTATTTTTCTTGTTGTACAAATATAAAAACAGTGCTGTTGCAAGAATGAAACTCAAACTAATGATTATAATGATATACAGTTGCTGGCGCTTTTCATAAGCAAAGATTTTCTTTTGGTTTTTTTCCTTAATTTTTTGCAAATTGAGTTTTTCTACATACTCAGCTTCCGCCTGTTTTCGGCCCATTTCCCTATCTTTTTCAATATTAAAAATAGTATCGCTGAGTGCTTTGAAAAGGAGGTGGTTGTCATAGGCCATTCGATAGTTTCCAAGTTTCGAGTGTGCCAAAGAGGATAACTCATAAACGTCCTTCAACTCGTTCTTCATCTCCGAAGATTCGACAAGGTTCAGAGATTGCTCTAATAATTGAAGTGCCTCAAGTGCTTTTCCCTGAGCAATTAATACACGCGCCTGTTCATTGAAATAATTTATTTTTATCCGTGGATTTGAGCCTTGGTCTTTGAGCTGGCTTAAGTAATATTCTGCTGAATCCAGGTATTGTGGCTTGTCATATTTAGCATAAAGTTTATAGTAAGTGATTCCTAAGTTCAATAAACAGTAATTTTCTCCATTTTTATCAGAAATGGATTTACTTATATTTTTACTTTCTTTAAAATTGGATATAGCTGAAGAAAATTGTTCCATCTCCAGGTGGGCCGTACCTATTGACCGTTTTGCCCATGCAAGGGGAACTTTCTGATCAACTTTTTCAAAGTATGTATTTGCTTTTTTGTAATAAGAGATTGCTTTTTTATAATTTTTTCGAACATCATAAATTAACCCAATATTACCGTATGACATTCCTATTCCGGCTGAATCTCCTTCCTGCTTTCTGATTTTTAAACTTTTCAGATGATAATCTAATGAAATATGATAATCACCGTTTTGATAATGAATGTTAGCAATATTATTATATATGGTGCCGGATTCCTTATTGAAACCTTCTTTAAGAGCAATATTTAATGCTTTGCTGTAATGGTTTAAAGCCTTATTGGACTGTCCTTTGAACCGATGGTATACACCGTAATTTACATGATAGTCTATTTTGAATTTATGCAGGGTTTTGCCGGAGAACACATCACTTTCAATAAGCTCTTTTTGTGATTGTAAACATTGTTGTGAAGAGTCAATGTTGGCATATACGGCTTGCTGAAAAGCTTGGTTTTGGAGTTCGAATCGGATAGAATCGTTCTCTGCAAGCTTCAATAACTTTGGCCAGTCAGTATGTTGACCCGCTATCGATGAAAGGGCGATAAAACAAGCTAGTACGTTAATTAATCGAGCCATTCTCTAAATATGTGAATTTTATAAATATCTATAACTAATTGACAATGAATATTTGCTGAAAGATATTGAATTTAGTAACTGATTAGCTCCCTCTCTTGGTCAGGTATGGGAAATTTTCATCGACCTGCCAAAGAATAGGGAGAAGAATAATTTTCCGCAGGTGATTTGATGCCTGTATAGGTAGCTCTAAAAGGATGTAGCTTGAGGAGATCGTTTTCAAAGTCAGGTGTAAAACAAAAAACCCTCAACTCACTAAGAATCAAGGGTTTTAGAGGTCCCGAGCGGATTCGAACCGCTGTACGAGGTTTTGCAGACCTCTGCCTAGCCACTCGGCCACAGGACCAGAATTTTTGGTGGATTGCAAATTTACAAAAATATTCTTTTCAAATGTGGCAATATCTAAAATGATTCTTCAATAATAACAGCCACGTTGTCTACGTCACCACCGATTGGCGGTGAATGTTTGATCACTTTTACTCGTGCCCGGAGAATATTGCTTATTTCATTACGGAGTCCTATGATTATCCTGTTTGCTACGTGTTCTATCAACTTGGATCTGATCGCCATTTCTTTTTTAACGACGTTATTGATGGTTACGTAATCCAATGTGTCGCATAGCTCGTCACTTTCGAATGAGCTGGAGAAATCAGTTGTGATGCAGACATCCACCGTATAGCGCCCGCCGATTTTCTCCTCTTCCGGCAAACAACCGTGAAAAGCATACAGTTTTATTCCATTTACCTCGATGGTGTGCTTCACGACGCTTTCATTTGCTCAATTAAACCGATATTTTTTCTCATTCGGGTAAGGGTTTTTTCCTTTCCTAAAAGTGCAGCTATTTCGAACATACTCGGTCCCATCCCTTTGCCTGTAAGTAAAAGTCTGAATGCAGGCAATACAGCTCCTATCCCTTTGCCTGTTTTCTCAAGATAATTCTTGAACTCATTTTCGATGTTACCGCTTTCAAAGGTTTCAATATTTTCAAGGATCAGAGCCCATTCAGTCATCATTTCAGCGGTATCCTCCTTCCATTTTTTCTCAACCGTTTTTTCATCAAATACTTCGGGTTCCTGAAAGAAATAATCGCCTTCTGCAAGGATATCTTGGACAAAGGTGGCTCTTTCTTTCATTAGTCCACAGACGGCCGATAGGTATTCATCAGAAAAATTCAGCTGAGGATTGGCTTCTTTTAACATCGCGGCGAGAGAATCGTTGCTTTGTGCCCGGAGGTACTGCTGCTGAAACCAATTGGTTTTATCTACATCAAACTTCGCCCCTGCTTTACTTACCCGGTCCAAAGAAAAGGCCTGTACAAGTTCTTCAAGAGAAAATATTTCCTGGGTTGTTCCGGGGTTCCAACCGAGAAAAGCAAGCATATTAACAAATGCATCAGGTAAATATCCGCGTTCCCTGTAACCTGAGTATTTTTCTCCTTCGCTGGTAAACCAGTCGGTCGGAAACACCGGAAAACCTAAGCGATCACCGTCTCTTTTTGACAATTTACCGTTTCCGTCAGGTCTCAGTAAAAGCGGACAGTGTGCAAATTCCGGGGCAGACCATCCAAAGGCATCATAAAGGAGTATATGCAAAGGTGCAGAAGGGAGCCATTCTTCACCTCTAATAACATGGGTTATCTTCATTAAATGGTCATCAACGATATTTGCCAGGTGATAGGTTGGCATACCGTCGCTTTTGTAAAGCACCTTATCGTCCAGGTTATTTGTATTTACAACAACCCACCCCCTTATTTTATCTTCAAAACGAACATCTTCGTTCCTGGGCATTTTAAAGCGTATTACATAAGGATCACCATTTTCCAGTCTCTTGTTTACTTCATCTTCCGGGAGGGTCAATGAGTTTTGCATGGAGGTCCGGGTAACACTGTTGTATTGCCAGTTAGGCATCTTCATAAGTTTTGCCTGATCGCGCATTCTATCAAGGTCTTCTGCTGTATCAAAGGCATAATACGCCTTACCGTTTTCAATTAGCTTTTCTGCATAAGGGGTGTAGAGTTCTTTTCTTAAGGACTGTTTATATGGCCCGAATTCTCCTCCGATCCCAGGGCCTTCATCGGGAGTAATTCCGCACCATTTCAGTGCGTCCATAATGTATTCTTCAGCGCCTTCTACAAACCGCGTTTGATCAGTATCTTCAATCCGTAAAATAAATGTTCCGTTGTGTTTCCTTGCAAAAAGATAGTTATATAAGGCTGTTCTTACACCTCCCATATGCAAGGGACCTGTAGGTGATGGGGCAAATCGAACGCGTACGCTTTTTTCCGACATAATTTGAAATTTGTGCAAAGATAATGGATTTGAGATATATTGAAACTTCTGAACACCCTTCAGCGTATTGGAAGCAAAGTAAGTGTTGAATGGCACTATTATACTAATTTAACACAGAAATACGTTATTATAGCCGACGATTTATTTAATTTAGATTGGTTATAACTCTTAGTTTTTTTAATGAGCGCATTTGATTCTCTTATAAACCAGGTAGACGCCTTCATAAGGAAGTATTATAAAAACCTTATGATTAGAGGCTTATTACTATTCTTTCTGATCGCGTCGGGTTCGTTTCTGATCGTTTCAGGGTTGGAATATATAGGAAGGTTCAATTCGGCCGTTAGGGCGGTTATGCTTTTTTCATTTATTGGGCTAAACACGTATGTTCTGATTAAAAACTTTATCATCCCGCTTTCTCGACTGTATTCTTTTGGTAAAAGGATAGACAGATACCAGGCCGCAAAAATAATAGGTCGATTTTTTCCGAATGTGAATGATAAGCTGTTGAATACGCTACAACTTCAGGATGCCTCCGTTAACAATCCGCAAAATATTGATTTGCTAAGAGCGAGTGTTGAACAGAGTTCAAAGAGACTTAGTGTTATCTCTTTTACAAGGGCAATTGATTACGGGGAAAACAAGAGGTATTTGCGGTTTTTACTTCCACTGCTCCTAACATTCGTTCTTGTAGGAGTTTTTCTTCCGGGTTTGTTTACGGAAGGACCTGAAAGATTGCTTAATTATAATACTGTTTTTGCGAAGGAGGCAGGGTTTTCGTTTGAACTTGAAAACAAAGAATTGGTGATTGAAGAAGGAAGTTCAATTGAACTTCTCTTGAAATTAGAGCCGAAAGACGGTCAGTCAGTTCCGGATAGAATTTATGTGGAAAGTTCAGAAGGTAGGTTTTTGATGGATAAAAGTTCTGCTACCAAAGCTTCCTATACTTTTTCAAACGTGACAGAGGATATTAAGTTTTATTTCGAAGGAAATGGAGTAAACTCTCGTTCTTATGCGATTAAAGTAGCCCGACGAACCTCGCTTGGTAAGCTTACCGCGGATATCGTCTACCCTGCTTATTTGGAAAGAAAGAATGAAACAGTAGAAAACCCGGGTGATCTCGTTGTTCCTGAAGGAACAAGAGTTGTCTGGAACGGTTATACAAACAACGCAAAAAAATTATCCGTTGTTTTGAGTGATACGAGTTACCTCTTTTCCGAAAGTGGTTTCCGGGTTACCGAGCGTTTTTTGGAGGATGATAGGTTGACTTTTATTCTGATGAACGCAGAAATAAATAAAAAGGATAGTTTGAACTATTCAATAGACGTTATCAAGGACGAGTACCCTAAGATTTCGCTTAATTCATCGGTTGATTCTTCCTCCATGAATAAAGTATATTTTAACGGTAAGGTTAGTGATGATTACGGTGTTTCCCGACTGAATTTTACCTATAAAATCCAAAAACCCGACGGGAGTGAAATTGATAAAACAATTAGTGTCCCAGCTGTTTCCGGGATGGAATCGCCTTTTTCAATGACGTTTGATTTAAGTAAACTTGGCCTGGGTCTTAAGGATAGAGTTTCATATTATTTTACGGTTTATGACAACGATGGTGTGAATGGATCAAAATCAACGCGGTCGAATATTTTTAAGTATGAGGCCCCGTCCTCTGAAGAACTTCAAGAGAAGAGAAATGAGGACAAGGAAAATGCGAAAGAGGAAATGGAAGATTTGATTCGTCAGACAAGAGAGTTCAACGAACAAATGAATAGACTAAAAAAGGATGTAATGAACTCTGAAAAGACCTCCTGGCAGCAGTTGAAACAAATAGAACAACTAAAAAAACAACAACAATCGCTGGAGCAACGAATGAAAGATTTACAAAAGAACATGCAGAACTCTTTTGAACAAAAGGAATCACTTTCACCCATGGATGAAGAGTTGCTTAATAAACAGGAGCTTATTCAACAAATGATGGAAGAAATGATGGACGAGGAGTTAAAGTCTTTGTTGGAGGAACTTGAGGAACTGATGAAGAATCAGGAGAGCCGTGAAATGCTTGAAAAGATGCAGGAAACTGAAATGAATGCTGAGCAGATGGAAAGGCAGCTTGACAGAACGATGGAGATGTTAAAGCGTATGGATGTTGAAGAAAGGGTTGAGGATTTGCA
This sequence comes from Brumimicrobium sp., assembly GCA_033722555.1. Lineage (GTDB taxonomy): Bacteria > Bacteroidota > Bacteroidia > Flavobacteriales_D > Crocinitomicaceae > Brumimicrobium. The sequence goes on from JAWVYS010000001.1 coordinate 46,102, forward strand.
AAAGAATCTTGAAGAGCTTTCAAAACAACAGGATAATCTTCGTGAGAAGGAGGAACAGGGAATGAAGAATGAAGATGCTCAAAAAGAACAGGAAAAACTGAATAAAGAATTTGATAAACTGAAGGAGGATCTGAATGAAATGCTTAAGAAGAATGAGGAATTGAATCGACCCATGGAGTTTGAAGGCTTGGAGGAAGATAGTGAAGAGGTTTCGGAGGACATGAAAAAGGCCAAGGAGAACCTTGAGAAGAATAATGAAAAGAAAGCCGGGGAAAACCAAAAGAGTGCTTCTGAGCAAATGAAGGAAATGGCTTCTAAGATGGCTGCGATGATGGCATCCAGTAAGCAGGAGCAAAACAAGGAAGATATGAAGGCCCTTCGTGCCCTTCTTGAGAACTTGATTCAGTTGAGTTTTGATCAGGAAGAGAACCTATTTGCATTCAACGAAACGGGTATTTATGACCCGCGTTTTGTAGAACTTGGAAAAATTCAACGTTCGATTATGGATAACATGCGGCCCGTGGAAGATAGCCTAAGAGCATTGGCAGGAAGGGTTCCTAAGATTGCCTCTTTTGTTGAGCAGGAACTGGCTGATATAAATAAGAATTTTGAGAAAATTCCTTCCCATATAGGCGAGCGGGAAAAGACGCAGTTGAACGCCAAACAGCAGTTTGTCATGACTAGTCTTAACAATTTAGCGCTTTTTCTGAATGAAGCTTTGCAGAGTATGCAACAGGATATGCAGAGTATGATGTCGGGTTCCGGGAGTTGTGAGAAACCGGGCGGTAAGGGCAAAGGAAGTGAGGGAGAAATGGAGGGCATGAAAGAAATGTTAAAGAAACAATTGGAAGAGATGAAAAAGGGTAATCAGCCCGGCGGTGATAAACCTGGGGAAAAGCCTGGAGAGAAACCCGGACTTTTACCTATCGGCGCGCAACAGGCTGCAAAAATGGCGGCGCAACAAAGCGCTATTCGGAAGCGGTTGGAAGAGATTCGCAAAGAATTAAACGAAGGCGGTAAGGGAGAGGGTAATCAATTGAATAAGTTGTTGGAGGAACTTGAGGAACAGGAAAAGGAACTTGTAAATAAGAACTGGAACGCTGAACTTATAGAACGTCAACAGGAGATTTTAACTCGGCTTTTGGAAAGTGAAAAAGCAATCAAAGAAAGAGGGTTTGACGAACAGCGTGAAAGTATTTCAGGAAAAAATAAAGAAAACAGTAACCAAATTGAGTTTTTGGAGTATAAGAAGCAGAAAGAAAAACAGATTGAACTATTACGCACTTTGGATCCGTCGTTTAGCAAGTATTACAGGGATAAGGCAAATCAGTATTTCCTTAATATGAATTAGCGTAATTTTCGATCATTGATATAAATATTGATGTAGATGGAAACAGGGTACAAAGAATTTCAGTCATTATCCTTCGCTTCGACGATTGACAACCTAAGCATAGCCGAGTCTTTAATAGACGAAGTTTGTCGCGAGTACAGTGTACAAGAAGACCATTATGGAAACGTGTTGATTGCTGTCACTGAGGCGGTGAATAACGCCATTAAACACGGGAACAAAAACAACATGGATAAAAGGGTGCGTCTGTCTGTTGAGGGCGTTAATGGTGAATTGAAGTTTATTATCAGCGATCAAGGCAATGGCTTTGATTATGATAATTTGCCTGACCCTACCGCTCCGGAGAACATTGAACGCGAGAGTGGACGTGGAATTTTTCTAATGCGTTCCCTTGCGGATGATGTTGAGTTTCGAAACAATGGATCTGAAGTGGTACTTACGTTTTCTCAGTCTTAATGGTTGAAATTCAAGAAGTAGATTTTAGTTGTGAGCTGGATGAGGTAAAAGTTTCTGACTGGATAAGGTCTGTTGTTGAACAGGAGAATAGAAAGCTAGGAGAGATTACAATTGTATTTGGAAGTGATGAATGGTTGCTTGAAAAGAACAGGGAGTTCTTGAACCACGATTATTATACGGACATAATCACCTTTGATTATTGCGAGGACTCTATCATTAGTGGGGATTTACTTATAAGTGTGGAGCGTGTTTTTGAAAACGCAGACGATCTAAATGTTTCACGTGAAACAGAATTGAATCGTGTTATTGTTCATGGGGTTTTGCATCTCATGGGATACAGCGATAAATCAGACCCTGAAAAGGAACTTATGAGAAAAAAAGAGGATTCCTACCTCGCACTGTTGTAATTTTGTTCCACGTGAAACATAGGGATTATGCTGCAGGAATATGATGTGATTGTTGTGGGGGGCGGACATGCCGGTTGTGAGGCCGCTAACGCTGCTGCTGTTCTTGGGTCTAAGACCCTTTTGGTTACAATGAATATGAACACCATTGCTCAAATGAGCTGTAATCCGGCAATGGGGGGTGTTGCAAAGGGCCAGATACTTCGTGAAATTGATGCCTTGGGCGGCGGGTCTGCTATTGTGACCGATCGAAGTGCTATACAGTTCAGAATGTTAAATATGAGCAAAGGTCCGGCCATGTGGTCACCCAGGACACAGAATGACAGAATGCGATTCGCTGAGGAATGGCGCCTTCTTCTCGAAAGAAATCCTCTGGTTGATTTTTGGCAGGATATGGTTAATGGGCTTGTCTTTGAAGGAGACAGGGTTGTTGGTGTGAAGACAGGAATTGGTGTTGTTATCCGGGGAAAGTCGGTTGTTGTAACGAGTGGTACTTTTCTGAATGGATTGATTCATTTGGGGGAAAAGAATTTCGGTGGTGGTAGGGCAGGCGAAAGAGCGGCTACAGGTATTACAGAAGATCTGGTAAAAGTTGGTTTTGAGGCCGGCAGAATGAAAACAGGAACCCCTCCTCGAGTGGATGGACGGAGCCTTGATTATTCTAGAATGGAGATCCAATACGGTGATGAGAATCCAGACAAGTTTAGTTTTACAGATACTGTTCCATTGAAAGAACAACGCCCATGCTTTATTACTTACACCAATGAGCGGACGCATGAGATACTGCGTTCGGGATTTGATAGGAGCCCGATGTTTAATGGCTCAATTAGATCTGTTGGTCCCAGATATTGTCCCAGCATTGAGGATAAAATTTCCCGTTTCGCCGACAGAAACAGACATCAGATTTTTGTGGAGCCTGAAGGATGGGACACTGTTGAGATTTATGTAAACGGCTTCAGTACAAGTTTACCTGAAGACATACAGTATGAGGCATTGAAGACTATTCCCGGTTTTGAGAACGTTAAGATGTTTCGACCTGGTTATGCGATTGAGTATGATTACTTCCCTCCTACGCAGCTAAAGCATTCTCTGGAGACAAAGCTTGTTAATGGTCTGTATTTTGCCGGTCAGATTAATGGCACAACAGGATATGAGGAAGCGGCTTGTCAAGGTTTGATTGCTGGTATTAACGCCGCCCGGAATGTTCAGGGAAAAGTCCCGTTCGTTCTTAATCGATCTGACGCGTACATTGGTGTTCTGATCGATGATTTGATTACGAAAGGTACAAAAGAGCCTTATAGAATGTTTACGTCTAGAGCGGAATACAGAATCTTATTACGACAAGACAACGCGGATGTAAGGCTTACTCCTATCGCTTTTGAACTGGGAATGGTTTCTCAGGAGAGGTTAGACAATGTTCAGAAAAAGAGCGAGGATACGGAATCTTTAAAAAGAGCCTTGTCGAAAATAGGTGTTAGGCCTGATGAGGCTAATGAGATACTTGAATCCAAAGGGTCCTCTTTAATCAAACAACAAGTGAAACTGAATAGTTTAATTACGAGACCAAACTTGGGTATGTCCGACCTTTTGGAGATGAGTGATGAATTACGATCCTTTTGTTCAGAGTTGTCTCAGGATGTGATTCAGCAGGCAGAAATACAGCTTAAATATGAGGGCTATATTTCGCGTGAACAGGATGTGGCTGAAAAACTAAATAGGTTGGATAAAGTTGCGATACCGGACGACACAGATTTTGGAAAATTAGAGAGCTTAAGTTCTGAAGCTGTTGAAAAACTGAACAAAATTAAACCTGCTACCATCGGTCAGGCATCGAGGATCAGTGGTGTAAACCCTAGTGATATAAATGTTTTATTGATATATCTTGGACGTTAGTTTCACGTGAAACACTTCCTGCAAAAATGGTTCAATGAAAGAGATTAACGAATGTGTTATATGTGGAGAAAAAGAGTATAATTTATTTCTCGAGGTGAAAGACCACATGATAACCAAAGAAACCTTCCGAATTGTAAAGTGCTCCAGTTGTGGTTTTCATTTTACCAATCCTATACCTGAAGAGAGTAAAATTGGTGAATACTATAAATCGGAAGAATATATCTCTCACAGCTCATCGAATAAAGGGCTAATAAATCGTATTTATAATATTGTACGCAACAAGACGCTGAAACAAAAAGTTCAGTGGCTCCGGAATGAAGGAGTCGGTTCAAGGCTCTTGGATATCGGTTCCGGAACAGGACACTTTCTAAAAGTTGCAAATATGAATGGCTTTTCGGGTACAGGTCTGGAACCGGACTCAGACGCACGGGGCTTTGCTTCTTCTGAAAACGGTGTAGCTTGTTTTCCCCAGTCTCATTTATACTCGCTTGGCGATGCCAGTGCAGATGTGATAACAATGTGGCACGTCCTTGAACATGTTTATAATCTCGAAAAAGACATCAAGGAAATAGCACGGGTGCTTGATAAGAAGGGAACTCTCTTTATTGCTGTTCCGAATAAAAACAGTTTCGATGCTCGTTATTATAAGGGTTACTGGGCGGCTTATGATGTTCCTCGGCATTTATATCATTTCGAGGAAAAAGATATTAAGCAACTTTTTGCTCCTTTCGGTTTCAAATTAAAGAAAGTGCTTCCTATGAAGTACGATGCATATTACGTTTCAATGCTTTCTGAGAAATACAAAAAGGGTTTTATTGGTTTTGGCTTACTGAATGGGTTTCGATCAAATATGAAAGCATCAAAATACGGCTATTCTAGTCAGGTTTATGTTTTGAGACGGGATTAAGTGAAAGCTTGCGTTTCTCTCGAAGGAAATGGTTCAATCCGTCCCTTTTCTGATCAGAAATCGATTTTAAGGCGGTTTTTAGCGAAGATTTCGGCATGATGCAGGGATTATCTCTTCCAGAATGAGATCTTGCTCCAAAATGCGTGAATATTTTAACAAAAAGAAGTAAAAATGTTATACTGGTTCTGTCCAGTCACCATGTTCTTTGATTAATTCAATCAATGCTTCTACGGCTTCCTCCTCAGGAACGTTCTTTTTTACGATTTCTTTTTCCTTATAAAGATGTATTTTTCCCGGACGGGTTCCAACATAACCATAGTCGGCGTCGGCCATTTCTCCGGGACCGTTTACAATGCACCCCATTATCCCGATCTTCAGTCCCTTGAGGTGGGAGGTGCTTTTTCTGATTTTCGCAGTTGTTTCCTGAAGATCGAAGAGCGTTCTTCCACAAGACGGGCAAGAAATATATTCGGTTTTGGATATTCGTGTCCTGGTCGCCTGCAGAATGCCAAAAGCCGTGGAATTTATTAACTGAATGGGAATATGATGCTCATTTTTCAGCCATACTCCGTCTCCGAAACCGTCGATAAGTAAAGCGCCAAGTTTTGTTGATTGCCGTAGCTGAAAATCCTCAAGGTCTTCAGTAGAAGTCTCATAACAAAGGATTACAGGGAGATTTACTTGTCTGGAGGATAGGTAAGAATAAAACCTACGAGTTATGTGGGTATAATTTTGATAATCAGTATTTAAGACTAAAACGACATTGTTCAGTTCTTGCAGGTTCTCAACGTCGGTATTTGAAGGATCCCATTGAAGAAAATTTAGTACTTCATGACCGAAACCGTTCTCTGGAAGTGTGTCGTAAAAAGGATAAAAATGTTTTTTATCATGATATCGGCTTTTCCATATCTTATGATCAGAAATAACACCCAGGAAACCAGGGACTTCGAAATCTATTTCCTTATCACCGATAAACACATAATCTGCTGATAGTTCGCGGGTGTTCCATTTATCCAGGGTTTGAGAGTAATTATATCCGAAACCAAAAAAGTGAGAGGGCTTTATATCCGTTAGGGAACTGAGATCTGCAAATACAACAGGGCTTTGGGAATCTCCTATATTTAAAACAGGCACAGAGTACCTGCGCGTATATTCAAAAGGATTGTAAGGAAGTTCTATGTGTTCCTCTTTGATCTTGAGGTCTTTACTTAAGCCTTTATATTGATCAATAAGTTTTTTGGCGACAGGTATTTCAGCCTCCGGTGCCTCAGTAAGCGAAACACGAACGGTATCCCCGAGTCCGTCTTCAAGAAGTGCACCTATCCCCACAGCTGATTTGATTCTTCCGTCTTCACCGTCCCCTGCCTCCGTTACGCCGAGGTGTAAAGGATAAGCCATTCCTTCGTCGATCATCCTTGCTACCAGAGACCTGTATGCCTGGACCATTACCAGCGTATTACTGGCCTTCATGGAGATAACAATATCATGAAAATCATGTTTCCTACAGATGTAAATAAACTCCATGGCAGACTCTACCATGCCTTGAGGTGTATCCCCATATCTACTTAGAATCCTGTCGGATAGAGAACCATGATTTGTACCTATGCGCATGGCAGTTCCGTTTTCTTTACAAAGCAAAACAAGGGGGGTAAATTTTTCCTCAATTCTTTCGATTTCAGCTTTATAGCTTTCATCTGTATATGCTATATTTTCAAATTTCTTTTTGTCGGCATAATTACCGGGATTTATCCGCACTTTTTCCACAATACCGGCTGCTATTTCTGCTGCATTTGGAGTGAAATGAATATCCGCAACCAAGGGGGTATTATATCCTTTTTTGCGAAGTTCCGACTTGATGTTTTCGAGGTTTTCGGCTTCTTTTTTCGACGGAGCAGTTAAACGTACGAGTTCACACCCGGCCTCTATCATTCTGATCGACTCCTCTACGGATCCCTCGGTGTCCATAGTGTCTTTAGTAGTCATAGATTGAACCCGAATGGGGTTTTCCCCACCCATGGCTATACTTCCTATTTTTACCTCGCGTGTAGTTAATCGATTACGATTGAAAGGATCATTACAGTATTTCATATCTATGACTTATGGAGTTAGAACAAAGATAATTAAACAATGTGCGGCTCATCGGGGATTATTCAAATAAAATTTATGGTATAAAACCTACTTTCAATATGCTTATCAATCAAACCTAACTTTTACGACGCTATGAACAATAGCGTTTTTTTCTCTTCACAAGACTGTGTAAAGATACGAACGAACATAAACCGCACTCTACAAGCATAAATACAGATTTTTCAATTAATTTTCCATGAAATAACAAATCCCATTACACCGTGGAGGATCTTCAAAACTTAAAGTCACTGGTTTTAAAAACAGCCCCGTTCAGCGAGGAAACCTGGGACCAGTTCAAAGCAATCTGGAAACCGATTGAAGTCGACCGAAATACGTTGATTACAGCAGCGGGAGAAACCGAGAAAAAACTGTATTTTGTGTGTAAAGGAGTACAGCGGATTTATTACATCGGAGAAAACGGTAAGGAAGCAACTATCGTGTTATCCTATCCATATTCATTTTCGGGTGTCGTTGACTCATTTCTTTTGAAACAGCCCTCAAAATACCATTTTGAATCTGTTACCGGATCAAAGTTTCTGTATGCTACCGTAAGTGAGATAGACAATCTATCCAGGGAGAATCAGCAGGTAGATGAATTTATCAAAAGAGCCGTATACTTTGCCTTTTCGGGTCTTCTTGAAAGAATGGTTGACTTACAGTGCAGAAGTTCCGAAGAAAAATTTAAAACCCTCTTAAAAAGAAGTCCACAGGTGCTTCAGGTAGTTCCGCACAAATACATAGCTAATTACCTTGGAATTGATCCAACCAATTTTAGTAAATTGATGAACTCAGTTAAGTTTTAATCTTGGTATTTACCAAGATTTTAACAGTACTCTCACCGGATATTTGCCTAAACATTTAAACATAAAAAAATGAAAAAAAATCTAGTGTTAGTAATCAGTAAGTCCTATATCGGACTTTGTTTGTTAAGTCTCGCTTACCTCAGTGTTTTTGCACTTATCGATCCACGTGGAACAATGGAGCTGGTAAATACTCCATTGGAAAACAATGATGCCATCAGTTCGATCCGAGGAGTTTTCGGAGGTGTAGGCACAACCATTTGTCTTAGTCTTTTGGTTCTCCTGCGCAAAAAGAAATACCTCGAAATTTTAAAGTTTCTCGCCGTGTTTTGGCTCCTATACGCTTTTTCGAGGTTAATTACCCTTTTGTCTGATGGTCCTCTCGGAGCCTTTGGAAATCAATGGATAATGATAGAATCATTTTTCGGAATATTTGCGCTGCTGCTATACTATTTTCAGTCCAAGGCACAACTAAAAAACACCTTGAGCATACAACAGTAGGGCTTTAGTCGAGCAATTTTTAATTCGCCTCAAAGAATTTTTTGGGGCGAATTTTCTTTTCCTTTTGTACAGAAATAAATCAGCGCCATCTAATCACCATAAATATTTCTTAATGCATTTTCATAGACGCGTACATCCCTATCATGATAAAGAACCATTCTGATTTCTTTCATTGTTTCAAGCTCCTGAACCTTATTTTTTATTGCTTTTATCGCCACTTCGGCAGCCTCTTCAATGGGATAACCAAATGCTCCTGTGCTAATGGATGGAAAAGCAATTATCTCTATATCCTTTTGTTCGGCAAGATCCAACGCATTCAAATAACAGTTTGCTAAAAGTTCATCCGATGGGTCGTCTTCACCGTAAACCGGACCGAGACAGTGTATGATATATTTGTTTTCCAGATTGTAGGCTCCGGTAATTACCGCCTCACCGGGTTTAATCGGCGCCTTTTTAGTACTTTCCGCTTCAAGCGCCGGTCCGGCTGCAGAATGAATAGCTCCAGCTACTCCTCCTCCACTTTTAAGCTGCGCATTTGCCGCGTTCACGATTGCATCTGCATCAGACTGATCCGTTATGTCACCGCGCGTAATCGTTATTTTTACTCCGTTTTTAGTTACTTCCATATCTGATTTCTTTTTTCCAATCGTTTTAATTTAATAAAGAACCAGGTATGACCCAAAATATAACCCTGATTTCTTTGCTTACCGGCTATGAAATGATCTCATATTATAAGATTATATTTGCTTAAATGAAGCGCAAAAAACGCATAATTGTTTCGGTGACCAACGATCTTTATACGGATCAGCGGGTAGATAAAGTGTGTCGTTATCTGCACGAAAACGGATTTCAGGTCTTGCTGGTAGGTAGAAAAAGGCGGAACTCCCCTGTTCTGGATAAAAGGGAGTATGCGACCAAAAGATTACGATTATTGTTTGAAAAAGGAGCACTGTTCTATGCTTTTTTCAACGTGAGACTATTTTTATTTCTCTTTTTTAGAAGACAGGATGCACTCCTCAGTAACGACTTAGACGCCTTATTAGCCAATTATCTGGTTGCAAAAATTAAACGGAAGAAACTCGTTTACGACTCCCATGAGCTTTTTACCGAGGTTCCTGAGCTCATTGATAGGCCTCGTGTAAGGGCCGTATGGCTCCGGATTGAAAAATGGATATTCCCAAAGCTTCAAAATGTTTATACCGTTAATGATTCCATAGCCGAAATTTATAGAAAACGATACAATGTACCTGTAAATGTGGTTAGGAATGTTTCTCCAAAATGGAACACAAAGAATGTTCCCGATAAAAAGAAACTTGGTATTCCTGAAAATAAATTAATCCTGATTATTCAGGGAGCCGGGATTAATGTAGACAGAGGCGCCGAAGAGGCTGTTGAGGCCATGAAAAGCCTGGAGAATACGGTTCTGTTAATTGTCGGTGGCGGAGATGTTGTTCCACAACTTATGGAGACGGTAAAAAAAGAAAACTTAACCGAAAAAGTACTTTTTATTGGCAAAAAACCTTACAAGGAATTAATGTACTACACATACTACGCAGATATTGGTTTAACACTGGACAAAAACACAAACCTGAACTATAAATATTCCCTTCCTAATAAGGTCTTCGATTATATTCATGGAGGTACTGCTGTTATTTCTTCCGACCTCATTCAAGTAAGAAGGATTGTAGAAGCTCATGATGTTGGAGTGGTTATAAGCGAGGTAAGCCCCAAGAAAATCGTGGAATCTGTGCAATACTTTCTGGATCATCCCGAAATTCTTCAAGCTAAAAAGGAAAACTGTCTGAAAGCAGCTAAAAAGGAAAACTGGGAGGAAGAGAAAAAGGTTTTGAAACAGGTTTTTGAAAAAATTTAAGGGCTTGATATCAGTGTGTTAAGAGATTTAGGCTATAATTGTTAGTGAATTATTTATTAAAACCAATGCTTTATGGTCAGATTTGATCCGGACGACATTTCAACTTATCCCGACTGGGCAATGCCTTCAAGTCCAGCGGAAGCACTTGCTTTAATTGAAGCCGGTGAAGACCCGAATAAAAAGGATAGTGTGCTTGAGAACACACCTCTCATCAAAGCTTGTATAGATGTCAACGAGTTCTCCATGAAAGTCGTAGAAATTCTGGTTGACAACGGGGCGGATATCAATTTGTGCAATAAATATGGGGTTTCTCCGCTCCATGAACTGGTGAGTCATCACAGTCCTGGCCACCCGGGGTTGAAAGAGCAACTCGCACAGGCAGAACTTCTTTTAAAAAAGGGTGCAAACCCAAATACCTTCAGTGAAATTTATCAAAACACGCCATTACATTATGCTGTTTTCATGAATGCCAAAGAGATGGTTTCTCTTTTACTGAAATATGGTGCAGACCAAACAGTGGAGAATGCAAAAGGTCAGACCCCCAAAAAACTGGCAATGCAAGAGGGTTTTGATCAGATTACTAACATGTTGGGCTAAATTAATTAAGCGATAGTGAGGAGGTTAAAAGACTCGTTTTAATCATCACTGAAAATGACAATTGTCATAATATACTCGCTTAAAGCACTCTAATTTTGTTTCATTATTCAGTACTAAAATTTGAAATGATGAAAAAAAATATGGGTTCAGTAGACAGAGTTATTAGATTGATGATTGCTGCAACAATTGCTGTATTATACGCAGCGGAAATTATTTCCGGCGTTTTAGGAGTGATTTTATTAATTCTTGCGGCTGTTTTTACATTAACCAGTCTTTTAGGGTTTTGTCCCCTATACTCCCTGTTCGGCATAAAGACTTGTCCGACAACGACAAAAAGATAAAGTACGCCGGTCATCTAAGAGAGTAGTAATATTCAAACAGGTGTTTTTCGATTGTTTTGGAAAACAGCACATTAATGTTATATTATAATGTGAACTTCTAAAACAAAAGACAAATACAATGATATTTTCTAAATGGATTACACTTGCAGGAACACTTATTTTCTTAAACGTACTTTATTCCCAGGAAAATGACCAAAACAGCGACTTGAAGGTAAGCGCTGTTGCGGAATTGGGATTTATCTCTGTTCTCGATCACAGGGTGCAGTTTGGTGAAGAAGGGACGTATTTTGACTACAGAAAGCAAGGCGGTCAGGACGTCCTTTTTCCGGTTAGCCGATTATCCCTTGAAATGGAAGTAAAAAGAAGCACCTTCTATTTGCTATACCAACCTTTGCGTCTGGAGTCTCAGGTTTATCTTCAAAAAGACCTGGTGATAGACGGTGCAGTGTTCCCTGCAGGATCAAACGTGAAACTTCTTTATAACTTTCCTTTTTACAGGTTGAGTTACACACGTGAACTTTTCCCTTCAAATCCGCGTTTTGATTTCGCACTGGGTGCAAGCATGCAGATAAGAAATGCAACAATCTCTTTTGAGTCGGGCGATGGATCTCTGTTTCGTACCAACCGGGATATTGGAATCGTACCAGCCTTGAAATTAAAAACAACATATAACCTGAATTCATTGTTGTTTCTCGAAATTGAAGCAGACGGAATTTATGCTCCGGTAAGTTATCTTAACGGGAGCGACAATGAAGTTGTTGGTGCCATCCTGGACGCAAGCGGACGCATTGGAGCCCACCTTCATTCCTCGGTAGATGGATTTCTAAACCTGCGATATCTGGGAGGTGGAGCCGTTGGTTCTTCGGATGATGTTGACGGGCCCGGAGACGGTTATGTAAAGAATTGGTTGCACACAGCAACCGTAACTGCCGGGTTTAAATTTACTTTTTGATAAAAAACAGTTCTGATAATTGTTGGAAAACAAGAGGTTAAATCATTGGGCATGCTAAAATCAAACAGTGTTTATTATCAAACCAATTCATTATATTTACTTTTCAATAGGTGAGAAATGGAAAATAAAGAATATTCGAACGGAGAGGTAACAATTTTATGGCAGCCTCATTTGTGCACGCATTCAGGAGTTTGTGTTAGAACCCTTCCCGCGGTTTATAATCCGAAAGAGAAACCTTGGGTAAAGCCCAATAATGCGTCCAGCGAAGAACTGATGGCACAAGTAGCAAAATGTCCTTCCGGAGCCCTTTCAATTAAAAATGCTTCTCAATGATGAAAATTGAAAGAGAAGATTACGGTGCAAAAGGACGATTTGTGATCTATCAAGGAAACCTAAAGGCCGGTGAGATGACCTACACCTGGGCAGGCGAAAGTCGAATTATCATCGATCATACAGGTGTACAGGATACATACAAGGGAAAAGGATTCGGCGAAAAACTGGTCTATGCAGGAGTAGATTTTGCCCGGGAAGAAAGGTGAAAATTATTCCTCTTTGTACTTTTGCTAAAAAAGTATTTGATAAAGACGAAAACTTACAGGATGTTTTCAGTCATTGATCTGTTCGAAGCTATGCATCCCTGTGAAGGAATAAAATCCTTGTGAATAATTAATAGCTCTTTAATCTCGGTGTAATTACTTTTTCCGAATATTCTTCTAAAAATGAAAAGGTTAGAAATTAAAAAAGGACAGCTTCTACAGAAGGTGGGTGAACTTAACACGAAGGTTTTTTATGTGGAATCAGGACTGCTTCGGAGTTATTCAATTGATCAAAAAGGAAAAGAGCATATTTTTACTTTTGCACCTGAAGGATGGATCATGGCCGATAATGTTTTTCCGGATATGCCTGGCCAGTTGTACATTGATGCTTTGGAAGACACTATCGTTATTCAAAGAGATAAATCGGTAGATACCGATCCTGAGGTGCTGAAACTACTGAAACGAGTAGGCGTTCTGCAAGAACGCATCATCCTTTTGATGAGCGCCACTGCACTTGAAAGGTACAATCATTTCCTGAAAACTTATCCGGATATCGTTCAGCGCGTACCGCAACGCATGATCGCTTCATACCTGGGAATTACGCCCGAAGCACTTAGTAAGGTTAAAAGAAACGAGTTGTACGGAGGTTAAAACTTGCCAGCATTTCTTAATCTACATTAATGCACAGGGTTTAAGGTTGATATAATTTCGCCCCATTAACATTAAAACTATCGTTATGGCGAATTATCATGAAGCCGGCATCGGCAAGGCACAGAAAATAACAGGATATGTTCTTTCTATTCTTTTCAGTATACAGATTCTTATGGGTGGAATTATGAAAGTCATTCAGGCTCCTGACCTGGTAGAAGGCATGCAGGCGCTCCCAAACTGGGGAGATAATATTGTATTACTTGGAATACTGGAACTTATATTACTCGCTCTTTACTGGTATCCCAAAACAATGAGGCTTGGTTTTTTACTCTTCTGTTCTTTCGTGGGAGGAATTATAGTTGCAGAGGTCGTTATGGGTCAACCACCGATCCCCGGAGTAATTACAGCGGTTATTTTATATGCAGGAACAATACTTAGAGTTCCATCGTTGATCAAGCCGTAAAAACAGACAGGTATTTTTCTTAGAGTTATTTAAAGGCATCAAAACGTTGAGTGTGATGCCTTTTTTCGTTTGGTAGATCAAAATAAAACAGGATAAAATATATTCTGCGTGAATAAAAGTATATAATCTTTAACTATGAATTTCCAAGGTATACCTGAAGTTTGTGATGAGTAAATTTATCTTCCGGAAGTGATAATATCAAACAATCATTGCTTTATCATGTTAGACATATAGAACCATAAAATTTAAAAGATATGTCTAGTCCGGAACACAAAAAACTTATTTGGGACCTTATTAAGAACATCAAAGTCGGAATGCTTGTCACGAAAGAAAGACAGGATGACGAGAAATTAAGAGCTCGTCCGATGAGTCTTGTACAGGACGCCTATGATGGAACACTGTATTTTTTTACATCCAGAGATGCTGCTAAGGTTTACGAGGTAAAAAACGATAAGGACGTCTGTGTTACGTTCAGCAACCCCAGGGAAAATGTTTATGTATCCCTTACGGGAAAAGCCAGGTTTACACAGGATAAAGAATTGATTGACAGGTATTGGAACAACTGGGTGGCCGCCTGGTACGAAGACGGTAAGGATGATCAGAATATTGGAATGTTGGCCGTTAAGATAAACAAGGGGGAACATTGGGATGCTAAGGAAAACAAGCTTGTACAGCTGTTTGAAATAGCCAAAGCCAATGTTTTAGAGTCTGCCACTCCTAATGTGGGAGAAAACGACGAATTCGGAACAGATTAAAAGCTCTTGATCAGTTTTTTGACGATAAAATGTATTACAGGTACAAAAAGGGGAGAGGCTTTACATATCAGGATGAACAAGGGAAGACCATCAAAAATAAAAAGCTGAGAGCATGGTTTGAATCACTTACTATTCCCCCGGCGTGGAAAGATGTGGAGATTTCTTCAGACATGCATGCAGATTTGCTTGTAACGGGGAGGGACTCCAAAGGAAGAAAGCAATATATCTATCATCCTGAATATATCAAAAGGAAGGAAGAAGAAAAGTTTGACCGCATCGTTGCATTCGCAGACCGACTTGAACATATGCGTCGTGTTACAGGACAGCATTTGCGCATTGAGAAAAATACAAGAAAAAAGGTCCTTGCAACCGTGGTCAGGTTATTGGAATCGGCTTTTTTTCGTCCGGGAAACGAATTCTATACCGCCGAAAATGACAGCTATGGCATCACAACTTTAAGAAGCAGGCATTTATCGATTGAAGGCGATAAAATGATCTTTTCGTACAAAGGGAAATCTGGCAAGGAACAGGAAAAAAAGGTTATTGACAGTAAACTTACCCGCATAGTCCGCGAACTTGATAACATTCCCGGATATGAAATTTTTAAATATTATGACGGGCAAGGAAATGTTGTCGATGTTCAGAGTGAGGATCTCAATGAATACATCAAAGAACATATGGGGGAAGAATTTTCGGCAAAAGACTTTAGAACATGGGCCGGAACTATGATTGCCGCGATTGCCTTGAACGAACTCGGTGCAGTTGAGAAGAACGACCAGGAAATGCTCGATAAAAACATTAAGGAAGCCGTAGCCAAGGTCTCTGAAAAACTTGGAAATACACCTTCAGTAGCCAGAAACGCTTATATAGATCCGAGAATAATTGACGGCTACATCAACGGAAAAACCCTCGGCTATTTTAAATCCGAAATAAATAAACTTTTAGACTCAAAAAGTTCTCTTTCCCGAGAGGAAATAGGGGTGCTTTTTCTTTTAAAAACACATTTGAATAAGTCCTGAAAGAGATTTTATATTAAGACGCTGCGATTCTTTACTGATTTCAGTGCGCTATTGCACCGGGTAAAGATTTTATAGTTAATTTTGGCCCTATCTCTCTTTAAACCAGTGATAAACCAGGTCAAATATTATTCTTTCGTTTCTGCGAAATCGCTTCTTCTTATTCAAGTGTTTATTTGGAACCTTGTGTATTCACAGGTTTCGACACAAACCACTGCCGCTGATGTCAATAAATATATAGCACGAAGCAACGAATACCGTAATAAAGACTTAGATTCAGCATTAATTTTTGCTGAGAAAGCGATTAAATTATCAAGGAAAGTTACAGGAGTATCAAAAGATTCAGTGCTAGAGATCAGGGCAGAAGCCTTCAATGCAAAGGGAATCTGTCATGTTATTTCAGGAAATCAGGCCGAAGCCCTGGAAAGTTTTACTCAAACCCTGGAAATTTATGATAAGCTGAGCGATTCGACCGGAATAGCCAGTACCTATAATAACATGGGGAATACGGGTTATTATTTCTCGGATTTCGAAAATGCTCTGGCTAATTATTTAAAAGCTCTTGAAATCAACGAGAAAATCGGAGATGATCTGGGAATTGCAAAAAACACAGGCAACATTGGCAATATTTACGAGAAATTAGGGCAATACCAAAAGGCGCTCGACTATTATTTTCAGTCGCTGAAAGTCAATCAGCGAATAGACAACCCAAATAGTGTGGCAAACGCCTATATGAATATTGGACTGATTTATCATAATTTAGGTAAGGACAGCTTGAATATTGTATATCAGGAAAAAGCAATAAGAATTTTTAGACAACTCGAACAAAATCCCGAGCTTGGAAAAGCATACAATAACCTCGCGGTAAGTTACGAAGCACTGAACGATTTCGAAAATGCATTGCGTTTTAATGAAAAAGCATTGGAAATCCGAAAAGCCGTGGGCGATACTTATGGACAAACGATTACTTTGCACAATGTTGGCTACTGTTATTACCGCCTGAACGAATATTCAAAGGCTCTTAACTATTTAGAACAGAGTTTACGGATGGCAAAAAACAATGGTTATGATTTCATGCTGGAAAAGAATTATGACAGACTTGCACTTGTGCATCAAGCACTGAAAAACTTTGAACAGGCGCTGAATTACCGAATTAAACATAGTGAAGTTAAAGACAGTTTGTATAAGATTGAAACCGCAAAAGAGATCGCTGAAATTGAAACGAAGTATCAGACAGAAAAGAAAGAAGCTGAAAACAAGCGCTTAAAAATACAGGCAAAACTGGATAAGGCAGAACTGGCCGCAAGAAGTGCACGGCAAAAACTCCTTTGGATCGTTTTTATGACTACGGTAATCATGGTCGTTTTTGTATCTGCGTTTGTGATTTACAGAAGAAAGGCAATAACGCAAAAACGATTACAGGAAGAGGAAAAACTGCGGTTCAAAGCGATCATAAAGGCGGAGGAGAAAGAAAGGACGAGAATTGCCAAAGACTTACACGACGGACTGGGTCAGCTTCTGTCTACAGCGAAACTGAATGTAGCGAGCCTGGAAGAAAGTGTCCTTAGTGAGGATAAGTATTTGATAAACAATGCAGGTGAATTAATCGATAATGCTGTGACCGAGGTTCGGAATATATCCCACAATTTAATGCCACTTGCCCTTACACGTTTAGGTTTAATTTCCGCCGTGGAAGAACTGACCTCCAAGATGAATGCATCCGGATTACTGAATGTTCATTTCAAGTCGGAAGGGATTAAAGTGCGCTTAAACTCTTCTGTTGAAATTGCTGTATATCGAGTCATTCAGGAAATACTTAATAACACTATTAAACATTCTCAGGCGAAAGAAGTATATGTTTTACTAAAAAAATCAAACAATCGCCTTCATCTGGAAATTTCTGATAATGGAATAGGTTTCGATACCCAAGAAATTGAAAAAAGTAAAGGCATCGGCTGGAAAAGTATTTTTTCTCGTGTTGAAATGCTGAATGGAAGTATCGATGTAAGCTCGAACAAATACAAAGGAACGAATTTAACTGTTTCTATCCCACTAAATGAGTGAACAGATCAAAATATTGATAGCCGATGATCATCAAATGTTTATTGATGGCATTAAATCCCTGCTGAGAAAAGAAACTGATATCGTCTTTGTTGGCGAGGTTAACAACGGATCCGATGCTTTTGAATTTTTGAAATCGCGCCCGGTTGATTTGATGATCGTGGATATAAGTATGCCCGGTATGGACGGTATAGCCCTGACGCGTAAGGTTAAACAGTTTTATCCGGAAGTGAAGATTTTAGTGGTTTCCATGCACGATGATAAGCAGATCATCAGTGAAATACTTCTCGCTGAAGCGGAAGGATACATTTTAAAAAACACGGGTAAAGCAGAATTGGTTAGTGCCATTAAGAATATCACAGAGGGCGGCACTCATTACAGCAAAGAGGTACTTTCCATAATGGTAAGGCAAATAAAAAAACAGGAAACTTCAAATCAGGAACTTCGGCTGCTTACCGAAAGAGAAATGGAAATCCTGAAACTCATTGTTCAGGAATATTCAACCGCCGAAATCGCCGAAAAACTTTTTATCAGTCCACGAACCGTAGACACCCATCGTAAACATATCATGCAGAAAACGAACTCCAGAACGATCATAGGTTTGATCAAGTTCGCATTCTACAATGATTTAGTCTGAATTTACTAATCCTATCCGTAGTAATACGGATATAAAAAATACCGATTCATAGGTATTTCAAGCCTCATTCATGTTTCTGATCTTTGCTGAATGAATTCATTATCAGCCAGGGAGGAGGAAATTGTGAAACTAATTGCTGAAGAGAAAACATCCTACGAGATTTCTCAATTATTAAATATCAGCATGAGAACCGTCGAAACTCACAGAAAAAATATTGCCAAAAAAATTGGTTCTCCAAGTTTGGTTGCGATAACGAAATACGCTATTCAAAAGAAAATAATTGAACTAAAGAAAAACGATTAATAACTTAAATTCTACTACTATGAAAAAACCGGTATTTATTCTTATACAACTATTATTGAGTCCTGTTCTGATCTGCCAAAATGCTCAGATCCCTTACAAGGAAGGTCAAACCATAGTCTTTGAGGTGGTTGATTTTGGAAAAGAGGTCACGAACAATAAAAAATTCGTTTCGCTCGGCAAAGGAGAAAGAAGTAAGGCTGCCGTTGCTCACAATGAAAAGGTGTTAAGCGGAAAAGCAAGGGGAAGTAAAAAGGAAGTGATTTATACTGTGGCCAAAATAACCGAGGACGAAAACTTTAAGAAAGCAGACCTTCAAACAGAAGTTAAAGGGGTGATATACACAAGTGAGGTTGCTATTTTCAACGATACGGTATTTTTCACCCGCTTGAACGCCCCATATGTATTTAGAGATGATAAAGGCGATATAACGGCTGTGAGTATGTTGGGTGTGGAACAGATTCCGGTCAGCATTGACCTTAACACGAAATTTGTTCCTTATCATGATTACGGGGCAAGCACACCGAAGTATTCCAGTTATACGGCAGAAAGAAAAGAACATGTTAGTACGACGTACAGTTTGCCCTATATTGATTACCTGGGAAGAACGTGTCAAACAGTTACTCGTCGCTATAAAACCATTTCCGCAGAGGTTAGAAAGGAGGAGGCTCCATTTATGCATACGATCCACAATTCGGAAGCAATGGTAGTAGGTACAGAAACGGTTGAAATAAACGGCAATGTTTATACTGCTTATTTAATTGAAAGTGTGTCTTTGTTTAAGATGGGCGCTGAAGTGAACCTGATTTCTGCGGATGAAAAAATACAGAAACAACAGATTAAGAACCACGAAAGAACAGAAAGACTTATAAACAGGTCTGTTGGAGCAAATGAAGATGGCTATTCAAAATTGCTTTTTCAGAAATGGTATGTTCCTGAATTAGGAGGAATCGTAAAACAAGTTAGTTATGATCAAAACGGCGCTATACTGTCTGTGACGAAATTGGTATCAATAAATTAATGTAAATCAGTAAAAAACAAAACAATGAAAAGAATAGGTTTTATGATGGTGGCCGGTATATTTTTCGTAAATATTTCCACTGCCCAAAACGCTTTTAACAAAGCAACTGCCAGCGAGAAAAAGATTAAAGTACAATTCGACTTTCCTCCTGAAGGAAGAAATTCCAAAAACGGAAAAGGATATAGTGCCAACGTTGAGCTGATAAACCCCAAACCCAAAAAAATAGCTTTGGTTAGCTTTTATCTCTACGACCCGGCAAAAGGAAAAGCAACCGGAGGAGTTTACACAGGTATAGCAAAAACGGCGGTGTGGAGAACCTCAGATGAACTTGGCCAGGATCATATCGATGCTTTTTACGCTGAGGGGATTGACGCTTTGAAAGCATCTTTTAAAGAATACAATATGGATCTCCTAACTCCCGATGAATTTCTGGATACTGAAGAAAAAAAAGACTTTTATTATGGGTTCAATCAGGAATCTGCAAAAAAAGAAAAGACAACTGTCACAAAATCTAAGAATGCAGGAACCGGACTCTCCACCATCGCTTCTTCTACAATGACAACGCTCAAAATATGTCCGTCCGGAAAGGGATACCGTGAATTCTTTGTGGCAAATGAAGCAGCAGATGAATCCACACAGACTGTCTTGAAAACAGGCGGAATTTTTAGTGCAAACAGACAGATGACCTCCAGTTTGGGTTATGAACTATGCAAAGGACTCGGTGTAGACGCCGTTGTTGTATGTTATATTGTTACGCGTAAACTGAAAAAGAACAAAGAAGATTACGGAGTGAATGCGGTGAACTTGTTCATGTTCGGTCCAAACCCGGTTTCAGAGGGTGCTGATGACAAAAACAGAGGCCAGTTCTATTGCGGAACAAGGGTATATTATAAAGGCGCAAAAGCAGTTTTTCATGATAGCAAAAGCAACAAAACAAGCACCAAGGGTTTTGCCAATATTATGGCTGCTATGGGAAGAAAAAACTGTAAATGGGTGATTGAAAAAGCGAAAAAGTAATTACTTGATAAAAATCAGATGATAGTGAGTAGCCTCTACCGGAAATTCTTCAGACCGGTGATTAAACAACCAGACTTTCACTGAAGAGTTTAGAGGCTTAGGAAGGGTTCGGCTTAATACCGAGCCCTTTTGTTTTGATATTTGGGAATATTTTTTGTACTTGCATTAATTCTGAATACAAAACTAAATTCAAGTAAACCGATAATACATGAAAAAATTGTCCAATTTGTCGCTTATCATTATCATTTTGATGACTCTGTCCTGCTCGGCCGTTAAGGAAACGTCAACGGAGGAGAACAGCACTCCTGTACAGGTGGAGGAAAATGAAGGGAATGAATTAAATTATGACATTCTTAAAAAGGAGGTGCTCGACGGAGCGGGAGAAGAAGGTATTAAACAGGGGGTGATCAAAATAGATAATAATCAGGATTTTGTTGCTTTGGTAAACAAGATGAATTCAGTGAATGATGAAGTAAAAACCGAAGAACTGATCAGGAATGTACATTTTTTCAAAGACCACGTCTTACTGTTCGTTTTTGACGAGGTGAGAGGCTCAAGGGGTTATGAGTTAAAAATCGGGGACATTACCGAATATTCGGAAAAGATACAAGTAAACGTCAACATTCAAAGCCCTCAAGGGCCCTCCGCAGAAGTAATGAGTCAGCCCTATATGATCCTTCAGATACCGTTAACAGATAAGCCGGTTGTGTCAAATTTTAACGAACAGTAATTTTCTTAGTGCTTGTTATTCCTCCTTGTGTGAAAGAAATCAAATACATTCCCGCAGCTAACTGTGAAGAATCAATGAGTACCATGTTTTTACCGGTTTGAGGAACAATCACGTGATTTTCTAGCATTTGACCCGCAAGTGTCTGAACCGAAATTATTACTTGACCCTTTTCAAGGGATTCGAACTGAATATTTATTTCTTCGGATGCCGGATTGGGGTAGACGTTAAAGCCAAAATTAATAGCATCCTCACTTAGTCCGACAATATCATTGGAAGGTGGACCTTGGTAAATATTGATGTCGTCAAGGTATAAATTATTCCCGCCGTCTCCCTGAAAATTAAATTTAAAACGGAAATCAGAACTATAATAGGAACTGGTGATGTTTGTGACGTGAACTGTTATCCAGTCTTCGGGACCTGCGGGCTCCCAATTTGAGGCGCTTACAAGTTCGGAAAGTGTGTTTCCTTTAATGGTTTTTCTTAAAATCCATGGATCCAAACAACTCTTGTTGATATAAACCCGAAGCCATTCTTCATCCGAAGTGTTTCTCTTTCGGTATGCATATCGGAAAGAAAGTGTTACATCATCTGTGGACTGTAAAGAAGAAAGATCAATGGATCCCGAAATAAGTTCGTCTTCGGTTCCGGCAGGTTGACCATAGTTCTGGATGAACGCACTTTGAGTACCCGATAACCCTACAGTAGTGTTGATTTCGAATGTAGGGCTTCCTATTCCTATACTTGTTGCAGACCACTCTTCGTTGCTTACGAATGTTGTTTGGTTTTCAAAGCTTTCATAGTAAGGAAGAGTTTTTGCCGGTGTGGCTTCAATAAACCCTGCCTGATATAGAGAATCTGTACCATATCCGTTATCTACGACCATAATTAAATCATATAAGCCCGGTACGTCATAGCAAACCTGTGGAGAGGGATCGTTGGATATTGCGGGTGTTCCACCGGGAAAATACCAGGTAATCACTGCAGTACTGGTGTCTGTATTGGCCGCCTGAGGAATCAGGTTAAAGCAGTAATTTTCTCCGGCCTTATTACAGTCAACATCGAATCCGGCTATCGGTGCGCTCCATAAACACTGAAATTCACCCGGCACTTTGTGGTAAGCAACGGCGCGTTCTCCCACTGCTCCGTTTGGACCATAGGATTTAACACTGAACCAGGAATCCAGCGAGGAGGGTAAATTTAAAACAACGTTCGTATCGGAAGTAAACGTGATGCTATCCATATATTTGGCACCAAGCATACTAACCGCATATCCTGTTGCTCCGGTAACGGGATTCCATGATAACATAAGCGAATCCGGGCAAACCCATTCAACTCCAAGATCAGTAGGTGTTGCAATTACTGAAAAAGAGGCTTCACTCATACCTTCTATACCGTTCCTTTCTATCTTAATCCTTCCCTCTCCCGTTAGAGTGCCTGAAGGGATATTCCAGTAAAATTGTCTTAAGTTCGCCTGTGCAGTCCCAATACTCGTCCATGTCGCACCGTTATCCTCAGAAAATGAAATATTAAATGGATCTGTTCCTTCCGGAGCATCCCAGGCTATTACTTCTCCTGTTCCCGGATGCAATCCCTCTCCACCTATAGGGAAAGTGACATTGATCTCATCTTTTTCAAGGTAATAAATAAGAAAATACTCCTGAGGTCCCTGAGGAACGTTAAAACCATCCACGTTTATAGTGTAAACGCCCGCTTGTGGGTTTTCCAGGGTAACCTGCTCCATATTGTTCAGGTTGTCGGTGCCGCGAACAGCCACGGCATCCAGCGCCACAGCGTTCGGGGTCGGATCGAGCACCCATGGTTCGTAAGTGGTGGTTAGCGGATCAATTAACGCGATATTCAGATCGTTTACCAAAGCCAAAGAGGCAGATGTTGAACCCTCATAGTCAGTCCAATAAACCATGACCCGCAGCTGCTTTGTGCCGGTTGGAACAGTAATCTGGTGTGTGTGTTGTTGCCCCTGGTCGATAACATCCGTCAAATAAGTCCCGTCGTTGATCACCTCAAATGCTCTTCGGGCATTGATTTTTCCCCAACCGTATTGAAAGTCAGGCCCGGGATTTCCCAGGTCATCTGCAGTATTTAACACAGTTCCTTTTATCAAACCGGAAGGAGGAATGGTTCCTCCGTTGATATCCTGAAAGGCATCATAAAGCTGCGTTATGGTTCCGGCAACTCCCGGACAGGACATTGAAGTTCCGGTAAAATTGTCGTAATTATTGTCGTACACGGTAGAGTATACCTGCGTTCCTATACCGCAGATATCAGGCTTAATACGGCCGTCTGATGCAGGCCCCCTACTGCTGGAAGATGCGAGAATGTTTGATGAGGTTAAGTTTCCTACTGCAACAACGTTTTTACCCGCCTTATGTCCTCCGGTAATATTCCCCCATCCGTCTCCGGCACCATATCCGCAGTCACTCGTCCCACTGTTTCCTGCAGAAAATACGTGAATAAGAGAGGGATATAACCTAACCTGCTGATCCAGTTCCTGAGTCAGCGAGGTGTAACCGGCATTACATCCGTTACTATAGCTTTTAGAAGTAATGAATACATCATTGTTTTGGTACAAATTAGGAACAAGCGAATAATTATTGTTCGAACTGTTATAGACAAGAAGGTCAGCACCGTGAGCCATTCCCCGTGCCCTGGGGTCCAGGTTTCCGGCACCCATGATAGTTCCGGCTACGTGGTCTCCGTGATTATCTGTGGGATCAGTACTGCATGGAGAACAATTGCTTTGATCAATTCTTCCTGTATAGTCAATGTGTGGACCGATATATCCATCGTCCTGCATCATGACCTGAAAACCGTCTCCACGGTATTTTAAACCTGACGGAAAATCTGTGAATAGGGTGTTACTGCGATGTTCACGTCGTCCGGCATCATTTTCAGGTTCAGCCGGAGGGGTAGGAAAGTCAATAAACTGGATAAATGACTGTTGAATGAATTTTTGAATGTCCGCTGCTTTTAACTGAATTCTAACCGCGTTTAGGCCCGGTTCGGTGTCGAGAACCTGAAAGCCGTTTTTGAAGAGTGAATCCAGAATTGATTGCTCGTCCAAAACAGTAAAGTATTGTGCGACCAATTCAATTTGACCACTTTCATTATAAGCATGTGCGGGAATATTAAGGGCTAAAAGTTCCTTTGAAACCTTGAATTCCGATCGAAAAGGGATGATCTTTTTAATCCAACAGGCTTTTTGATCAAAGGAGTTTATTTTTTCGGGAATATAAGCAATGAAAGCGTTACGGGGCAGATAGTCTAACAATTCTATTCCCGCAGATTTTAAAATTTGCCTGCGCTGCCCGTCGGGTATTTTATCGAATACGATGATCGAAAATTGGTCGTGCACAGCAGAGCCGAAGAGGTTCTCCGAATTTATTTCTTTCAGCGTATCGACAGCATATGTTCCTGATTTCAGGAAAAGATCCTGACTTAAAATATAAATGGGTAAAAATAGAATACCGAAAAAAATACAGATAGAATTTCGCATAAATGTGAATTGAATAATCTGCAATTTATCTAAAAAAGCCCTTAAGACCTAATTTTCGTTTTGTAAAGATGACAAGATTGACAGTTTGCAGACAATTCGCTCGTATAACGGGAAAGATGGTTTTGTTAAATAAAATTCAGTGAACAGTTATCTTTGCCAACCTCTAATAAAGCTTGAGAACCTAATAGCAGGGCTCGGTTATCATCAATGTGACCAGCAGGGAAACCAAATGCGACCGGAATATTCCGATACTGAAAATGTTTGTTGATTATTTCTTCCAGGCACGAGCCAAAAGGCACCTCAGTATCTTTCATATTCGTGAAGCCGCCCACAATCAGTCCACGTATCCCATCCAGAATACCACTTTTTTCCAATTGGTAAAACATTCGGTCAACCGCATAAAGGTGCTCTCCAACTTCTTCAAGAAATAATATCCTATCTGTATAATCGGGCATATCTTTTGTTCCAATTAGCCCACAAAGTACAGAGAGATTTCCTCCAATCAACGCTCCTTCCGTTCTGCCTTTTTTAACAAAAGGAGAAGATTCCCACTGAAAGGTTACTTTTTTTCCCTGCGTTACATCAAACATGGTTTCAATGGCCTCAGAACTGTTTTCTTTATAATTCAGGGGCATCGTTGAATGAACGGAACACACACCCAGTTTTGCAAGTTTTTGATGAAAAATGGTTATGTCACTAAAACCCAACACCCATTTAGGATCCTCCAGAAAAGAAGCCCAGTTTATACGGTCGAGAATACGAATGCATCCGTATCCACCACGTGCGCAAATAATGGCTCTAACCTTTTCATCGTCAATGGCCCTCTGAAAATCTGTTGTTCTTTCGGCATCGGTGCCGGAGAAATAATGATGGCTACCAAGACAGTTTTCACTGACCAAAACCTTAAAACCGGCATTCTGCCAGAGGGTTTTAGCTCTTTCTATGTGCGCCTCTTCAATCGCCTTTGCCGGAGCGAGAATAGCTACCGTATCTCCTTTCTTTAAAAACCTTGGCTTTTTCATATTAATATGTGGTTGTCATATCTTCATCGACCACCAGAATATAGTCAGCGGCACCGTAATGTTCCTTTTCCAGACGCATTACATCACCTTGAAGAACGGTATGAATGGTAGCTACCTTTAATGACGTATCGATTTCCTTTAAATACCAGTAAATCCCTTCGTAGTTTTTACTGTGATAAGTCCCGTTGAAATGTAAAAAAGTACTTTCTGAAGCCTGCTGTTTTTTAAATCCCTGATAGATAAAATAAGCCATTGTTGCATCTTTTATCGCCTGAGCTTTAGGTAAGTTTTCGTTGGAATGACCCGGCATCATGTTAAGCATTTCTTTGTAACCGGGTAATTCGGGATTATACGCAATCGGCAGTGGGGCTATCCATTTTTTCTCATTTTCTGAAAGAGAATCAAGTGAAGTAAATCCTTCTTTATAAACCATATTTGCAAAACGGCGGGGAATATTTGTAGCCTCAAAATTCAAATGATTTCGTTTTGCGTATTCTATCAGGGGTTTATAATCTGTCTCGTAATTTATCCAGAGTCCGGCAAGTGAATCAAACTCCCGTTCCTCAATTTTTCCTTCAAGATAGGCTTCCAGCAACTTCTGATCATCGCGCTCAAACATCTCTGCCCCAAGCACGATACTTCCTTGTTTATGAAGGCTTTTAATAAGTTCAAGCTGCATCCAGTGGGAAATCGGATTGTTATGCAATTCCCCAAACAGAATGATGTTCTGTTTTCTGAGATCCGCAGACATTTTTTCAAAAGAAACTTTTTTACCTCGACTGTTGTAGATTTGATACGCCTTGATTTGCTGAGCGATTAACTGAGTGGAAAACCCAGCGAGGATGAATAACCCACATAAAAACCTGATCATTTGTCAACTATTTAAAGTGTTTTGTGATCAAGTATAAGAATTTATCTTTCCATTACAGAAACAGAAGGAGAAAAATTGATGTTCACTTTTCTATAAATCAGGCAAGGAATAGACCTACCAGCTAAACCTTAATCCGAGGTTGTTTGCGTTAAATATCTGTGTAACAGACCGGTTAATCTCAGGAATGTGCTGAAAACGAATTCCCGGCTGTATTTCTGCAAAGATATGCACCATACTCCAGAATTCTGAACTTTCGCTTAGTCGGAAGTCAATACCTAATGGGATAAACAGTGAGCCATTCAAAGAGCCCTTGTTTCTTTTTTGTTCCTGAACAAATGCGTTTTCAGTATACGATGTCTCGGAGGCTTGTTCTCTGGAATGTCCCCGTAATGCGGTATATTCATATTCGCGATAATTAAGCGATGTAATAGCGTTGAAGGAAGTGCCAATACTTAATCCCAGACCTCCATATGCGGTCCACCGAGAGGCACTGTTGGTTCTGAATATAAGCGAGGCGTTTAATCCGATTGTTTCGACGAAATAGTCTCCATTCACCGAGCGCGACCTCACGGAATCAAGGTAGTAAACATTGCTTGAATTTTGTCCGGTTAATGTATCATAGGGTGACCAGGTTTCGCTGTACGACCAATCGCTGAGGATATTTGATCTCCCGTAGGTTAATCCTAGACGTAAAGTCTTCTTTCCTTTGCCCTGATCTTCTGAAGAATTACCGAGCTGAAACCCTGCAAGAATTGAAACCCCGCTGCTGGCAACGTACGGAGAAAAGATCTCGGGAGTATTATTAAAGGCTTCCGGATTATTCATTAGTATCGTGGATTCGGGGAAAAGGCTTTTAAAGTCAGTGTGCGAACTGCCGGCTTGTGTTTGATGGAGAAAACCGGCTAGACCATAAAACTCTGTTATTTTTAGCTTCTTGTCTTGTGCACCGACAGGATTGACTAAAAAGGAAGAAACAAACAAAATGAAAACTGAAACTCGCATAATCTTTTTTTTTTGATTTAAACAGACAGTATTAAAACCCATAGATTGTTAATTTATTTTCTCCAAATCAATTTTTAACATTAAAGAAAATATAGGTATATTTAAAAGCCGCTTAATAATAACACTTTGCGATGAAAGTTGGTGGGTGGTAGAATGAAGTTAAAAATAAAATAAGCGTTTCATGAAGGAAGTAAAAGGTAAGATTATTCTTATCGATGACGAAGAATATGAAAAAAAGTTATTGAATGAATCCTTGAAGGATAGGAACTGGGCTATTGAAATAGATCATTTTAACCGTTCCTCAGAGGCGTTGGAGTATTTAAGAGACAATGCGGATGACATCTTTCTTATCATTTCGGATATGGATATGCCTGAAATGAACGGAATGGAACTGAAGAAAAAAATAGATGAAGATGAAGCCCTTAGAAAGAAATCAATACCTTTCGTTTTCGCAAGCGGAGACATTAAGGAGGAGCAGGTAAAAGAGGCCTATGAATATCGCGTACAGGGATATTTTAAGAAACCTAGTAGTTTGGAGGATCTTTCGGAGATGATCGAAAGAGTTGTCGAATATTGGCAAACCTGTATTCATCCAAACAAAAAATTTACTCACTACTGATCTTATTTTCAAACCGATTTACTTTTTCAATTATGAAACTACAGCTCTTTATTATTTCATTGTTCTTTTTACTCCTGAACTGTTCTAGTGGCAAGGAGAACATGTACGCCGGGACCGGAAAATCATCCTCGAAACTCACTGTACGCGCAGAAATTGTTGAGAAACAGTTTGTGAATAAAGCCGGGAAAAATACCGGCATTTCCGAATATTATGTGAGACAATCCCAACAGGATTATTTTATTAAATTCTGTGAGAGTAAGGTCACGCGTAAAGAAATTGAGGAAATATTATCGACTATCGAGGATTCGATAAAGATTTTAGAAATCACCATGGAGATCAGAGAAGGAGAATGGGATCAATGCGATGAGAATACTGTCCAGAGCAGAATCGGACGATATGTGGTAATCCATAAAATCGAATAATTTTACTAACACCTTATTTCTTTCTTTACTTTTGCAGAAAGAAGAGGATTATGTACCATTTCTGGAAAAAGTTGCCTGAAAAAGAGATCAAGGAAAGGGTTTTTTCAGCGCTTGATAAAAACGTTAACTACATTGATAAGAACGTCCTCGGTGTTCCGGCTTCCTATCTTGATGAAAAAGTTTTTTCACAGGACGCCACATTTTTAAAAGACGCCCCGTTTCTTTCCACACTGATCAAGAATCCCAACCATATTGGCTGCCATACTTTAGGAAGTTCTGAATCTTTCTTTGCCGGAACTCAGGAGATAGAAAAAGAACTGATAAAGATTTGTGCTTACGATATTCTTAAAGGGAGCGATGAGCATTACGATGGATACGTGGCCTCAGGAGGAACAGAAGCAAATCTTCAGGCGATTTGGATTTATCGAAATTATTTTAGGGAAGAAAAAAATTTTAAGAATGAGGAGATTTGTATAATCTGCTCTGCCGACAATCATTATTCCATGGATAAGGCAGGAAATGTCTTGAATTTACCTGTTCAAAAAGTGCGGGTGACAGAAGATTCAAGAGAGATAACTGTCGAAGCGGTGTTTGAAGCCGTTAACATTCAAAAAAATAAAGGAACGAAAGCGTTTATCGTAGTCGCAAACATGATGACAACTATGTTCGGGTCAGTGGATGATCCTGCAAAATTTACAGACATCCTGGATGAACAGGAAATCCCTTATTTTTTGCATGTTGACGGAGCTTACGGCGGATTTTATTTTCCGTTTTCTTGCAAAGAACACCTTCTCGATTTTAGAAACCCCAAGGTGTCTTCCATAACTCTCGATGCACATAAAATGGCACAAGCGCCTTACGGCACAGGTTTATTTGTGATTCGTAAAGATTTAATCCATTATTCCAATACAAAGGAAGCGAGTTATGTGGAAGGGGAGGATTATACCTTGATAGGAAGTCGATCAGGGGCAAATGCAGTCGCTGTGTGGATGATTTTGTCGAAATATGGTCCTTACGGATGGATGGAAAAAATATTTGTTCTTCAAAAACGTACAGCATGGATATGTGAAAGACTCGAAGAACTTAAAATAAAACATTTCAGACAACCTGCTTCAAATATCATTACAATCCGAAGTGAATTTGTGAAACCCGAAATTGCCGGAAAGTATGGTCTTGTGCCGGATAATCATGAAAAACCGAACTGGTACAAGATAGTTGTCATGGATCATGTCACAATAGAAAAAGTAGCACCTTTGATCCAGGATCTCAAAACCTCGTTGGGAGAATAAGTATGAATAGGTAGAGATTCGTGTGGGTATTATGATTAAAACACGTGTTTTCTCGTCAATTCCAAGTTTTATCTTCTTGCTTTGCGGTTAACAGTATTTTTTCTCATCGATGGAAAAATATCCATTCTCCACACAAGAAAAGCGAGTGAGCTCATTCCATAGCACAAAACATCCATGGTATCGTGGATATAATAGGGATCTGTTCGAGGCATAACATATTCAAAAAACACCGTAAAAGTTATGAACCCAAAAGTTATCACTGGCACAGATAATTCTATATGGTCATTGCCCTTAATTTTTCTGATTAGCGAAAGAGCCACAGTGTTAACGATAAACAAACTAAGTAAATCCGAAAGGTAGCTTGTAATCACTTCGGGTAAGGGTGTTCCCGTGACCTTGAGTAAATAATACACCGCGTAAATTAACGCTAAACAAATAAATACAGGATGACTAACAGTTCTCATTATCCGGAGGCAGCTACAACTAAATACATTACGAATAAAACCAAACCTACATAAATTGCCCAAATGGAAACTGCGATATAGTAGAGAAACCGAATGAACGGATTTTTAGAGGTTCTCGAATATTCAAGAAATTTTTGAAGTTTACCCGGAGGGGTAGGCTTCTTAAATTTGCTCTCTTTTTCTCCGGCAATTACTGCTTTTTTTTCTGCGTTTAAAATTTCTCCACAGTGTACGCAAACATTTACGTTTTCAGACCAGTTATTGCAATTTGGGCAACGTACTTGCTTCATTTGAAAAAAGTTGATGAACAAATGTAATCAAATTCGGAGTTAATTGATTTGTTACAGCCTTAAGATTGAGATGTTAAAGGCACCAATGAATCGCACTTTGAACTTAGGAAGGCATTACTTATCTTAGCCCAAAATTTCACAAATGAGTTACGAAAATATTTCTGTATCCCAAAAAGATAGAATTCAGACGATTACTGTAAACCGTCCAAAGCAGTTAAATGCGTTAAATAAACAAACCATACGTGAGTTGCATGAGGCACTTGATGCTGCTGACAGGGATGAAGGAACACGGGTAATAATTTTGACGGGTTCCGGTGAAAAGGCGTTTGTAGCCGGAGCAGACATTAAGGAATTTGCAGAGTTTAGTGTGGAGCAGGGGCAGGAACTTGCCGCTCAGGGTCAGGAATTGCTGTTTAATTTTGTTCAGGACCTTTCTACCCCGGTTATTGCTGCAGTTAATGGATTCGCGCTAGGTGGAGGTCTGGAACTGGCTATGGCTTCTCATATCCGAATCGCTTCTGATAATGCTAAATTAGGCCTACCCGAAGTTTCATTGGGAGTGATACCGGGATACGGCGGCACCCAGCGTTTGGCTCAACTCGTTGGTAGAGGTAAGGCAATGGAAATGATCACAACTGCTGGAATGATCTCTGCCGAAGAAGCGAAAGAATGGGGGTTGGTTAATCACGTGGTTGCTCAGGATGAATTGTTGGGGTTGGCAGAGAAAATTGCTGAAAAGATTTGTAATAATTCTGGATCTGCAATAAAATCAGCAATAAAGGCGATAAATGCGAATTATAGAGATGGCTTAAACGGTTATGCCGTGGAGGTCAGTGAATTTGGAAACTGTTTTGGCACGGAAGAATTTAAGGAAGGAACTACCGCATTTCTAGAGAAGAGAAAGCCAAATTTCAAATAATTAATAGAACCACAGATTACAGTAGAATACACTGAAGTCAAATTAGGGATTTCCTCGAATCAAAGGGAATTTCTCCTATCTTAGCCGTAATATGATAAGTGAATGAGCAATCCGATAAAGAAATTAGCGGGACAAACGGCGGTTTACGGTTTGTCGAGTATTGTCGGTCGATTGCTTAATTATTTACTTGTTCCTCTGTATGTGGCGGTGCTGGCCGACCCTTCAGATTACGGGGTGGTTTCCGAACTGTATGCCTGGATTGCATTTCTGATGGTTCTGCTCACTTTCGGAATGGAAACGGCTTATTTCAAATTTTTGACTGAGGCCACCGATAGACAAAAAGTTTTTCAAAACTCTCTACTGAGTGTGCTTTCCGTTAACGGATTGTTTCTTGTTCTGCTTCTTATTTTTCACCCCTATATCGCTGATAAACTGCTCTATCCTGAAAATCCGGAGTATATAATTCTGCTCGGACTTATCGTAGTCCTGGATGCCTGCTCTGCCCTTCCTTTGGCAAAGCTCCGCGCGGAGGAAAAAGCCCGGAAATTCGCGCTTATACAGTTGAGTGGGATAGGAGTAAATATTGTTCTAAACCTCATTCTCCTATTACTCGTTTTTGACCAGACATCTGACGACCCCGAGGTAGCCATACGCTACATTTTTGTTTCGAACTTGGTGGCCTCGGCGGTAAAACCTGCTCTTCTTTACAGAGATTTTGCCAAACTTCGATGGCACTGGGATTTTGGACTTGTTAAAGCAATGATCAGATATAGTTTTCCTCTGGCGTTGGCAGGGTTTGCCTTTATCATAAATGAAACCGTAGACAGAATCTTACTCAAGCACCTGACTTACCACTATGCATCCGAAGAGTTTTCCTCTTCAGTAGCGCTGGATAAGGCCGAATACGCTGTCGGTGTATATAGCGCCAGCTATAAACTATCTATGCTCGTAACAATTTTTCTTCAGGCATATAGATATGCTGCAGAACCTTTTTTCTTTGCAGAATCTAAAAGTAAGGACAGAAACAAAACCTATGTCAAGGTGATGAATTATTTCGTGGGGGCAGTATTTGTTTGTTTTCTAGGAGTGACTTTAAACATGGATGTTTTCAAATATTTTATTCCGAATGAGAATTATTGGGAGGGTTTACAAATAGTGCCCATTTTGTTGCTCGCTAATGTTTTCTCAGGAATTTATATAAATCAAAGTATCTGGTACAAGCTCAGCGGTCAAACAAAGTTCGGGGCATACATTGCGATGGCAGGAGCTTTTTTCACCCTAACCCTTAACTTTATTTTTATTCCTATTTACGGGTATATCGCCTGTGCGTGGGTCACTTTCGCAGTATATGGAGGTCAGATGGTCGCGTCCTATATTCTCGGTCAGAAATATTATCCCATCCCTTATAATCTTAGAAAGTTTACGCTTTATGCCTTGGTCGCAATTTTGTTTTATTTCCTCGCCAATTTGATGAATATTGATGAGGGCTTGCTTCAAATGATTATCCATAATCTGTTGATAGTGATTTATATTGCTCTGATTTACTGGATGGAGAAACCGACACGGCGGCTAACCTGAGTCATAACACCGGCGTGTTTTTACACCGGCGAATAGTCTTGAGACCTTTATTTTAAGGTTATTAAAGATTTTTCCTTATATCTTTGCAGGTCTGAACGGTTAAAAAACGAATACTTGGCAGGAAAAAAAATTGCACACAACCGATTGGTCTTTATTGATATCGCTCGGTCAATTGCTATTTTGATGATGTTGGAAGGACATTTTATCGTAATGGCACTTACCGACGAATATCGGGGAAGTGAGCATTTCTTTTATGAAGCCTGGCGATTTACCAGAGGGCTCACAGCCCCGCTTTTTTTCACTGTTTCAGGACTCGTGTTTACCTATCTTCTCGTCAGAAAAGAAGAGCCGTTTTTTAGTAATGTTCGCGTTAAAAAAGGGCTTTCCAGAGTGGTGAAACTAATACTTTGGGGCTATGCCCTTCAACTCAATTTACTCTACCTTCTGAAAGGGGAATTCAGCGGGTTTTTGTATGTGTTTCATGTTTTACAGTGTATAGGGCTGAGTTTGTTCGCGGTGATATTACTATACGGATTTCAAAGGCTTATTAAGGTTGTTCCCTTTTATGTTATCCTGGGTTTATGCGGTATTTTTGCCTTCATCATTAAACCGACCATATATGCTCTGGACTTTTCCTCAATGCATCCCTTTTTTGAAAACATTTTCGTGGTTACTTCCGAAAACCGTGAGTTTAAGTCCATATTCCCGATAATACCCTGGGTTGGATTTACGCTTTTGGGTGCGATGATCGGATCTTTTGTTAGCAAAAGACCACAACATGTTTATACCATCTGGTTTCCCTCTATACTTTTGATTTTAGCGGTTGTACTGAATACGCTTCCTGAATTATTTATACAATTAATACAACCCCCCTTGGTGAACCTCGGACTTGAGCCCTTTACCGGTCTAGGATATCTGTTTGCCCGATTCGGTCAGGTTTTGCTGATTCTTGCAGTGATCATCATCGTAGGAAAATATAAGCGTTACCTGAGGTTTTTATACAGGAGAAAATTAACTTTTCTCCGAACATGGTGGATTCCGGTAGGCTTTTTTGTGCTCGGAGCCGTGGCGTTGGTGTATAACGTAATGCTCACGGGAAATGGTAAACCCGATCACGTTTCTCTCTTGGGAACATTGACTTTAGGGGCCCTTGGACAATTTCTGATTTTTATCGGTATTGTGATCACAAGCGCAAAACTGATTCACTGGAATTATGATCTGTTTATAAAAATTGGCCAAAATACGTTATCAATTTATATCGTTCATGTGATTATCCTGTATGCAGGACTTTTTGGATTTGGTTTAAACACTATCCTCGATCGAAATTTAGGACCCTGGTTCTCCATTGTTGGAGCAATCGGATTCATGCTGTTTTTTACCTATTTTGTAAAATACCTGGAAGAAATACAAGGTTTTTATAAGAGACTTTTTCCGCGTTGGTGGTTAAATAGGAAAAATTAACCCTCAAGTCACGGGTGCCTGTTGAAAAGTACGATTTATCTCGTAAGCCAAATCATCAAAAAAAACTACTTTTGAAGATTGAAGAATATTCATTCCTCATCGTTAAATTCTGAATTCAGTTCAATTACCGGATTTTACGATGCGCAATAAAAATTGGATAAATGAAAGTTAAAGTTATAAATCGATCTCGGCATTCTCTCCCTCAGTATGAGACGGAGTCTTCGGCGGGTGTGGATCTGAGAGCTAACCTGAAGGAATCGTATACTCTTCAACCCCTTGAACGTACACTTGTGAAAACAGGTCTTTTTCTTGAGATTCCGCACGGATATGAAGCGCAGGTTAGGCCTCGGAGCGGACTCGCACTAAAAAAGGGCATTACCGTACTTAACAGTCCGGGGACTATCGATGCGGATTACAGGGGTGAAATTGGCGTGATTTTAGTGAACATCTCAAACGATCCTTACGTTATAGAAGATGGAGAGCGAATCGCACAACTCGTTTTTGCTGTAGTTGAACAGGCTGAGTGGGAAATAACTGAAGAATTGACGGAAACAAATCGTGGCGAAGGCGGGTTTGGTAGTACGGGAAAAAAATAGAATATGAAGATAATAGTTCCAATGGCGGGGAGGGGATCCCGTTTAAGACCACATACTTTAACGGTTCCTAAGCCGCTGGTTCCTGTTGGAGGAAAGCCCATTGTGCACAGGCTCGTAGAAGATATCGCCTCTGTTTGCAGTTCTCCGATAGATGAGATAGCTTTTGTTATCGGGGATTTCGGCAAAGAGGTAGAACAGGAATTGATCGATCTGGCCGAAAAATTAGGTGCCAAAGGGTCTATTTACCGCCAGGAAGAACCCCTCGGCACAGCTCATGCAGTTTTATGCGCGGAGGAGAAACTTCATGGCCCCGTAGTCGTTGCTTTTGCAGATACTTTGTTTCGTGCTGATTTCAAAATTGACCCCGAAGATGATGGGATTCTATGGGTCAAACAAATTGATGACCCGAGTGGATTTGGTGTGATTAAAATGAATGAAAAAGGAGAGATCATTGACTTCGTGGAGAAACCCAAAACTTTCGTTTCTGATCTCGCTATGATCGGCATTTATTATTTTAAGAGCGGAGAAGACCTTAGAAATGAACTCAATTACCTCATAGACAACGATGTGATCAAAGGTGGGGAATATCAGTTGCCGGATGCACTTCGCAGACTTACGGAAAAAGGGAAGATATTTAAACCGGGAAAGGTTAAGGAATGGCTCGATTGTGGGAATAAAAAGGTAACTGTCCATGCAAATCAGCGTGTACTGGAATTTGACAAAGAAAAACAGGTTCAGCTGGTAGACGCGTCTGCATCCCTCAATAATGCAGTTATCATACCTCCCTGTTTTATCGGCAAGGATGTGTCTATTACGAATTCAGTGATTGGTCCACATGTTTCGGTAGGAAGAAATACGAAAATTGTGAATAGTGTGATCGTAAATTCGATAGTTCAGGCAGAAACAAGCATAGTGAATGCCAACCTGAAAGACAGTATGATAGGCAACAAGGTAAATTATGAAAAAACCCCCGAAGACCTGAGTCTGGGAGATTATTCGTCGGTAAACTGAAAGTGATTAAAATAACTTACATATCCTTCTTGATTCTTTTCGCCCTGAGCGGATGGGCACAACGTGTTCCTAAAAACAAAGAGGAGTCACTGAAGCAGCAGTCTTTGGACGATATTGAGGCCTTGTCCAGCAAGGATTATCCCTATATTGAAAAATTCCATCAGGCTGTTCGTGAAAAAATGGCCGGTAATTTCAATGAGGCGATTAAACTCTTCGATGAATGTCTAAAGGAGAGAAGCAACGATGACGCTGTGCATTATGCATTGGGACTTATTGCCAAAGAGCAAAACATGAAGTCAAAGGCACTCGATTACTTCAAGACTGCTCAGAAACTGGATCCTCAAAATATCATTTATACTCAGGAGTTGGCCTATATGCAGTATGAAAAGGCAGAGTTTGGAGATGCCGCCGAAAATTTCAGGAAAATGACCGAACACGAACCGAGAAACGTGGACTGGCTCTACGGTTATGCGCAGGTTCTGGTATATAACAGAAAATATGAGGAGGCCATAACTATCTTTAACAGGCTGCAGGATCAGGTAGGAGTTATTCCTGAGATCATGATTATGAAGGCTGATCTTTATCAGGAAATAAACAAGCCCGATAAGGCAGAACAGACACTCCTTGAACTCAAGAACGAGTTTCCTGAGAATGTGGAGGTATTAAAAACCGTTATCGGCTTTTATGAAGAAAGGGGTCAAAGTCAAAAAGCGATTGATTTGATAAAAGAACTTTCCATAGCTGAGCCCAACAACGGAGTGGCTCATTTTATTCTCGCCACTGAATACGCAAAGACAGGAAAAAACACGGAGTTTTTGAACGCGCTGAGGGTGGTTGTAGAGAGTAAGGAAATTTCTGTGGCCGATAAAATGAATCTAATCAAACATCTTTATACGTTTCCTGGCCTTGAATCGGAAAAAATCCTTGAGATCAGCAGATTGCTTACTGAGGTACACAAAGACAATGCTGAGATACTTGCTTTTCGGGCCGATGTTTTGAGTGAATCGGGGAAAACCAGAGAAGCTCTCAATTATTATCGTGAGGCCTTGAAAAACAATACCGCTGAATACAGACTCTGGACTACAGTACTTGCATTTGAAAGTGCCTACAAGGATTACGAAGCGCTTTACGAAGACGCAAAAGAGGCCGTCTCTCTGTTTCCGACTCTACCTTTTGTATATTACGCAGCCGCTGAGGGAGCCCTTTACACAAACAGAACGGATGAAGCGATGGAATACCTGGAGGCAGGCGAATTATACATCCTTGACGATAAAAATCAGTTGTCCCGGTTTGCAATGCGAAAGGGAGAGGTTTATTTTCAGCAGAAAGACTGGAAAAAAGGGAATGAACAATTTAATAAGGCTCTCGAAATTATGCCGGGGTCAGCGCTCATCAAAGTGAATTATGCTCAGGCGCTGATTAATGCTCAGAAAAATTTGTCTCAGGCAGAAGATTTACTGAAGAGTGTTGAGGACCAAAAAAGAGCTTCGAATTATTTTTATGCTCTAGGTTCGCTCTATCTTGTTCAAAAGGAATATAAGAAAGGAATTGATTTGTTGAAATCACATGTGAATAACCTCGATTATTCAGCAGAGATATATGACCTTTTAGGGGATCTTTATATGTTGTCCGGAGATAAGACATCAGCGATAGAGTCATGGAAAAAGGCCGCTGATTTCGAGTCAAGAAACAAATCAATTGAGAAAAAAATAAAAGAAGAAACATTTTATGCGCCACGTTATTATTAGGAAGATAAGTTTTGTACTATGTGTTCTTGTGCTTGTTTCCTGCGGAAGCCGAAAGGGAGAGGCAGAAGAGGCAAAGAAACTTCCTAAAATTAAAGAGGCCGTTTTGATCAGTCGTCTGGATAGCCTTTCCAAAATGAGACCCGAGCATTTTTACACCAAGCTGGATTCCAAATACACGGACAAGGATTACAATATTTCCTTCAAGACCTCTATACGCATGCGGAGAGACAGCGCTCTTCATGCATTGATTACGTATGCGCGTATCCCTATTTACAACACAATGGTAACTCCTGATACGCTAACTATTGTGGACAAAAGGAACGACTGTTATATCAAAGAAAACATGTCTTATCTCAAAAACACCTTTGACGTTGATTTTCAGCATTCCAACATTGAAGAACTCATACTTGGAATGCCCATCGGATGGGACAGCGATGAAGATTATTATCAGATTAAAGACCCTTACAATTATATAGTTTCCTCCCATAACAAACGGAAACTGCGGAAATCGGATAAAGATCTTAGCGGAGATGTGTATATAAAATATTATCTCGGCAAGAATGCTAAAGAGTTGAGAAAGGTAATTATTGAAAGCCCTGTAGATACGACGACCATTGAGGTCAACTACTTTACCAGGGAAACCGTTGAAGGGTTCAGTGTACCTTTATCAGGAAGCATTACCATTCAGACACCCAGGGATACAATCATGATCGGCATTGATTATAATAAAACAACCGTAAATGACCCAAGAGTATTATATTTAGCTATTCCGAACAAATATGAAAGGTGTGAGTAGATATTTTTTATTGCTGATCATCCTATTTTGTTTACAGCAAGATATTTTTGGGCAATCCGGTTCGGAGCGGTTAAAAAAGGAGCAGGCTGCCCTCGAAAAACAGATAGCCACCACTAAGTCATTGCTTGAAAAGTCGAAAAAAAACACCAGGCTTTCCCTCGAAGAAGTTCAGCTTATTGATCAGCAGGTTAAGTACCGTGAACGCTTATTAAGAAACATCAATAATCAGATACGTTCTTCCGAGCTTAAAATAGAACAGAAACAAGGCAGAATTGCTGAGTTGAAAGCAGAAATCGAAAAATTGAAAAAACAGTATGCCGAGCTGCTGCTCTATGCCTATAAAAAGAGAAATAAATACGGCGATCTTATGTTTATTTTCAGTGCCAGAACTGTTGAAGAGGCGCTCAAAAGAAAATTATACCTGGAAAAACTTGCCGAAATTCAGGAAAAGCAGCTCAGATTGATAAAACAGAACATGGAGCTTTTGAAAGAGGAGATATCGACCCTGGAGGAAGAAAAAAAGAAACAGCAGGTGCTCGCCGGTCAAAAAAAGGAAGAAAGAGAGGAGATTCTTAAGGCAAAGCAGGAGAAAGAGGAGATTTACGAAAGATACAGGCAACAGGAGCAGGAGATTCTGGCAGAGCTTCGGGAGCAGGAAAAAGACAAAGCCAGATTACAGCAAGAAATTCAGGCGGCTATACAAAGAGAAATTGCTGCTGAACAGGCAAAGATTGAAAAAGCAAGGCGCGAAGCCGAAGCCAAACGCAAGGCAGAAGAAGCGAAACGTAAAGCGAATACTCCTACAGTTGACCCGCCGGAGAAAAAAGAGGATCCGGTTACCTTTTTAGCTACCAAGGAGGCAAACCTAATCGGAAAGGATTTTGCTTCAAACAAAGGGAGATTGCCGTGGCCGGTTGATAATGGAACCGTTACAGAGAATTACGGAAGAAACCCCCACCCTACTTTGCCGAATGTATTTACGCAAAACAACGGTGTGGATATAAGCACGGTGAAAAATGCGAATGTACGTGCTGTGTTTGATGGTGAGGTGACGAGTGTGATCAATATCCCAGGGGCTGGAAAAGTGGTTATTATCAAACATGGGAACTACAGAAGTGTATATTCAAACCTTCAGGAGGTTTATGTGACTAAAGGAACCAAAGTAAACACAAAAATGCCCATCGGCTCGCTTCTTCCAAATAAATCAGGGAATGTTTCGGTGGCTCATTTCGAAATACATGAAGTAAAGGGGAATACCGTTACACAGTTGAACCCGAATCTTTGGATCACTCAGTAAAAGTAAGTTAGTTAAATAAAAAAAGGGAGGATACAATGTATCCCCCCTTTTTAATTATTTAATAAAAGCTTCGAGCTTATTTATCTTCTTCTTCTTCAAAGATTTTCTTTGGTCTTAATTGTTCGATAGCTCCAAGAGTGATCCAGTAGGGAACAGCAAAACCAAGTAGGAATAAAAGCATCCAAAAAGCCATTCCACCTAATAAAAGAAACAGAACTAATCCGAAAATACTCATCTTATATTATTTTTGTAAATGTTACGGGGTAAAAATATAAAATAAATCACAAATACAACATAAAATATGGAATATAGAATAGAAAAAGACACCATGGGCGAAGTAAAAGTTCCTGCGGATAAATACTGGGGAGCTCAGACAGAACGGTCAAGAAACAATTTCAAAATAGGCCCCGAAGCTAGTATGCCGCTCGAAATAATCTATGGCTTTGCTTATTTGAAAAAAGCAGCCGCTCATGCGAACTGTGAACTTGGTGCTCTTTCGGAAGAAAAAAGAGACCTGATCTCAAAGGTTTGTGATGAAATTTTAGAAGGAAAGCACGATGATCAGTTTCCTCTTGTGATCTGGCAAACCGGTTCAGGAACACAATCCAATATGAACGTGAATGAAGTTGTAGCCAATCGCGCACACGTCCTCGCGGGAAAGAAAATTGGTGAAGGGGATAAAACACTTCAGCCGAACGATGATGTAAACAAATCCCAGTCGTCAAATGACACCTTCCCAACTGGGATGCATATCGCTGCCTATAAGATGATTATTGAAAACACAATTCCGGGGGTAGAAAGACTAAGGGATTCGTTGAAGAAAAAATCTGAGGAATTCAAAGACATCGTAAAAATAGGAAGGACCCACCTCATGGATGCTACACCGCTTACTCTGGGTCAGGAGTTTTCCGGATACGTTTCACAGCTCAATCATGGCCTAAAAGCGTTGAAGAACACCTTGCCACACCTGTCTGAACTTGCGCTCGGTGGTACTGCGGTTGGAACCGGTCTGAATACACCGAAAGGGTATTCTGAATTGGTTGCTAAGAAAATTGCTGAATTTACGGGTCTCCCATTTGTTACTGCCGAAAACAAATTCGAAGCACTTGCAGCTCACGATGCACTCGTTGAGAGTCACGGGGCACTTAAACAACTTGCTGTTTCACTCAACAAGATAGCAAATGACATCCGACTTCTTGCTTCCGGTCCTCGATGTGGAATAGGAGAGATTATTATTCCTGCAAATGAGCCTGGATCGTCCATAATGCCCGGCAAGGTGAATCCTACCCAATGTGAGGCTCTTACAATGGTATGTGCTCAGGTGATAGGAAATGATGTCGCTATCGCTGTAGGAGGAGCACAAGGGCACTATGAGTTGAATGTTTTCAAACCGGTAATGGCAGCGAATATTTTACAATCGGCCAGACTGATCGGAGATGCTTGTGTTTCTTTTACTGAAAATTGTTCGGACGGAATTGAAGCTGACAAAGAAAGAATCAATGAACTATTGAATGATTCGCTTATGCTGGTGACTGCTTTGAATACGAAGATCGGCTATTATAAGGCCGCTGAAATAGCCAACAACGCACATGAAAAAGGAATTACGCTGAAAGAATCTGCTCTTGAACTTGATTACGTAACAGAAGAGGAGTATGACGAATGGGTAGATCCTTCCAAAATGGTAGGAAGACGCGATTAATATTTTTAATCATCTGAAAAGGTCTCTTCGGAGGCCTTTTTTTATAAGTCTTTAAATCGGATGGTTATGGTTGTCGGCCACTCGGGTAGCGAGGCAACTTCTACAAAGCCCTCCATGTGCTCAATGAGCGTTTGTATGAGTTCCATTCCAAAACTGTCCTTGTCTATTTCCTTATTTATTCCTATCCCATTGTCTTGATAAAGAAGGAGATATTCTCCGGAAACTTCTTCGGACAAAGAAATTCTAATTTTTGGACGAAAATGAGACTCGTTGAATGCATATTTGAACGAGTTAATGATCAATTCATTCAAAGCTATTCCGAGGTGTATCAGTGTTTCGATATTTAGTCTGTATTCTTTGGTACTGATTTCGATTTGAATATCAGGGTTGCCGCTTGACTTCTTCAGGGTCGACACAAGCTTTTCCAGATACTGTTTTGAATCGATCTCAGAAAATGACTCCTGCCGATATATAATATCGTGAACCACGGACATTGAATTGATACGGTTCACAGCCTCGTCAAATGACTCTTTGAGTTTTTCATTTTCAACGGAATAGGATTGCAGTCGCAGTAAACTAGATACAATTTGAAAATTATTTTTTACACGGTGATGAATTTCCTGCAGCAACAATTTACGCTCATTGCTTTGTTTACTGATGAGCCTGTTTTGCTCTTTAGCTGATCGTAGTCGCTGAATTACGAAAAATAAAAGTAGGATCAGGACAAGGGCCACCAAGGTGATCGCAAGATAGAGGAACCCCTGTTTTCGCTCCTTTTCACGGGCAAGCTGTTCATTTTGCTCTTTTTCCTTTGATTCAATAGCTCTCTGCTTTTCAAATTCGTACTTGACAGTTTCTTTTTGAGAAATTCTTTGAGATTCTTCATTAAGAAGCTTAGATTTCATTTTATTATTAAGCTCCTGCATTTCAAATGCTTTTTCCCAATTATTTTTCTCTTTATACACCTTCATTAAAAGCTCTGAAGCCCTTATTATTATCAGCACATCAGGCAATTGCTGCCCTATTTCCAAAGCCTTTCTTCCTTTTTCCTCTGCAAGCGAAACTTTCGAGAGCTCCAGTAGAACTTCACCCTGATTGTATAAAGTATGTGCAACACCAATCGTATAATTGATTTCTTCAGAGATCTTCTGAGACTTTTCAAAGTGTCTCATGGCTTCCTCATAACGATGTT
The DNA here is from genome assembly GCA_033722555.1 of Brumimicrobium sp. GTDB lineage: Bacteria > Bacteroidota > Bacteroidia > Flavobacteriales_D > Crocinitomicaceae > Brumimicrobium. The sequence continues at coordinate 89,278 of JAWVYS010000001.1, forward strand.
GATGCTTGTAAAGTGAGCCGATATTATTCAAAACAGAGGCCATTCCTTTTTTATCTCCGAGAGATTTACGAATGGATAAGGATTTCTCATACATGGCAAGGGCCTTTACCGTATCTCCTACTTCTTTTCTCAAACCTGCAAGGGAATTTAAAGCCAGAGCTTCTGCTTCTTTCGCTTCTATAGCTGTACTAAACTCTAAAGATTCCTTAACAAGTTTAATTGCCTGATCAAGGTTTCCCTGATCTCTGTAAATACGGGAAAGATTATTTAAGGTAAGGGCGCAGCCCAGCGTATCATTGGTGCTTCTGTAGATTTCCAAGGCCCGGTGATAATTCTGCAAGGCCTCAACATTGTTTCCTATCCCGGTGAGAATTACGGCACAGTTGTTCAATGCTTCTGCTTTTCTGTTGGGTTTGTTGAGTCGGTCAAAGATGTTTTCGGCCTCCTGAAACGATTTAAGTGCTTCAAGATATTGCTGAGATATATAATAATAGTATCCGTATATTATTTTGTGTTCTGCACAATGATAAAAGAGCTCGGGAGAATTTTTGATTGCTTTATCCGACGTGTCAAGTTTCTTACATATTGCGGCACCTTTCTTTAGGAAATACAAGGTGCTGTCAGGATTTTTTCCTTGAAAATCTTCTGCCAGAGAATTATATTTTTTAAGTAAAATGGAATCCGGTACGTTTTCACTTGAAGGAGAGGCATTCGAATAATTATTCACTGCACAGACCGAAAAACCGATCATCAGGATAAATATGTAAGCAAAAAATTTTTTCAAAACGCTGAAAATGATTTAAACCTGAGAGTTATAATAGCCAAGTTAAGGCAAATTAGCGCATAAAACCAAAAGCGGATTAATTTTTTATCAATCCTTCTATTTTCGTAAGATTCACCTGTACGTCCCAGTTTGGTCTGACGGTAGTTGGTTCGGTATACCAGACTACCCTTTCGGGCCAGACTTCTTGAAAAATGTTTCCTGTTGACCAGCGACCATCTTGGTTTTCATCAATTACGTAATAAAATTTATATTGCCCGGGTTGAATATGAAGAAATTCTGTTTCAACTTCAGTTTGAGTTCCGCTAATTGCCGCTTTCGATACGATTGTATCCCTTGAATCTGTCAAGTAAAGTATTCCGTTGGGGGGGATGGAGTCAAAACGCACGAATATGTTTCCAACCTCGTTTTTTTTCTGGATGCTATAACTCAGCTCAAATGTATCTTTTTGAGAATAATTATATCCGTTTAAGGAACCCGGTAAAAACTGGAATTCCGCGCTCTCCGGAGACTTGTCGTGTATGATACGCATCGTTCTCAATCCTACCCTTTCTACACTATAAGAAAGAGGCTTAGGAACCGAGTCGTTTTTGCTCCGGTAAACACCGGAAATTAAATTTTCATTAATTTCGAGAATAGGCTCAGGCAAAGAAATCAAAAGAGTATCTGAATATTGTAAAACACTGTTTTTCAGGTTCGTGTTATAAGAATAGCTGTAAACTGTTTTAAAGAAAAACTTCTTTGTTATCGTGTCTGCGTTTTCATTTCCCTGAAAAATCACCGTGTAATCACCTGAACTGTTTTTATTCAAAAAATAATAGGTCACCGAATCATTAAATTCTGACCATTCATAAGCAATAGGTTCAGGTCCGGAAAAATAGAATGCTGCTGTGTCCTCTACGCGCTTATTGAACCCCAAACACCAGTTGGCGGGAGGGATAATTTCATTGGATTCTACCTTTATTTTTGCCGATGGAGCAGGAGGCATTATCCGAATTATGGGTACTGTCGATGATCCTGTATCTCCCACAACTGTTGAATTTAGCGTTCCACGGTTTTCCTGTTGATCCAATGCCCCGTTTTTATTCTTATCATCGAAGGCATAGACGTGAAAAGGACCTTTTTTTAGATAATTGAATGATGCTAAACCGGTTTCGTCCGTGAGAGATAAGTAGCGTGGTTCAACGGTGGAGGTATCATGTTTAAGCGGATTTTCATACAATCCGACGGTGACGTTTTCGAGGGGCTTGTTGGTGAAAGCGTCAACCACCTGAACAAATGTTTGCAAGGAATCAAGAGTGTTTCCTGTAGAAAAAACAAAAACCATTAAAGAATCATTGTTTTCGGTAATATCCCGCACTGCGCCATTCATATAAACTGCGTAGGTCGTGTTCTTTTCCCATTCACCGGCTGTTTTACTTAGAATCAGTGTCCGGTTTTTAATTTTCGCCTCCAGACTGACATCAGCGGGAACCACACGAATGTTTTCTGAGGGTTTATTTAATGTGATAAATTCGTCAAAAGGAATAGTGATCGTTGCAGGGCTTACATTTTTAGAGCCCATCGGAGGATCAATCTTATCGCTTATCGGCTTAGGTGCAGCGGTGTCGACAGGTCCACCTGTGATCGTACCCACCTGCCCGCACGAACATACTAACAGGCAAAAAAATCCGAGGAAAATTATATGATTTTTGCCAGCCATTCACACAGATCTTTGAGGTACTTTTCATCTATAACATCAAAGTCATCTAATTTATTGCTGTCTACATCCAAAACACCGATCACTGTACTGTTTTTAATAATCGGGACAACAATTTCGGATTTAGATGCAGAACTACAGGCTATATGTCCCGGGAACTTATCCACATCAGGAACCAAAATAACTGAATTGCGTTCCCAGGCTGTTCCGCAAACTCCCTTACCTTTCTTAATTCTTGTACATGCTATAGGTCCTTGAAACGGTCCAAGCACGAGGTCATCATTTTCCACCAGATAAAAACCTATCCAGAAATAGTCAAGCGCCTCTTTAAGGCCGGCAGTTATATTTGCAAGGTTTGCAACCCTGTTGGATTCACCTTCGCACAAGGCCTTGAGTTGTGGAAGAAGTGAGGAGTAAACAGCTTCTTTATTTGTTCTGTCAATGTGAAGGTCTTCTGCCATCGATCAACGATTTTTGGGAGCTTTTTTACGTCCTTTGTGCATTTGAGCCATACGCATCTGATTTTTGGAAGCCACCATTCCCATTTGTTTTTTCATCATATCAAGCTGATCCTTCAGGAGGTTGTTTTTGTCCAGTTTTTTCGCCTCAGAAATAAGTGTTTGAGCCTCTCTTTTTCTTCCGGTCTGCATACATATCCCCGCGAGTTGCATTTTCGCTACTGCTTGATCCTGTTGTGTACGCAGTCCCAGCTGAAGAGCCTTTCTGATCAGTTGTTCACATTTAGCAAAACCTAGTTCCTTTTGTAGCCCGAGCATTCCTTTTAGATAGATAACATATGCGTGTTGTCTTCTTGGTAAATACTGTGGTGATTTAATTCTGTTGAGATATTTCCATGCCTTATCCACTTTTCCTAACCGCATCTGGTAAAGAGCAAGAATGACATTTTCGTTTCGAAAAAAGGAAAGTACGATCAGGGTGGTTACAAGAATAAAGGTAATCCCCCAGCCCCATGAGCCTATATAAAACAAGTACACGTTAAAAGATATTGCCGCTAAGGCCAATATAATTCGAATGATCAGTCCTATCATAAATTAATCAATTGTTGCTATACATTTTAGTTCTATCGCAATAGGAGTAGGTAAGGAAGATATTTCAACCGTTGTTCTGCAAGGCTGATTATCCTTGAAGTATTCGGCGTAAATTTCATTGTATGTATGAAAATCACGTTTCATGTTTACCAAAAAAACCTGGACATCGATGAGGTTGTCCCAGCTTGAACCCGATTCATCAAGAATGGCGCGAACATTTTCGAAGACGGATCTGCACTGTGCGGCAAAATCAAATTCCAGAAAGTTTCCGTTTTTGTCCAGTTTAAGTCCGGGGACGTGTGAATCTGTTTCGTCCGAACCGGCTGTTCTTGGCCCTACACCTGAAAGAAAAAGTAAATTACCTGCTTTTCGTGCGTGAGGATATAAACCAACAGGTTTAGGGGCTTTGTTGGTGCTGAATTTTCCTTGATCTGACATTTTTCCCAAAAATTGTTGTGCAAATATACGCAAATGAGCTTGGCTTAACATGCTTTTTTGAGTAATTCAGAGTAGAACCGATGTAATTTTAATCGGTATTTGAAGGTGAAACGAATCAATAGGGACTGTGCTTAAGTTATTTTTTTACATAAACGGTTTTCTTGTTTACGAATTCCATGATGCCGTCTTTGGATAATTCCCGTCCGTACCCTGAATATTTTGTTCCTCCGAAGGGCAGCCGAGGGTCGGATTTGACGAGGTCATTGATAAAAAGGGCTCCATCTTCGACACGATCGGCCAAGCCAAGGGCTTTTTCCGTGTTTTGAGTAAATAGACTTACTCCTAGTCCGAATTTCGAGTGGTTGGAAAGCTCAAAAGCCTCCTCAATCGTTTTTACCTTGGTAAAGGCGGCTACAGGGCCAAAAGTTTCTTCATCAAATGCAGGCATTCCGGGCTTGACGTTTTCAAGAACGGTAGCTTCGTACATGCATCCATTCTGTCCTCCGCCCAAGGTTAGTTTGGCTCCTTTTTGAACCGATTCTTCTACCTGCTTTGATAGCTGATCGGCGAGGTCTTTTCTCGCCAGAGGACCGAGTTTTGTAGTTTTGTCCAGCGGATCTCCTTGTTTTAGTTTACTGATTCGTTCTGTAAACCCGGACAAGAATTCGTCGTAAATATCTTCCATGATCAAAAAACGTTTGGCTGCTATGCAGCTCTGACCGGTGTTCATCATTCTGGCGTTGACAGCTGTTTCTAGTGCTTGTTCGAGATCGGCATCCTTCCAGACAATGAATGCATTGCTACCTCCAAGTTCAAGAACGGATTTCTTTATATTTTTTCCTGCCAACCCGGCGACCGAACTTCCCGCTTTTTCACTTCCGGTTAGTGTCACTGCTTTTACTACTGAATTCTCTAAAATTGATTCGATTTTTTCGTGATGCACAATTATATTTTGAAAAACACCCTCCGGAAACCCTGCTTTCAGAAATACCTCTTCAATTTTTTGAGCGCATCCCAGCACGTTTGAAGCGTGTTTAAGTAATCCTGTGTTTCCTGCTGTCAGTGTAGGAGCGGCGAAACGAAAAACCTGCCAGAATGGGAAGTTCCATGGCATTATTGCCAAAACAGGTCCGATAGGATCATAGCGCACCATACTTTTATCTGCGTCTGTTTCTATGCTTTTAGTTTGAAGGAAGTCTTCGGCATTTTCGGCGTAGTATTCACACACCCAGGCACACTTTTCCACTTCCGCACGAGTCTCGGTTATGGGTTTACCCATTTCTCGGGTGATGCAATCTGCATATTCATCGACGTTCGCTTTAAGCACCTTGCCGGCTTTTGAAAGAAGATTTGTTCTGTAAGACAGGGGCTTACTTCTCCACTCAGAAAATGCACGGGAAGAATTTTCGAGGATTTTATGTATTTCATCCTTTGAATGTTCTTCATATTGTGCTATTTCTTTATCGGTGTATGGATTAATGCTTTTGAATACCATGGCTTTCTTTTTTATTATTTGTAATATAATAAAAACGATCCTAATGAAGGTAAAAATTTAACGACTTATAAATTGCCTTCAATTTCATAACACTAAACAGTTTAAGATTGCTATTGTATCAAACAGACTTTTGTCCTGTAACTTTTCATTTTCCAGATCGTCGTATTATAAAAAAATATGAAAAAAGTCTTGTTTTATACTTTGATAGTCTCAATGATCATCATTAATGTTTCATGTAATTCAACCGGTAAAATAATAAGCAATTCGAGACCGGCACTGGTGAATAAACAAGTCTCTGCCTCGGAAGAAATTAAGTACATGCTTTCCACTGATCAGGAAGATCGGAGTGGAGACGGGAGTTTCCTGACTGGTGTCCGAAGAACAATGAAAATGGTTAATGATGAGGATTTCCGCCAGTTTTTGATAGAGAGGGATTCATTGCGGGTTACCCGGGCATGGCAACTTTTACAGAATGATCAGATAAAATCTCTTGAAGATAAATACAATGCGGCTTTTATTTTTACCCATCATTCCTACAACATCAAAATTCCCGCAGATTCAATCTCTTATTTTCAGGCATATCTGTTTTTCTCAGAAGTAGCGATTGATACTACAGATGAGAATATCAAAGAGGCCGCGGCGTTTTATGGCCATGAAGCTTTCAAAAGATATCAATCGGCGAGGTCAGGACTCAAGCCAAAATCTGGTATAAAAGTGAAGAGAAACTGATATTCTATTATTTCCAAATCAAAAAACCCGCAATCGTTTAAGATTACCGGGATTTCTTCACCGTGGGCTTACCGACGATTCGTCCTGACGCCCCACTGCGTTCGGGTCAGGATTATTTCGAATACGTTACGATAAATCGTGACTATCTCAATAACTGCGCTACTGTCGGCACAGGCTTCTCGCCCAATATATGCTTAGAAAATATAAAAACCCGATAATCAAGATAGATCATCGGGTTCTAATCACTGTGGGCCCACCTGGGCTCGAACCAGGGACTTTCTGATTATGAGTCAGATACTCTAACCAGCTGAGTTATAGGCCCTAAAAATTGAATAATACAGTACGTTCAATTTTCGTGGGGGCAAATGTAATATTATAGTACAAATTATGCAATAAGTTTGGTTATTTTCTTCCCGGAGTATGGGTTATATAGAAAAAGGGCGCTATGAATTAGCGCCCTTTTATTTTCTTTTTTTTAGAAAGTTAAAAATTGAAATCTTCCATGAACTTGGTGGTGAAGTTTCCTTTGTTGAAGTTTTCATCTACCATGAGTTTTCTATGGAAGGGTATGGTGCTTTTTACACCTTCAATGATATACTCATCAAGAGCACGACGCATTTTAAGGATAGCCTCCTCCCTTGTTTGCGCTACAGTGATAAGTTTTGCAACCATTGAGTCGTAATGGGGAGGAATTGTATATCCTGCGTATACGTGTGTGTCTATTCGTATTCCGTGACCACCCGGTTCGTGATATTCTGTAATTTTTCCGGGAGATGGTCTGAAACCATTGTATGGGTCTTCAGCGTTGATTCTGCACTGGATAGCATGCATAATTGGAAAATAATTTTTCCCGCTAATCTTTTCTCCGGCCGCAATTTTAATTTGCTCTTTGATAAGATCAAAGTTGATAACCTCTTCAGTGATCGTATGTTCCACCTGAATTCTCGTATTCATTTCCATGAAATAGAAATCGCGGTTTTTGTCTACCAGAAATTCCACAGTTCCCACACCTTCATACTGAACGGCTTGGGCAGCTTTGATTGCGGCCTCACCCATTTTTTCTCTCAGTTTGTCGGTCATAAAAGGGGAAGGAGTTTCCTCTACCAGTTTTTGATGGCGACGCTGTATTGAACAGTCTCTTTCGGAAAGGTGACATGCATTTCCGTACTGATCTCCGGCGATCTGAATTTCTATGTGACGCGGCTCCTGAATATATTTCTCCATGTAAAGACCATCGTTGGAAAACGAAGCTTTTGCCTCTTGTCTGGCCGAATCCCAGTGCTTGGACATCTCTTCCTTTTTCCACACAATGCGCATACCTTTACCCCCTCCACCGGCGGTTGCCTTAAGGATTACGGGATACTTGATTTTTTCCGCAGTTTTCAGAGCGTCATCCAAGTCCTTTAATAATCCTTTAGATCCCGGAATACAAGGAACTCCCGCTTTAATCATGGTTGCCTTTGCAGTAGCTTTGTCTCCCATGGATTCAATTTGCTCGGGAGTGGCCCCGATAAATTTGATATTGTGCTCTTGACAAACTTTCGAGAATTTAGAATTCTCAGAAAGAAAGCCATAGCCCGGGTGAATTGCGTCGGCATTTGTAATCTCCGCTGCCGCAATAATGTTTGGTATTTGTAAATAAGACTGTGCACTTGGGGCGGGGCCAATACAAACGGCTTCATCTGCAAAACGAACATGCAAACTGTCCTTATCTGCCGTACTGTATACGGCAACAGTTTTAATGCCCATTTCTTTACATGTTCTTATAACACGTAATGCTATTTCGCCCCTATTGGCAATCAATATTTTTTTGAACATGCCTTCTGGGTGTTTAAAATTTTAAAATTCAGTAAATTAAGATGGATCAACCAGGAATAGAGGCTGATCATACTCTACAGGTGAAGCATCGTCTACCAATACTTTCACAATTTTTCCTGAAACCTCTGATTCAATCTCATTAAACAATTTCATGGCTTCAATGATACAAACCGTGTCTCCTTTTTTCACAGTGTCACCCACTTCGACGAAAACCGGTTTCTCCGGAGCTGATGCTCTGTAAAATGTTCCGATCATCGGTGATTTAACGGTAATATATCCTGCATCAGAACCACTTGTTTCTGATTTGGTTTCTTCCGATTTAGCTGCGGGTGCCGGAGCAGTTGGAGTAGCCGTCTGAACGGGTGCAGCAGCCTGAACCTGAGGAGCTGGTTGCTGCATTACAGGTTGCTGAACATATACCGTTTTTTCTTCTTTAGTCTGTTTGCTTTCGGCTTTAATGGTGATCTTAAAATCCTTTTCTTCGATCTCAACCTCTGTTACGCCTGATTTAGAAACGAATCTAATGAGGTCTTGTATTTCTTTTTGATTCATCATATATGAAATTTTACAGGATAAATGTAATTATTTAAATTAAGAATTATATGCCCACTTGAGGTAAATTGCCCCCCATGTGAAGCCTCCGCCGAATGCGGATAAAACGATATTATCGCCCTTTTTAAGCTTTTTCTCCCAGTCCCACAAACACAATGGTAAGGTTCCCGCGGTTGTATTTCCATACTTTTGGATGTTGATCATCACCTTTTCTTTTGGAAGTCCCATTCTGTTTGCGGTTGCATCAATAATCCGTAAATTGGCCTGATGAGGTACGAGCCAGTCTACATCTTCCGATTTGAGGTTGTTTTTCTCCATGATTTCAGCTGAGACATCTGCCATGTTTGTTACGGCAAATTTGAAAACAGCTTTACCCTCCTGATGAACGTAATGCATGCGCTTATCCACTGTTTCGTGACTCGGTGGATTTGCTGAGCCACCTCCGGGTTGAAGTAAATATTTTCTTCCCTCACCGTCACTTTTCAGTATGCTGTCGATAACTCCCAGACCTTCATTGTTTGGCTCAACCAATACTGCACCACCGCCATCACCAAAAATAACGCAGGTCGCTCTGTCCTGATAGTCTAGTATAGAAGTCATTTTATCCGCTCCGACAACGATAATTTTTTTGTATTTGCCGGTTTCGATGAACTGTGAGGCTGTTGAAAGCGCATAAATGAAACCGGAGCATGCTGCGTTGATGTCAAAACTCCACGCGTTTTTAATTCCAACCTTATCGCAAATTACATTAGCTGTTGAAGGAAAAGGATAATCCGGAGTTACGGTTGCGCAGATTACGAGATCAATCTCGGAAGGCTTTATTCCTTTTTTCTTGAGTAGTTTGTTTACGGCGTGCACTCCGATCTCTGAGGTGGGTTTGTCTCCAAGAACCCTCCTTTCTTTAATACCTGTTCGTGTTGTAATCCATTCATCGGAAGTATCAATGATCTTTTCCAGGTCTTTGTTGGTCATTATCTGATCCGGAACATATCCCTCTACCCCTGTGATTGCTGCAGTAATTCTACTCATAGTTATTTAAATGCTTCTTTAATCTTTTTACTTAATCCCGATTCAGCCACATCAAAAGCATGGATTAACATGTTTTTAACCGCTATCTCATTGGAGATTCCGTGACCGATAATCACATCTGAATTGACCCCTAATATAGGAGTTCCTCCATAGGATTCATAATTAAAACGATTAAAATATTCATCTTCAATACCTCTCTTCTGCATAAGTGTAAAAATACCCTCGGCCTGTTTCAGAACAATGTTGCCCGTGAAACCGTCACAGACAACCACATCCGCCTTTCCCACAAAAAGATCTCTTCCTTCAATATTTCCGATAAAATTGAAGTCTTCACTGCCGTCCATGAGTTTGTAAGCGTTCTGAGTAAGCAGATTACCCTTCGATTCTTCTTCCCCTATGTTTAGAAGCGCTACACGGGGGTTGTCTATATTTAATACATTCTTTGCATAGAGAGAACCCAATATAGCGAATTGATACAAAACGTCCGATTTGCAATCGGCATTGGAACCAACATCTAGAATGAGGGACTTGCCTCCGTTGATTTCGGGAAGAATAGAGGTTATGCAGGGTCGTATCACCCCCGGAATAGAATTGACCTTATAGATAGCCCCCACCAGCATGGCGCCGGTATTACCCGTACTTGCAAACGAGTTGATAAGTCCTCGTGAAAGCAGGCCGAAGCCTACAGCTATTGAACTGTTTGGTTTCTGAGGGAGGGCCCTTGTAGGATGATCGTCCATCGTGATAATATCAGGGGCGTGGACGATTTCGATTCGTTCAGAACTGAACCTTTCCCTTTCAAGAATGGTATAAATTTCATCTTCCCGACCGATCATCGTGATACTCACCTGAGAAGGTAAAGTTTCGAGTGCTAAAATTGCGCCCAAAACATTCGCTTCGGGAGCAAAATCGCCGCCACTAATATCTAATCCGATCTTCATAAGGAGTGAAATCCGTTCAGTTCACTACTTAGATTCTTAAACTGCTACTTCTTTCTCAGCAATTACCTGACCTTTATAATAAAGTTTTCCCTCATGCCAGTGAGCTCTGTGGTATAAATGAGACTGTCCTGTTGTTGGACAGATCGCAATATTTCCCGTTGTGGCTTTTTTGTGAGTTCTTCTTTTGTCTCTTCTTTTGGTCGAAGTTCTTCTTTTTGGATGTGCCATTTTTATTTATTTTAAACGTTCTTAATTCAAATTTTTCAATGCGTCCCATCGGGGATCGCCGGTATTCATTTTCTTTTCCGAAGCTTTTGTTTGCTTCGCCGAGCCAGTATATTCTTTGATAAGCCTGAGCATTTCCTCATTACAAGAATTTTCTTCATGTACAGTTCTTGAAGGGAGGGATACAGTCATCAATTCGTAAAAAATCGGAGACGTATCAATCGCGAAAACATTGGAAGGCAAAGTAATCAGATCTTCGTCGTCACTCGGTTCATCACTAAATTTGAAAACTAACTGATGCTGTGTTTCAATATGGTTTTCAACCGGATCCGTACAACGATCACAGGCAGTTGTAACTGTTCCTGTTATGATGACATCTCCTACCATCATGTTCTCTTTTTTATCCAACGTAAAGACCGCTTTTAGGTCTCCTTGACGGATTATGGAATATTCCAGCTCTTCAAAGAACTCATTCGATATCTCGAATTCGAATGTGTGTTTTCCGGTTTTCAGGCCTTCAAACGGTATCCTGTAAATTTTATTCGAACTCATCGTGTTCAAAAAATTGGAGTGCAAATGTATAAAAATTAAATCTTATTCACACTTTTTCCATTTAAGAATCTGCAAAGATATAGTTTTTGGTGAGCCTTGAAACCAATTGTCGGTATATTACGGTAATAAATGTCGGGAACAGGATTTCAAAATAATTAACTTTACACGGATGTTTCGATCAGAAAAGATCTCTTTTGGGCCGGTTGAGCTGCATTTACTTTATTATAAAGATTTTGATGTCAATGAATATTCGCACAATCTGCTGCCGGAAGAGAAGAAAAGACTGATAGGTTTTTCCCATCCGGATAAAAGAAGGGAGTATGTTGCTACGAGGGTGCTGAGGAGCATGGTCTTCGGCAATACTTCGATTTTATATTCTTCGATTGGGGCTCCTTACATTGAAGAAGAGGGTTTTGTTTCAATTTCACATGCGCACAAGGTCATTGGTCTTGCTTTTTGCAAAACATTTCCTATTGGTCTCGATCTTGAACAAGTCAGGCCGAAGGTGCTTAAGGTTGTTTCTAAATTTTTATCGGAATCCGAGATGAATTTGCTGAATACAAATGATGTGGTGGAAATGACCAAAGCCTGGTCGGCCAAGGAGGCACTTTATAAATTAGCCGGGAAGAAGGGTATACATCTATCCCGCGAACTGAGTCTCTTTAAAAAAAGCGATGAAAGATGGCAGGGTGAGATCTTTTATACGAATAAGAAAAGAAAGGCAGAGCTTACGGTAATAATCAAAAATGATTTCATAATTTCACTAAATGCTTCTCCGGTAATTGATGAAAAAATCTGATAAAATATTTACAAGAATGGCCTCATGTCAGGGACAGGTTGCTGTTCTGATCGATCCTGAAAAAACCGAGGATCTCACCAGTCTTGCAACGCTCATTGATAAAGCTCATTTTGCCGGAATCGATTATTTTTTCGTTGGCGGAAGCACTGTAACCCGGACCCAGTTTCGCCGGACAATGGATTATTTATCCAGTAATACTCCTGTTCCGGTGGTGATTTTCCCGGGAGACAATCAGCAGATTTCTGAGGAAGCAGATGCGATTCTTTATCTTAGCTTATTATCGGGAAGAAATCCAGACTATCTAATAGGCCAGCATGTTTCCAGTGCGCAGGAGGTTTTTGACCTGGATTTGGAGGTGATTCCTACGGCTTACCTGCTGGTGGACGGTGGAACCAAATCGTCTGTTGCTTATGTTAGTCAGACCACACCAATTCCCAGAGATCAAACGAAAATTGCGTTAAACACCTCCCTCGCAGGTATTCTTCAGGGCAAAAAAGTCGTGTATTTCGATGCGGGTAGTGGTGCACGATGGCCCGTTCCGGAGGGTTTTATAAAAGGTTTAAGGACGAAGACAGATTCGGTAATCATTGTGGGTGGTGGTATCAGAGATTCTGATACGATTCGTGAATTAGCAGCGGCCGGCGCAAATATTATTGTGGTTGGTAATGGAATTGAGGAAAACCTTGATTTCTTATTGGATATAAAAAACTTTAAAGAGCAGTATTCAAAGTGAAATTTTTGCCGATCAGAAAACTGGCTGAATGCCTGAATTACTCGCTGAAAAGAATTGACGAAAAAGTCATCGAAGAACTCAGTGAAAAAGCAGTAAAACATTTCAGTTCACAGGAAGCATTGAAATGTGGTAAAACAAATTATTCCGCTCCAGAAATATTCTATTTACTCGAAGGCTTAAGAAAACCTGAAATTCAGGTTTTTCACGACTGGATTCAATCTGATCAGATGCTTTTAAACTTTCTGATGCATCCTGAAGAAGATGTTGAGAAAGAATATTCTGTTTCACGTTACACAGGTCATGTACTGGAAGAATCGTTTTATTCTTTTCTGTCCACCTTTCTGGAGCCCATCATACAAAAAAAAATTTCAGAAGCCATCCAAAAGGGAGAAACAAAGGATTTAATAGATGCCTTTGAGTTTACCCAGCCTCTGAATACTGAAGTAAGGATACGTATTCAGCAGCCCGCTGTGAATTTTATTAAGGCATCTTTTCAGGAAATTAGTGGCCCGAACTCTCAGGTGCTATCTTCGGATAAGGGCTCGAGGCTACTCGATAGTTTTACTTCTCCTGAGTTTGTCAGGGTGTTGAATTTGCTAGACGAAAATTTTTATTCTCTGAGAATTTCTTATGTCGATGCTGTGAAGCGGTTTTTTGAAGCGGAAGAGCTGGATGAAAGATTAAAACTGGGGCTCATGCGTGCGCTTCAGTCCCTCGATCTCAACATCGCTCACAGACAACAGGTTAAAACATTCAATTTTCACCAAAAAGAAAGATCGCGGTCGAAACGCAAGATTTTTATTCTTAATAAAGCGCTTTTTAGGAATCCGCTGACTTATATTTTTATTGTCGTAGTTCTCTTTATCACTGTGATGATGCTGCCCTTTTCGGGATCTGAACAAACACAGAAGGTGGCAAATCCTACCGGGCTCGACAGCTTGACCCTCGATGAAATTAAAACAGCTGATTCGTTGCTCGCATTCAAAGAAGATTCAGCGCTTCGAGAACTAGAAGACCTCTCTGTTCCAACCATGGTGCAGGACATTTTTATTTCCGTTAATCCGGACCTAATAAAGAACGAGACGGTTAAGAAATTGTATTCCAGTATGCTTAATGACTATCAGATACAACAGGAAAATAATTTTTACAGTGATTGCAATGCGGTTAAAAAATCGGAGGTTATGAAATTTAGTTATCCCGGAATAGCCTCTGTGGAAAACAATGAGAATACAAATCATTTGATCATTAACGAGACGGATTTCGACGCGTATGTACTGATCTTTCAGAATAAAAACAACGGAAAAGCACGTGGAATTTTTCTTCCTTCAGGAGGAAAGACCCGGTTAAGACTTGATGCATCTTCGAACCTGATTTTTTACATGGGCGAAAAACTTACAAAATTCAACCCACTACTTAATGAAAATCATGGATATGGAAATGTTGAAGATGCAAAGAAAATTGATGAATCATTTACGGCTCATTTTTGCTACATGAATGTACATACCTATAGGATTCTTTCTAGTATCTATCGTGTTCGTCGAATTGAAGCGGAGACCAGGCTTCGTCAAGAGGAGAGTGGATCCATAATTATCGATTCCAAAGCACTTGAAGCACTAAAATAATTGAGAAACCAAACATAGGGGTCTATTTCGGTTAAAATTTCAACAAGTATAAGAGACTTTGTTGATTTCTTTTCGTTTTAAAAAGAACTCCTTACCTTTGCATGAATCAAAAAATAAATCAAATGGCTGAAGTAATGTCGGGAGTTGATATTAAAAGCGTATTAGATCAACTCGGAATAAAAGAAACAAACAAAGGAGCCTCATCGGGAAAAAACTGGCTTGATACAGATGGAGACATGATAGAGTCTACCACACCTGTTGACGGCTCATTAATTGCAAAAGTTCGCGGAGCATCAAAAAGCGATTACGATAAAACTGTAATGTTCGCGCATGAAGGTTTTTTGGAATGGAGAAAAGTACCGGCACCACAACGGGGTGAGGTTGTCCGTCAGCTGGGTAATGCCTTAAGAGAATATAAGGAGCCTTTGGGAAAATTAGTTTCTTATGAGATGGGGAAATCCTATCAGGAGGGACTTGGTGAGGTTCAGGAAATGATCGACATCTGTGATTTTGCTGTAGGGCTTTCGAGACAGTTGCACGGTCTTACCATGCATTCAGAAAGACCAGGACACCGAATGTATGAGCAGTATCATCCGCTTGGAGTTGTTGGAATAATTTCGGCATTTAATTTTCCTGTAGCAGTTTGGAGCTGGAACACGGCGCTGGCATGGGTATGTGGAGATTCGTGCGTGTGGAAACCTTCGGAGAAAACTCCACTCACGGCAATTGCTTGTCAGCGAATTACTCAGGAAGTTTTTGCAAAAAATAACGTGCCAGAAGGAGTTTCATCGCTGGTTATCGGTGACTCAGAAATTGGAAAGGCCATGGCCTCTGATAAAAGAATTGCATTGGTTTCTGCTACCGGTTCAACACGTATGGGTAAATCAGTAGCTCAAACGGTTGCTGCTCGATTAGGAAAGTCTCTTTTGGAACTTGGCGGAAATAATGCCATGATCATAACTCCGGATGCAGATCTCAAGGTCGTTGTGCCCGGAGCAGTTTTCGGAGCAGTTGGTACAGCGGGACAGAGATGTACTTCAACCAGAAGGCTTATAATTCACGACAGTATTTACGACAAGGTTGTTGAATCACTTACAAAAGCCTATAAACAACTAAAAATAGGAAATCCATTGGATGAAAGAAATCATGTCGGTCCTTTGATTGATCGTGATGCCGTTCAAATGTATTTGGATGCGATTGAAAAAGCGAAATCAGAAGGAGGAAAAGTTCTTGTCGAAGGAGGGGTTCTTGAAGGAGAAGGTTATGAATCGGGCTGTTATGTCAAACCAACCATTATTGAGGCGCAGAATCATTTTGAAATAGTTCAGCACGAAACGTTTGCACCAATACTCTTTGTAATGAAGTATTCAGGGGATGTAAGACATGCCATTGAACTTCAGAACGGGGTAGTTCAAGGACTTTCCTCAGCGATTATGACCACAAATCTACGTGAAGCGGAGCAATTCCTTTCTGCTGAAGGTTCTGACTGTGGAATAGCCAATGTAAACATTGGTACTTCCGGGGCTGAAATAGGTGGAGCATTTGGTGGTGAAAAAGAAACCGGTGGTGGACGTGAGTCAGGATCTGATGCATGGAAAGTATATATGCGAAGACAAACCAATACGATCAATTATACGAAAGAGTTGCCTTTAGCACAAGGTATTAAGTTTGATTTAGATTAATAAAATCTGATCAACTTTTTTAAAATTAACAAAGCCTCGCACAATTGTACGAGGCTTTGTTATTGTAGGCCTTTAAAGGTTTAATTGGTTTCGTGAAATTTCGTAATGGCAACCTTTAACATCTCATAAATATCTTCGGGATAGAGAATTTCCGCTTTGCGTACAGTTCTTTTTCCGTTGGCCGAGTCACGTTCACGTGCCTTAAGTACACCAAAATCCTTGACTTTTACCTTTTCCTTATAAACCTTTTTACCGGCCTTGTCATAAGCAGTGATAACATAGTTTATGGCAGGTTTGAGTCTTGACCTTTTTCCGTCCGGAAGTTCGACAGACATTCCTCCTTTTGAAGTTATATAAACATCCACCCTAACATAAAGGTCTTTGTCGTGTTCAGAAATAGCGTTCCCTTTTCTATCGACGGGCATTCCTTCGAGTTCTTCACCAACACCTAATGTAAAAACCGTATCTCCTTTTCTGTTCGTTTTATAAATACATTCCGCTTCTGCGTCAATCGCCCGAGAAACAGAGCTTTCTATATCGGATTTTATTGAGTCAATTAATTCCTCCGGGAATATCGGTTGGGAAGAAAAACCACTTAAAAATTTCCTTTCATTGAAAACGACTTTCAGGTCTTCCCGCAGTTCATCCTGAATACGGAAGCTAATATAAAAGATTCCCGCCTTGGATGTTTGAGAAACTCCTGTTTTCGTAATAATCATTAAGGCTGCTATCAGATAAAAACTCTTTTTCCACATAATCAGTTCTTTTAATTCCTCACAATATAAAAAAATAAAATAAAAAAGAGGGGTAAAAACCCCTCCTACTGTTATGTTAGTACGTTCGAAATAAATCCGTTATGCTAATTTGCTCTAACCAGATGTACAAAACCATGTCCTTCTACCTCCTTATCATCGATTGTTGTGAAATTAAACTTGTAGAAATATACGCCATCTGAGGCCTCTCCGCCTCCGGATGAGGTACCATTCCATTTAAACTGTGGATCATCGAATGTCGCCATTACATTGCCCCACCTGTTCAGGATAACGATCTCAAAATCAACAATATTTTCAATACCGCTGAAATAATTTATTAGGAAGAAATCGTTTGAATTGTCATTATTGGGTGTGAAAACATTTGGTATTTCATAAACCACATTGGCGTACTGTACGAAAACCGTCAGTGATGCCTGATCTGTACAACCTTCATTCGTAGTACCTGTAAGTGTAACTGTATAAGTCCCCGTTTGATTATAAACCGTTGAAACAGTTGCTCCGCCAGATCCGCTGGTTTGACCATTACCGAAGGTCCAAGAATAATTATCTGCACCTGTTGAGTTATTTCCAAATACCACCTCCAAAGGGGGAGTTCCACTGAGAGGATTTCCAGAAATATTTACTTGAGGCTGAGTATTTAAGGTGATTTCGATCGTATCTGCATTGAAACAACCGTTTGCTCCTTCTCCAATTACGATGTAAGAATAATTCCCTACGCCCGGAGTTAACACATCTCCGTTCTGAATACCACCGTTCCATGAATAGTTCACTGCGCCGGTTGCATTCACGGTCCAACTTTCACCGTCACATAATATTTGATCTTCTCCTGCATACACATTTGGAAGTTCCAAAACGGTTATATCCGTTGAGGTTATGTAGGAACACCCTCCGGCATTTGTATAGGTATAATCAACTGTATAAGTCCCCGGTGATGATGCTGCAAGATCAACACTTCCGCTTGAGGGATCGATGGATAATCCAGCAGTTGAAGAAAAAGTGCCTCCTGTATCACCGCTGATAAAAGCAACAGTTCCTCCAAGAGCACAGTAATGTGTGGTATCAAACTGTATCGTTGTGTTCGGGGCCGCTGGCTCCGTTAAAGTTTGGGTTACGGTATCCGAGCACCCATTCTGATCAGTAACAACCAATGTATAGTTGCCGGCACTGAGGTTATTGAAATCGGGAGATGACTGTGTAGTATCCCCGGGAATTGAATATTCCAGCGAACCTGTTCCTCCAACAGCGTTTAAATGAATATATCCGTCCGAAAGACCGAAGCATGATACATCTTGAAAATCCGATATTGACAGGAGAAGTTCATCCGGCTCGAAAAGAGTAACAGTATCCTGAACACTACAGTTATTCGCATCTTGAACGGTAACCGTATAAAATCCGGCACTCAAGTTTGAAAATGTACCATTCGCCTGAAAAGCACCACCGTTTAGAGAATAGGTGTATGATCCGGCACCTAGTTGACCTGTTGCGATAATTTCACCGTCGCCGTCACCAAAACAGGTAATGTTGGTTGCTGATAGGTTAAGGTCAAGCGTTGAGTTTTCGGTTACTTCAAAATTTCCCGAACCGAGACAACCGGTGTTATCCTGAATCAGAATGGTGTAGTTTCCAGCTGGAAGACCGGTAAATGTATTTGACCCCTGGAAAGTTGTTCCTCCATCTATGGAGTATAAATACCCGGGGGTTCCACCCGATCCTGAAACCGTGAGTTCACCATCGGAACCACCGCATGAAGCCGGTACTTCTGTGGAGAGACTGAGCGAAGGAGCATTCGCAGGAGGAGTTACTGTAACATCATCCTGAACTACTATCGTTTGTCCGTCACAAGAGTTGTAGGTGGCCTGGGCTGTATAGGTTGTTTGGGTTGTTGGACATACATTGACTGTCAAACCTGTCGCAATAACGTTTCCTCCTTCAAGCCATTCAACGGTATAAATAGGAGCTCCGTCAGGACTAAATCTCCAGGCTTCGGGTGTGCTAACCGACCAAGCCCCGGTATTTCTTCCCGGAGCTGCTATCCCTTGGGTACCCGCAGTGTTTTGAATACCGATTAATGCGTTTCCTGAATTCCAGGATGTACAGGTCTGTTTTTCATTCACGTAAACATCAATGACGTTTGTAGTTTCATAGAGCACAGTCATAAAGGTACTTCTTAAAGTTGGGCAGCCATATTGACCTAGTTGATTATAAACGACCACAAAGATCCTGGAGGGAGCTGTTCCTGTAACGTACCACTGCACTGTTCCTGCGATAGTGGGATCGATATCGTGAAAAACACCGAAAATATGTCCGGCGTCCGTCAGATCGGTTGAAGGAACTGGGGTTGTTAACTCCCAGGGATGAAAACCCCCACTACTTGCTGGGCCTAACAATAGTGCCCCATTTGATCCAATTTTTACGGTGTTATAGTACTGACCATAATAACAGAACGTAAATGGGAGATTAATTATAGGGCTCCAGACATCATCGGTATTCACGGAAACCGGAGTTCCTCCAGGTTCTGTATAAGAAATCGGAGGAGTGTGAGGTATACTGTTAGCGACATAGGTGTTGGTTGCTCCGGTATGAAAGGGAGCTGCTGTAAGGTTTGTACATGGGTCACTACAAGTTAGTGTCACATCACTTCCGGCATCCACACTTGGGCTTCCGGGAAACTGGGCATAGGCACGGACTGAAAATAAAAAAAATAAAACTGTTAATTGCGGTATCTTGAATATATTAATCTTCATTTTCTTCTCTTTTGAATGAAATAAATTTATAACCATTTTCTAAAAGTAATTTTTTAAGCTCTTCCTCAGTTACATTCTCTTCTGAAACATAGCTCAAGATTAAAAAACTGCTCTCCATCGAAACAGAAGCGTTGAAAACGGGATTCATCAACCCGATAATCTTTTTGATCTCAAACTGATCATAATTTTCGAATGTAATGGTGTAGGTACTTGAAGTTTGAGATAATCCCTTAAAAGTAAGAGAAGAAAACAGAATCGCGGTTAAAAGAAGTTTATACATTTTGAAATAAATTAAATTTCCTTTTCAGACGGAAAGATATCCGGAAAAGTTGTCCGAAAAATAACAATTTTTAATTGAGCCGTAAAAAAATAGATAAATAGTCTAAAACTCTTGGCTGAATCCTGAATAATATACTTTATCAGGATCAGCGATGTTCTTGAGTACCTCGATGAAAGCATCTTCTTTTTGCGCAGGGATTAAATTTGTTGGAAAATGGAGTATTAGTCCGTTTTTGTATTCAAAATACAGGGTGTCCTGGTGTTTCGATATACATTTTAATCCCTTGAGATAAATAACCTTGGCGTCTCTGTCTACTGCTACGATCGCTTTTTTTGTAAGTCCTATCCCATAGTTATCCCATGAAACTCCAACAAGTGTATTTATCAGAAAATCTGCTCCCATCAGAAAATATACTAGGGGTAAATAAATTACGGAAGAGGGTAGCATGTAAAGGAAAGTAAAGCCGATTAACAATGAAAACAAAGCTTCGATCAGGTTATATAAGACCACTCTGCTTTTTCGTTCTGAACTTATTTTTGACGTAAAACGAAATTTATCCGACTGATTAATTATTCGAATTCCCATCCATTTTTTAGATGATCTCAGTAAGCTTAAAACGAGTATTATTCCGGAAACGATTCCAAAAAACAGGTCTTTATAAGCGAATTCCTCCCCCGGTATTCTTATTCCAAGGAGAGTGAAATCCATGTTGAGTCCAACCGCAACTGCGAAGGGGAAGGTCAAAAACGTAAAAACAAAGATCCAAATGTTGTAGAACCTATTCATTAGGGATCATTTTAAGCCTCGTTTTAAGCGCTTCGATCTTCTCTTTTTCCTTTTCGATATTCGCTAATACCTGGTCTCTTAATTTATTCGCGCCTTTAGAATTCGCAAAGAAACCAAGATTGTTTTCGTACTGGATAACTTGTTGTTTGATTTGATTGATCTCATTTCGAATCGCATCTTTTTCTTTTTCGAAAAGCCGGTCAGCCTGATCACTTCCCTTCATGGTATCTAACCTAGCCTGAAACAGCACTTTTTCTTTTTCCTCTCCCTGAAGATTCAAGGAGGTATAATGTTTGTCTAATGCCGATTTAAAGGCCTTATAAATAGTGTCTTTTTCGTCAGCAGGGACGAATCCGATTGCCGCAAAATTTGTTGAGAAGGCTTTGAGTTCTTTGATTGCGCTCTTTTTGTCATCAGGAAGCACAAGTGCTTCCAAGGAAGCGACAAGTTCTTTTTTCTTTTCCAGATTCACTTTGAACTCTTCTTCCAGTGATGCGACGTGAGCTTTTCGGGCTTCAAAGAAATGGTCGCAGGCTTTTCTAAATTCCTTCCAAAGTCGCTGTTCATTCTTTTGTCCGGCATTACCCAGTTTCTTCCATTTCTTTTGTATTCCTATGATTTTCTGAGCGGTTTGATCCCAATCGGTGTTCGATTTGATTGCGTCTACCTCCCGGATCAATTCTTTTTTCTTATCGGCAATTTCATTAAATTCAGACTGAGCCTCTTTAAAGAAGTCACTTTTTGCATCGAAGAAGGCATCACATACTTTTCTGAATTCTTTCCAGATGGTTTTGTTCTCTTTTCGAGGTCCGGGACCAATCTCTTTCCATTTTTTCTGAATCTGTATTATTTCATCCGTTTGCTGATTCCAGTCTTTTACCGATTCCCTGTTTTTCTCAAGAATATCTTTCGCATTCTCGAGAAGTTTTTCCTTAAGAATCAGGTTTTCTCTAAACTGTTCTCTTCGCTCATCATAATGAGAACGGATTTTATCATAAAGGCTTTTGATCGCTTGCCAGTATTCCTCCTTAAGTTCTTCCCACAGCTCCTGTTTGGTTGGACCGATGTCTTCCCAGGCATTTTGAAGCGATTTTAACGAACTTTCGATCTCTTTGATTATCTGTTCATTTTCAAGTGCTTTCAGTTGAGAGATAATCTGTTTTTTGGCGTCGTAGTTTTTCTTGAAATCATATTCCTTGATCTCTTTGTAAATATTCATATTGTAGAAAAACTCTTCCAGTAATCGACTGTATTCCTGTTGAATATCGTGCCTTTTATCACGGGGAATGTCTCCTATTTTTTTCCAGGATTCATTGATTTCCTTATGTGCTCCGAAAGCAGCGCCAATGTTTTCTTCGTTCTGAATGATTTCACGAAGCCGATTGATCAGCGCTTTCTTTTTAGACAGGTTTTCCTGTTCTTCATTTCTTTTTGCATCGATCAGCGCTTTTCTTTTATCCTTAAAAGGAGAATATATCTCGTAAAAAGCTTCCTTAAGCGGTGTGATCCAGTCTTCCTGGTCAAAGGCGAGACCTTTTTCCTCAGCTTCTAATTGAGCGATTTGAAATTTTCTGGTTTCCTCGAGCAGATAATCTTCAAACTGAGAACGAAGTTCACTTACCTCACGACCAATACTGATCAGATCCTCCTGATCGGTAAGCTCTTTTAACCTAAGGATATATTCGTTATTTTCCATGATTTTCCTAAAAGCGCTAAACGGTTTGAACCATATTGAAGTCAGTAAGCTTTACAAACTCGCTTATACGATCCTCAATTTCGTTTTTTGAAAGATTTTCAAGTTTTTCTGTACCAAATTTTTCAACACAGAACGAAGCCATGGCAGAACCGGCAATAATGGCTCTTTTCATGTTCTCGAAAGAATAGTCATCAGTAGATGCTATATAACCCATGAAGCCTCCTGCAAAAGTGTCTCCTGCTCCTGTGGGATCATATACATCTTCGAGTGGAAGGGCAGGTGCAAAGAAAACCTTCGATCCGTGAAACAGAAGGGCTCCGTGTTCCCCCTTTTTGATTATCAGATGTTTTGGGCCCATCTCCCGTATCTTCTTGGAAGCTCTAACCAGCGAATATTCTCCGGAAAGCTGTCGCGCTTCTTCATCGTTTATGATGAGCACATCGATCTCTTTGAGTGTTTTCTTCAGATCATCTAAAGCAATGTCCATCCAGAAATTCATGGTGTCCATCGCAATAAGCTTTGGTCTTTCAGACAAGCGGTTAATTACCGAAAGTTGTACCTGAGGACTCAGATTTCCGAGCATGAGATAATCACAGCCCTGATAGCTTTCGGGAATAATGGGATCAAAGTGCTCAAGAACATTCAGTTCAGTAACAAGTGTATCTCTGGAGTTCAAGTCATTGTTGTATTTACCCGACCAAAAGAATGTTTTCTCCCCCTTTTTGATCTGTAAACCGTCCAGATTAACACCTTTATTTTTCAGTTTTTCCAGCATCTCCTGTGGAAAATCCTCACCTACTACAGAAACAATATTCTGTTGATCGACGAAGTAAGAAGATGAAAAGGCTATGTAAGTGCCTGCACCGCCAATAATTTTATCTGTTTTCCCAAAAGGTGTTTCAATTGCATCAAAGGCGACGCTTCCTACCGTAACTAAACTCATAATTCGTATTTTTTGCGCAAATATATTGCTAATTAAAGATTTTTCAAGTAAGCTACAGCATTAATTGGGGAACCTTCTTTATAGTTGTTCAATTATTTCCTTAGCGATCGCTTTTGCTTTTTCTATATTAGCTTCTTTCCCTTGGCTTGTGTGCACAATTACACCGAACTGAAAAGTTCCTACTAGAACATCAAGTCGTTCACTGTATACATCCCAGACAGCTATATCTCCCAATCCGCTTACACTTTCGAATGCAATTTTGCTCGCAACACCCTCAGACATGGATTTACCCATTTCTTTCTGATCATCTGTGAGACCTTTTTTATCACCTTGCTTATCGATTTCTTTATTCAACATTTCCAGTTCTTCCTTGGTTGGAACTCTGTGACTGTTATTAAAATATGTTGTGGCCTTTTCCTGATTTTCAAATATTTTTAAATTGCCCACTCCGACTTTATTATATGCGCTCTCAACTGATTTAGCCTTGCTGATAATTTCCTTAACATTTTGATTCTGATTGGTCATGGTTTCCATGACGATTTTCTGGTTTTTTGCCTCGATTTCCTCAAAATTTTCTTTTTTCCATTCGAATGTACAGTGATCCATCCAGCTTATTTTGTTCTTGTTGGGAGAATATTCATTCTTCTCAAGTTCATCTGCTTTAACGTCAAAATATTTTACGACGAGTTCTTTGCTTATGAAATTACAAGGATATCCTGCGAGTTTCTCTAAATCAGCCAGATTGATTTCCTCTTTTTCAGGAGTGGCGGTATTTGTCTGTTCTTCGCTTTCCTCTCCTGATTTACAGGAAGCAGTAATGAATAATAGCGATAAAGTAAAGTAAGTTAGTTTTTTCATGCCTAAATTGTTTAATGTTAGCTTATAAAGAAAGCAATAAATGACAACAGAAGCAAATAATGCCCGGACTTTCGGTCAAAACGAAACTTAAAATCATTTAATCATACGTTTTTTGTCCTTCTTTTATAACTTGGTCGCATCAAATATTTTTTGGTTTTGGTCGTTTTTCAGCATATGAAGTCTAAAATTCTTTTTTTACTTATCTCTTTCTATGGTTTTTTTTCTGTCTCTCAGGTAGAAATGGGGAAGTGGAGAATGCATATATCTCCTATTGAGGCTATAGATGTTGCGTCAGGAGACAATGTTATATATGGAATTCTTACTAAAGGGTTAATTGAATACGATCTATCGGGAGGGGAAATTACCAGGCGTACCGCGGCTGATTATTTGTCCGATGTATCGCCAAGTGCAATAGCTTATGATCAGGGGTCAAGTACTTTGCTTATCGGGTATGATAACGGGAACCTTGATTTCCTGCACAATGAAACAATAATTAATTTACCGGCCATATTACAGTCAAACATCAGCGGAATAAAGCGAATCAACAACATTGTGTGCCACGAAGGCAGAGCATATCTTGCTACGAGATTTGGCATAGTGGTTATAAATCTGGCTAAAAGAGAAGTCAAAGACACTTACTATACGAGTAACGCAACGGAAGAGATTAAGGATATTGCAATTTTCAACGACAGTATTTTCGCCCTAAGTTCGGAAGGCATGAAAGCCGGTGCGCTTGCCAATCAATTTTTAGCCGATCCTGCACAGTGGAATATTGTGAATACGATTCCTGATTATAGTGCTTCAGGGACTTATAATTCCATTGTCAGGTATCAGAATAATTTGTTTATCGGATTTAACCACACGGATTATAGCCGGGACACGGTATTCCAGTATTCAAATGGGCAGTTTCAGCCTTTGATCAGTGATGTTGAAGTAAACGGTTTAAGCATGAGTGATAATTTTTTGCTCGTTTGTGTAGATGGTTCCGTAATTGTTTTGAATCCTGACCTTACCGAAAATCAAAGGATTTTTCAGTATTCACACGGCACTTTTCCGGAACCGGTCAATGCTTTGTTTGATGCCGGCGAATTTTACATCGCAGATAAAGCTTCTGGCATAGTGAAAGCAGTTAATGCGTTTTCCTCTCAGAGAATCACTTTTGAAGGGCCAAGGTATAATTCTTTTTACAGAGCGGATTGGAATGGCGGTGTACTGGCTGTAGCATCCGGCGGATTCACAGGGACTGCTCCTTCCTTCAGCCGAAAGGGCGGATACGTACGCGAAAATGAAGAATGGAAATCCCTGAGTATATCCGATCAGGCTATTTTGCAGAATACAGACGTATGGGATTTTATATCCGTCGCGATAAATCCTTCAAATTCGGAGGAGATCGCTTTTGGAACATTTTCCGGGATTCCTGTGGTGATAACGGATAACGGTTCGACAATCACCGATACGTTCGGGTTTTCGAATTCATTGTTGACACCAATATCTACTTCGGTTGACTGGGGACTGATATCGGATCTTTCTTTTGATGACAACTCGAATTTATGGGTAGCAAACGCTTATTCCGACAGGCCGCTAAAGGTAAAAGCGGAAAACGGGGTTTGGTATGATTTCGATCTTGGTAGTTCCGTGAAGAATAAGCGTACCCGAAGAATTGCTATTGATAACAACGGAGTAAAATGGCTGTGTATGGATGACGGCGGTGTGGTTGCCTTTGATCACGGCGAAAGTCTTTCAGATATTAGCGACGACAGGCACCTGGTTTTTAGCACCTCACCCACCGGGGGCGATCTTCCTACCGGCAGTGTAGAGGCCATTGCAGTGGATTTTGATAACAACATCTGGATTGGTACACCTGAAGGGATGAGGGTTTTATATAATTCATCCGGTATATTTGATGCTTCACCGGGAAATTATAATTTCCAAAAACTGCTCATAGAATTTGGGGAAAACGTGGAAATAGTGCTAGGAACAACACATATTACTGACATAGAGATAGACGGTGCGAATAGAAAATGGATAGGCACTGCAAGCTCCGGTGTTTTTCTTTTGTCTCCTGACGGTCTGGAAGTCCTAGAAAATTTTACCACAGAAAATAGTCCACTTTTGAACAATACTATCGTTGACATTACCATCGATGACTCTAACGGAGAAGTTTATTTTGTGACCGATGAAGGGATGATATCCTATCGATCAGATGCCTCTCAGGGCGATCCTTCGTACAGCAATGTTATTGTATTTCCCAACCCTGTACATCCTGATTATTTTGGCCCTGTAACCATTCAGGGCATCGCATTTAATTCGGATGTTAAAATCACTGACATGGCGGGTAATCTTGTGTATCAGACAACTTCAAACGGTGGTACGGCAGTATGGAACGGTAAAACTCTTCAGGGCGAGCGTGTTGCGACAGGGGTTTATCTTATTTGGACAAGCATAGACGACCCGGATAGAAAAGGAAGAAAGGTTGGGAAGGTGGTCTTCATAAATTAATCGTTGGATGAAACAGGTTCTCAACGGGATTCTCCTGAAAAAAATCAATTATAGTGAGACGAGTTTGATACTCCATTTTTTCACGCGGGAAAACGGGCTGCAATCGTTCATTTTTCAGGGCGGAAAGAAGAAAAAAGGAAATTTGCTACATGCGTTAAGTATGGTTGAGATAGAATCATATCATCGGCCTGAAAGTGAAATGGGAAGAATTTCCGCGATTTCTCCGAATCATGTACTAAGTAGCATTCCGTTTGATCCGGTGAAGAGCGGAATAGCTTTTTTTCTTACAGAAGTAATTTCATTTTGTCTTAAATCCACTGAGTCGGATTTGTTGACGTACGAATTTTTAACCGAGGAAATTTTGTGGCTTGATAGTACGGAAGATCTGGCCAATTATCCCGTCTGGTTTTTAATTCGGTTCTCCGAAATGCAAGGCTTTTCTCCTCAGGTTGTTCAGAGTGAAGCCGTTTATTTTGATCTGCAGGAAGGAGAACTGACCCGAAGTCATCCGTCCGGTCATGCGTATGTCAAGGATAACTCGGTTCCTGAGCTTGAGAAACTGCTGTCAAAAACCCGTACTGAAATTCTGGCTGATCCGATTTCAAAAGCTGTTCGAAGGTTGCTCGTCCTTCACCTTATCGAATATTACAAAATTCATATCTCAGGATTTAAAACCCCGAAATCTTTAGAGATCATGCAAACGATACTTCACGACTGATTCAATAAAAAAAGTGAGCTTCAATAGAAACTCACTTTAGTACCCGGGGCCGGAATCGAACCGGCACGCCTTGCGGCACAGGATTTTGAATCCAGCGCGTCTACCAGTTCCGCCACCCGGGCATTTTGGTAAGGGGAGGCAAATTTAAATAAATATTCTGTGCATGCAACTGAAATGGTAGAAAATATTCTGTGACTTAAAGATGGGTTTGGGCCCCTTAGGAACTGAAATGTTCGTCACCGGGATAACATAGAAGGATTTTCGATTTATGCCGATAAGTCACGTTAAATAATGCCTATCTTTTTAGAATGTTCAATAGCTTTTTTGCTTTCCTGAAAATAGCAAACAGCAACATTTAGGCTTTCGATGTTTCGAATTGTTCTCTGAACTTTTGTGTTTTTCTTTTTGCCGGTTTGTCGTATGTAGACCGCCTTAATATTCAATCTGAATATTTTACATAACTTTTCATAGATGTATACGTCGTGTTGGGAGTCATCGCCAAGCAAAACATATTCTATGTCTGGATAAAAAGATATGATCTCACTGATCTTTACAAATTTGTGCTCATGGCTTCCTCTTCCGGTGGCGAAAAAATCTTTAAGTCCGGTTTTAATTGACTTTAATTTGATTACAGCCTTAGGTAGGGATTTCATTTCGGTAAATTTTATTATGAAATCGTACAAATTCCATTCACTGCTTGAAACATAAAAGAATGAATTAAATCCTTTTTCAGCAGACTGTCCGAAGGTGCTCAGTGCGTGGTAATGTTCTGTGACATCATCGAAAACTTTTCGTTTATTAATATTCCTAAAAAGCATAACCCACAGTTTTTTCAGAAAACTGTTGCTATGAGAAATCAAAAAAGTGTCATCGATATCTGAAATGATCCCGAATTTGCTTTCGAAAGGTTTTAAAATCTCGCCTTTTGCTATAATTCCGAATTTTTCAAATGTACAAACAACCTCATATTCATGCCATCCGCTCTTAAGTTCCTGTTCGAAAGGGATGTCGAACTTAAACATTCCGTCCTCCATCGTTTTTGTGGTAAGCTCAAGGTCTTTAAATCGTAAAACAACTTCTTTATTGGCGAGAGGCTTAATTCGAAACATGTGGAAAATAGAAAATGCATGCCATACACCCCGACGATCCAGCTTGTATTTATCGGGCGCCCAAGATTCAAAGGCATGCCCGAAAACAACCAGATGATTTTTTCTTAAGTAGCCCCGGTATAGTTTCAAATCTAATTTTGCCATCACCTCTTTTGATTTGCTTATAAATTATTTAATTTTATTGAATTGTGAATAATAATAGAGCAAATATTAATTCGGTTTTGTTCATCGTTAATCCCATATCGGGAAATAAACCGAAGGAATCACTGATGGAATTTGTTTCCGATGTTTTGGAGAAAAAGGGGATAGAATTTCGGATCTATTCGACCACCGGAGAAGAAGATTCCGAGGAAATATGCGAGCTGATCAAAGCCAAACCCGTCGACCGACTGCTGGTTGCCGGAGGTGACGGAACCATTAACCTTGTGGCCAGGATTGCCTTGGAAAAGCAGATTCCGGTGGGTATTTTTCCCCAGGGTTCAGCAAACGGGTTGGCGGAAAATTTGAATTTACCAAATACGGATGAAGGCCTACTCGAAGTAGCTTTGGGGAGTAATTTCCTTGAAATGGATGTTATTAAAATCAACGATAAAGTATGTACACATATCGCAGATTTTGGTGTGAATGCAGAATTGGTTCAGAATTTTGAGGATTCTTCGATAAGAGGCAAACTTGGTTATATATTGCAGAGCGTTCCAACACTGATAAAGAGTGAATACCCTTTTCAGTTCAAATTCAAAATAGGAGATGAAGAGGTGGAAAAAGAGGGAAGTGTTCTGGCTATCGCCAACTGTAAAAGATACGGAACAGGAGCAACGATTAATTTTGATGGAAAAATGGATGACGGCCGTTTTGAAGTGATCATTTTAAAACATCTTAATATCATAGACCTGTTGAAAACCATAATTTCAGAGGGTCAGCTTGAAAAAGATTTCGCCGAAACATTTGAAGCCCAGGGGGTTTCTATCAGGTGTTCGGAGCCCACGCCTTTTCAAATTGATGGCGAGTATATTGGAGACCTTGAGGAAGTTGAGGCTTCGCTTTTTGAAAACAAACTGATGGTTGCGGTTTCTGAAGGCGACCATTGATCTAAACTTGGCAAGAATTTTATTAAATTCGAGGCTTCACTTTAAACAAAGTAAATGTCCGAATTTAAGAATGATAGAGCATTTGCAGAAAAATTAGATGCTCAGGACGCTTTAGGCGAATTCAGAAAAGAATTTTTATTTCCTAGTTTCCATGAAAAGGAAGTTGTTTATTTGACGGGTAACTCCCTTGGATTGCAACCAAAACAAGCGTCCGAATATATTAAACAGGAGCTGGATGATTGGGCGAAATGGGGGGTTGAAGGACATTTTCATGCGAAAAATCCGTGGTATTCCTACCATGAATTACTTACACCCACTGCATCTTTAATTGTAGGGGCCAAAGAAAAAGAGGTGGTGATCACACATTCATTAACCACCAATCTTCATTTGCTGATGGTTTCGTTTTATAAGCCTCGCGGAAAGAGAATCAAAATACTTTGTGAAGCCAAAGCATTTCCGTCCGATCAATATGCGCTTGAATCTCAGGTTAGATTTCACGGGTACAATCCTGAGGACACAATTATTGAGGTTTCTCCACGCCCCGGGGAACATTTGATAAGAGAAGAAGATATATTGAATAAAATTATTGAAACAGGAGAAGAACTTGCTCTTGTTATGATAGGAGGGGTGAATTATTATACCGGACAGTTGTTTGACTTGAAATCCATTACAGAAGCCGGTCATAAGGTGGGGGCGAAGGTCGGTTTTGACCTGGCTCATGCCGCCGGAAATGTTGAGTTAAGTCTTCACAACTGGGGAGTTGACTTTGCCGCCTGGTGTACCTATAAGTATCTGAATTCAAGTCCCGGGGGTGTGTCAGGAATCTTTGTTCATGAGAAGCATGGTTCAGATTCTGATTTGCCAAGATTTGCGGGATGGTGGGGCCACGATAAAACAAAGAGATTTAAAATGGAACCGGGTTTTCAGCCGATCGAAGGCGCAGAGGGTTGGCAATTGAGTAATGCACCGGTTCTGGGTATGGCAGCCCATAGGGCATCACTTGATCTTTTCGGGAGAGCCGGTATGAAAGCGATCAGTGAGAAACGGAACAAGCTCACAGCATTCACAGAGTATATTATTGAGGACATATCTGCAAAAAATAAAGGTGCGAATTTCGAGATTATTACACCTAAAGACAGGGCGAAACGGGGATCGCAATTATCTATTCTTGCACACGGTCACGGCAAGTCACTTTTTGAGAAAATTTCGAAAGAAGGAGTGGTAGCAGACTGGAGAGAGCCAAATGTTATAAGAATTGCACCCGCACCACTTTACAATTCATATTCAGATGTTTATCGTTTCGGAGAGATTCTGGAGCGAGCTATTCAGTAATATTACAGCCCGTTTTTCATTTCTGGCAGATTATTTGTAACTTACTAAGGGAATTTAAATTATAATGCCATGAAAAAATTAATTTCTTTAGCAGTTATCGGAGGATTAATCGTTGGTATGACGAGTTCTACCAACATTAGCTATCCTTCTATTAAATCGAAGAGTTTTAAGAATGGTGAAAAATTACGTTACAGAATAACCTACGGAATTATGGATGCCGGTGAGGCTGTATTAACCGTTCAGGAAACCTCGAAAAAAGGGGCTAACGGAAGACCGCTATATCACGTTAAAGGAGAAGGAAAAACGCTTGGCGCTTTTAACCTGTTTTTTAAAGTAGAAGATATTTATGAATCTTATATTGATAAATCGGGGGCTTTTCCCTGGTTCTTTAAACGGGATGTAAACGAAGGAGGATATAAGATTAATCAGGAATATACTTTCAAGCAGGATAAACAAAAAGTTGTTACCGAAGGGAAAGAATTCAAGGTGCCTGTCGGAATTCAAGACATGATTTCTTCCTTTTATTTTGCCAGAACCCTCGATTTTAAAAATATGAAGCCGGGTGCGGTTACGGAATTTAAGTGTTTCATGGACGAAGAGATCTGGCCTCTGAAGATAAAATATATTGGCACTGAGGAGATCAAAATTCGAAAGGGTACGTTTGAATGTCTGAAATTCCAGCCTGTTGTTCAGGAGGGGCGTTATTTCGAAAAGGACGATGACGTTGAATTCTGGGTGACTAACGACGCGAACAGAATACCTGTACTGGTAAAGGCAAAAATACCTGTAGGCGTGGTTAAAATGCACCTGGTTGAATGGGAAGGACTTGTTGGTGAGATAGCCAAGAAATAGAAAAGAGATTAATCGATAGAAGGGAGGTTTTGTTTATACAGAATCTCCTTTTTTTTTGAGTGCTCTTTTATTAGAAGTCTGATCAGAAATTTGATAAGAACAATTCCATCTATCAGGTTAACGACAGCATATAATAGATTCAATAGATTCGCTCCCGAAGTAGGCATTCAATCAAATACCTCTTTCTCAATTTTCCCAACGAATTCGTCGATAATATTGAAGTTATGCTTCAGGTTTTAATTCAATAATTAAAAAATTGGTCCGATCAGTATAAAAAGAAAAAGCCGTTCAAACGAATGAACGGCCCTTCCCATAACTTTAAAAATTTACTGAATAATGATCTTTTTGGTAACCTGACCTTTAGAAGTATTCACTTTAACAAAATAGGTTCCTGGTGCAATATTATCCACTTCAAACCTCACAGAATTAGCATTCAGTTTCGGAGAGTTTTCAGCGATTATTTTCCCTTCAGCAGAAATAATAGAAGCTGATAGAAGTTCTCCGTTGCCACTTAATACTAGTTCTAAGTAATCAGTTGCAGGGTTAGGCATAATCGTTATTTGCTCTAACAATGCAGAGGATTCTAAAGAAGCGCACTGGTCTACTGTGAATGTCATCATATCAGAACCTTCACAACCGTTATTATCCTCATAGGTATAAGTAACATCATGAGATCCTAATCCGGCTGTTCCGGGATCGAATTGGTTAGCCGTTACGCCTGTTCCTGAATAGATTCCTCCTGCAGGACTCCCTTGAAGAGTTACCGGTCCATCATAAATACAAACGGTTTGATCCAGGCCTAAAGTAACCGTTGGCAATGGGTTAACAGTGACAGTAACATTATCGGATGTTGTACATCCATTGTTATCAGCAGTTACCGTGTAAGTTTGAGTAGTTGAAGGTGTAAATGCAACACCGTCCTGAACGCTATTATCCCAGCTTACGGTTCCGATTGATTCGTTTGCTGTTAAGGTAATAGATGAACCTAGACATATTGCCGTATCCTGCATTACATTCAGTGTTGGATTTTCATGAACTGTAACGTCAACTACATCTGCATTCTCACATCCGTTAGCATCTGTTCCGATCACAGTATAAGTAACTGTTCCTATATTTTGATTAAAGGAAACTCCCTGTGTTACACCGTTGTTCCACGAATAAGTGTTGGCACCAGTCGCTGTAAGAGTGATTGGGTCACCGTCACACGCTTCAACATCCAATCCGGCATCTACGTTTGGCAAAGCATTAACTGCTACTGTAATTGTTGTGCTTGTTTGAGGACAAGATCCTGATGCAGCAATAGTATTAGTTACGTCGTAATTGCCCGGTGTACTTGTAGAAAATGTAATTGTTCCATTTCCTGCATTAATTGACAATCCCGTTGGAGAGACAGAGAATGTTCCAGCACTCGCACCCGCAGGGAAGGAAGGACTTTCCGGTGCATTATCTACACAAAATGCATTAGCTGAATAACTGAACGTTGCATCAGGTGATGAGGTCAGTGTAATGTTTTGGGAAGCTGAGTTCGGACAAGTTCCGGTGGTTGTATATGTGACATTGTAGGTGTTTGCCGCACTCGTGGTTAAATCTATTTCACCGGTATTCGCGTCTGCAAAATTTAATCCTGCAGGAGTCGCTGAAAAGGAACCGGGTGCATTTACTGTAGGTGTTTCATTGGTTCCACCGAGGCATAATGTATTGGAAGAATATGCAAAAGATGCATTATCCAGTGCAATTATATCAACATTTGCCGTAGCTGTTTGTTGTGGGCATCCACCTGAACCGGCCACTGTATTAGTCACCGTGTAGGATCCTGGTGAGGATGAGCTTACAGTAATCTCTCCGGTAAATGCATTGATAGAAAGCCCTGTCGGAGAGGCGGTAAATGAACCTGCAACTGCTCCTGGATCAAGCGTTGCCACCGCATTGGAAGCGTTGGCGCAATATTGAGACTGACCGTAGGAAAAGCCTGGATCCGGCGGAGTGTTTATAGTGACTTGTGTAGTACCCGTATTTGGACAAGTTCCACTCGTCGTAAAAGTTATATCATAGGTGCCCGGAGAACTTGCTGAAATATTAATTTCACCTGTATTGGCATTAGCAAAAACCAGTCCTGTGGGTGTTGCAGAAAATGTTCCTGTACTGTTGACAGTAGGAGTTGTATTTGCATCTGTTGAACAGTACTCAGTTTGAGGGTAAGTAACTGTAGCATCATCCAAAGGATCTATTGTAACCGTTTGTGTTGTTGACTCTGTACAACCGGCCCAAAAACCTCCCAGGTTATAAATGATAGTATTAAAGTTACCATTTCCTACATAAGTGTGGGTGGGGTTCTGTTGCCAAATAATAGGACTTCCATCGCCCATGTCGTATGCATAAGTAGAGTCAGCAGCTGCCAGACCGAAATACGATCTGAAGAATTGATAACTATACATCCTGTTGCCTAGTACAGTCTGAAACGCCGAGGTATTGGTGAAATTAACAGGGTCATTTTCACATACTTGTGAGGGACTTGTAGTAAAAGAAGCGTTTAACGTATAAGATACCTTTGGACTAATAAGACCTTCGAAGTCATAAGGACCACTTGGAAACTGCGCTGCACTGCCGGTTAAAGTAGGAATAGAAACCCAGGCACCGCCAGACCCTGTATAATAATTAGATCTAAATCTGGAGAGATTTTCGTCCTGCGTTTGGTTTGTAGGAATGTCATTCACTACAATTCTAACAATACCATTAACAGATGTTGGCGTTATCACGATGGCATAATTGTTTGAAACCGTAATCGGTGAAGCAAAATTAACCTGACGATAAATGCTATTTGTATCACTGATTGTTATTGTACCCGACCCGATTAACGTGGTAGGATTGTTCGATGCATCCACGTTATAAACGGCCGCTTGAACTGTGACAGATCCTGCGCCTTGAGCCGGAGCTTTACCGCCAAAAAATTCCGCACCGGTAATTTGAATACTGGCTCCGTTTAAATTGAATTTTTGCGACATTGCTTCATTATCGCTTTGCCAAATCTCAAAATTGTAAAAGTTAGAGGCGCCTAATACTTGTTCTTTTGTCTGTACATACCTGATGGTATCAATACAAAGAGTAGATTTCGGGGCGTCAAGGTTTATGTCTAGCGCGCCTGACTCTAAAGCGGGTAAATTCACCTTGTTAAAGGTTTGAACCGGTCTTGTTGATTTTTGAATTTGGCTGAATGCCATGGATCCAACAGAAACTGTCAGAAATAATAGTAAATTTTTGATTTTCATAATAAATTTTTTAAAGTTAATTAGTGGCAACCAATTGTTGAAAAAACTATACAGACCAAAAAACTGTAAGATCCGCTGATTATTTTATTCAACAATAAATTGCAATTGAGCACGAAGTTAAAGCCTTCATAAGAAATGGCCAAATGTAAAGAGGTTTTTTTATTAGAAGTCGTCTTCTCCTAAGCTGTAATCATCGATTCCGGTATCATAATTATCATCAAAATCTTCCTCTTCATCATCGGAAGAACTGCCTTTACTCGGTCGTAAAATATTGGTCTTAGATATATTGAGTCGAATCTCTGTTTTAATAGAACCGTCTTCTTGAGGGTAGGCTTTGGCGAAAGGAGTTCCTACCAACTCTACGAGGGCACCGCTTTTAAGGAAGTCGAGAATACGCATATTGGCACCTTCTTTCTTCCAAATGGTGCAGTTCACCCAAGTTGTTTTAGTTCTGGACTCCCCAGTTTTTTTATCTCTCCAGTTTTTATTGTGAGCTACAGGGAAATTGATTGCAATCACACCTCTGTCCATTGTCTTGGTGGTAGCGTCCCTGCCAATGTTCCCTATTAATCTTGTTTCAAATACCGTAGCCATTGTAAGTAATTTTTAATGAATTTAATTGAAATTAACCCTCTAATATAATTATTCTCTTACTCGGGCGCAAATTCAGTGCTTCATTTCTAACTTGTCGGATTGTTTTCCTTCGAAACTGTCCGGGTGGTTTTGTAGGCTTAATCCTAAGAAAAGCGCTATAAAAGTTATTCCCTGCTGGGTTTCCAGCGTATCTTCCGATAAAAAAGAACCTATCGCAATAGCTGTGAATATTAACCCGATGAAATTTTTTTGTGAATAACAACGATATCCAAGATAGATCCAAAAAACGGTGAATAATAGAAAGGCAAAGATCCCAAACGAGACCCAAATAGTTAAAAACTGATTGTGTGCTCTGTTCCAGTGCTCTGTGTCTAATTTACTCTCTAAATCCTGATATGCGCTTACAAAAGCTGACTGTACATCCCCTGTCCCTACACCAAACAACCAATTATGTTGGATGATATGTATCGCTGCTTTCCAGTGTTCTACACGCTGTAACAAAGAACTTCCGTCTGGATCCCCTCCGATGGAGTAGTTCCAGATCTGGTTCTTTAAGGTGACTATCCGATCACGGGGAGAATTCTGTGCAGCACTTACGCTTGGTACGCCTTGTTCAATGAGGTAAATATCTTCTTTACCTAGTTTTTGAATTCCTTCGCGGTCTTTTTTATACCCTTTAGAGGAAAGATAGCGCATAAGGGTGAATTTTAACTGATTTCCCGCACGATCAAGTGAATCAAATGGTATAGCAGATTGCTCGTTCCAGTGCGCTCTCATTTCTTTTTCTGAAATGAAGGACATAACGTGTTGTCCGTTTTCAAACCAAAGGAAAGTAGTGTCGTGATAATAAGGATTTCCTAAGGGGGTAAATTCAGGTAAATCTCCGAATATTACGTTTCTTTCTTCCGGATAAAAATACTTACCCACTTGATAAACACCCAGGAAAATTATGAAGCCAAAAAATATCAGTATAAAACGGCGATAGCTGACCTTTGGAACACTTCGAATTCCGAAAATTATGGCTGCTCCAACAGCAAAACACATAGCAATATATCCACTGAGCACCTGACCAATCAAGGTATAAAATCCAAACCAAACGATCAGAGGGATCCAAAGAAAAAACAAGCGGGGTAGAATGAATAAAAAGTAAAATGAAATCATTATGCCCATGACTATCAGAAGACTATACCGAATGTGAGAACCAAAAAGAGATAATCCGCGAAAATCCAGAACAATTCCTTCAGATTTGATCGCATCGAAGTGGAAGTAGTTGATTAATGAAGTAATTAATAGTGAACCTAAGAAACCGAATAAAACGTTGCGCAGGTGCTTTTTCTCCAGGGGGATTGCAATCAGAGAAAGAGGTATAGCGAGCAGGGGAAGTTTGGTCTTTAAATCCTTCAAGCCGTAACTTAAATCGTTGGAATATAATAATCCGAGAAGGTGAAGCATGAAGATCAAGACGATAAACCAAAAAACATAACTTTTCCTCCATTTTAGCCAATAACCGCGAAAATCACCTTTAAGAACAAGATTGGAAGCCAGCCAGATGGTGCCTATCGACATCACCACCTTATTCAAAGGCAAGCCGACAGCTAAAACAAGTGTCCCCACGAATTGCAGGTACTTGTGTGCAGGAAGGCCAAGGAGCTTATCCAACATACATTCAAGGGTTTAAGAGGGAAGGAGAATTTCCTTGTATTTCTTCTGATTATTCAAAACATCGATTGCTTCTTTGAGGGCTTTATCGTTTTGAAATGAGTTGATAACACGACCTTCCTGATAATAATATCTTGACACTATTTCACTCTGCAATACATCTTTAATCTGATCCTCGAATAGTTCCAGGTCTTTTTTTGTAGAAGCTTTTACTTTTTCATAAAGCGCCTCATATTCTCGGATAATATCTTCTTCATAACCCTCCTCTTTTGCCGTTTTTAGCAACTTCTTCATTTGCTCTTCAGAAGCTGTTGTATACGCGATATCTTTATTGAGTACATAATTTTTAAACGCCTCATATTCCGAATCTGACAGTTTAAAATTGTCCGGAGATGCTATGCTTTCGTTAGATAGTACAAATTGTGTTGCATAATCGAAAATGATATTTTCCGCGATCAGCGTTACGGTCAGTCGACCTATTGATTCTTCTTCAATTTCAATGTCCGGAACGATTCCCCGACCGTCAATAACTTCTCTTCCATTCTTTGTTTTAAAAACAGTGATTAATGAATCCGGTATTTCGTCTACCTTATTGTCTGTTTTATGGTAGTAATCCAGTTTTTGCACACATCGTCCTGACGGGGTATAATATTTGGCTATCGTGATCTTGATTTTTGAACCGTATTTCAGATCAAAATTACGCTGTACCAATCCTTTTCCAAAAGTAGTGTTGCCAATAATAACTCCTCTGTCGAGATCCTGTATGGAACCGGCTACAATTTCTGAAGCCGATGCGGATGTTTCGTTTACCAAAACAACCACCGGAATTTCAAGGTCAATGGGTTTGTTTCTCGTGTTATAGGTTCTGTTCTCGTCAAGGATTCTTCCTTTTGTTTTAACAATGGTTTGATCCTTTGGAACGAAAAAATTTACGATGTCTACCGCTTCAATCAAGAGCCCACCACCGTTTCCGCGTAAATCCAGGATCACTTTTTTCATGCCCTGACTGACCAATTTTTCATAGGCATCCCGAACGTTTTTGGAGGCTGTTTGAGTAAACGTATTCAATTGGATATATCCAATATCCTCACTCACCATGCCCGAATAAGGTATGTCCGGAAGTTTGATTTCATCACGTGTAACTTTGGCCTGACTGACTCCCTTTCCAGGTCTGTCGTATTCGATGGTAATTGTCGAACCCTTCGTTCCTTTCAAAGCTCCTGATACCTCGTCGCTGTTTTTTCCTTTCATGGATCGGCCGTCGATAGACAATATTTTATCTCCGGCACGAAGACCCGCTTTATCTGCGGGCATATCTTCATACGGTTCGGCAATCACAACATAATCCCCCACCTGCCTGATCAAAGCGCCGATTCCTCCGTATTGCCCGGTGGTCATCATTCTGTAGTCCTCAATGTTGGCCTCATGGTAATAAACAGTGTAAGGATCCAGACTGTTGAGCATGGCGTCAATACCGTTTTTTGAAATTTCTCCAATTTTCGGATCATCCACATAGTATTTGTCCAGGTTCATGTAAATCAGATCGATTAACTCAAGATTTTTGATAACTTCAAATCCGTTACTTTGAGCAAAAACATTGATTTGCAATGAAAGGATGATACAAAGTGAAATTTTCTTAAAAATCGTCATCATAGAATAATTTAACGGTAAAAATATCATTTTTCGGCAGGAGTGTTTTTAATACTCTCAATTAAACGAGAAAACAGTGTATCTATTTTAGCAAGCATAAAACTTTGGTTCTCCTCTTTTTTTCCGGTATAAATCAAAAAAAGAGCCAATTGTTCACCGGACTGGGGAAGGTTTTCCTCGATTATGTGTTTATTTTTCCTCACTGCCTCGCGCATAAGCCTCTTTATACGGTTTCTTTCTACGGCTTTTTTGAAACGTCTCTTTGGGACTGAAAATACTATCTGAAATTTTTTTTCGGTAGGAAGTAGAACGCATTGATAATGCAAAACAAAAGGATATTGTTTTAGATGAGAGCCTTCAATAAATAAAGCTCCGATTATCTTCTTGCTGCATAAACTGTAGGACTTGCCCAAACTTGAATCCATAGAACAAAGTTAAACTTATAATAAGAATTTTAATCTGTTTGAACGATTCAGTGTAATTGTTTGGCAGTTGCCGATTAGCGTTCTGCAAATTGAAAATCATTTTTGGCACGATATCTGAAATCAGGATGATACAAAACAACTATTATGAAAAAGAGAGACCGAAAAAAAGCGCTACAGGTAATGATGAACGCCAACTTAGAGGATTATATCCGTTTCATTAATCGTGTCGTTAGTCAGCAGAATCAATTAGGGAGAGAGGTTTAGATTACCTTATCTATCTGTTGTTTTAAATCTGCTCTTGACTGCATTCCGGCTGCCCGCCAGACAATTTCTCCTTTCTTGAACAACAGAAAGGTGGGAACACCTCTGACTTTATACTTTGCCGACGCTGCCTGATTTTTATCGACGTCTATTTTCAGAATTCGTAGCTTCTCGCCATAGTTGTTCTTAATTTCATCAACCACAGGCATCATAGACTGGCACGGGCCACACCAGGTCGCATAAAAATCAACCAGAACAGGTGTATCTCCTTGAATTATTTCCTTAAAACTGCTCATTTTTTGTCTTTTTTCTTCTCAAATTCCGTGATGGCCTCTTCATCGTATTTACTAAAAAAATTGATCCAGATCAAACGTCCTGCCCTGAATGTTACCGGAGCTAACAGAATCAATATAAGCAAAATATTAATGATATAAACCCAGTAAGGTGTATCCTGATAGATCAAATAGGTTAAAATGAAGGTTGCAACCGAAAAAGCTACAGTAAGCGCATACCCGACGTACATGGCACCGTAGAAAAATCCTGTTTCGATCTCGTATTTGTGGCCACATTTTTGGCATCTTTCTTCCATTTTATCGAATTTCTTCGGATGAAAAACACTTTTATGGGTAAATACTTTTCCCTCATGACATACAGGGCATTTTCCATTGAAAATACTGTATAATTTCTGGCCTTTCTTGAACATAGTGCAAAGATAGGACTTGGAGTGACTTTTAAAAGTGACTTTTATCACAATTTGAGATATTCAATAAATATCCTGATCAGTATAAACCCGCAATAAAACACACATTTGTCAATTCTAAAAATAACAGCGAAATTTGTATCCGCATTTATGGAAAAGAAGACTGATATAAGAAAGTTGTCTGAAG
Source organism: Brumimicrobium sp. (assembly GCA_033722555.1). Taxonomy (GTDB): domain Bacteria; phylum Bacteroidota; class Bacteroidia; order Flavobacteriales_D; family Crocinitomicaceae; genus Brumimicrobium. The sequence goes on from JAWVYS010000001.1 coordinate 129,842, forward strand.
AGGAACTGAAGGCACAGATTCGGGAAATGAACGAAAAGGCTTTTCGTGCTTCTCAGATCTATGAATGGCTGTGGAAGAAAAACGCATCCACTTTTGAGGAGATGTCTAATCTGAGCCTGGAGCTTAGAAACAAATTGGATCAGCATTTCTTCATCGATCATATCTCTCTTGACGAACAGCAGATTAGCGCGGATAGAACCATAAAATGTGCTTTCAATGTTGGTACGGGAAAAGTGGTGGAAGGGGTGTTGATTCCGTCTAGATCACGAATGACAGCATGTATTTCTTCTCAGGTCGGGTGCAGTCTGGCATGTAAATTTTGTGCAACCGGCAAACTGAAATTACTTAAAAATCTGTCTGCCGGGGAGATTGTCGATCAGGTTGTTTATCTGAGAGACAGGGCGGATCAAATGTATAATCAGCCACTGACAAATATTGTCTATATGGGCATGGGGGAACCGTTGCTAAATTATCAAAATGTTATGCAAAGCGTTGATCTGATTACTTCAGAAAAGGGTCTTGGGATGTCTCCGAAAAGAATTACTATTTCTACCGCGGGCATAGCAAAAATGATTAAGCGTATGGGAGATGATGAAACCAAAGTCAATTTGGCCCTTTCCCTTCATGCGGCCAATGATGAAAAGAGAAATAAGATCATGGCAATTAATGAGACCAACAATTTAGAGGTTCTTGCGGAAGCCTTGAGATATTTCTATTCCAAAACAGGTACCCGTGTCACGTATGAATACATCATCTTTCGCGATTTTAACGATGAAATATCAGATGCCAGAGAACTGGCTGAATTCTGCAAGATTATTCCGTGCAAAGTCAATATCATAGAATATAATCCTATCGACGACGGCGAGTTTCAACAAGCGGACCCAAAAAAAGTGGATGCATTTGCTGCTTTCCTGGAAGAGAAAAATATCGTGGTTAATATTCGGAGAAGCAGAGGCAAAGACATAGATGCTGCCTGTGGACAACTTGCAAATAAAAATAAAACGGCAGATAATAGGGTTTTTAAATAATTCCCGATGAAAAAAGTGTTTTTTAAAAAATAAATACCTTTGGCCAAAACATCCTGAAAAATGAAAAAAATCTTGCTTCTTGGTTCCGGAGAATTAGGGAAGGAATTTGCAATCGCAGCGAAAAGATACGGACAGGTTGTAATTGCTGTTGACAGTTATGAAAACGCGCCCGCAATGCAGGTGTCGGATAAATCCGAAGTAATAAACATGCTTGACGGTAATGAATTGCAGCGTATCGTAGATAAACACGTGCCGGATATAATCGTGCCTGAAATCGAAGCGATCAGAACAGAAAAACTTTACGAATTTGAAGATAAGGGGATACAGGTGGTTCCTTCAGCCAAGGCTGCCAATTACACGATGAATCGTAAGAAAATCAGAGACCTCGCGGCGAAAGACCTGAAGCTAAAAACAGCTGATTACCGGTATGCATCTACTCTTGATGACCTAAAAAAGGCCATCGACGAAATCGGGATGCCTTGTGTGATCAAACCTCTTATGTCTTCTTCAGGAAAAGGGCAGTCCGTAATAAAATCTGAAGATGAGATCGAACAGGCCTGGGAGATTTCACAGACAAAAGGAAGGGGCGACGGACAAGAAGTGATCGTTGAGGCCTTTATCGATTTTGAATTTGAAATCACCTTGCTGACGGTTACCCAAAAAAACGGCAAAACGCTCTTTTGTCCTCCGATTGGTCACAGGCAGGAAAGAGGGGATTATCAGGAAAGCTGGCAACCTCAGCCTATGTCAGAAGGTCATCTTCAAACGGCTCAGGACATGGCAGAGAAGATTACCTCCGCTCTCGGCGGATCAGGCATTTGGGGTGTTGAGTTTTTCATAGGAAAAGAGGCGGTTTATTTTTCTGAACTTTCTCCCCGACCGCACGATACTGGAATGGTTACACTTGCCGGAACTCAGAATTTCACCGAATTCGAATTACACGCAAGAGCCATTCTGGGGATGAATATTCAAAAAATAGCGCATCAAAGGAATGGAGCCAATGCAGTTATTCTCTCAGAAATTGAGGAAGAAAAAACACCGGAATACTCAGGTATAGAAGAAGCTTCCTCTTTTGAAAAATCCGACATCAGAATCTTTGGCAAACCTGTAACGCGAAAACATCGACGAATGGGTATCGCTTTCACCTATGACGAAATAGGTAGTAATATAGCGGAACTTAGGAAAAAAGCCACAAAGATTGCGTCTCTGATTAAAGTTCGTTGATTTCATTTCAGATCTAGGAAATGGAAGGCATGGGAGCCGCCTTGCACCTCATAACTCCGAGTCACTATTTCTCCGGGTACAAAATCAACGCGTTCATTAAAAACAGGCCCGTCGTAGCAGAAAGTATGGAATTCTCCGTTTTCTCCGCACACATCCACGTCTTTAGGCAGATCGTTGATTAAAGACTCGTTAATCTCTCTTCCAAGGAACGAGGGGTCAAGTTTTTGCCCGTCTACACAAATAATTACCGCTTTAAATCCAAGGCCAATGAATTCCCTTATGATTTCGGAGGTACTAATCTTCCAAAGCGGGAAAACCCCTTTTATGCCCACAGTTTCTAATTGCTTTTCGCGATAATTTCTAAGATCCTCCAAAAAAATATCTCCAAAACCCGCATAATTGTAGCCCTCAGATTTCAGTGTTGTTACTTCCTTACTCATAATCCTTGTGTATGTTTCATGGTCCGAAGCAGCGGGTAGGCTCAATATTCGATAGGGTATTTCTGTCGCTTTTAATTGCCGAATTAACAGCTCTTTTCGTAAACCGTGCATGGTTACCCGCTCTGATTCCTCCGTAACCGTTGTGAGAAGACACTGTAAGTCAAATTCACCGCGACCCGCCATTTTATATAGAGCGAGAGCGCTGTCTTTTCCACTACTCCAATTGAAAAAAGTCTTTTTGAGATACATGTTGATCGTAATTTAAGAAAGCGACAGAAAAGATAACTCTTATAATCCTTAAACGAACAGAAATCCTTGATGTCATTTGCTTTTTCCTCAAATTTCACCAGAAATTCAAGAGATTTACGATATTTATGGCGACTTTTGAAAGAACTGAAATCAAAGAATAAGAGCGATGGAATTAAACGAAAAACTGAAAGAGAAAAGAGCAGAGGCTGAATTAGGGGGAGGAGAAAAAAGAATACAGTCACAGCATTCAAAAGGGAAACTAACTGCCCGTGAACGTATAGAATTGCTGGTAGATGAAAACTCTTTTCAGGAACTGGGGATGTTTGTAGAACATCGTTCACAGGATTTCGGCTTGGATCAACAGAAAATACCCGGTGACGGTGTGGTTACCGGTTACGCTACAATTCATGGGCGCCCGGTATATGTTTTTTCACAGGATTTCACGGTTTTGGGCGGTTCGCTCTCTGAAACTCATGCCGAGAAGATCTGCAAGATAATGGACTTAGCCCTTAAGAGTCAAACCCCTGTTATTGGTCTCAACGATTCGGGAGGTGCGCGCATACAGGAAGGTGTTGTTTCCTTAGCCGGTTATGCGGACATTTTTTACAGAAATACCCGTGCATCCGGAGTTATTCCTCAAATTAGTGTAATTATGGGCCCTTGTGCGGGTGGCGCCGTTTATTCTCCTGCACTGACAGACTTTGTTTTCATGGTAGAGGACACTTCCTATATGTTCGTTACAGGGCCAAATGTTGTAAAAACTGTTACACATGAGGAAGTATCCTCAGAGGACCTTGGAGGGGCTAAGGCGCATGCAGAGAAATCAGGAGTTAACCATTTTACAAGTCCAAATGATGTGACGGTCCTGAAAGATGTTCGTGATCTGATGTCCTATTTGCCCCAAAATCATCATTCTCTCGCTCCGCATACTTCGAATTTTAAATTCAACAAGAGTAAACTCGACACGATCTCTTCTATATTGCCGGAAAATTCCAATACACCTTATGATATTCGTGAAGTGATCGATTGCGTTATTGACGATGATTCATTCAGAGAGGTGCATAAAGATTTTGCAACAAATATTGTGGTGGGATTTGCCCGCGTAGAAGGCCGTACGATAGGTGTTGTTGCTAACCAGCCGATGTCTTTGGCAGGAGTTTTAGATATTGACTCTTCAAGAAAAGGTGCACGCTTTGTTAGATTTTGTGACGCATTTAATATTCCTTTACTAACCTTTGAAGATGTCCCCGGATTTTTACCCGGAACGGATCAGGAATGGAACGGTATTATTGCCCACGGAGCGAAATTACTTTACGCTTTCAGTGAAGCCACTGTTCCGCGTATTACCATTATTACACGAAAGGCTTACGGAGGGGCATTCGACGTAATGAATTCTAAAAATATCGGTGCGGACCTGAATTTTGCCTGGCCAACTGCGGAAATTGCCGTTATGGGAGCTAAAGGAGCGGCTGAAATTATTTTCAAGCGTGAGATTGCCGAAGCTGCAGATCCTGAGGCCAAACTAAAGGAGAAGGAATCCGAATACGCAGATAAATTTGCCAATCCATACCGCGCAGCGGAAAGAGGTATTATCGATGATGTTATTCTTCCATCGGAAACACGAGCCAAAGTAATCGCTGCATTCAAAATGTTGGAAAATAAAAAGGAGGAACTGCCTCCTAAAAAGCATGGAAATATTCCGCTTTAATGGTTCGGTATTGTAGGGTTTCAACGATGACTGCATGGCTTATTTAATATTTCTGGCGTTTTTCAATACGCATATCGAATGAAGGTATTACATTTGTGACTGAAAAATTAGATACAATGAAAACAGGTGCTGCGAACAAAAAATTAAACGATATTATCTCATTGGTTGAAAAAAAAGGCATTGAGGCCGATGGATTAATTGATGAATTAAAAAACCTTCGCGAGTTTGCCTTGAAGGAGCAGGATCCTCTTTTGGCTAAAGTAACCCGTTTATCGTATGAATATTTGCAGGAAAGAAAGGCCTACGACGTTCAGGCTCAGTGGGAGGAAGATGAAGAAGGAGGAGAGTTCCCTCTGGAAATCGAAGACAAAGACAATCTTTTGTATTTACTTAACCTAATGCTGAAATCTGATCACAAAATCAACCGAGAAGAGATCAAGGATTACAGAACTGCTCTTAAAGAAGAACTTTACTAAAGATAATTCGAAGATATTATTAAAGCCCGTCAGGAATGATGGGCTTTTTTTATTTCATTTATTGAAGCCTTGGTGTCTTCTAACGAGATAGCGGGTAGGTAAGTATGATATGATAAAACCGAGTGCTGAAACAGAAAGAATGATAAAGAATGCGTCCGACCATGTGGTTTTAACAGGGAAGATTTCGCCGGGTGCGCTGGGCATTTCAAGCAATCCGAATTTTATCTGGGCGAAACACACCCCATAACCGAGTAAAAGCCCTGTTATTACTCCTCTTCCACTGATCATTAGCCCTTCGAAAAAGAAAATACGAAATATCAGATTTTTATCAGCCCCCATACTGTATAATGTGGAAATATCTCGTTTCTTTTCCACGAAAAGCATCGTAATGGACGCCATCAGGTTAAACGATGACAGAATGAATACAAAAACCAGAATGAAATAGAGTATAACTCTTTCTGATTGGCTGGTTTTAAAAATAAGTTCATTTTTTTCGTAAGCGGTTTTTACCGTAAAATCGTCACCAAGATATTCCTGCAGCGATTTTTTAACTTCATTGACGTTTCTTCCTTCATGAATATCTATGTAAAGGGCCGTTATATCACTTTCGTACTTCAGTAATTCGTTGGCTAGTTCATAAGGAATTATAACAACCTCACTGTTAACTTCACGGTTATAATTCATACGGGCCGCCACATCAATTTTCATCACGCTTAACGGATTTTTTCCGGGTCTGATCTTGCCCTCCCTTAAAGGAACGTGAAAGGTAATCTGCTCCCGATTTATGTCCGACATTGGAACATATGCGTCCAGTTTATCAAGTAAGGATGCTCCGAAAATAGCATGGGGGACTTCGTTTACGTAAAGATAGGGATCCCCGTCTACCAGATGGCTCTCTATTTTAGCCATTTCCACAAATTCCGGATCTACGCCGATCATTTTTGCATGAACCCACTTTTTCTCATGTTTGAGTATTACCACTTCCTCCAGGGCTCTTACAACCTTTTCAACTCCTTCGACTTTACCGAGTTCGACGATATTGATAAAGTTTTGATTGAAGGTTTTTGACTGTGCAGAGCGAATAGTAATAGGAGGATCGAAATCACTGTAAAGCTTAATGACTAGCTCCTCAATTCCGTTGAATGCCGACAAAAGTATAACAAGAGCAGCTGTGGCAATCGTGATTCCAACAACACTGATCGAGGTGATGAGGTTTATTACGTTTCGGGATTTTTTCGCCTTGAAGTAGCGCCTTGCTATAAATCGAGCAACATTCATTGCTTATTTTTTCAGAAGTTCTTCAATTTTCATGGCGTAATCCAGTGAATCATCTATCTTGAAATCCAGATCCGGAATATGTCGCATGTTTTTTAAACGACGGCCGATCTCTCCACGGATCTTTCCTTTATTTTCAACGATGTGCTGTAATACCTCCTCTTTTGGCGGACCTGCAAAAATACTCAGGAATACTCTTGCTAGACTTAAATCCGGTGTGATTCGTACAACCGTCGGAGTTACCATCGCTCCAAGGCAAAGTTCTCTAGCGTTTTGCTGAAAAACCTTAGCAATCTCCTCCTGAATAATATTCTCTATTTTATTTTGTCTTATTCCACCCATAAACACAAAAATAACTAATCTAGCTCAGAATCTATTTTGAGTGTCAATTAATAATGATCTATTTGAAATGGTAGGATTCTGATTAATGGAGATTAAAATTATCTTTGTAGGAATTAATGAAACAGCTCAGGACCATATTTCAGGTAACTTTTCTTTATAAAGGAAGGGCCTTTGCAGCCATTTTCTTCAATTTGTTATTTGTTATTTTCAACCTGGTATCCCTGGTTCTTTTTGTCCCTTTCCTTCAAGTGATCTTCCCTTCAGAGGATGCTGTGAAGATGACGTCAAAACCCGTTATACAAGGGGAGGGACTGGAAGCTTTCATTGATTATGCAAAGGATTCTTACAATTATTTTATGAGCACCATGGCATCCGAGGATCCAAAAGGTGCACTCATGTTTGTTTGTTTAACTGTGGTCACGGCATTTTTTCTTAAAAGTTTATTCCGCTATTTGGCGATTTATCACCAGTCTCAGTTAAGAATGGCTGTAGTTCGCGATTACAGGGATAAACTTTTTGAAAAATCAATGCGGTTACCTATGTCCTTTTTTACCGACGAAAAAAAAGGTGATCTCATTTCGCGAATGAGTGGTGATGTGGGAGAAATTGAAACAGCGGTTATTTCGGTGCTTGAACTGATATTCCGAGATCCTATCTCTATTATTATTACCGTTTCGGTTTTGGTATACTGGAGTCCGGCACTCACACTTTTTTCATTCATTCTTTTGCCGGTATCAGCGCTCATTATTGTTAGAATTGGTAAAAGCCTTAAACGAACGGCTGCAAAAGGCCAGAAACAAATGGGTGTTTTGTTTTCATTTTTAGACGAATATTTGGGTGGGATTCGCATTGTTAAAGCCTTTAATGCCTCCGACGAAGCGATTGCTAAATTTAAATCCATCAATTTGCATCATCAAAAATTAATCACCCGTGCATTCAGAAAAAGAGATTTGAGCTCGCCTTTGAATGAATTTCTTGGTTCTATTGTGATGATTTTGATTGTTTGGTATGGCGGTTCTATGATCCTTGATGGTAGGGGTGACCAATCCTTCACAGGGAAGGAATTCATCGGTTTTATAATTGTCTTTTCACAACTGCTTGTCCCGGTGCAGAATATTGCCAAGAATGCTGCTAATCTGAATAAAGCAAAGGCCTCACAGGAACGAATTGAAGAAATACTCAATCTTGATGAAAAAATTCTGGATCCGGAGAAACCGACTGAAATTAAACCTTTAAGGAACGCAATAACCTTTAAGGATGTTTCTTTCAGGTATGCGGAAGACTGGGTGCTGAAGGATATAAATTTCAGTTTAATGAAGGGTCAAACCGTGGCAATGGTGGGAGAATCAGGAAGTGGAAAGTCGACCATCGCTGACCTATTACCTCGTTTTTATGACATTCAGGCGGGGGAAATAGTCTATGACGGGATTAACATAAAGGATTTTAAAGTCAGAGACCTTAGAGAACAGATAGGAATTGTAAGTCAGGAATCCATACTTTTCAACGATACTGTTTTGAGCAATATAAGCTTCGGGATGAATAATGTCCCGTTGGAAAAGGTTATCGAAGCGGCAAAAATTGCTAATGCTCATGAGTTTATAATGCAGCTGGAAAATGGGTATGAAACAACTATCGGAGAAAGGGGAAACAAACTTTCAGGTGGACAAAAGCAGCGGCTAAGTATTGCAAGAGCTGTACTGAAAAACCCGCCGATAATGATATTGGATGAGGCCACCTCTGCTTTGGACACAGAAAGCGAAAAACTGGTGCAGGATGCTCTGGATAATTTAATGAAGAACAGAACCTCACTCGTTATCGCACACCGATTAAGTACGGTAAAAAATGCTGATCTGATCCTTGTTCTTAAACACGGTCAGATTGTGGAGCAGGGAACGCACGATGAACTGTATGAGCGTAAGGGACACTATTACAAGTTAAGTACCTTACAAGGTCTTTAACGGCACAAAAAAAGAGAAGGGGACACCTTCTCTTTTTTAATGTATCTTTCAAACCGTGATCTAAACCAATGTTCCGTTTTCTTCCTCGTAAGTGGATACTTCAGGACATGAACATATCAGGTTTCTATCTCCGTAAGCGCTGTCTATACGACGAACGGGTACCCAATATTTGTTATGGATCAGATGATCAAGAGGATACGCAGCCTCTCTGGGCGTGTATGGATACTCCCAGTTCTTATTAATGATGCACTCTGCCGTATGTGGCGCGTTTCTAAGCACATTATTCTCTCTGTCGGCATGACCGTTCTCGATTTCTTTGATCTCCTCACGGATTTTGATCATCGTGTCACAAAATCTGTCTAGTTCTTCCTTGTCCTCAGATTCTGTGGGTTCTATCATCAATGTGCCCGCAACAGGGAAGGAGACAGTAGGTGAATGAAACCCGTAGTCTATAAGACGCTTAGCGATATCTGTCACTTCTATGTTTGCAGTGCGTTTGAAATCCCTGCAGTCCAAAATCATTTCGTGAGCCACCGTATTGTTTTTGCCCGAATAAAGGATGCCGTAATGATCTTTCAGTCTTGCTCTTATATAATTAGCATTTACGATTGCTATTTCAGTGGCGTGTTTCAGACCTTTTGATCCGAGCATCTTAATATAGGCATAGGATATTAATAGAATAAGAGCACTTCCGTAAGGAGCTGCTGAAATACCGTGGATGGCTTTGTCGCCCCCCACTCCTTCGATAGCTGTGCTTCCCGGTAAGAACGGTGCCAAATGTTTGGCAACACCGATCGGACCCATTCCCGGACCACCTCCACCGTGAGGAATTGCAAAAGTTTTATGAAGATTAAGGTGACAAACATCTGCTCCAATTTTCCCTGGGTTTGTAAGTCCAACTTGAGCGTTCATGTTTGCGCCATCCATATAAACCTGACCACCATTTTCGTGAATAATTGAGGTAATCTCTTTAATTCCTTCTTCAAAAACACCATGCGTAGATGGATAAGTTACCATAAGAGCTCCGAGGTTGTCCTTATGCTTTTCCGCTTTTTCCCGAAGATCCGAAATATCGATGTTTCCGTCGTCATCACACTTCGTAACAACAACTTTAAATCCGGCCATTACCGCCGATGCAGGATTTGTTCCATGCGCAGAAGACGGAATAATACAGATGTCTCTCTGTGGCTCGTTGTTGGCTTCATGAAAGGCTTTGATTACCATGAGTCCTGCGTATTCTCCCTGCGCTCCGGAATTGGGTTGTAGGGAAACGGCATCGAAACCTGTTATCTCACAAAGATCTCTCTCCAGTTCCTTGAAAATAGTATGGTATCCGCGCGCCTGACTCACAGGGGCGAAGGGGTGTATGTTTGCAAATTCAGGCCATGTAATAGGCATTAACTGAGCCGCAGCATTCAGTTTCATGGTACAAGACCCCAGAGGAATCATCGCATGAACAAGAGAAAGGTCTTTGTTTTCAAGGCGCTTCAAATACCTCATCATTTTAGATTCGGAATGATACTTATTGAAAACCTCATGTTTTAGTATGGCTTCTTTTCTTGCCAAATGCTGATTCACCTGTGATGATATGAATTTCACCTCTTCAGAATCTTTTCGTGCCGCCAAATACAAAACGCCTACCAGGCCGTTAACTTCACTCATGTTCGTACGTTCTCCAACACTGATTGTGAATGTGTTTTCACTAACGTATCGAAGGTTTATGTGATGCTCTTCAGTAACCTCTTTCACACGCTTACAATCTGTGCCGTCAGGAGTTTTTACCCAAATCGTATCGAAATAATCGTTATGCATTATTTGATAGCCTGCTCGTTCTATTGCTTTATGAATTGTAGCCGTTTGATTATGTATCGTTTGGGCGATTTCCTTCAAACCATCGGGACCATGATAAACCGCATACATTCCCGCCATTACCGCAAGAAGAGCCTGAGCCGTACAAATATTCGATGTAGCTTTATCTCTTTTGATATGTTGCTCTCTCGTTTGAAGAGCCATACGATAACCGATGTTCTCATCCACGTCTTTTGAAACTCCGATAATTCTTCCCGGAACGAATCGCTTGAATTCTTCCTTGGTTGCGAAATATGCGGCATGAGGGCCTCCATATCCCATAGGTACACCGAAGCGCTGGGTTGAACCGCAAACAACGTCGGCACCCATTTTCCCGGGAGCTTCAAGCAGAACTAAAGACATGATATCCGCCGCAACGGCTACTTTTACATCTTTTTCGGAAAGTTTTTTAATGAATCCTCGGAGATCCTTAACTCTTCCCAATGCATCCGGGTACTGCACGAGTGCACCGAACACTTTTTCATCCGTGAGATCGAATTCAACAGGATTTCCAAATACAAGTTCGATTCCAAGGTGATAAGCCCGGCCTTTTATGACATCAATAGTCTGAGGATAACAGAATTCCGAAACGAAGAATTTATTTTTATTTTCCTTTACTGCGTCTCGGGAGCGAGCATTATAAAACATGATCATGGCTTCGGCCGCAGCTGTTGCCTCATCCAAAAGAGATGCATTCGCCAGTTCAAGGCCGGTTAGATCAACAATCATTGTCTGGAAATTCAAAAGAGCTTCAAGTCGGCCTTGAGAAATCTCTGCCTGATAAGGGGTATAGGCAGTATACCATCCCGGGTTTTCTAATACATTTCGTTGAATAACAGGAGGGACATTGGTTTCACTGTATCCCAGACCAATATATGACTTAAATACGCGGTTTTTTACGGCGATGTCGCCAATATGATCCAAATACTGTTTTTCCGTAAGGGCTTCACTAATGTCCAGTTCTTTTTCCAACCGAATCCCTTTCGGAATGGTTTTATCAATAAGTTCATTGATCGAACTCACCCCGATTGTTTTCAACATTGTTTCTTTTTCGGACTCTGAAGGCCCAATATGCCGTTTTGAAAATGCGCTCATTCTTTCATTATTTTTGAGAATACAAATATACGTATTCTGCAATGCTTGTAAAATTTTTCAGTGAATATAAACAGGCAAACAAACATTTGTTTCTTTCATAACATTTTTAGCGCTTATTACAAGACTAATCAGCGGATTAAGTCGATTGTAAAATCCTTTAATTCTCTCGACAATCCATGAGGTTGTGGAAATAATTTAAGTTAGCTTTGTCCAAAGGTTATGGATGTACTCAGACTAATCATATACGGAAATTATCTGATCGCTTTTTCGGCTGGTTTTCTAGCCATGAGTTTTGCAAAACATCTGGGAAATAATTCAGAAGTCGAAGTGTTTCTGACGGTATTTTTTGCAACGCTCGGCACGTATAATTTTCAGAGAATTCCTAGACTGAATGAAGTATTGGAGAGTTCTTCCCCCAGACATGTATGGCTGAATAGGTTTAAACCGCTTGTGTTTATAAATGCTATAACGGGGTTATTAGGAGCCGGCGTTCTCTATTTTTTTGTTTTAGAACCTAAAAATGATTTCATCTTTTTATTCGTCCTTTTTTTACTAAGTATATTTTACGCATTAAAATTGTTCGGGGGATCAGCACTTCGAGACCTTCCTTTTATTAAGATCCATCTGATTGCATTTGTTTGGTTATTGGTGTGTTTTGTTTGGCCTTTGGTTCGAATAGAATCGAACCTTGGTTCTTATATTGAACCGGGTCTTTCCTTGTATTTGTTTATTCTTGCTTTGACCATCCCATTCGACATTAGAGATTTGTATTATGACGAAGAAAGCAAGAAAACTATTCCTCAGTTAATTGGAGTTCAGGGGAGTAAGTATTTTGCTTTGTTATTTCTTCTTTCAGCATTTGTGCTGATCCTAATATATGATCAGAAGTTTATTTATAACGTGTTTTTCTGGATTTCCTTTTTTGGTGGGGCGGCACTGATATATTTTTCCAATACTCAAAGGAAGGAGATGTATTTTTCAGGTTTGATAGACGGATGGATCCTTTTTTACGGCTGCATGTTTTATTATCAGCAAGTTTAATAACAATTAAAAAGGGTCTTTATGCATTATGATTATTTCTAGCGCATCGTTTTTAATAACGGAGGTATCCTGATTTTCGTAAATAAGCAGGTGAAGGTTATATCCTAAGGATGAAAGTTTTTCAATTTCCTCCGAATCGGGAACGCGATCGATAGCAAAGCATTTATGATAAAACATGCAGCCGTAAAAAAGGAGAGCACATTTCCTGTTGATCGCTGTTTTCCAAATTAATAGAAATTATCTATTGCCCTCATTTTTTATTATTGGTTAAATAAAGGAATACCGCGAGATGATCGGAGTAACCTCCGTAATAATTAGTGCCGCCGTACGTCTTGCTCGGCGTTTTTTCACCATTTGGATATGTATAAAGCAGGAAATCTGCATAGAGTATTTCAGCCTTTAGGTCCTTCACTAACAGATTGTTGCGTTCTGTCAGAGAGGGTGAAATGATCATTTGATCAAGTGTTCCCCATTTACCCCTAAAATTATGAGTTCCTTTACCCATATTGTGATAAGGAGCCATTAAATTGACAAAATCTTCCTTGCCCGCTTTGCCGGGAGCTTTGGCGTTTAGTATTTCATTAATTGATCGATTATCCGGATAATCATTGAAATCGCCCATGATAATAATATTGGCGTTGGGATCTGTAAGTAAGATGCTGTCTTTCTTTTTCTTTACAACAGAAGCGGCGGCAATTCTTTTTGATTCGCTTTTTTCAGCCCCTCCTCTGCGGGAAGGCCAGTGATTCACAAATACATGTAAAATTGAACTGTCCTGAACCACACCCTTTACATACAAAATGTCTCGGGTCAAAAAGTCCTTATCTTCAGATAGTTGAACACATATTGCTTCTTCGTGAAGAGCAATAAATCGTTCACTGTCATAAATCAGTGCTACGTCTATCCCTCTCCTGTCCGGGGAATCAAAATGTACGATCTGGTATTTTGTACTGTCCAGCCTATCTGTTTTTATAAGATCTTCAATTACTGAATTATTTTCTATTTCACAAAGACCGATAATAAAAGGATTTCTGGGAGATGCGGAAGTAATTACTTTCGACAGATTCTGTAATTTTTGTGAATATCTTGCGCTATTCCATTTCAGTGAACCTTGTGGGGTGAATTCATCGTCGTTTGTAGTAGGATCATCAATTGTATCGAAAAGGTTTTCGACGTTATAGAACAATAACGGATGACCATCAATTCGTTTAAGTTGTTTCAGATTGTATGAGGTTTGGCTGGCTGTAGTATTGTTTTTTACCTCACCCAACTCGCATCCAGCAAAGCAGGCAGACACAAACAGTAAGAAAATTAAATAAAGCCTCATGAAGTAAAAGGGTTGTGCTTCCTGATGGATTAGATTTTCAATTTACTCTTAATTTCTTGAGGAATAGCATCCTTATGCAAATAAATATTGATTGTCTTTAGTTTGAAGTAACTTTCAGAAACATAGAGATAACCTTCGGGATAGTTTCCGGTACCCCAGGAGTTTTTTACCAGGAAGAATTTTGTGCCATTTTTTTCCTCGTAAATACCTGTAATGTGCATTCCGTGATCATCCGTGGTCGTTTTATTGTCATACTGGGTTTGGCGCATTTCCGGAGTGATTTTCTTTTCTTTTACGGGCATCATGAAGGCATTTGAAACCTTTTCTGCTCCTGCATCTGAAAAATAAAGATTATCCGATCCACGAACCTCAATTGTATTTTCATCCTGTGGCACTATTGCAATCCCTTTGCGAAAATTGAATCCTTTTTCAGAAACATCTGCTCCCCAAGCTACAGTATAGCCGTTTTTTAAAGCATATTCCACCGCGGCCTGGAGGTCTTCCAAACTCACGTTATAACTTGAACCCCATGCCCAGTTGTCCTGTATCGCCAGCATGCATTCACTATATTCAGGAAAATGAGTAAAAGAAGTAAGCGACAGATAGTTATCCATATTTAAGCCTGTTTCTTTAGCATAGCTTTTAGGCGTATATTCTTTTCCATTGAATGTAAATTTCTGGGGGTCTTTACCGAAATAAGCATCCAGAATGCCGTTAAAACCTGTTTTCCACGACGGAGAAAGAGGGTCATTGCCCTTGTTTTGAACATATTTAAGGACACCTTGCAAATAACCGTTGAGGCCTGAATAAAGTTCGTCATGATTGTGGGCATTCAAACCATAATTTAAACCGTCATATACAGCATTCGGGACAATTCCGTAATTACGAAAAACCCATGGAATATCATGAAAAGCACCACCTTGAGCGAAATTAATCTTACCGTCCATACGGATGTATTTTTCGGCTTTACCCTCGTATGCCTTGCGGGCGACATACATTTGTGAAAGGATGGCCGGCATTTTTTTACCCATACGGATCATTTCGGATTCAAAAAATGAGAGCGCAGAATAACTCCAGCAAGTACCGGTTACTCCCTGTGAACAAACAGGAGTTGCCTCGAGCTTTTTTATTTCTTTAAATGCATACTGTGAACCCGGTGCATTTGTAAAATCTTGAGAATGGACAAAAAATACAAAGCCAGATAAAATAATTACAATTAATAGATTTTTCATTTCCGTTTTATATTTGAATAAGTATGAAGTTACTTTCTTAGGACCCAGGACGATACATTCGCAGATTTGAGTTCCTGTCGTAGATCCTGTAAATCTTTACTGTTTTCTGACTGACCAGCCGAAACCCGGTGAAGACCTTTGTTGTAATCAACAATAAACGCATTGTATCCTTTACTCTTCAGATCCTCTACCATTGAAAGCGCATTTTCTTTTTCGCTGAAACATCCTGTTATCAGGTGGTAACGCTTTTCAGAACTCATGTTTTCAGACCTCACTGTTTCAGTCGACGACTCAATTTTTCGCTCTGATTTGTTCAGTTTTACTGGAACATAAAGGTCTTCGTCCAGAGGATAAGAGAATATTCTGGTATCGGGGGATAGTTTTTTAGTCAGAGATTCCAATGATTCGATGTCTCCAACTTCATCAATTGTCAATTTATTCCTGTCCTCATTATACTCGTATTGAGCATTTTCTTTTTGAGAAAATGGGTTGAAATCACTCTTATAAATGATTCCCGATTGAAGAACATCAGTGTTCATCGGTATCCAGAAACCGTAAAAAGCAACAGGTATGATTGCGGCTACTGCGGCGTATTTGGCCACTTTTCTAAATAGACTTGTTTTCGGGGCATCCAAAGATTTTTCGTCTTCAGGAGTTGAATTTTTATCCGCAACCGAAGATCCAAATTGCTGTACTTTAGACAGATCGGGTTTTATCTCAGCAGGTTTTAGAGATATTATTTTTGTCTTATTTGAAGTAAGGGATTCTTCTTTTTCGCTTTCTTCTACAAGTTCTTTGGGCAGGAAACTTACATTTCCAAGTCCGTAGGAAGACAGCAACAGATTAAAGAACCTGTCTTGTTCAAATGAAATATTCCCCGCATGATTAACATAAAGGGAGCCCACGTTCTGAAAAGAAACTCGTTCTCCTTTTGATAGTTTTGTTTTTATCCGGTCAACCAAAGCGTTTAACTCTTCAGAGGCGGAATCATAACTCAGACCCTTAAATTCGGCAAATGCCGAAATAAGAAGCCCGTCGTTGTTGTTAAGATTTTTATTAAAATTAAGCGCTTTATACGGGGGCGAAATAATTCCTCGATCGCCGTCAAATTTTGATGGAACAGTATTCGCAACAAAGCCTCCCAGAGAAGGAATGATCACGCAATTGTTCCTCAACAACAGAGTTCCGATTATTTCACTCAGTTCAGTCATAAAGCAAAAATACAAAAATTATCTTTTGCTTATTCCTTAATAGACTTTAAAGCATTAAGGACATGTTGTACGTCTTCGGGCACATCTATGTTGGGCGTTTCAATGGATGTAATAATCACCTGTATTTTATGACCGTAATATAACCAGCGCAACTGCTCCAATGATTCTGATTTTTCCAGTAGGGTTGGTGAATATTCGATCAGCTTTTGAAGTGTCTCCCGACGAAAACCATAGAGACCGATATGTCTTAAAAAAGGATATTCGTTTTTATCTTCAACATTAAAAGGAATTGGGCTGCGAGAAAAATAGAGCCCCTCACCCTTTTGATTCAGTACGATTTTAATGCGATTTTTGTCATACAGTTCCTCTTTATTTTTAATGATGGTTCCCAGCGTGGCAATTTCCGTGGACAAATCATTAAAAGCGCTGAGCAACTGTGAAAGTTGCTCCTTATTGACCAGTGGTTCATCTCCTTGAATATTCACAATAATTTCATGATCACTGTAGTGATCAATTACTTCACCGCATCGTTCTGTACCACTTTGATGCTTTGTAGAGGTCATCAGGACTGACCCTCCGAAACTTTGGACATGATCAAAAATCCGCTGATCATCTGTTGCAACTATGGTTGTATCGAAAAGGCCTGAATTTTCCACTCCTTCATACACGCGTTGAATCATTGATTTTCCTGCCAGATCTATGAGTGGCTTTCCCGGAAACCTACTTGAACCATACCGGGATGGAATAACCGCAAGTTTTTTCATGCTCAAAATTTTATTTGAATCTGAAGAATGAACTGTCTCGGAGCCTGAATATCTCCGGGCCGCGTCATATACTCCCTATTGAATACATTGTTTATTATTCCGTTGATCATGAAATTTTCATTGATACGGTAGCCTAACCGTGAGTCAAAAACGAGATCGCCAGTATTATTTTTTTCTCTGTATTCCTTTAGACCGGGTAAAATTTGTGTATTACCAGAAAAAGGGACATTAACGCCATTTTCGAATGTGCCGTCAATGTTTTCCATAAAGCTGTTATACCTTGCTGAAAAGCCGATCATCACTTTTTTATAATCGAACTGTATATCGCCCTTGGCTAAATGTCTGAAACGGTATTTGAGCATGTTTGAACTGGTGTCGGACAATCCTCCATTGTCGTTTTCGCCATAAATATAAACGGAATCTGTGTTGAGATAAATTGGATTCATATACGTATAACCCATAATGGTTGTTATTTCAACAGGACCTATATTTCCCTTCCCGTTCAAAGAAAACTCAAATCCTGTGATTCTTGCTTTCTCTGCGTTTTCGGCACGAAAACCAAACCATTTGCCGGGATAACCGGGATTATTCGGATTAAAACTGATCGGAATGGAATCCGGTTTGAAATAACCAAATGTGAATTCCATCATATTGTCATATTCATTGATAAATCCAGCCACATCAATGAACCCTTTAAAATTCTTAATTCTGAACCCCTGTTTTAATCCGATTTCAGCAGACCAGCCCTTTTCAGGTTCGAGATCATTATTAGGAAATATATTGAGCGCTCCTACAGATGTTGAAGCAAATCGTTCAGCAACTGAGGGATAGCGAAATGCCTGTCCCACCGAGCCTCGAATGTGCGTAAATTCGAGAAGTTCATAATTAACACCCGCCCGGAATATTGGCCTGATGGGAATGGATTTTGTCGAATCACGATTTAAATAGGTATAAGAATCCGGTTCAAGTTCATTCTGCTGAAAATATTCTCCTCTTACACCGGCGGTTAAATTAAGTTTGCCGAAATCCTTCTCTACTTGAGAATAAATAGAGTAATTCCTTGATTCATGATCTCCGTATAGTTCTGACCTCACTTGATTGAAAACACTTGTTATTCCCGAGATTACTACGAGCTCATTTTTGAATTTTCGTTCAAACTTATAATCAGCGTAATACATGTATGCTTTGGCACTTTGTCCTTCTCCCTGAACCGATTCGTTAAGTGTATGATACCACCTTGTCTGAAGGTCATGTTTGTTTCCGTATTTGTCATAATACTTGATATACGGATCAATCATTACACGTAAACCGTTCATTCTTGACAAAGAAGAAGAATCGCTGTAGGGATCGACTGTACCACCGGACGGCTGATAACCTAAGCTGTCGCTGGCCCAGATGATGAATAGTCCCTTCCTTTCCATATTGATGGAGTAGTTTAATCCTGATTTCAAGCGGGGAAGAATTTTTGGTTTGAAGATAAAGCTTCCGTTCAACCGCACCCTTTCTTGTTCTTCACCCGACCGATAACCGTCGGTTTTAAAGTCGTATGCTGAAACCGTAAAACCAAACCTGTCAAACATTTTTCCGTAAAACGCTGTAAATTGTCTTGAAACAAGAGTACGATCGGACCATTGTAGACCCTCCCTTTTTGGCTGATCAAAAATTCCAGCCTGATAGCTAAACTTTGTAAGTCCTTCTTTGGTGGGTTCTTTGTCCCTGATCGATATGATCCCGTTTAAGGCTCCACTACCGTATAAAACACTCGAAGCACCTTTGAGTACTTCGATCTGTCCAATGTTTTCAAGAGGAATGGATTCCCATTTTGCATCACCGGCATCCGCCGATAAAAGGGGAGCATCGTTCCAAACCACCAAAACTCTACTCCCCGCTCCATAGGAAAACCCGCTACCTCCTCTGATACTGATCTGACCATCCATGGCGTAAGCACCAGGGGCCTGATTTACTGCCTGTTCGACATCCACAAGTCCTTTGTTCTCGATGAGTTCAGGTTTGATTATTTCCAAAGAAACTGGTATTTCCTGGATTTTTTGTTCACGACGAGATGCAGATATAACAACCTCTTCAAGGGCTTGGGTTGCAGGAGTCATTTCGATGAGTGTTACGTCTTCGGGTGGTTTTTGAAATGTTTTTTCTGCATTTTTATAATCGATGTATGAAATTACTATTGTGACCGGAAAATTTTGGATTTGGACCACAAAAAATCCGTCGAAATCTGTTCTTGTTTTTACGCCTTCGCTGGTCTCAACTAATGCCCCGATGAGTGGTTCTCCTGTCTCATCGATAACCTTTCCTTGGATTTCCTGGCAAAAGCCATAGGAAAGAAATAAAGAAAAAATAAGTAGAAAGTGCTTCATTCAATTAGAAATAATCATTAAATTAGATGGTCCTAATATAACCTAAAAATTTTGAAAACAAATCAACTGATCTACCGCATCGCCTTAACTTTACTTGATAATGTGGGGCCTAAATCAGCACGAACCCTCGTCGCTTACACAGGCAGTCCTGAAGCTGTTTTTCGGGACGGTTTCAATATACGATCATCAATACCAGGTTTTTCAAAGGAAAGGTTTAGAAAACTGAATACAAAAAAGGCTCTTGAAGAGGCCTTGAAAATTCTGGAGTTTGTTCAAAAACACGATTTGAAAACACATTTCTATCTGGATGACGACTTCCCCTACAGGCTTAAACAATGTGCAGACGCTCCCCTGCTTTTGTATTCCAAGGGAAACATGGCCATGAATCCATCGAAGTCACTGGCGATTGTGGGAACAAGAAATATGACATCTTATGGTGAGAAACTAATCCGTGATACAATCAGTTTCTTGAAGCCATTCAATGTTCAGATTGTCTCAGGACTGGCTTATGGCGTGGACATCTGTGCGCATCGATTCTGTCTCGAATATGGAGTTCCTACTGTTGGGGTTCTTGGACACGGTCTTGACAGGATCTATCCGCAGCATCACAGGGGAACGGCCAGAATAATCTCCGAATCTCAGGGCGGGTTACTCACTGAATTTCCGAATGGAACAAATCCTGACCGTGAGAATTTTCCGAAAAGGAACAGAATCGTTGCCGGAATGACTGATGCAACGGTCATCATTGAAAGTGGAGTAAAAGGAGGCTCTCTTATTACTGCAAATCTCGCCTTTGATTACGACAGGGAGGTTTTTGCGTATCCCGGCAATATTGACAGACCCTATTCTCAAGGGTGCAATCACCTTATACATGCGGAAAAAGCTCGTTTGATCCGAGGTCCGGAAGATATCGTAAATTATCTGAACTGGGAAATTGAGGACAAGCCAAAAGCTGTACAGACCGATATATTTAAGCATCTCGATCACGACGAAAAAAAAGTAGTCGGAATCTTAAAGGAATTTGAAAAAATGTCACTCGATTTACTGGCCTTAAGACTCAAAACTCCTGTCTCAATTTTAAGCAGTCTCTTGTTAAACCTTGAGCTAAAAGGAATAATTTCCTCTTACCCGGGAAAGAAATATGCTCTCTCGGCTGATATTTAAAATTGATTTTTGAGCCTCGGACCTTCGGGTACAGAATTAACAGAACTCTTTATAGGCCTCTTGAAGGTTTTCTGCAATCATTGCTGCCGATCCTCCTTCAATATGATGTCTTTCCAGAAAATGAACGAGTTTTCCATTTTTAAAAAGGGCAATGGATGGTGAGGATGGAGGATAAGGTAAAAAGTATTTCCTTGCCTGGGTGGTAGCCTCAGAATCCACACCTGCAAAAACAGTTGCCAAATTACCAGGCTTCACGGAAGCTTCCAGGGATTTTTTTACTCCCGGCCTCATATTTCCTGCAGCACATCCGCAAACGCTGTTAACGACAAGAAGCAAACTTCCTTCCGTCTCATTGATCACTTTATCTACTTCCTCGGCTGAGGTTAATTGTTGAAAACCTACTGAAACCAAGTCTTCTTTCATTGGTGCAACTAATTCTGGAGGATACATATATTTGTTTTTTTTGATTCTGTTACAAAGGTAATAAGCAAAACCATAAAAACCACCGAATAGTAGTTTTGTTCTCTCTCTTTTCCCACAACCTTGAATTTAAGCCATTGAGATTGTTTATTTTTGTTACGGCAAATATAATTTTGAGTCGTATCTTCAAAAAAAAGTTTTTCCAACGAATTTGTTCCTATGAAGCGAAGAGATTTTTTTAGAAATACCGGATTAACGGCAGCAGGGCTTGCTGTTTCCCCGGCTTTCAGCTTAGGTTTTAAATCTACACCTAATCCTGCTGAAGATCTTAAAAACAAGGCTAAGAATATTATTTTTCTGGTTTCAGACGGAATGAGTATAGGTACTCTCACGATGGCCGACCTTTTTATTCAACGGCGATTATCACGTAGTTCTCATTGGATCAGATATTATCAGGAGGGCACTTTTAAAAGAGCGATCATGGATACTGCTTCGGCTAGTTCTTTGGTAACCGATTCGGCTGCCGGCGGATCTGCATGGGGCGGGGGAGTCCGAGTACCGAACGGTAGTCTGAATATGAGTGCAGACGGAGAAGCGTATAAACCCATATTACAAAAGTTTAAAGATGCCGGGAAAAAAGTGGGTTGTGTAACTACTGTACCAATTACCCATGCAACCCCAGCAAGTTTTTGTGTCAACGAACCAAGCAGAAGCAATCAGTCAGGAATAGCGTTAAAATATATGGACCTGCGTTTTGACATAATGCTTGGCGGTGGGGAAGAATATTTTAACTCAGAAAAGAGATCAGACAAAAGAGACCTCTTTGGAGAATTTCAAGAGCAGGGCTTTTATGTGGCAAGGGATAAAAAAGAGCTGATGGAATTTCCCAAGGCAACGAAACCGGTTCTCGGAGTATTTCACGAATCAGCCTTACCATATACGCTCGATCAAAACAACAGCAATGAATTAGAGGAAAACATACCGACCCTTTCAGAAATGACAGCAGTCGCTATTAACAAAATGAAGGATCATCCTGAAGGTTTCGTTTTGCAGGTCGAGGGGGGAAAGGTAGACTGGGCAGCACATTCCAATGATACCGCCGGACTAATTTACGATCAATATGCCTTTGATGAAGCCGTGAAGACAGCGATGGATTTTGCCTCTGAAAGAGAAGATACCTTGATTATCGTTACCACAGATCATGGAAACGGAAATCCCGGACTATTTTACGGAAAAGATGCGGATGAACAGTTTGACAGAATTCAATCGTTTAAACATTCTAATGAGTGGATTATGAATGAATTGAAAAGAGAGATGACACCCACCCAAATTATTGAAGTGATCGAATTTGCACAAGGTTATAACATTTCGGTTGATGAAGCAGCTATTATTGGTGATCATCTGAAAACCCTGGATGAAACATCCATGAAAAACTCATACAAACTTCCTTATGAGAAACTGGCTCGGATACAGAAAAATTATATTTCTGTAGGGTGGGGAGACATGCATCACTCCGCTGATTATGTGGAACTCGCTGCTTTCGGTCCGGGCAGTGAGCTTTTACCTCCCTTTGTAAAGAATATTTTTCTACACAACATGATGCTTCAGGCAGCGGGAGTGAAAGCAGATTAATTTTCTTGAAGTTCTTTTTTTATGTACTTCGAATTCATCAGTCGGAGTATACCCATATAATCCGCTTTAAACTCTATGAGGTCACCCACTTTATAATTGACCGTATTTTTCCCCAGATCGACTACGAACATATCGGAACTCGCTCCTACGATTTTTACACTTTCATCGATTGGATTAATGTGTTTTTCATCTACATCCAGCAAACCAAGGTCTATTATTGCTCTATAACTAAAAGGATTTTTGGTTTCTTTTTCAGAAGTATTTAATTTAGACCCGGTAACATTCGATCCAAGTTCGCCAATGGGTACTGTCGGTTTTTTATGCAATTCTATTATCCTTGAATGCACTGTAAAAACTGCATTTTCCATAAATTCAAATACCTCATCGTTATAAACGTCCGTTCCAAGAAAAAGGGTCTCACCAACCCTGAAATGGTTAATTCCCTTGGGCAATCTCTCATGAAAGATTAGGGGTATAGTAACCGAGGAACCGCCTGAAACAAAAGGGATTTTCTTGTTGAATTTTGCTTCTATGAGTTGTTTGTAAAGACTAAGCTGGATCAGTTTATCCTGATTGGGAAGAACACCGTTAAGACAGCTAAGATTCGTCCCGATACCTACAACTTCAATTCCCTCAAGGTTAAAAACCTTTGAATAGAAATCTATCAGGTTATCTCCCATCACTCCCTCCCTCAGTTCTCCGAGTTCTATCATTATAATGATCTTATGAACTTTTCTCTGTTTTATTGCCTCTGCAGATAAGAGTTTGATAGTTTCTATTTCTGTATTAAGACTTATATCTGAGAATTCCACGATACTTTTTATGAATCTTGAGGAGGGAGGCCTGATGTAAACGGTTTCAACATCCGGATTCAGTTTTTTTATATGTTTAAGATTGGTAATGCGAGAATCACAGACCTGACTTATCCCGAGTTGAAGTAATTCCTTCAAAAAGGTCTCATTTCCACAAAGGAGTTTTGTGACCACAGACCACTGTATATTTTTATTTCGAAAGACTTTGTCCAGGTAGTCATAATTCTTTTTAAGTTTTTTGGGATCAATAGTGATATAAGCCATTGCGATTAATTTTTGGAAAATCGCATTTCGAGGTATTTATTCGAAAACCCTGCCTTTTGGTATAGCTTCAGTGCCGGATTATCCGGTTCGCAGTGAAGCGCAACCGCTCCATTCGCCTTATTCACCGCCTGGTCAAGCAATTCTTTTCCTATTCCTTGTCCTCTTTTACTTTTCGCTGTGGCAATGTATACCAGAATGTTTTCAGGAATATATCCCTTCATACCGGTTTCATTTACTACCACTGCACCGCTGATTTTATTGTTATCATAACTGACTAGAACGAACCCCCCAAAAGACGGTGTTTCCTTGAGTGCATAATTTACAGCTTGCTGTATGTCCTGCTTTGGATCTCCATATTTTTCCAATTCCTCATACAGAAATTCAATAATTTCATTTTTCTCTGAACTATCGGGTTTATTTTCTGAATTGAAATGTTTTAATTTATTCATAACGATTTCCGGTTATTTTGTCTCGTTAAAAGAGAGTTTAAATCGACCCCTTTAAGATAACAAAAAATATGAAATCTGTTAGAATAAGGATCACTCGCTGTTGTCAGCCAACTCGTGGAGCGTTTTGATCTTATTATCCAGCCTTTTTTTCAGTGGTTCAATGAACTTCAGGTATTCCGGCAAAAGCTCTTCTTTCATTGGGTCCGATTTCGGGAATTTTTCGGCCCTATGATCAACCTGTTTGCCGTTTTTCCAAAAACGGTAACAAACATGAGGGCCTGTGGCTGCACCTGTAGATCCTACATAACCAATTGTTTGACCTTGCTTGACCCTGACTCCAGGACGGATACCATTTTCAATTCTGCTCATATGAAGATACTGGGTTTCATAGGTTGCATTGTGCCTAAGTTTGACGTAAATGCCGTTTCCACCGGTTCTGGCAGCTTTGGTAACGGTTCCTGAGGCGGTGGCAAGTATAGGTGTTCCTGTGGGAGCAGCGTAATCCGTGCCGAGATGCGCCCTTCTTGTTTTATAGATGGGATGAAAGCGATTTCTGTTAAATGCAGAACTGATCCGTGCAAACTTAACAGGAGACATAAGAAATGGTCGCTTCATTTCCCTTCCGTTTTCATCATAAAATCCCTCTACCTGTCCGAGTGAGTCCTTGAAATAGAAGGCATAGATGCCAGAACCTGCATGTTCGAACCAGACATATTTAATTTTATCTACCGAATAGGCTACCTTTTCAATGGACTTTTCATCATAATAAACAACAAATTTGTCTCCTGCCTGTAATTTAAAGAAATCTATGCTCCAGGCGAAAACACCCTCAATGGCATCTGCGATGGCTGCAGTCATTGCATAAGTTTCGAAATGGTTGTTCAACTCCATCGAAAGGTTCGAGTTCGGATGAATTACACCGGTAAGATGTTTTTCCGTAATCTCAACGTCACGTTCTGTTCTGTCAATTTTTACGCTGTCGCCCGAAAAATCAAAGGTTATATAAGAGAAAACATCCGGTTCATAAATCAAGTATTTGGCTTTTTTTGATGCGTCTCCCGGTTCTGTCAGAACGGTGAAGGGCTTTCCGGATAAAACATATTTTAGACCGATTAAGCTGTCGGAAGCTTTTTGAGCAGCGTTGTTTATGGTGAACTGATCAATGCCGTAAGGAGAGAGTATATGACTCATTGTCCATCCTGTCTGAACAGTATCGTAATAAACGTCAAATTTATTGAAATCGAAATTGAACCGTACATTAGGTTTTTTCGCAGTGTGAAGGGTGTCTTTTGAATTCGATGTGCCGTTGTCATTTTGGAGCTTTTCGCTTCCACAACCCTGAAATACGAAGGATACGATTAAAGCCAGATAAAATAACAAATGTTTCATTAACCCAAGTTTAAACGTTACCTAACAAATCTTCAACCCATGTTTTTCCCCAGTTTTCCTTCTCTTCTTCCGACCACAAAGCAGGATAAAAAATTCTTTTCTGAAAACGGGGAGGAAGGTATTTCTGCCAATTTGTTCCACCGGTAGCGGAAATATCTGTTGGTGCCTTATGCAAGTACCTAACCGCCGATTTATAATGAACGAGCGGCCAGTTTACGTTAACATTCACATCGTTCTGCTTTAGAGCCAGTATAACATCTTCTCTTTTTTGAGATTCAGCGTCTAAATTCTGATATCGCTTCCAAAGATTTGAATTCCTGTATGCTCTTCCACATCGAATAAATTTTTCGTTGTATTCATTTTCAAATTCTTCCAGGGTCAGGGTTTTTTTGCCCGAAGCCAGTTCGGTTGCACCTTCCTTCCAGTAAATGTGCTCATACATTTCCTCAATTGGTTCATCTCCTTTAAACTTCTCCCGAATATCCTTGTGTACGAGGTTTATAAAATCAGTTGATGCAATCTCTATCAAACGGTACTGAGCGGATTGAAATCCGCTTGCGGGCAGAAGAGCCATTCTGAACTTCAGGAACTGTTCTTTCTCCATTCCTTGAACCATTATTTCAAACGATTTGGTCAGAGCTTCAAAATACCGATTGATCCTGGTTGTTCTTTCCACGAAAAAATCGGCCGTTAAGTCTTCATTGTGTGCAATCTGATCAAACTCCCGAAGGGCTAATTTGAAGTAAAGTTCAGTGATTTGATGATAAACGATGAATATAACTTCGTCTGGAAAACTTGTTCTCGGCTTTTGTAAACTCAATAAGGTGTCAAGAGAAATATAATCCCAGTATTTTACAGTATCGGCATACAGAAGACCGTCTAAATAAGAAACCATATCTTGCCCCAAGGCATTGTATTTAGCATTGATCTTCTCAAGCTTTTCCTTAATTTCGGGAGTGATCTCCATAAGAAGGTATTTTATTTATTGACAAGCAAAATTAATGATTCCAATTTCGTTTGAGGACATTCTGGATGAGAAAATTCTCTATGTCGAAAAGAAACCCGTAAATAGCGTCATGTGAATAAAGCAGAAGATACTTCTTGCCCACTTTATTAATCATTCACCCAAGGAGATTTATATTACCGTTTAAAATCTGTGATTTATATTAACTTTGTCCCGTAAAATTCGCGGGTTTTTTTCTCTTGAATGAAACTTTGACTGCGAATTCAATTTTGTAGGGTTTAAATACATTTTATAATGAATATATTATTGTTAGGTTCCGGAGGACGTGAGCATGCAATGGCGTGGAAACTTTCGAAAAGCAGTGCGTTGGAATCACTTTATATAGCACCCGGTAACGCAGGAACGAAAGCTTTGGGGACAAATTTAGCCATTGATCCCAATGATTTTGAATCCGTTAAAGGCGCAGTGCTCGAATACAATATTTCAATGGTAGTTGTTGGTCCTGAAGCTCCTCTTGTTAATGGTATAGTGGATTTCTTTGAGGCCGATGAACAGTTAAATAATATTCCGATCATCGGACCTAATAAGAAGGCAGCACAGCTCGAGGGAAGCAAGGATTTCGCTAAGGAATTTATGATGAGACATAAGATCCCTACCGCTAAGTATGCGAGTTTTACGAAAGATACGCTCAAGGAGGGGCTATCTTTTTTGGAAAAAATGAAAGCGCCTTACGTATTAAAAGCCGATGGCCTTGCTGCAGGAAAAGGTGTTTTAATCATTGATTCCTTGTCGAAAGCTAAAGAGGAACTTTCGGGTATGCTTTTGGATGAAAAATTCGGAAATGCCGGTAAAAAAGTGGTCATTGAAGAGTTTCTGAAAGGGATTGAGATGTCAACTTTCGTTCTGGTAGACGGAGATGGATTTAAGGTTTTTCCCGAAGCAAAAGATTACAAGAGAATCGGGGAAGGTGATACCGGTTTGAACACGGGAGGAATGGGCGCCGTTTCACCTGTTCCTTTTGCCGAAGATGGATTTTCTGACAAAGTGTATAATCAGGTGATTATACCTACCGTAAAGGGTTTGAAAAAAGATGAAATAGATTATAAAGGGTTCATTTTTATAGGACTCATTAATGTTGGTGGGGATCCTTATGTGATTGAATACAATTGCAGATTAGGCGACCCAGAAACTGAGGTTGTTTTACCGCGATTGAAATCTGATCTGATAGATCTTTTTGAGGGAGTCGCCACTCAAACACTTTCTGAGCGAGATATTGAATTTGACCCTCGTGCAGCTGCAACAGTCATGATGGTGTCTGGTGGATATCCGAATGAATATGAAAAGGGAAAAACAATTTACGGGCTGAACAGCGTTAGAAACAGCATGGTTTTTCATGCCGGAACAGCTTCTGATGGCCCGGCCGTCACAACAGCGGGAGGAAGAGTGCTTGCTGTAACATCTTTTGGAAAAGATATAGAATCGGCGATTGAAACATCTTACGAAAGCATTAAACAAATCGAATTTGAGAATGCATATTACAGAAAGGACATAGGTTTTGACCTTATTTAATTGTCTTTCGAAAAAAATCCGTAAATTCGGTTTGGTATAAATATGGATCCAACGAGTATTCTTATTATTGTTGCCTCCCTTGTGGCGTCTGCTTTTTTTTCCGGAATGGAAATAGCCTTCGTAACAGCGAACCGTCTTAAAATCGAGCTGGACCGAAAGAAAGGTTCTTTCAGTGGGCGAATTCTATCTGATTTTGTAAAGCACGATAGCCGCTTCATCGCTACGATGCTGCTTGGAAACAACATTGCTTTGGTGGTATACGGAATCTGGATGGCTCAGTTAATGGAACCATGGATCAGCGATCTGGTTTTTGGGAATGAGGCGCTAATACTAACCGTCCAAACCTTGCTCTCTACTCTATTGATCCTTTTTACTGCCGAATTTTTACCGAAAGCTACCTTTCAGATAAATCCCAACAGATTGCTCCAGGCGCTGTCTTTTCCTCTGGTAGTTCTTTATGCCGTTCTTTTTCCTCTTACCATGTTTACAATGTTCTTGAGTAGTGGAATTCTTAAGATTTTCAACATTGATACCAAAAATGGCGAAACGGCCTTTTCCAAGGTGGACCTTGATAATTACGTGCGCGATCTCAATGAACGAATGAACGATGAGAATGAACTTGATAATGAAATGCAGATTCTTCAAAATGCATTAGGTTTTGCAAGTATAAAGGCACGAGATTGCATGATTCCACGAACCGATATTGTAGCACTCGAAATTGAATGCTCTATCGATGAATTAAAAGCCAAATTTCTTGAAACAGGACTATCTAAAATCGTCATTTACCGGGATACTATCGACAATATAATTGGGTATGTACACAGCTTTGAACTTTTTAAGAAACCTGCACGGATCAAAGAAATACTCATACCGATTTCATTTGTTCCGGAGGCTATACCTGCCAAAGACCTTCTTGAACTTTTTGCTAAACAACACGGAAATATTGCGGTCGTGGTGGATGAGTTCGGGGGCACATCCGGTCTGGTAACTATTGAGGATGTGGTAGAGGAAATATTTGGTGACATTGAAGATGAGCATGACACTGACGAACTTATTGAACAAAAAATTAGCGACAAGGCTTTTTTATTTTCTGCAAGACAAGATATCGATTATATCAATGAAACTTATGATCTGGAACTTGATGAATCATCAGAATATGAAACCCTGGGAGGACTTGTTCTCCATCATCTAGAATCCATTCCGGAGGAGGGCACCGTTTTAGAACTCGATAACTATTCCATTACAATAGAGGCCGTTTCTGACCGCAAAATAGAGTTGATTCGTGTGGAAATTACGGATTGATTTAAAATCGGCATTTTTTGAAAGAGTTTAATCTTTCATATTTTGATACATATACTTATATTCGCAACCTTAAATTAATTATACAGATGGCTTTAATCGGAAAAATACGTGAAAAATCCTGGCTATTGATAGCCGTTATAGGAATCGCAATGCTTGCCTTCATCATTGGTGATCTAGACAGTATCTTCAACAGAAGTGGTCAGGAGGATGTTTACGGTATCGGTACTGTGAACGGAGAAAAAGTTGACGAAGATCTCTACAATACCTATTTGAATAACGCACGTCAGAATATTTTTCAAAATAAGCAGCGTCAAAGTCAGGGTCAACAGGTACGCTTTGATGAAAATGATGAAAAAAATGCCAGATCTCAGGCATGGAATGCTGCTGTAGCTGCAAAATTAATGGATAAGGAAATTGAGCAGATCGGTTTAATTGTTGATGAATTTGAGCTTGAAAACATCCTTTACGGAATGAACGGATATGAACCTTCGGTTATCTCAGCTCAATTCAGGGATTCAGTTACGGGTGAATTCGCTCCTGATCAGCTCCGTCAGGCTATCCGTCAGATGGAAGACTCCGGAGATCCTGAGAAAATCGAGCAGTTGAATGCAACCATGGATTACGTTAAAGAAACTCGTTTAACTGAAAAATATAACGCTCTTCTTTTAGCAGGTATCCACACTACTTCGCTCGAAGGAAAAGAGGAATATGATGCGCAGAAAACCGTAAAGAATGTTTCTTATGTATTCCAGAGCTTTACTAAAGTTCCTCAGGAGGCCATTGGAGAAATCTCTGATGAGGAGGTGAAGGAATATTATGAAAAACATAAAACGGAAGAGAAATATAAACAAAAGGCATCGCGAAAATTGAGCTATTTCGCAGTACCTGTTGTTCCAAATAAGGAAGATTCTTTGATTGCAAAAAATATGTTGAAGAATTTAAAGTCTAAATTTGAGAAATCTGAAAACGATTCTGTTTTTGTGATGCGTTTCAGTGATGTAAAAGAATTTAGAAATGATTCAACTGCTGTTGCCAAACCGGAAGGATCCGGTCAGGCCGCCATTACTTACCCGCTTTCTGTTGCAAGCGAAATTGAAAATGCACAGCCTGGTGACGTAATCGGACCATATACCGCAAGGGACGGACTCAAAATATCCAAAATTCTGCGTTTTGTAAATGAACCTACAGCTACTGTGAGACACATCCTTCTAGGTGCAACGACTCCTGAAGAAGTTGAAAAAGCTCAGAAAAAAGCGGACAGTATTGTTCAAGTAATCCGTTCAAAAAACAATTTTGAGGAAATGGTTACTGAATTCAGTGAGGATCCGGGGTCTAAAAACACGGGTGGAAAGTACGAGGATTTTGCTCAAGGTACAATGGTTCCAACGTTCAATGATTTCTCGTTTCAAAAACCTATAGGCACTTTAGGGACTGTAAAAACCGACTACGGTATCCATATTATAGAAGTGCTTGGCCGCAAGGAAACGAAGCGTCCGATTCTGGCGAATGTTGTAAAAATGGTTGAACCGACGAAATCCACGGTTGACGACATAACCTCCAAGGCTTCTGACATGATATACGAACTGGACAGAAAGCTTGAAGGTAAAGACATCCAGAAGAAGAGAGAGCTTTTTGATACTTTCGTCGTTGAGAATGGATATACTATCAGAAGTTTAACCATCAACGATGACGCTCCGAAAGCAGATGGCTTTACTGATAATGGAGAAGCGAGAATGCTTAGACTTGCTTATGAAGAGGGCGCCGCTGAAGGCCAGTTGTCTTCTTCACCCATCAGAGAAAAAACGAGAATCATCATAGCAATGATTTCGGAAATCACTGAAGAGGGTGTTCCGACCTTTGAAAAGGTTAAGGATAGAATGACTGCAGAGGTTCGAAAAGAAAAACAAGGTCAGTATTTGGTTGATCAGATGTTGAACAAACCGGATCTACAGGCTTTGGCGAATGAACTTAATGCGAAGTATCAAACAGAGGGACTCACTTTTTCAGCCAGCAATGTTGCCGTTGGAAGAGAACCTAAAATTATTGGAACAGCTTTCTCGGGTCTTATCGACGGTCAGACATCTATTCCTGTAGTTGGAAACAACGGTGTATTTGTACTTCGTGTGGACAGTACTGTTGAAGCTCCTGAAACAACTGATTTTACAACAGAGATTGAGCAGCTGAACTCTCAAAAGATAACTACGGTACAAAATCAACACCGTAGTGCTTTGATCCAAAGTGCCGAGGTGATCGACAATCGTAAACTGAGAGAATACGGAATAAGGTAATGTAACCTATAAAAAGAACCCGCATCACAACGATGCGGGTTCTTTATTTCATATCATCCTTTCTAGGTGCACCAGCTCTGAATTGAACACATCTCAATGCAACAGATAAAACTTCTTGTTTTATCACCTATTGTATAAGGCCTTAAATCGATATTTTAAAACGAAAGGTTGTTCCTGATTCATCCACGATGCGTTTCGTTTTTCCTTCGAGTTGCTCAGTAAGTATATCTATCAGTTCAAGACCAAAACCACTGATACCATGTTCACGTGTTTTCCACACGCCGTTATCGGTATAAATGAGTTCATAGGTTTCATCTTCTAGCTGGTGAAAAGCGATCTCAATACGACGGCCATCTTCTTTGAAATCTTCGAAGGCGTATTTTAATGTATTTGTAATAAGCTCGTTAAGAATCAGTGCTATTGGGATGATACTCTGAACGTTAATCTGCTCCACGTTTGAGCTCACCTTTAATTCAACATTCTCTTTGACACTTAAGGAATTAAGGATCATGCGGCTAAGCTCATTTACATAATTATTGAAGTTGATCTTTGTAACTGAGTCAGAAAGGTACATCATCTCATGCATTCTTGAAATAGCGATGAGCCTCATACTTAATTCATCAAAAATAGCTTTAGTTCCGTCGTGGTCTACCGATTTGGTCTGAAGTTTTATTAAGCTGATTATTATTTGTAGATTGTTTTTAACCCTGTGATGAACTTCCTGCAAAAGCACTGTTTTTTCCTCATTTCGCTGAGTTAATTTGTCATTCAGTTGTTTGAGGTTTTGATTGACCTGTTTTTCGCTTAGCCATGCGATTCGCATTACCGTGATAATTACGATCGCAATAAAGATTCCGGTACCTATGATCATCGTGGATCTGATCAATTCGGGGTTATCATAATGGATGTTCGGATTTGAGATCAAGTCAAGTTCCATAAAGACCATACAGGCGGCATGGAAAAGAATGAAAAAAGCTATAAAACCCCATTCTTTTCTGAGATTAAAAAATATAAAAACCGAGGCCATCACCCCGAAGGAGGGAATGTGTGGATAAAACTCTCTGCCTATTCTGGCGGAAGCTAAAGTACCGAATATCATTACGACCAAAACCACTGAGAATTTGGCGAATCGGAAATAGCCCAGATGATGAATAAATAAAGCAATGAGGCAATAAACGGCCCAGGAGGCATGGAAGAGAGCAGCTAATTTATCCTGAGGATATATAATCAGGATCTGTGGAATAGAAACAAGGAAACCAAAAAATGTTATACCGTTAAATAACTTTTGAATCTTGTACTTAAAAGGATTATGATCCTCAGTTCGATCCTTGTCATCAATTCCTATGTTTAGAATTTTATTCACTTTAAATTGCAGTAAGCATGATAACTCAAAACTAATCAAATTTTATAACCGAATGCCTTCGCCCAGGTCTAAAGACAATAATTAATTTTAAATCGTCTTTTTTGCATCTCTGTTCACATCGAAAGGGTTATTTTTAAAGTCCCAACTGGAGATTATGTGCGGAATCAGCGGAATAGTTTCATTCAATAAACCCGTAGTGCCTCAGCAAATTGAGGACATGACAAAGGCTTTGAGCCACAGAGGAATGGATGCCGAGGGTATTTTTTACGACGATAAAGGGCTCTGCGCACTTGGTCACCGAAGGCTAAGTATAATCGACTTATCTGAACAGGCTAATCAGCCGATGCACCTCAAAGAAAGTGGATTAACGATCGTTTATAATGGTGAAATATATAATTATCCGGAAATTCGCAAGCAACTTGAAAATAAAGGTGTTTTGTTCAATACGGATTCAGACACTGAAGTTGTTTTAAGAGCTTTCGAAGAATGGGGAGAAGAATGTGTACATCGTTTCAACGGTATGTTCGCAATAGCTGTCTGGGATATAAAGAGGAAAACTTTGACTCTCCTGAGAGACAGAATAGGGATAAAGCCGCTCTACTACTTTCGGAACGAGGAAATATTTGCGTTTGCGTCTGAAATCAAATCGCTTTTACCTTTTATCAGCAAGGAGAAAATTAACACCGAAGCGGTTCACGGGTTTTTCAGGTTTGGATTCATTGCCGAGCCTTTTACTATTTACGAAGAGATAAAAAAGTTTCCGAAAGGTCATGTTTTTACATTGGACAAGAATGGTCTTAAGGAACGTCCTTACTGGCAACTTAGTGATCAGGTGAAAACAGAGACAATATCGGACCTTCATAAGGCTAAAAATCTGTATCGCTCGCTACTGGAAGACAGTGTGGGAATTCGTTTACGAAGTGATGTTCCTTTCGGCGTGTTTTTAAGCGGTGGTATTGATTCTTCTACTGTGGCTTCTGTTGCTCAAAAATTAAGCGTTTCCCGTATTAAAACATTCTCAATCGGTTTTGAGGAATCCTCTTTTGATGAAAGTACATGGGCTGAGCGTGTTGCCCGACATTTAAATACCGATCATCATCAATTCACAGTATCTTACAAGGAGGCTCAGGAGCTGATTGAAACTATGCCCGAGTGGTACGATGAGCCTTATGCAGACGCCTCTGCGATTCCCACCTATCTGGTTTCGGCTTTGGCTAGAAAATCGGTAAGAATGGTATTAACGGGAGATGGAGGAGATGAACAATTTCTGGGATACGGAATGTATAACTGGGCTAGACGCCTCAATGACCAACGTATCCAAATGGCGCGCGGTATCATTGAGAAAATGCTTTATTATTCCGGTTCTGATCGATACAGACGTGCTTCCGAATATTTTCGGTTTGAAAGAGGCCAATCGTTACATTCTCACATATTTTCAGTCGATCAGTATTTCTTTTCTGAAAGAGAATATCAAATCTATTTTAGAAGCCCTCAGAAATTTATGGTGCCCGAAATTCCTGAAACTACACGAAACCTATCACCCGCGGAACGTCAGGCTTTTTTTGATCTACACTATTACCTTCCTGATGACCTGCTTACCAAAGTGGATCGTGCAACTATGCAGAACGGAATTGAAGCGAGGGTTCCCTTGCTTGATTATCGACTTGTTGAATTTACCCTAAACTTGGACCAGTCCTTGAAAATCAGAGGAGGCGAAACGAAATTTTTGTTGAAAGAAATCCTTTATGAACATGTTCCCAAAGAACTGTTTCAACGTCCGAAATGGGGTTTCGGTATTCCTTTATCAAAATGGCTTTCAATGGAATTAAGGCCTTTGCTGGACAAATATGTTAATGAACAGATACTGGAAGAAACGGGTATTTATGATGTTGGGGCGGTGCTTGAACTTAAGAGATCTTATCTGAACGGTAAAGAATACTTGTATAACAAACTTTGGCTGATCATGGTATATAATATGTGGTTTGCAAAAAATAAGGTTTGATGATCAAGGCTTAAGATATATCCTGGAAACGCGTTTGTTAATACTTGTCATTATCTCATAGGGAATAGTATTGAGGTCTTTTGCGAACTCTTCCATGGATATATGATCGCCTATAATTTCTACTTCATCACCTTCCTGACAGGTAACTTCGCTTATATCAACCATGGTCATATCCATGCACACGGTTCCTATAACCGGACAGTATTTGCCATTGATATACACTTTCCCTCTTCCATTACTTAGCGATCTGCGGAAACCGTCTGCATAACCAATTCTCAACGTGGCTGTTCTCATTTCTTTTTCCGCACGAAAGGTGCGACCATAACTCACAGTTTCTCCAGGCTTCAAATGTTTTATCTGTGAAACCGTCGTTTTCCATTTTAAACAAGGCTTTAAATTTTTTGAAATTGAAGCATAGCCAAAAACTCCTATTCCCAATCTTACCATATCAAATGCAGCTTTTTGACCGAATTTGAGGACACCCTCACTATTGAGTAAATGAAAAATGATGTTCTTCGCGTTGTCCGGAGAGAGAAGTCGCAATATTTGTTGCCTTATTGTGTTAAAAACAGCGATTTGATTCTCGGTATACTCCGTATTTGGATTATCGGCATCTGCGAGGTGGGAATATACGCTCTGTATCCTAATTTCAGGTTGGTTCAGTATGAAATTGATAAGATCAGGAATTTCGTCGGAATCAAAACCCAGACGATTCATTCCTGTTTCAAAGGTGAGATGAATAGGATAATTAACCAGATTCTCTTTTTTCAAATGATCGCAGAACTCACGCAATTGATCGAGTGAATAGATGGAAGGCTCAAGACAAAACTTGGTAAGGTCTTCAAAGGCATTTTTTTCAGTATTCATTACCATGATGGGTAGTGAGATTCCGTTCTCACGCAAAGTGGTTCCTTCATCTGTATAAGCCACCCCGAGATAATCGATTCCTGTCTGCTGCAGAAAATGCGGAATATTGACGTCGCCGGTGCCGTATGAAGAAGCCTTCACCATAACGAGTGTTTTAGTGTTTTTCGGAGTCAGGGACTGTAAATAATCAATGTTGAATTTTATAGCTTTAAGATCGAATTCAACCCATGTCTCATGCTTTCTGTTTTTGAAGAGAGCTACGTGTTGATGCAGGTTCGATCTGTACGATCCCTTGAAAAGGATACTTGCATTGCGAATTTGCTTGAGTTCTTCCGGAATTCTATCATTTTCAATTATAAAAAAATGATCCGGATTGTATCGATTTACCAGTTCTTTAATTTGTTTGATTCGGGGCTTGCTAACAAAGGAGAGATCGAGCACAACCACTCTGATTTTTCGTTCTGTTGAAGCAAACTGATATTCAAGGGACTGCTCAAGGGCATCGATATCAATGTTATAGGTGTCGTTTATTATTAAGTTATGGTTTTGGCCTTCGAATACCTCCATTCTGTTGGGCAGTATAGGGAGCTGATCGACTTTTGTTTTTAAAACACGTTCATCCACGCCCAGGTAGCGGGCAACAAATAAGGCCAGTGCTCGATTTCCGGGAAAAGGTTTGTCATGGATGGAGAATTTCTCCCATTCTTCTACAGCTGTAAGTGCCGCGTTGATCTTATTTCTTCTTAAAGCGCTGTGCTCATCCTTGAGAGCGAAAGTTACATTTGTATGTTTAAATAATTTCAGATGCTCAGCGAAGTGCTCTTTCTCGGAGTTGAAATTCTCGCTGTAATATTTTCCAACTCCGGTAAAAATACCCATTGTAGGGGAGATCATCTCTTCGAGGGAATCCATCTCATCCGGTTTTGAAATATCTGCCTCAATGATTGCAAAATTGTGTGTTTCATCCATTTCAAGGAGTGACAATGCTACTCCTATCTGTGAATTGAAACTTTTGGGACTACGGATTACATCATAATCATCTTTAATCAGAAAATACAGCCATTCTTTGATCATGGTTTTACCGAGACTTCCTGTAATGGCCAGAACGGGATAGGAGAACTGATTACGGTGATATTTTGCGAGGCTCTGTAGTGCTTTGAGCGTGTCTTTTACCAAAATAACAGTGGCATCGGGAGGAAGGTTGTGAGATCTACTTAAAACAAAACACCGTACACCTTTTTTATAGGCATCTTCAACGAAGTCATGGCCATCTTTTTTTCCTTGTAGGGCAAAAAAGACTCCATGGCGGTCGGTGGTAATGATTCGGGTATCATAAACTACGACATCAACAGATCCTTTATTATGCTGGAGAAGCTGACCGTCTACTACATTACAAATTTCCTGATGTGCTAACCCTAATTTCAATGCTCAATTTTGTTAAAGCAGGAACGACAAAGAGGTTCGTATTCATCGATTGCTCCCACAAGAACCTGCTCTTTTTCTTTTGTTTTTCGGTGTGAAAACTGAGCGAGATTACCGCAGGACATACAAATAGCGTGAACCTTAGTTACATATTCGGCAGAAGATAACAAATTTGGAATAGGTCCGAAAGGATTTCCCAGATAATCCATATCCAGTCCTGCACAGATGACACGCACACCTTTAGAGGCAAGATGATTAACAACAGATACCACATTCATATCAAAAAACTGTGCCTCATCGATGGCCACAATTCTTTCTTTTTTCCAGTGTTCAAGGATTTCCGATGAATTTTCAATCTGTATTGCCTCAAAAGAGATACCGTTATGGCTTACAACATTTTCTTCACTGTATCTGCGATCTATTTTTGGCTTGAATAAAAGAAGATCCTGATTGGCGAATCGCGCTCTTCTCAAACGGCGAATAAGTTCTTCTGTTTTTCCTGAGAACATCGATCCACAGATGACTTCAATCCAGCCGTGTCTTTTACCATCTTCGGGGAACTGTTCAAGAAACATATCTGAAATATTGATTGTGCAGACAAATGTAAGCCAAGAACAACGGACGTCTGTTACTTATTCAAAAAAGTAATTAAAAGTTATTCACGAAATATAAGTGCCGGATGGTGTTTTTGAATTATTTGACAACAACAATGGAGGAGGTGTCTATTTCAGGGAATCTGGCGAACCAAAAACTTCTGTTCTCTTTGTTGGGAACCATCCAATACCTGTCGAAATTATATGCTGCACGTGCAGAATATCCGTTAACCGATTTCAGGTGTAATGCTTGAGCGCCAAGCATGGCATCTATCTGATAGTGAATAATCGTTGACTGTAATTCTGAAGTGTCGGGTTCATAGGAAATAATACTTCCTTCAGGTACATGCTCCAGTTTACTAACAATATTTTCGTGCCTGTTTTGCATTGTTTTTTTTGCGGTGGTATTAGCAGCATCGAATAGCAAAAAATTGTCTACTATCAACAAAGGCAACGCAACAAGGAAAACAGACCAGCTTCGAATTTTAGTTTTTCTGATTATCAGTAGAAAGAGGGTTCCGGCACTAAGAGCAAAAAAGAGGATCTGGACGTTTATAACCCGAGTCATTGATCGCATGGCGCCATATCCGGGAATTTTCTGGATAAAGTAATACAACGAGTACTCATCTATTCTCAAAGTAAAAAGAAAGGTCATCAATCCGGCGAAAAGGAGGATAATTAAGGGTCTGCCTAAAATCTTTTTGAGTTTTTTAAATCTGAATACAAGGAGCAAAGAAACGAGTATAAAAGAACCAAAAGCTATCCAGCCCGAGAAAATCCAGTGGTCCCAGAAAGCAGGATGTCCCAGCATGTTTCCTTCCAGATAGCCGTGTATAAGGCTTTCGGGAGGAGGAGTCAGGTAACTTAGTAATCCAGGTAAGCTGTGACTTATCTCTTGATACGTGTGCAGGGCGGAATCCTTGGATCTTCTGTAATACGGAGCAAAGAGCCAGTAAACAAGGATCAGATTTATAATAATGGAAATTGTATAGAAAAGGAGTGTCCGGATGGAAGAGAGTTGTTGAAAAATAGTCTTCTTATTTTTGATTCCAACAATTAGGAATACGGTAAAAAAAGGAATAAAAAACAGAAATCCGAGATAGATTCCACAGTAGAACTGATACACTAGAAGGGTTGAAGCTAAAACAAAATACTTCGGTTTGAGATTTTTGTCCCACATCAAAAGAGCCCATAGAGCCAATGGTAGAGCGAAACGAGGAAAGGTTTGCGCATGATTCATTTGGGAGGCCAGAGACAAAGAAAATGTGAAAATAAATGCTGCTATTCCTGCGATCCATGGATTTTTAAAAATAAAATCAAACAGTTTGAATGAACAGGCATAGTTCAGAATCACCAATGTTATTGTCCACCACTGGAATGCCGTAAAGAGATCTAAGCCAATTATTCTGTAAAAAGCATAGATTGGTGCCGTACCGATGAGGTTGTCTGACAGAGAGATGACCTCGGCTTCAGGATACATGAAGGAGGCATTCCAATACTCCTGAACCTCTCCAGTCATAAACTGTTTGCCGTGCTCAAGTATAAATATATTGAAGCGCGTATCTCCAAGATCACCCGGAAGCAATTCCAGTCCTGCACCTATATAGGGAATAACATTAAAAAAAATACCCGCGATTAAGGGAATGATGAAAGCTAAGAAAAAAGCAGAAATCCGTAAATTACCTGAATTCATAATCTACCGATATTTTTTTTATGACATTTTTGAAAAGCGTGTCTTCCTCTCGGTAAGTACTGATGTGCAATGGTAGTCCATCCTTATAGAAAACCCTTGTTTTCGTACTGCTGATAAATTCATCAGGTACTGAGAACAGACTATCGCTGTACCCTAAGCATTGCCCGTTCTGGTCGTAATTGAAATTTCGTCGTGTTTCAAAACCATTGTTGAAGAAGGATTGATTTTTGACCATCTTACTGGAATGATACTCGTTGTAGAGAATTCTGTTTTTCATTACGAGATTCTTGAGCCTAAAAACTTCATGTATTTCTTCCGGGGTTCCGTAATAATAAATCGTTTTATCCCCGGGCTGATAATTTTTATCAATGAAGAGAACATTCCAATTCGAACTGTCCAGGATAAAAACATGATTTTCCTCTGCGGGACTTAAGGTATTTCGGTATTCTTTGGTTAGGGAATCTTCTTTCACCAGTTCAAGGCGCTTAAAAAGCTGGGCCGCTTCCATGATAGAAAAAATTGTTAGTAAACTTTGATTGCTTTTGTAAATCAGGTCGTTACTTATGTTGGGCTTTGAATATCCTGTTTCATCCGGAGCACCGTTATAACTCACGTAATGCGTAGCTACGTTTATTTCCGCATGAAATTCTTTGAGACGAAATTCCTTAACAAAACCGTTTTTAAAAAAATAGGAACGTTTTTTAACCGGCAAGGTGTCAAAATCGCGTTCAATACTGTCTGGTTCGAAGGTTTCAAAATAAGAAAGATGTATTGCACGAATTTGCCTTTCATTTACTATGTCTCCGTCAAACCACAATGGAAAACTTACATGCTTCAAGGAAAAATCATTGAAATATCTCCAGTTGATTAATCCTTGAGTTTCCAGGGCTATTTTCTCAGTCTGTTCTTTTTTAGCCTTACTTTTTTCCGAACAGGATAAAACAAGGAATAAAAGGAAGAAAAAATAAACTGATTTACTCATGACCCCAGTTTAAAAGTTTCATCTTTTTTCGGAATCAGCACAGTATGAAAACCAGATTCCGTTAATTTTTCTTTAAACGTTTTCCGTGCTTCATCTTCGCCATGAACGAGAAAAATCTTTTTAACCATTCCCGGATTCTGAGTGGACAGATACCTGATCATTTCATCATAATCTCCATGAGCACTAAGTGATTTAAAGACTTTGACATCCGCTTTGACCTTTTTTTCCTCTCCAAAAATAGTTACTACTTTATCTCCCTTCTGTAGTTTCCCCCCTAAAGAGTTGGGCTCTGCATAGCCGACGAAGAGAATCGTATTTTTCTTATCTTCTATCGCGTGAAATATATGGTGTTTTACCCTGCCCGCTTCGGCCATTCCTGATGCCGAAATAATAACGCAAGGGGATTTTGTGTTGTTAAGAATTTGCGAAGACTCCTTTTCTTTGATATACATCAGCTTATTGAAACCAAAAGGATCTTTTCGAGAGGTGATGAACCGTTGAACCTCGGGAGTAAGCAGATGAGAGAATTTCCGAGTTATTTCTGTTGCATCTGTAGCGAGCGGGCTGTCTACAAAAATTCTAATATCAGGCAGCAGTCCGTAAAGGTCAAGTTTGTTTAAGGCAAAAACGATCTCTTGTGTTCTTCCTAAACTGAATGCCGGTATGATTAATTTACCTTTCTTCTTGATAAGTGTATGTTTGATGAGATCGAGCATTTCCTGTTCGGCATGCAGCGTTTGATCGTGTAGACGGTCACCATAGGTTGATTCACAAATAATGTAATCGGCCTGAGGAACTGTCTCAGGGTTTCGGATAAGCGAGGTATTATAGCGACCTATGTCGGCCGTATATAGCAAAGAATGTTTTTCGCTTATCTCATCAATATTCAGATAAATAGCAGCGCTTCCCAAAATATGACCATTTGGGATAAAGGTGGCATCAATTCCGTCAATGATACTTGTGCGCTCATTCTCCTTTACAATAACAAAATTTTTAAGGGCATTTTCTACATCACTTAGCAGATAAAGCGGTTTATAAGCGTTTTCTTCACTCCGACCGTGTTTTTTATTCGAATATCTCACATCCGCTTCTTGTATGTAGGCACTGTCTCTGAGCATTATTTCACAAAGGGCATAGGTTGCCTCAGTACAAAAAATAGGTCCCTCAAAACCTTCTTTTACAAGCTTAGGAATCAGACCTGAGTGATCGATGTGAGCATGAGAAAGTAAAACAGCTTTAATCGCTTCAGGATTTTCTATCTCTTCACTATTCATCGAATAGGTTTCTTTCCCCATCCCCTGATACATTCCGTAATCGAGTAGTATTTTTTTATTATCCCAGAGTTGAACGACAAACTTACTTCCCGTAACTGTACCCGCTGCCCCCGCAAAAGTTAATCTCATACATTTTCTTTTCGAATGATAAATCTACATAAAATTGAGTGCTTAAGAAAAACCTCAAGGAGGAAATTACAATGAGAGATGAAACAAAAAAGCCGTAATCAACTGATTACGGCTTGAATTATTTCAACAATCCACAATTACTCGACGATTATTTTCTTCGTTATAATCCCTGAAAAAGTGCTAATTCTAAGAAGGTAAACACCTGCGGATAGTTTATTATGACTAAAATTGGATATCGTGTTGTCCGTCACTTGCTGAGCGATAATCTTACCGGTCAGATCCTGAAGGATGATTTCTTTACTGCCTGAAAAATTCATTTCTAATGTGAAACTTCCATTATTCGGGTTTGGGAAAACCTTGATCTCCTGTTCAAGATTGATCTCCTGAAGACCCGCCGTATTCTGAGCACAGAAAGGGAAAGTAATGGAATTTCCAAAGTTTGACTGAGCCTCAGTCAGTTCTCCAAGCAATTGACCATTCGTAGCTCTGCTTAATTGCATACTACCGTCAAAATCACAACCGTTGAATGATGAACCGTTAAGACCATCCCCGTAAGAATCATTCAGTATAAGGTCATAACAACCTTCAATCAAACAGAAGTTTTCTGAAACCAGCATAGTAGTATTTCCGGGATTGGTGTATCCTCCTCCTTGATACCAGGTATAGCTGTTAGCATCTACCACAGACCATGAGATTTCATCTGCAAAACAGTCAAGCGTGAGATCCATAGTTATAATTTCTCCTTCAATAACAGCCATGAAATTCGAGAACATCGAATTATTCGAGGTTTCTTGATCGGCCTGTCCGTTCGGATTAGAAACAGTAACGGTAATATCATTACTTCCATTTACCGCCCCGAAGTAAGGAAGGTTAACATCCTCAGACTGGAAGGTTGTCAAATTACCGGTCCAGTTAATGTTTTGAGGAGGATTATTGTTGTAAGTATAAGTTATTGTCGCGGAGGTCAAGGTCTGCGCACCATTGTTTCTGATAGTGACCTTCGGATAAGCTGCCGGACCACAAATTATTCCATCCACACCGATTAGATCATTTACCGCCACATCGTAATCCAAGGGATCAAAATATGGATCGTATCCGTCGATAAAGGAAACCCCTGAAGAATTCGGGTCTAACCAATGCTTTAATTGTTCGGCGTTTGAACTTCCTGCAGGTTCCCACGAATTATAAACTCTTCCGTAGTAATCCGGTGCACTTAAATTACTGCATGATGCACCTCCTCCCCAGAGTTGGCCGATAATTCGTTGGTTTTGATCGAACAACGGAGATCCTGAAGAACCGCCTTCTGTAGTTGTGTTTCTGTCCCAGACAACCTCCCAGCTGCTGTTAGGTTCCGTTGAACCCATGGCCTGAACTGCCTGTGATGCGTTATCATCAAACGAAATTTTCTTTATATCTCCTGAAGGATGATGGATACTGACAGTTGAAGTAGGAACAACATCCGCATTATTCCATCCCGAGAAATACGGGGTATGTGTTTGAGGTACGGTACCGTTGGACAAACCGCCGGTGATTTCTACCAAGCAAAAATCTGAAGGTGTTCTTCTGGATCTTAGAACGGCTCCTGATAAACTCTGGAAAGAGGGCGAAGTAGAGGGATTTGGACAGTTTTGTGCCTGCCACTGGAACCTGAATACCCAGTTTGTTGGGTTGGAATAACAGTGGTTCGCCGTAAGAACATAAGGTGTTCCATCGTTGAGCGTGTTGTTAATCAAAGCTCCCGAGCAGAAACCGTTTCCACCCGAAACAAGCATAACTGCGCTGTTTCTTTGATTCACCCAGTTTCCACCATCCGGGCAGTTAACGTTCATATTACAGGATCCGGAACTACCGAATGCTTTTTCCTGAAACTCAACGGCCGTTCTGTAACCATGGGTTACCCGGCTGACCTCAACATTTCCAGGGTTTAAAATGTTTGATTTCGGAACGTAATATTCAATGATCACTTCGCTCCCGGGAACCAGTTCTGTCCCTAATTCACCTTTGTAGATGTGATTCTGCTGAAATTTTCCCAGAATGAATGTTTTGTCGGGATTATATACGAAAAGCTCGTTACCTTCAGGAATTTGTGTGTTTACAAATGAAAGATTAACTGTTTTGGCGTTCGTGGCCTCAATTTTCAGCAGCCAGATCCTGTCTCCGCTTGGAAGATCGAACCATGTTCCGGAATTATTAAGATCCAGTGATGTTTCGTTGTTGTATCCAAATCGCCAGGGTCCGTTTCCTAATTTATCATTGATTGCGTCCTCGGCTTTAAGCGCCTCGATATCCGGCTGGGGAAAGACTTTTTCATCAATCTGTTTGGCCTTTTTTAAGGTATAGCTGTAACCGTAGGGATTTCCTCCATCCCCTTGTTGAGCCTTCACTCCGAGCGAGCACACAAAAGCAGTCGCTGTTAAAAGTAAATACTTCATTTTCATAGTTTATTCTTTGGGTTTATTTATTTTCTTTTTATACTGCATCCTTTCGGAGCTGTTTTCGGATTTAGGATTTTTGAACCGGAGCCCACGGCTTCGATCGCATCGCTTAAATAAGTTTCTTTTACTTTCTCTGACGGATTCCAGGAATTATCAATAGCTCCTTCATAAGCCAGTTTGAAATCATTATCGAACAAAAATATATGCGGTGTAGTT
This sequence comes from Brumimicrobium sp., assembly GCA_033722555.1. GTDB lineage: Bacteria > Bacteroidota > Bacteroidia > Flavobacteriales_D > Crocinitomicaceae > Brumimicrobium. The sequence continues at coordinate 174,664 of JAWVYS010000001.1, forward strand.
TTCGCTCCAAATGCATCAGCTAGCTCATGATTCTTGTCAAGCAAGTATTTCATGGAATAATTTTTTTCATCTTTCCTTTTTTTCATGTCTTTCAGCCCGTCACCTTTTGATCTTTTGGCTTCATTGCTGTTTATTAAAACGAAATTCAGCCCGTTTCGGTTGGCAATTTCAGCCAGGTCGTTATAATCTTTTTCCCAACCGGCGAAATTTTCTCCTCCTATTACGAAGGGACAAGTGTTGCATGAAAAAACGACCACAAGACCCTGATCTCCCATTAAATTCTTAAGACTGAGTTTTTCGTTTTCCGTAGATCGCATCAGATGTTCCTGAAGAGGAGCAGAATCTCCTATTTTCAAGGGTTCCATTTTTTCATGTGCGCCCTGAAAAGCGATGAACGGATATAATAGAAGTAATGTGAAATAAAGTTTTAGCACCTTCATAAATTTTCTTGTAAGCTCAAATTATGAGCTAAATTTAAAGTAAATTAATATTTTTTTAGTAATTTTTTCATTCAAATTCTTAAAAGGTGATGATTATTTATTAAACTAGGTTGAAACAATTCAGATTAAAAAATTTAGACATGAAGAAATATTTTTACATACTCTTGACAATTTTGTTTTTATCGAGTTCGCACGCTCAGCTGGAACTGGAAGCCGGAAATTATCCTTTTCATCAAATCGTTGAATGGAAAGGAGTCGGAACCTTGCTGATGAATAGTGATCCTGATTTGAAGGGCAAAGACTTCGGTTTAACACTTCTCGATACTTCAGGGTTAGTAGCGTGGAACAAACTAATATATCCCGCCTATAGCAGACCTTCTTTAATTCTGTCAGAGAACTCAAATTACATCTATTTTCTCGATTTTTTAAAGGTTCGGAACAATCGTATCAGTTATATTCAGCTGAACCGAAGCGGGAGTTATGTTTCCAATGATGTTGATGTTCTTAAAGTGGTGAGAGCTTATGGATATACCAACCCTGATGATGTAGTTTTGCAGGAGGTGTTTAACACCCCTAAAGCTTTGGTAATGCACTTAACGTTGGAAGTCAAGGAGAAAAAAATAGTTGAGAACTTTTTCGTTACGATAACACATCATAACAACAGAATTTATCATGTAAAAGGTCCTGAAACCAACCCCGACATGATTTCCAAAGGAAAGGAAGGTCTCTTCAATTATGCGGGAGGGAGTGAGGAAGACATTTATTTTTCACGAATAATTGCGCAGGACAACAGATTCCGTGCGTATTTTTATCCCATTAGCCCAAAAGCCGTTCCAAGGGAAGAATACGGATTTATGTTATTGCCTGACTTCTCTCCCATACCCTCCGAAATTATGAATTATGACCTCTCAGGTTCATATTATCAAGCTAAAAACGACGGTAAGACAGAGAAAAGACTTGGCGTGGGAATATACAAGAATGCTGAGTTTTATTATGTTGCTAATGATGAAAAAGACAGATGTGTAAAGGTTTACGGAAAGGATTCAAAAGGTGAAATTGCTGTACTCAATCAGTGTGAAAAAAAGGCCGAGGTGTCTAGAAAATATAATGCGAAGATTTACTGGATGAATAATATGGAAAATATAATCGTGGTGAGTAAGATTGAAGATACAGAAACTGCGCTAATTATTGATACCAATAAAGTCGAAAGTATTAATGCCGGTAAGATTAATGCCGATTTGTTACAAATAAACCCTACTTCGTTTAAAGTAGAAAATAAAAGTTCTAATTTTGTCCATCTCGTAGGAGATAAAGTATATACTTTTGACCTTGATCAACTCGGGGAACCGGGAAAAGCAGTTTTTAAGGAAAGATAATTATGAAGGTAATCGGTATTTGTGGAGGAAGCGGTTCAGGAAAAACAACCTTATTGAATCGGCTTTCCGAACATTATAGCGATTATTCGCCTTCTGTTTTTTCCCTGGATAATTATTACCGACCTTTAAAGGAACAGATTAGAGATGACAACAACGTTGTTAACTTTGATTTACCCACCGCTCTTAACAAGGAAAAACTAGAGAATGACTTGCGAAGACTCATATCGGGAGAAACGATTGAGGTTTTCGAATACCAGTTCAATGCTGGAAACAACAAACATGTTCTCATTACCATCGAACCTTCAAGTCTGTTAATTGTGGAGGGACTTTTTGTGTTTGAATATGAGAATGTCAGAAAATTGTTGGATTATAGCATTTTTGTAGATGTTGATCCGGCTATTCAACTCGACAGAAGAATATATCGTGACCAGGAATCAAGAGGATACTCAAGATCTGAAATTCTCTATCAGTGGGAAAACCACGTGATTCCCTGCTATGAAAAATATTTGGCACCGCATGAAACCAAAGCGGATTTTATTTACCACAACGACAGTCGTTCTGAAAGTGATTTTTCAAGACTGATTACCACCCTTGAGGAAATATTACCTAAAGAAAAGGCGATATAACTCGTTCCAAATAAGTAGCTTTGTGTTAAGGTGAAAGCGAAGGTAAAACAGTATAGGTGGTTGATTTTTTCTATGATCAGCATTTTGCTGTCTTGGACTTTTTATAATGTTTTTTTCAATGTTTCTCCCGAAGCAGAAAGAAAGCAGTTTCAGGAATCAATTTATAAACTACAGGCTAGTCAACAGAAATACGCACAGAATATTTCTCGTCTCGTTGCTACCTCTACGGTGCAAGAAATGTGGCATGAACCTGATCTGAAAGAGAGTCGGTTCAACGTAAACATTTTCTACGGAGATTCACTTGTTTTCTGGAACAACAACAGCGTGCCTGTCAATGAAGAGCTATCCGGTATTTTAAGCGACCTAAGTGGGACTGAATTTCTGGAGCTTTCGAATGGGTACTATTTGCTTGAAAAAAGAGAGATTCATGATGTTACTCTTTTGATCAGTTCTAAAATCAAACACGATTATTACTATGAAAATACGAGTTTAAAAAATACCCTTGTGAAAGGTATGTCTCTTCCCAATGAAATTGAGATATTCACTGATTTCCGGGAGGGGACCGACGTTATCCTAGACAGATCCGGAGACCCACTCTTCTATATTTCTTTGACACCCACGAAAGTCATCGATGAATATGAGCAATTGTTCATTTTTCTACTGTACGCTTTCGGTTTATTCGGACTTTCAATCGCTTTGGTGAGATTTTTACTTCCTTTTGCTACCTCACGACCTTGGTTAATTTTCCTTTTTCCGGTGCTTATTCTTGCACTTCGATGGCTTTCAATCGAATACCGGTGGATGCGGCTTTTTAATGATTTTAAAATCTTCAATCCTAAATTATATGCCAGCTCGGAGTTGTTTCCGAATCTTGGGAGCTTATTCATTACTGTAGGATGTTTTTTAATCATCTCTCTGTGGATTTACCGGCTGATCATCAACTCTTACAGATTTAATAAAAGGACCTGGCTGCACCTTCTGTTCTATCTTCTTTTATATCCCTATGCCTTTTTTATCAGCTGGTTGTTTGAATCATTGGTGCTGAACAGTACAATTTCCCTTGTTATCAATGAGGTTTTTTCACTCAGCGTTTATTCGTTTATAGCATTGTTCATCATTGCCTCGGTCTTTTTAAGTTATTATGTTCTGATCAAAGGAATCAGTATTTATTTAATACGATCCGAAATTAAACTGAATCATCTGGCTACTTATTGGTTTACTGTTGGAGTGATTTATCTTCTTCTGCAGATCTTCATTTTTGATTTCAACATTTATTCTGCTCTTTGGCCTACTTTACTCAACGGTATCCTTTTTTACATCGTTTCCCGAAACATTCGCATAATTACACTCAAATATAAATTACTGATTTTGCTCGTGATTAGTTTTTACGCTGCTTTTATACTTTTTGAAAGCAATCAGTCAAACGAATACCAGAAAAGAGAGTTGTATGCCAACCAATTGGTTACCGACAGAGATCCTGCTACTGAGATTGAATATCTATCTACGATAGATCAGTTGAAACAGAACGCGGAATTTTTGAGAAAACTGGATGAGCCGGAAAAATATTCCGCCAGTGATTATGTGGATGCAATTGAACTATGTTGCTTCAAAGATTACTGGGAGAGATATGAAATGAGTTTTTTCCTTTTCGACACTGTAAATGAACCGTTGGTAAATTATATTTCGGGTCAGACGAAAACGTATCAGGAATTAAAGAATATCTTGAAAGAGCATGGGACTCCCAGCACTATAACCGAAGAACTTTTTTATATAGAGGATTACTTCGATCGTCTGAGCTATATTGCTCATTCAAACATTGTTTCCTCTGATGGAGACGTGGTTGAATTATTCATCCTTTTCCGGTCGAAGAAAATCCCGGAACATATCGGTTTTCCGCGTTTGCTAATGAACGAAACAACCTATGCTCTTGAAGACCTCGAAGATTATTCCATTGCACGATACTCTGAAGGGAGTCTTGTGATGAGGTTCGGAAGCTTTAATTTCCCAACAAAATTAAATGTGTTTACACGTAATCACGGAGTGAAAAATGGATTTGTTGAGTCCGAAAAAACAAGCCATTTCATTTATCAAGAGGAGAGCGGGCAAACAATTATCATTTCTAAACCAAAAGAAGGTACGGTAGAAAAACTGACCACTTTTTCGTACCTTTTTCTCTTTTTCGGCATTTATTCACTTGTGTTTTATGTGGTTTTTTCGGGCAACGATCTTTTTAGTTTTAGAAGTCTTCAGTTATCAGTAAAAATTCAGCTGGTGCTGATTGGGATAGTAGTGATTTCTTTCGTTGTGTTTGCTTTTGTGGCCGGAACGTATACACGAAAGCAATACCTGAGTTATTCCCACGAAAACCTGAAAGAAAAAGTATATTCTGTAGAAATTGAGGTGAGCCAGAAACTTGGAGACAAGGATGAACTTGATCCCACGGTTTTAGGTAACTACATGAAGTATATATTGAAGAAATTTTCCAATGTCTTCGTAACGGATATCAATTTATATGATAGGAACGGTTATCTTTTAGCAAGTTCACAACCCCGGTTATACGATAAAGGAATCAGTTCGGGTCAAATGAATCCCTCGGCGTTCACGGAGATGGTACTGAACAAGAAAAGCGAATACATACATCAGGAAAGTATAGGTGAACTTCAGTATCTCTCTGCCTACCTTCCTTTTAAGAATGATTCGGGAAAACTACTCGGCTATTTGAATTTACAGCATTTCGCAAAACAAAATGCTTATGAACATCAGATCAATGACTTTATTGTGGCGATAATAAATATTGCAGTATTGCTTCTGGTGATTACTGTGGTCATTGCGATTTTTGTGGCGAGCTGGATCACAACTCCGTTAAGGTTTATCCAGGAGAGTTTCAGAAATGTTGAGTTGGGTAAACAACATCAACCAATTGCCTATAAAGGAGACGATGAAATAGGAGCCTTGGTAAAGGACTATAACGATAAACTCGCCGAACTTGAATTGAAAGCAATGCAGCTGGCACGAAGTGAAAGGGAAACAGCATGGAGAGAAATGGCCAAGCAGGTGGCCCATGAAATAAAGAATCCACTCACTCCTATGCGCTTGAGTCTTCAGCATTTTCAAAGATCATTTGACCCTAATTCACCAAATGCTCAGGAAAAAATCAATCGTATAGCCAACTCGCTGGTTGAACAGATTGATATTCTGACAAAGATTGCCAATGAGTTTTCCAATTTTGCCAAGATGCCTAAAGCAAACGAACAAGCTCTTGACCTCATACCTCTCCTTGAAAACGTGGTAAACCTATATGACTCGGATGAAGTAAACATTCGGTTTGAAACAGAATCTTCTCAAGCGATCGTATTTGTCGATAAAGACCTGATACTTCGTGTTTTTAATAATCTAATAAAAAATGCCGTTCAAGCGGTTGATGACGGGAAAAAGGCGGAGATTACTATCAGACTTGAATCACTCAAAAAGAGCTTTTTAATAACTGTTTCGGATAATGGAAATGGAATTCCTCGCGATATTCAAAATAAAATTTTCGTTCCGAATTTTACCACCAAGTCAACAGGCGCCGGCCTCGGACTCGCCATGGTAAAACAAATCATCAACAATCACAACGGTGATATTTGGTTCGAAACCAAAGAAAGCCTTGGTACAACGTTCTTTATTCAGTTGCCCGAACACGGTGGATCGAATCAGGATGAATGAAGAAACCTGGTCCATCGGCTTTAAATTTTACTTGTACACAATAAATACTGAACAAATTATGTTCTCAAAGTGTTTGTCTCGTGCAAAAGTAAGTGTATTTTTGCCATAACATTAAACTAAATGACGAAGTATCAGGCCGGTCAACTTTTGAAGGACATAAACAATCCTTCAGACTTACGAAAACTAAATGAAGAACAACTCCCTCAAGTTTCTCAGGAAGTTAGACAGTTTATCATCGATGTGATATCCGAAATTGGAAATTCTCATTTCGGTGCGAGTCTCGGTGTCGTTGAATTGACAGTTGCTTTGCATTATGTTTTTGATACGCCCTACGATCAATTGGTATGGGACGTTGGTCATCAGGCTTACGGACATAAAATATTAACCGGCAGGAGGGATGTCTTTCACACAAACCGTTTAAAGGGGGGAATCTCAGGGTTCCCGAAAAGAAGTGAGAGCGAATACGACACATTCGGGGTCGGTCATTCTTCAACCTCTATTTCAGGTGCGCTGGGAATGGCCGTGGCCAATAATTACAAGGGGGAAAAAGACAGACAACATATAGCGGTAATTGGCGATGGCGCAATGACTGCAGGCCTTGCTTTTGAAGGGCTGAATCATGCAGGTTTCGAAAAGGATGCTAATCTATTGGTAATATTGAATGACAATTGTATGTCTATTGATCCCAATGTAGGTGCATTGAAGGATTACCTGACAGATATTACCACCTCTCATACGTACAATAAAGTTAAGGATGAGGTTTGGAGTCTTCTTGGAAAACTTTCCAAGTTTGGACCGGACGCCCGGTCGGTTGTGAGCAAAGTGTCCTCTGCACTGAAAGGCAGTTTACTCAAGCAAAGTAATTTATTTGAGTCCTTGAATTTCCGTTATTTTGGACCTGTAGACGGCCACGATGTTATTGGACTAACCAAAGTCTTGGAGGATCTGAAAGATATTCCGGGGCCTAAACTCCTTCACTGTGTGACCAAGAAGGGTAAAGGTTTTAAATTTTCAGAGGAAGGAAACCCTACAAAATGGCACGCTCCCGGAGTTTTTAACAAAGATACGGGTGAGATCGTAAAAATAATTCCGTCCTCTCCACAACCCCCCAAATATCAGGATGTTTTTGGCCACACAATAGTGGAACTTGCTGAAAGGAATGATAAAATAATGGGAATTACGCCGGCAATGCCTTCAGGTAGCTCCCTGAATATTATGATGGCTGCAATGCCCGACAGAGCTTTTGACGTAGGTATTGCCGAGCAACATGCGGTTACCTTTTCTGCCGGTCTTGCCACTCAAGGAATGATCCCTTTCTGCAACATCTATTCTTCTTTTATGCAAAGGGCTTACGATCAAGTTATTCATGATGTGGCGCTTCAAAACCTCAATGTGGTGTTCTGTCTCGACAGAGCCGGTTTCGCAGGCGCGGACGGTGCAACTCATCATGGAGCCTACGATCTTGCATATATGAGAAGTATACCGAATATGATTGTTTCAGCGCCAATGAATGAGGCAGAACTCCGTAATCTGATGTTTACAGCTCAGCAGGATAATATGGGGCCTTTTAGCATTCGATACCCGAGGGGAGCAGGTGTTATGACAGAATGGAAAACGGCTATGAAACCGGTAAAGGTTGGAACAGGAAGAAAAATTTCTTCGGGAGAAGATCTGGCTATATTAAGTATAGGACATATTGGAAACTATGCTCAGAAAGCAGTTAATGAATTAAAGGAACTCGGTGCTTCCGTTGCTCAGTACGATATGCGATTTGTTAAGCCCCTGGATGAAAATCTGCTTCATGAAGTTTTCACGAAATTTGATAAGGTAATAACTGTTGAAGATGGATGCCTGATGGGTGGAATGGGAAGTGCGGTAATTGAATTTATGGCCGATCAGGGATATTCCGCAAAGGTAGTTCGTTTGGGAATCCCCGATGAATTCATTCATCACGGGACCCAGGATGAATTGTATAAGGATGCGGGTTATGATTTGGACAGTATTATTCGAACTTGCCTCAATTTGTTACCTCATCTAAAGTCTGACCTGAGTAAGGAAATTAAGCTCCGTTATTCGGTAGGTTAAGTTCGTTGTCATAATTTTTCACTTTTTCTTTCTTTTTAGATTTACTCTTTTATACGGTGATTTGACCGTGTTTATTTTGGCACTGAATTGTTGTCGAATTCTTTTATCATTTGCTTTATTATTTATGGAGCGAATTATGTAATTTTGAGCCTTTAAATGGAAGAAAACAATGGGAAGAGCATTCGAATACAGAAGAGCGGCAAAGGAGAAAAGATGGGATAAAATGTCTAAACTTTTTCCCAAACTTGCCAAGGCAATCACCATGGCGGCAAAAGAAGGAGGGGAAGACCCCGCGATGAATTCAACGCTAAGGACTGCTATACAGAATGCGAAAGCTCAGAACATGCCTAAAGACAATATTGAAAAGGCAATTAAAAGAGCAAGCGCTAAAGATGTAGAAAATTACGAACTCATAAATTACGAAGGAAAAGGTCCTCACGGTGTGCTTGTATATGTTGAATGTGCTACGGATAATCCAACCAGAACGGTAGCTAATGTTAAATCCTATTTCAACAAGGCCGGAGGACAAATTGTTCCAAACGGATCTTTTGAGTTTATGTTCAACCGTAAGGCTGTATTTGAAATTGAGAGTACCGAAGGTCTGGACACTGAAGAGCTCGAACTAGAACTTATAGATGCAGGACTTGAAGGAATTGAAAAATCCGAAGAAGGGACGATTACAATTCTAGGTGATTACACGAGTTTCGGAACACTTCAGTCGGCCCTGGAGGAACGAAATATTGAGGTAGCCAAATCCAGTCTGAAAAGATATGCTACCTCCCCGGTGGAATTTTCGGACGAACAGCTGGAAGACATTGAAAAGATGCTCGATAAGATCGAAGATGACGATGACATTCAGCAGGTCTTTACCAATATTGCCTGAAAAATAACGGCTTCAGACTTTATTCTATTTCCTCAAAACCCTTTTTCTATCGGGGTTTCTGAGCCATTAAAAACATCATGTTAGCAAATTATATTTTTTTATTGAAAAGGAGGGCTTTCACTTCTGTATTTTAGCTTCATGAATTTCGTAGATATTTTGATCCTTGTTCCTCTGCTTTATGGTGCCTGGGTAGGGTTTAAGAAAGGACTGGTTATTGAAGTTTTCACTTTACTCGCTCTCCTCGTAGGTATTTATGCCGGTATTCATTTTTCTGACTGGACTGCTGCTAAGATAAAGGCGGGCATGGAGATCGAGGGTAAATACCTGCCCGTAGTGGCCTTCACAGTTACTTTCCTGGCTGTCGGTGCAATGGTATATTTCGGAGGAAAAATGATAGAAAAGATGCTCAAGGTAGTTCAGTTGAGTCTGGCAAATAAATTTTTCGGAGCACTTTTCGGTATTCTGAAAATGGTCTATTTCATGAGTATTTTGATCATCCTGCTTGAAACGTATGATGAAAGAAATGAATTCATTCCTTCAGACGTCAAGGAAGGTTCACTCCTGTATGAACCTGTGAAAATTACGGCTTCTTCAACTATTCCCGCAATCGAGGAAAGCTCTATATGGCTGAAAAATAATATCGATAAAGATATGATCGATGATGCCGGTCAAACAATTGAAGATACAAAGCGTTTAAAAGAAACAGCGGATAGTCTTGGAATTACTGTAGAAGACCTGAAACGACTAAAGCAGGAAGAATAGTTTACTGAATTTAATACATGAAACTGATATATTTTCTGATCATTCTTTTTTTATGCAGTCATTTCCTTTCTGTTGGACAGCTGGACCGAAGTAAAAAACCCCTCATCGATCCGACGGTTAGAAAAAGCGGACCCTATTTTGGAATACAGCAGGGGAAATATACATTGGCAGAGCTGGGGGGCGAAATGATATTCAAAAATATTAAGATTCGAAAACCCAAAACAAATGCTTTCCATGTTGGAGGTGATTACAACCTCACCCAAAATGTGTTGGGATTCAGTGCGGGTTACTGGCTCAAGCGAGGAAGATTTAATTTCACCTATGGTGCTGACTTGGTTTACCGAACGAACTTTGATGAACATCGCGTTGGAATCGCGCCGGTTCTCGGATACAGAATTTTCGGTTTTCATGTGAGAGCGGGATATAATTTTCTTACTCCTTCCACGGCTTTTTCTCAAATTAACGGACTCTTTATAGGCCTGAGGTTTACATTAATCAATCAGCGTGATTTTGAATTGAATAAGCGTAAATCAGGAGCAAGATAGATCTTCAATCATCTTTTAGGGTTGTTTGTAGAAGTGATGTGGATTTTTTTAGTTATTTTAAAGTCAAATCATCAAAGTTTATATTTAAAAACAATTTTATATGTCATTCGACTTAATTGTTACAATCGTTGTGATAGTTATTGCTACGGTACTTTTTGCTACCGAGGCTGTTCGAATAGACCTTGTGGCCTTACTTATAATATCCTCGCTCGTATTGACTGGAGTGATTACACCGGCAGAGGGAGTGGCCGGCTTTAGTAATAGCGCGACAATTACCGTTGCTTTTATGTTCGCACTCAGTGCTGCAGTGCTAAAAACCGGCGCCCTTCAGTATGTGACTCACAAGCTCGCCAGAATATTCAACCGTAATTTCAATCAGGGAATGCTTTTGATGATGCTTGTAATAGCCGTGATTTCGGCCTTTATCAATAATACACCTGTCGTAGCAGTTTTTATACCGGTAATAATTCAAATTGCTAACACTTCCGGTCACGATCCAAAAAAAATGCTGATACCGCTGTCTTTCGCCTCCATTTTTGGAGGCACGTGCACGCTGGTTGGAACATCTACGAATATTCTGGTGAGTGGAATAGCTGTGAAGGAAAACCTGGATCCCATTTCCATGTTTCAGTTAACGCCAGTCGGAATTATATTTCTCGCGGTAGGGATTTTGTATATGTTATTTATCGGCATCCCCTTATTGCCGAGCAGTAAAAAGAAAGAAAAAGGTCAACCGGGAGAGAAGTTCGATATCAAAAACTACCTTACCGAATTAGAGATAGTTAAAAAAGAAGTTCCAAACAATACAAGCGTTAGGCTTGAAGTTTTGACTGACCTTGAGATTGACGTTCTAGAACTGCGAAGAGGTAAAAAAAGCTTCGCTCTTCCTTCTCAGGAAACCGAATTATATGTCGGTGATATTATTAAGGTGCGGTGTAATTCAGAAAATATAAAAAAACTGAAGAACTGGGCGGTTGCTAACGAGTATTTTTCGGTAAAAGTGGGTAACGCCGACCTTAGGAGCAAAAACAGTTCTCTTTTAGAACTGATAATTGTAGCAAATTCTCCTCTTGACGGAAATAAGCTGGGTAACATCGATTTTAAAGGGACATACAGAACTATTCCTTTGGCGGTCAAGCAGCGTAAAGATGTAATGCATGAAAATCTGTCCGATATTCGACTAAAAGCAGGAGACATTATTCTGGCTGAGGTAAAGAATGAATTTATTGAGGAAATGTACAAAAATGAAAATGAGCCGCAAGCCCCTTTTGCGGTCCTTTCTCAGGATAAAATCGTAACATTTGATAAAAGACAGTTTGCAATTGTACTGACAGTAATAATGGCCGTAATATTAACTGCAACTTTTGGTATAATTGATATAATGACAGGAGCCATTTCAGGAGTTTCTTTAATAGTTCTTTTGGGTATTATCAATATGAAAGAACTGTATAAAGCAATAGACTGGAAGGTGGTTTTTCTGCTGGCGGGTGCATTGAGTTTAGGAACGGCAATGAGTAATTCCGGACTTGATACTATGATGGCTCAAGGAGTAGTGAATTATCTTCAGGACTGGGGTCCGATCGCTGTTCTTTCAGGTATTTATTTGCTTACAACGGTATTAACTAATTTACTTACCAATAATGCTGCTGCAGCTTTATTAGCACCGATTGCAATCGTAACCGCAAACAGTCTTGGATTGAGTCCTGTTCCCTTCCTGGCGGCCATTGCATTCGCCGGATCAGCCAGTTTCATCACCCCTATTGGTTACCAGACAAACACAATGGTTTATAGTGCGGGTAAATATAAATTCATGGATTTTGTAAAAACCGGGGGTCTTTTGAATTTAATTTTCTGGATTTTAGCTACCTTCCTGATCCCATGGGTTTACGGGTTTTAATCGACTTACATGATGAACGATCCCTTATTTTATTGAAATAAGTTAATTATCTTTGAAGAAAGCCTGTAAATGTCATCTTTTAAATTCATCCATGCCGCTGATCTCCACATAGAAAGTCCTTATCGAGGATTAAGAAGGCTGAATAATGAATTGGGAGATGCTCTTGTGAAACAGGGGCTTAAGGCATACGAACGATTAATCAACACGTGTATTGATGAGCAGGTTGATTTCTTACTTATCGCCGGAGACAGTTTCGACAGCGACAGCGGTAGTTTAAGCGCTCAGTATCGGTTCATAAGAGGACTGGAGAATCTCAAGCGTGAGAATATCCCTGTTTACATGATATGCGGAAATCATGACCCTTTAGATAACTGGTCGGAACATCTCAATCTCCCGGATAACGTTGTTCGATTTAGTGGTGAAGAGGTGCAGCAACATACAGTGATCAAAGGAGATAAATCGTTAGCAGAAATTTACGGGATTAGTTATCAGAAGAAAGAGGAATACCGAAATCTTGCTGAAAAATTCAAAAGAAAAGACAAATCTCCTTTTGCCATAGGCATGCTGCACGGAACACTGACCGGAAGGCATACGCTTTCACCCTATTGTCCTTTTGATATGGATTCCCTGCGCAAGGCAGGCATGGATTATTGGGCCTTGGGTCATATTCATAAAAGAGAGATTGTTTCCGATCAGAACCCGGCTATCGTTTATTCAGGAAATATTCAGGGAAGACACTTCAATGAGACCGGAGAAAAGGGCTGCTCGCTGGTTGAAGTGAAGGACGGTAAAATTCAGGCACATAATTTCGTTCCCTTGTCGGAAATCATATTTGATTATCGGAAAATAGATGTTTCAGGTCTAAAAAATTTGGGGGATTTTTTTACCCTTACCGATGAAATAAAAGCTGAACTCGAAGCAACAAAGAGTTGTCATTTGTTAAGGATTGAATTAACGGGCGCTTCTGAATTGAATAATGTTTTTGCAAGAAAATCCGAGATGGAGGACTTGGTAAAGGAACTGAACGCAGGCAATGATTATCATCAGCCTTTTGTCTTTTACGATCAAATCATTAACCACACAATTCCTGTAATTGATCTTGAGGAAAGAATGAAATCTTCTGATTTTATTGCTGATTTACTTCAACGTTTCGATAAGTATGGTAAAGACCTGAATGCCCTGATTGATCTCAAAAATGAATTACTGGAAGAAATGTCTTCTACCAAGGTTGGCCGACAACTAAATTCAGAGGATTTCAGTGAAGAACTGCATAAAGAGCTTGAAGATTTGCTGAATTCGGCAAAATGGAAATGTATGGAAGGTCTGACTAAACAGGATGATACTGAGTGAGGATAGAAAAGTTACATATCGACGGGTTTGGTGTTTTTCATGCTAAGGAAATAGATGGTTTTAAATCCGGCGTGAATGTTTTGTATGGAAGGAATGAAGCGGGAAAATCGACCCTGCTGGATTTCATACGATTTACGCTCTTCGAATATCCCCGTTTTCTGGAACAGCGAAGACCGCCTTTGAATGGAGGAAAACATGGGGGAACGATCTGGTTGAGAAATCAGGAAGAAGAGCCGCTTTCCATTTATCGCCATGGCAACGCAAAGGAAGTCAGATTTGAATATAAGGATCAGCGTATTGAGGATATAAACACATATCATCGAATGATTAGTAACGCCTCCGTTGATCTATACAGGAATGTTTACGCAATCACTCTGGATGAATTAATGCAAGTTGAGCAACTCGATGATTCTGGAATGGAGGATCGCATTTTCAGTATGGGCATGGGTTTGTCGGGAGTCAATTTTGGCATGTTTGAGGCTGAGATTAAAAAGCATTCGGAGGAACTGTTTACCGTCCGGGGCAGAACCCAGGTGTTGGCTGAGATCACAACGAAAATTCAGGAGAAAGAACAGACTATCGGGGAACTCAGAAATAAACTGGATGATTATAATAGATTGTCGGAAGAGAAGAATAGTCTGCAAGAGGAACTGAAATCGCTGAAGGATAAACGGGAATCTTATGGTCTTTTAGTTAACCGCGATGAAGATCTGAAAAGGGCTTACCCCTCATTTATCGAATATCTGGAAGCACGAAAAATCATTGATCAGGAAGGACAGATGGAATTTTACGGATTGCATCTTGCGGAAGAATTCAGGGAACTGAAAAATGGTTTGAACAACGAAGAAAAGGAAATCGCCCGGATCCGAAATAAGATCACTCAGCTTGTTGATAAATTAGAAGGTCTGAGCTGGGACAAAGACTTAGCAAAGCATACGTACTTACTGGATTATTTTAAAGCTTCAGTGAAAATATTTGAGCAAGCGAGAACGGATCTTGTTCATGAGGAAGATAAAAGAGAACGTGCCCATTTGGCTTTGAAAAACAAGAGCCTTATGCTTGGAGATAGTGTGGATACAGAAAAGCTCCTTAAGCTCAAAGGAAGTCTTGAAATTCGTTCGAAAGCGGCAAAATCCATGGATATCCTTCAATCGCTGATGCGTCAGGCAGAAAGTAAGAAGGAAACGCTTAATTCTCATCAAAACGAGCTTGACCGGTTAAATATTCGTAAAACCGATGCTGAAAAGCAACGGAGTGAACTTGAAATTAATGATCAACAGAAAAAGGATCAGTACAGTGAGAAAAAGATCGTTCTGGAAACAGAATTTCAGCGTGCTTTAAAAAACACAGGTGGTTCTTCAGCCACTGGTGGAAATTGGAAATTAATATATCTTGTCCTTGGTATCTTTTTATTGCTGGGAGGCACTTTATTTTTTGTTAATACGACCGCTGCAATTGCTGTGATTACTGCCGTTGTACTTGGCTCATTTATTTTGCTTTTAGGTTCAAAATCAGGCGCTAGTGCTGCGCCCTCAAAAATGGTAGATGTCACCTCAATCAGTTTGGAAATTGAAAAAATCAAAAACGATGTTAAACAGTTTGAGGAACTAACGTCACGAATCAAAGACTTAGATTCTGCTATTGAGGAAAGGAAAAGAATGATTGAGATTGTATCCGAGGAGGTCGAAAATATTGCTGATGAGATCGAAAGGGTAAAAAATGACTGGGTTCGTTTACTTAAGGAAAATCAACTTCCTGAATCCCTTGAGATCCATGAGATGGATGCATTTTTATCCACAGTGGAAGAATTAAAACGTCAGGACACTGCCAAAAAAGAGGCAGAAGCGACCATTGAAAAGAATAAAAAGCGTATTACTGATTTTGAGAATAAGGTGAAAGAAGTCTTTCCGGATATTTCTTCGGTAGATGTTGCTTTTGTATATGCGCTTATCGAGAAGATCGAGAAAAATCAAAAAATTCAGGAGGAAAGACAACGTCTTGAGGAGCAAATCTCCGATCTTAAAGAGGATGAGTCTCAGTCAAGCAATGAAATAAGTATCCTGAGAGACCAAATGAATAAGCTTCTTGCGGAAGTAAATGTTGGGGACGAAAATGAATTTTATGCCCATTTTGAAAAGCAAAATCAGCTCGCAGAAGCGAAATCCCAAATGGATTCTGCCGAAAAGACAATTCGCACCATCTGTGGTGAAAATAAACTTGAAAAGACACTGGAAGATTTAGGTCAGATGACGCCAGCAGAACTGAGTATAAAACTCGATGAAACACAGGGACTTCATAAAAAGTTTAAGCACGAATATGACGAAATGAATCGAAGGCTTGCGGCAGTATCAACGGAAATACGTCATATTTTGCAGCCCGATGAAATGTTTAAGCTCCAAAACGAAAAAGAAAGCCTGGAAGCGCAATTGAAAGAAGGAGTCAAGGAATGGTTAACGAACAAAATGGCTCTGAGAATAATTTCGGAAAGCAAACAGAAGTATGAGGAGGAAAAACAGCCCGAAGTAATTACTCAGACCAGAGATTATCTCAAAGACATTACGGACAATGCCTACGAAGACCTTCGCATATCACTGAGCGAAAAACACGTCAGCGTAATTGATAAACAAGGCAAACAAAAATCTGTTGGAGAACTAAGTCGCGGAACACGTGAGCAGTTGTTACTTGCCTTAAGAATGGGTCTTATCGAGGAATATGAAAAATCAGCCGAACCTTTACCGGTTGTCCTGGATGATGTAATGGTTAATTTTGATGTTCACAGGTCGAGGAATCTGGCAAAAACGCTTACACATTTCGCTCAGAAACGCCAGGTGATCTTGTTTACCTGTCATGAACATACAAAAGAACTATTCCGGGAATTCAACGCAAACATTGTTGAATGGTAGTTATTCCTGAAAGAAGGGTTTCATTTCTTCCGATATTTGTTCGCGCAGTTTCTTTAATTTCTTCGCATACGCAGCAAGGTTCTTTTCTTTTTCAGTAGAAGGCTCCCATTTTTTTACAGTCTGTGGATTACCGTTTTCATCAACAGAAACAAAGACGATTACACAGTGAGTTGTTTTCTGGAACTCATCATGCTCAAAATCTCTGGAGTAAACATCAACGGCGATGTGAATGCTTGTATTTCCGGTATAGATTACCATCGCATCTACTTTCACCACGTCTCCAATGCTGACTGGTTTTAAAAAGCGTATTCCTCCGACATAAACAGTTACACAGTAAGTCCCTGACCATGTTCGGGCACAGGTGAAAGCAGCCTGATCAATCCATTTCATCACTACACCACCGTGTACCTTCCCGCCAAAGTTAACGTCCGTTGGTTCACTGATAAACTGGAACGATATTTTATTTTTTTCCATGTTATTAGACAAATCTCTATTTCTGATTTTGTTACACCTTCCTCAATCCCACCTTCGTATCTCCTTCCTCCTCAATATCCGCCAAAAACTCTGTGCCTTCAATGCTTCCTACATTGATCGCTGAAGCTAAAACTTCGGCTGCGATGTAGTTTTTGTTGGCTTCGATGGCCGCTGAAATTTCCTCATTGGTACTGATGGTGATATTGATCTTATCTGTCACCTCTAGTCCTGCTTCTTTTCTGAAATTCTGGATGCGGTTTACCAATTCACGGGCTATTCCTTCCTGTTTAAGAGCAGGAGTGATTGTGATGTCCAGCGCCACCGTAATACCGTTTTCCGATGTTACAAGCCATCCCGGGATGTCGTCCGTTTCTATTTCGAAGTCATTTAAATCAAGTGAAACGGGTTCGCCTTCTACTGTTCCTTTCCAGCCCTTATTAGCCTCAACGGCGGCAATTTCACTTTCTCCCCATTGACCGATTATTTTGGAGATCGCTTTCATTTGCTTGCCATATTTCGGACCAATGGTCTTGAAGTTCGGTTTGATTTTCTTCACCAAAACATCCGTAGTGTCTTCAAGGAGTTCCATCTCTTTAACGTTAATTTCGGACAGAATTAAATCCTTTACATGTTCAATACGAGCCTTGAAGCTTTTATCAAGAATAGGAACCATTATTTTCTGTAGCGGTTGACGCACACGTATTTTCTCTTTTTTTCTGAGACTTAAAGCCATAGACGAAACCTGTTGAGCTATTTCCATCTGTGCTTCAAGTTCCTCATCGATATCAGAATAGTTTACCTCCGGGAAATCAGCTAAATGAACGGATTTAACGTGGTGACGTCCTGTAACCGTATTTAAATCAGTAAATAACTCGTCCGAGTAAAAGGGTGCTATCGGAGAGATCATGATTGCAACAGCCTCGAGGCATTCGAACAGTGTCTGATAGGCTGCTATTTTGTCCTGCGTATAATCCCCTTTCCAGAAGCGTCTTCTGCATAGGCGAACATACCAGTTCGACAACTGGTCATTTACAAACGATTGAATTAATCTACCCGCTTTTGTGGGTTCAAACGTTTCAAAAGACACATCAACCTGTTTTTTCAGGCTGTTCAGCTTGGAGATGATCCAACGATCAATCTCAGGTCTTTTATTCGTCGGAATACGTTCTTCACTGTAGCTAAAACCATCAATGTTGGCATAAAGGCTGAAAAAAGAATAGGTGTTGTACAGGGTTCCGAAAAATTTGCGCTGGGTTTCTTTGATTCCTTCTGTGTCAAATTTCAGATTATCCCAAGGTGCTGCATTGGTGATCATGTACCAGCGGGTGGCATCCGGGCCGAACTCATCCAGAGTCATAAATGGATCAACCGCATTTCCAAGCCTCTTAGACATTTTCTGACCGTTCTTATCCAGAACCAATCCGTTTGAAATAACATTTTTATAGGCAACGGAGTCAAAGGTCAGGGTGGCGATGGCGTGAAGTGTATAAAACCAACCCCTGGTCTGGTCAACTCCCTCGGCGATAAAATCACCGGGAAACCCTTTGTGCTCGTCTATCATCTCCTTGTTTTCGAAAGGATAATGCCACTGTGCATAAGGCATGGATCCCGAATCGAACCATACATCGATGAGATCGGCTTCCCTTTTCATGGGTTTGCCGGATTGCGAGACCAGTATAATCTGATCTACGTAATTTTTATGAAGATCAACCCGGCTGTAATTTTCCTCGGACATGTTCGAAGGGTCAAAATCCGCAAGGGGGTTTTGGTCCATAAATCCTTTCTCTACCGCTTTTTGACATTCTTCTTTCAATTGTTTGATCGAAGAAATACAGATTTGTTCAGCGCCGTCTTCTGTTCTCCAAATTGGTATAGGAATTCCCCAGTACCTTGAGCGTGAAAGGTTCCAGTCATTAAGATTTTCAAGCCATTTTCCAAAACGACCCGTTCCTGTGGATTCCGGTTGCCAGTTGATGGTTTTATTGAGTTCAATCAAACGCTCTTTTTTATCAGTAACTTTAATAAACCATGAATCAAGGGGGTAGTATAAAACCGGTTTGTCCGTTCTCCAACAATGCGGATAACTGTGTTCGTATTTTTCAACCTTAAAGGCTTTATTTTCTTCTTTAAGTTTGATAGAAATCAGCACATCCACCGACTTTTCCGGCTCCTTTCCTTCTTCGTAGTATTCATTTTTAACATACATTCCGGCTAATTCGCCCATTTCCTTACGAAATTTGCCCTGTAAATCAACCAGTGGAACGGGATTTCCTTTTTCATCGGGAACCAATAATCCCGGAACATCTGCGTCTTTTGCAACTTTAGCATCGTCTGCACCAAACGTTGGAGCAGTGTGTACGATTCCGGTACCATCTTCTGTCGTTACGAAATCTCCCGAAATAACCCTGAAAGCCTTTTCGGGGTTATCCATCGGTTGGGCATAGGGAAGAAGTTGTTCATATCTGATTCCTACCAGTTCAGAACCCTTGAATTCATTTCCAATAAAAAATGGTATCTTTTTATCGTCTTTTGAATAGTTTTCCAATTCGGAAATATCTGTGACCTCGAAGTAATTTTTTGAAAACTGCTTTCCAACAAGCGCTTTTGCAATAACCACGTTGATCGGCTTATAGGTATACTGATTGTAAGACTGAACAACAACATAATCAATGTTTCTCCCTACGGTTAAAGCTGTATTTGAGGGTAGCGTCCAGGGAGTTGTTGTCCAGGCCAGGAAATGAACTTCTTCCAGATTCTCCCCCTTAGCTCCGATCCATAGAGGGAGATGTGCTGAGTCTTTTCCTTTGATAGCTTTGAATTGAGCCACGCAGGAAGTGTCTTTTACATCGCGGTAACAGCCGGGCTGATTTAATTCGTGAGAAGACAGTCCTGTACCTGCTTTCGGAGAATAGGGCTGTATAGTATAGCCTTTATAAATGAGGCCTTTTCCGAACAGTTGTCCGAGCAACCACCATACGCTTTCCATGTATTTGGAGTTGTAGGTGATATACGGGTTTTCCATATCCACCCAATAACCCATTTTCCTGGTTAGGTTATTCCAGACATCGGTGTAGCGCATTACCGCTTCTTTACAAGCTTTATTATAATCTTCGATCGAGATTTTGGAACCGATATCCTCTTTGGTGATTCCCAGTTCCTTTTCAACGCCCAGTTCTACAGGCAAACCATGGGTGTCCCATCCGGCTTTTCGCTTAACCTGAAAACCCTTTAAAGTTTTATATCTGCAGAAAATATCCTTGATTGAGCGCGCCATTACATGGTGAATTCCGGGCAGTCCATTTGCTGACGGTGGACCTTCAAAGAATACGAAAGGTTTATTTTCGTCTCTCGTTTCGATAGAAGCTTGGAAAGTGTTTTCATCCTCCCATTTTTTCATAATTCTTTCGGTGATCTCCGGCAAATTTAAACCGTTGTATTCAGGATATTTTGCGCTCATATTTTGCTTCTTTTTCTGAAGCCGCAAATTTAGGAAATTTTGTGGATTTGCCTATGAACCTAGAAAGAACAGATTTTTGAAAGAAGCTTATTAATTCGTGGTATTTAAGCAATACTGTTGGGTCTTCAAGGATAAAAACATGCATTTAAATCCGGAGTTAGAGGGTTATTGTCTATTTTTGGACTAAATACTACTTGTATGAAAAGTTGTCTAATCGTTATTATGATTACCGGTCTGACACAGCTAGCTCTGGCTCAAAAAAAAGATGTTGACGCCATAACCAGCAGCATGAATCAACGTTTTTTAAAAGCCCTTTATGAAAAGGGAGACGAAGAACTGGCCGGAAAAATCAGTGATAGTTTAAAGTTAATTTACGATTCATCCGGACACCTTTTTAGCCTCTATAGATATCATAATTCTAAAGGTACTCTTGAATATTATCGGGGAGAATATCCAAAATCACTGAAGCATTTTAATGATGCATTGACCTTAGGTGAAGAACACAAGGATACGGCTATTATCATTGCGGCGCGTATGAATGTCGGAGCCATTTTTTACTTGTTAAACAATTATGAAGAGGCCCTTTCTCATTATTTGCAAGACGCCAAACTCATGGAAATTCATAATAAGGAGGGCTTGCCAGGACTGTATGGAAATATTGGGATGCTTTACAACGATATTGATGAGCTTGATAAAGCTGAATTTTACTTGAAACGGGCACTTGAACTGATTGATGCCAAAGGCGAGAAAATTGAATTAATAAAGCCGTTAAACGTGCTGGGGATCGTACAGCGAAAAAAAGGAAATTATGAAGAAAGTGAAAGAACACTTAAAAAAGCACTCGCATTGGCCGGAGAAAAGCGTGAATTTTATCGTGACATAGCCGACATACATTCAAGTTTGTCGAATTTATACAACAAGACAAAAGAATTTGACAAGGAAAGATTCCATATACAGAAAACTATCGATTATTACGAAAAGATAAATAATCCATCCAATATTATTTATGGACGGCAACTAATGGCTAAGTTCTATCTTGAACGCGGCGAAGAGGAGAAGGCAGAGGATCAGATTAAAACGGCCATTGAACTTTTTAAGTCATCGGATATTCCTTTGGAATCGAAGAAAGAATTTTTTACGACCTATGCTCACATTCTTTATGCTCGTGAAAAATATAAGGAGGCATATGATCAATTAAATCAAGGCTTTGAGTTATTTGATACCCTTATTGATCTTCAAAAGATTGAACAAGTTTCTCAACTTGAAACCAAATATTTCTATCAGCAAAAAATGGAGATGGATTCGCTTAAAAGGGCTGAAGATAGAAAAAAACAAGATCTCCGAGTGAAGAAAGAAAAAGCTGAAAGTGAAAAAGCTCTGGCGGAACAAAAATTTTATTCAACCGTCGGAATTGGCGGGTCTTTATCGTTGCTTGTCATCGCGTTTGTTTTGTTTAAAGCTTATAGAAACAAGAATAAATCGAATATTCTTATTTCTCAACAGAAAAATCAACTTGAATCGAAGCAAACGGAAATACTTGCCTCAATACAGTATGCGAAGCGTATTCAAACGGCCATTTTACCCCCCAGGAGCCTCGTTAAATCTTTCTTAGAGAACTCTTTTATTCTTTATAAGCCTAAGGATGTAGTGGCCGGAGACTTTTACTGGATGGAACATGTTGGTGATACTGTTCTCTTTGCAGCGGCTGATTGTACAGGTCATGGTGTGCCTGGAGCAATGGTATCCGTTATTTGTAACAGTGGTTTAAACCGGGCTGTGAGAGAATTCAACCTAACGGAACCGGACAAAATTCTGAATAAAACCCGTGAAATAGTTATTCAGGAATTCGAGAAGTCCGATGAAATTGTAAAGGATGGAATGGATGTTTCCCTCGTCTCTCTGACGAAGAAAACGAACGAGGTAAAATGGGCAGGAGCCAATAATCCCCTTTGGATAATACGAAAAAATGCTTCGGTAGTTGAGGAAATCAAAGGAGATAAACAACCTATTGGTCAGTATGATTCACCGAAACCTTTTACATTGCACAATTTAACCCTTGAGCGGGGTGATTCGGTTTATATTTTTACTGACGGTTTTTATGATCAGTTCGGCGGAATCCATAACAAAAAGTTCAAATCAGTAAATTTTAAAAAATTGCTTTTAAGTATCCGCGATAAGACAATGGAAGAGCAGAGAACTCTGTTAGAAAAGGCTTTCGAAGAGTGGAAAGGAGATTACGAGCAGGTCGATGATCTTTGCGTCATAGGGGTGAGACTATGACTTGAAAAGTCACGATCCTGATCAGAGCATCATGGGTCGATGATCTTTGCGTCATAGGCGTGAGACTATGAGTCTTAAAGCCAGTATTTAGGGAAAAAGCTAAGGGTAGATAAATAAGGTTGAATATAAGAAATAATTATCGTAATATTGCAATGTTATAATAATACGGTATGGGATTAACAAAAACAGCACTTTTTACGGACAAGCAAAATGAAATGGCTGCCTTTGCAAAATGCTTTGCTCATCCGGCAAGGATTGCAATTCTGGATTATCTTTTACACAAGAACGCTTGTGTCAACTCAACCCTGGTAAACGAACTTGGGTTAGCTCAAGCTACTATAAGTCAACATCTCCGGGAACTGAAAAACGTCGGAATAATAAAAGGGACCATTGAAGGAACTTCTATGAATTATTGTATAAATACAGAGGTTTGGATTGAAATTGAAAATGCTTTTAATTCTTTTTTCGACAGGCACAAACCTGAAGAAAAAGAAGCGTGCTGTTGAGGGGGACCTGAGGATCAAAAAGAAATAATAGTTAAAGTGATTTAAAAGAAATGAAGTTATCAGAAGTAAAAAAAGCTCTTGAAAACCTGAATGAGCTTAAATTTAAGCTTCCGGGGGGAGAATTTGTTCCGGATCATTTTCATGTGACAGAGATTGGAACTATAAGCCGACATTTTATCGATTGCGGAGGAACTGAAGGACATGAAAAAACAATAAATTTTCAATTGTGGCAAGCGGATGATTTTGATCACAGACTTGCACCACAAAAATTGAAAAATATTATTGAATTGTCCGAGGAAAAGTTGGGTCTTGGAAACTCAGAGGTGGAAGTTGAATATCAAATGGAAACCATCGGCAAATTTGATCTTGCGTTTGATGGTAAACATTTTGAACTAAGAGCTAAACAAACCGATTGTCTTTCGAGGGAAAAATGTGGAATTTCGGAAGGAAAACAGAAGGTTTCTCTGATGGATTTGGGAAATTCTGCAGGTAATTCATGTACTCCCGGTTCGGGATGCTGTTAATGCTCTGAATCAATGAATACGTTTGAAAGATATCTGACCCTTTGGGTTTTATTTTGTATAGCAGCTGGAATCGGACTTGGTTATTTAGCGGGAGACAGTATAAAAGTATTGAGTAACTGGAACATTTCGACGGTGAATATCCCCGTAGCTATTTTGGTCTGGCTGATGATTTTTCCTATGATGGTTCAGATTGATTTTAGTTCCATAAAGAATTTTTCAAAAAATCTGAGAGGCCTGGGCTTGACGGTTGTGGTCAACTGGTTTATAAAACCTTTTTCCATGGCTTTTTTCGGATGGTTGTTCTTCTACAATTTATATGCATCATTTATGTCCCATGAGAATGCCGAGCAATACCTTGCCGGTGCGATTCTCCTGGGTGCGGCACCATGCACAGCGATGGTTTTTGTATGGTCCTACCTGACAAAAGGAGATGCGAATTATACATTGGTTCAAGTCTCGGTAAATGATTTAATACTGTTATTTGCATTTATTCCAATCGTCGGAATACTGTTTAATTTGTTCGGAATAGAGGTGGTTAATTCCGATCAGCAACTCGGAATTCCGTATAAAGCACTTGCGACTTCAGTCATTATTTTTGTGGCTATTCCATTACTCGCCGGATATGTGATCAATAGGCTCATTATTAAAATTAAAGGAATTCACTGGTTTGAAAAAAAGTTCTTGGCAGTACTTAAACCGATTTCCATTATAGCTTTATTAACAACACTTATTCTCCTTTTTGCTTTTCAGGGGGAAAAAATCGTAGCGCAACCATTTCATATTCTGTTGATCGCTATTCCTTTGATTATTCAAACCTATTTTATTTTCTTCATTGCCTGGTTCATGGGAAGATTCTTAAAACTAAAACATAACATTTGTGCGCCCGCTGCCATGATTGGGGCAAGTAACTTTTTTGAATTAGCCGTAGCCGTTGCCATAGTACTTTTCGGATTAAATTCCGGGGCCGCGATGGCAACAGTGGTCGGGGTTCTGATCGAAGTGCCGGTTATGCTCTCACTGGTCTCGCTGGCAAATAAATGGAAATATTGAACCTGGAAAAGCTTTCCTTTAAAAGTTAATGATTAAAACTAATTTTTGCAGTCCATGGAAAACAGTTCTCAGTCCCGAATTTTCATAAAGCTCCGTCAATATTGCGATGGTTTATCTTCTGATTTTTCTAAAATACCTATTGAAAGAAAAATTATTCTCAATCGAATCAAAGAATATATCGCTTCAAAAATTGAAGAGAAAGAGATTAATCTGATATATGTCTGCACGCACAATTCAAGAAGAAGCCATTTCGGACAGATCTGGGCTGCTGTAGCTGCCGAATATTATGGCATTCATAAGATAAAGGCCCATTCAGCCGGAACGGAAGCAACGGCTTTTCATCCAAACGCAATTGCAGCACTTGCCAGAATTGGGTTTAAAATGGAAAGGCAGGAGGAAGGAAAAAATCCACTTTACAAGGTGCATTATGGTGAAAAGCTGACTACGATTTGTTTTTCTAAAACGATCACCCATGAATCTTTTCCTTCTCAAAATTTCGCAGCGATAATGACCTGCGGAGATGCTGAAGCAAATTGTCCTTTTTTACGCGGTGCGGAAAAAAGAATAGCCACGACTTACGAGGATCCGAAAAAATTCGACGGAACAGAATTGGAAATGACTAAATATGATGAGAGGTGTCGGGAGATTGCTCTGGAAACGCTCTATATATTCTCTCAAGTATAATTCGTACGGGAAAACTTGTTTCCCGCGAGAAAATAGCCGGTTTTCTCTATACATTTGTTTTTCGCGCTGTTATAAACAAAAGGCCGTATCTAACGGTAGGCAGACACAATTACCTAACTTTTATGTGCTGAACAGTCACCTCACCACCATTTTTTTAATAATCCTTGTCCCGTTCTGTTGAAGATTAACCATATATATCCCGGATGGAATATTTAAGCTTAAGTCGGTTTGATTTGATGACGATACCTCCCCTTGAAACACCATCTTTCCTGTTGCATCAAGAATGCTGAAGCCCAGTGGCTGATTGGTGTTGTTTGCAAGGGTAAAATTACCCTCGTTAGGATTGGGATAAAGCGTTACTTCTTTTTCTAAAGCAGTATGCATAGTTATATTTGCTGTATTCGTAACCTCTATCTGTAAAGAAAAAGTATCACTGCACATCGCATGAAAAACGATAAGTTCCACATCGTAAATTCCTTCTTGGGTATATGTATGAGTAACTTGTCCGTTTGTATATGCTTTTGTATTATCTCCAAAATCCCATACTCTGGAGGTGGTATTTGAGGATGAATTCTCGAAAGTTATATCACCGCCATCTACCAGGTCTACCGTAAGATTACTAGCTGTAAAATTTGCATCGATAGGATATTGCGTACAGTCATACTCATCACATGGTGTAGATGTAAGGGGGTGTTGTACTCCTTCTTCGCCATTGCAATTGGTTTTAATAAGCCAACCCCTTTGCACCAGATTAGAATCCCTTGCACTACCTGCTAACACATAACCACTATCCGCAGTAGCTTTATGTCATAAATATACTGACTAGTATTTGGATTGGTATAATACTCTTTTGTCCATATAGTGTTGCCAAAGGGATCCAGTTTATAAATTTTCCCAATCATTTTATCGTTTGAATTTTTAACGCTTGCCGTAACTAAAAATGTACCGTCTCTGTTTTCAATGGGTTTTGCCCAGCTAAATGATGAAAGGGTATTGTTTGGAAAATTTTTGCTCCAAATTATATTTCCTTTTCCGTCAAGTTTTTCAACATTGCCGACAGTATTACCACCATTACCTTCATTCACATTCCGATAAACAATAAATGAATGATCGTTTGTTGATATAGCTAATCCCCCATAGTCATTCATACTAGTCCCATAATTTTTCTCCCAAAGTAAATTCCCTGCAGTATCCACCATCACTAAATAAATATCCCAGTCAGGGCTGTTGATGTTCTTATGTCCTGAAAGCAATAAATTGCCATTTTGGGTGGATGCTATAGACCAGGCAATTTCATTCTTTGAAGAACCGTATGTATTCTCCCAAATTACGTTTCCATTTGTGTCTGTTTTGATCAGATAGAAATCTCCGAATCCTGATCCAAAACTATTAGTGGTTGCTGATAAGTAAACATAATTATCGATTTCTAAAATTCCGTTGGGTTGTTCAGTGACATTTCCTCCATACATTTGGGTCCACTGGAACTGATTTTTGTATTTAGTAAGTAAAATATCCCATGTATAGTTATCAAAAGGATATACATCACTAAAGGTTGATGATATATATATGTTATTATTATCATCGGAAAAAATTTTTGGAGCAGTACTAAATTCGGAGGATGTACTCAAAGTGTCATGACCGATTAAATCCCCGTTCATTTTGTGCCTGGAAATATTAACCGCCCTAACCTGATCATTCCACATATCTCCAGCTGTATATATTGTATCATTCTGAATAGCTACTGCACTGCTGATGACTTTTATTGAGTCTAACTGATTAAAATAACTTTGAGAGTGCACCCGAATTACAACAAGTGCACTCACAAAGATAAGTATGACATAATTTTTAATCAATACTATTTGATTATGATTCGTTTATTATCATTTGTGCCATTTGAATAATAGATCGCTATTGTATATAGGCCATGAGCCAAACCTTTAACTTCATATATCACCTCATTTCCATCAAACCCTAATGATCTAACTTTTCTTCCCATACCGTCTTCAAAATCACTACAGTCAGCATTACTGCCGTTAATTTGTTGTGCATTAAAATTAAAAGAAAATCCAAGTACAATTAAGACGTACAAGAATTTAAAAGAGTTAAAAGATTTTATTTCTTTCATAGGGTTAAGCTTTAAGGATTAATTGTTTTTTTTCCAAAATATACTTTTATTATTTATTACGCAAATATATTTTTATGAAAATGAATGGATTACAGATATTTATTCACTGGGTTTTATCATTAAAAAAAAATAATGTATCAGAAAGAAGGGAGCAAAGAAAAAACTGGAGTGCCGTAGGTTTGATATATAGCTTCGCAGGGTTTTTTGTTAACTGTGGACTTCCACGGTTGCGTAAACTATGCGTCTCTACGAGACTGTGCAGGGAGTGTTATCTTGTATGAGGCCTTGAGCTGACCGTTGTCTCTTCAAGAGGTTTGATAGAAGATTGTTTTTAATAGACTTTAGCTGGCTTATGATTCCTGACGGGACTGATTTTATCATTAATCTGTAACTCTGGTTTAAAAAAACATCATTATCTTAGAAGCTTCAAAAAAGTTAAAGAATGCAACAGATCAAGAATTACGTTTGTGGGGAATGGGTAGACGGCGAGGGCGTGGAAACACCCCTTTACAATGCCATCACAGGAGAGCAGTTTGCTGAAACATCATCAAAGGGACTCGATTACGAAGCGATATTAACCTATGGAAGGCAGAAGGGAGGAGAGCAGCTGAGAAAAATGACTTTTCAGGAAAGAGGCCGTATGATCAAGGCACTGGCTTTGCATTTAATAGAATTGAAAGGAAAATACTATCAGTTAAGCGCAGCCACAGGTGCAACGAAAATAGATTCATGGATAGATATAGAAGGTGGAATAGGGAATCTTTTTGCCAATGCCTCTTTGCGACGTCAGTTTCCGGATCTTCCTTATTACGTAGATGGTGAAGCAGCTCCTTTGTCCAAAAATGGAACCTTTATCGGACATCACATCATGGTACCCAAAAGAGGTGTTGCAGTCCATATCAATGCATTCAATTTTCCTATCTGGGGTATGCTGGAGAAAATAGCTGTTAACCTGATGGCGGGTGTTCCGGCGGTGGTAAAACCTTCAGAATACACGTGTTATCTTACAGAATTGATGGTAAGGGACATTATTGATTCAAAAATACTACCGGAAGGAAGCCTTCAGCTTGTATGCGGATTGGGAAGAGGAATTATAGACCATGTCAACAATCAGGATGTTGTAACTTTCACCGGATCGGCTGCAACAGGTCGTAAACTAAAAGGGCATGATCGAATTTTAGAGGAGTCCGTACCATTTAATTTGGAAGCAGATTCTCTAAACGCTACAGTATTGGGGAAAGATGCCGTTCCCGGTACTGCGGAATACGATCTTTTTATCAAAGAAGTTGCAAAAGAAATGACGGTGAAGGCCGGACAGAAATGTACGGCGATACGGAGGATTTTTGTGCCCGATAATTTAATGGAGGATGTGCAGAAATCACTTAGCGAACGACTCGCGAAAACCACGATTGGAGACCCTTCACAAGAGGGAGTTAGAATGGGTGCGCTCGCTACAAAATTACAGGTGGAAAGAGTTCGGGAAAGCGTGAATAAACTTGCGGAATCGCAGCAAATCGTTTACGGAAATATGGACGAATTTGATGTTGTGGGTGCCGATAGAAAGAAAGGTGCCTTTTTCTCGCCTATTTTGTTTTATAACGATGATCCGTATAAGAAAACGGATGTTCATAATATTGAGGCGTTCGGACCTGTTTCAACGCTTATGGCTTACAAAGACCTTGAAGAAGCGATTGCGCTCTCAGAAATGGGTAAAGGATCGCTGGTATCTTCTATCGTTACAGCTGATGACAATATCGCCAGAGAATATGTCGTGAATGCCGCTCACATGCACGGTAGAATTTTGGTGCTGAATGAACAGTGCGCCAAAGAAAGTACAGGCCACGGTTCACCGATGCCTTTACTTACTCACGGTGGACCTGGTCGCGCCGGTGGAGGTGAAGAAATGGGAGGAAAAAGAGGTGTTCTACATTATCTGCAGCGAACGGCAATTCAAGGTCATCCGACGACAATTACCAGAATTACAGAGCAGTTTCAGGTAGGAGCAGAGCAACCAGAAGCTAACCCACATGTATTCAGACAACATTTTGAGGAACTCAAGGTCGGGGACACTGTGTTCACACATAAACATACTGTAACAGAAGCAGACATTGTAAATTTCGCCAATGTTTCGGGAGACAATTTCTATGCGCATATGGATGCTACTTCATTAGACGGAACAATTTTCGAAAGAAGGGTAGCACACGGTTATTTTCTTCTGTCTAAAGCTGCAGGGTTGTTTGTTGATCCTAAGAAAGGTCCGGTTTTATTGAATTACGGTGTGGAACAAGCACGGTTCACCAAGCCTGTATACCCGGGCGCAACAATCGGAGTACGATTTACTGTTAAAGAGAAAATTGATCAGGAGAAAAAATCCGAAGACGACATAGCAAAGGGAATTGTTAAATTCCTTGTAGACATCTATGACGAAGAGAACGAAACCGTCGGACTAGCAACTATTTTAACAATGGTAAGGAAACTGGATCAGACGAATTAATTTCCTTTTAATGAGTCTTTCGTTTAATGGTTTTCAAAACCATTAAATCATTGTTAATTTCAGAGATGTAACTCAATTTAATTAACTTTGCTTGTTTTAAAATTAGAGAGCGCAGATGTGGTTTAGAATTTCACAAATCATTTTGAGAAACCGTGTGGTCATACTTAGTTTGATCACGCTTTTAACCGTTTTCTTCGGTTATTTTGCGCTCACAGGATTACAGCTGGACAACAAATATGGGAACATGCTTCCTAAAAAGTCCCCTGCTCAGGATGGCTATCTTCATTTCAAAAAGTTATTTGGCGAAGACGGAGGAGCCCTTGTTTTGGCTATTCAGACGGATAATCTTTATACCGAAGAAAATTTTCTGAAATGGAAGAAACTGGGAGATTCCATTATGCAACTGGATGGTGTGAACTCCGTGTTGTCAGAAGCAGATCTTTTCACACTTGAAAACAACGTGGAGAAGGGGAAGTTTGAGGCCTCACCGGTATTTAAGGATGAAACATTTAAAGAAAAATCGATTGAAGAGATAAGGAAGGAAATAAGAAAGATCCCTTTGTATAACGGGATTTTGTACAACGACTCTACCAATGTTTCCCTTATGCTGATTTCTATTGATGAATCCTTTTTAAGCGACCAAAATAAATCGGGAGTTGTGCTTGAGGCGGAGAATATTGCCCTGGCTTATGAAAATGTTTTCGGTAAAATGCATTTCGCCGGTCTTCCCCATATTCGTGTGGTTATAGGAAAACGAGTGGTGAACGAGATGTACATTTTTATCGGATTGGCTATTGCTGTAACTTCTCTGTTGTTGTATATTTTCTTCCGTTCTTTCAGGGTTGTATTATTCTGTAACCTCGTGGTATTCGTTGCAGTTATCTGGTCTTTAGGAAGTATAGGGCTTTTGGGATTCAAGTTATCCATACTCATGGCACTCATTCCGCCTTTGATGATTGTGATCGGAATTCCCAACTGTATATTTTTGCTAACCAAGTTTCATAGGGAAGTCAAGAAACACGGCAATAAAATTAAGGGGCTATCGAGAGTTATTGAAAAAGTCGGAAATGCAACTTTTCTAACAAACTTAACAACTGCACTTGGATTTTCTACTTTCATTTTTACCAATTCTGAAAAGCTGACAGAGTTCGGGATCATTGCTTCGGTAAATATCATCATGGTTTTTGTGCTTTCTATTTGTATAATTCCTATTGTTTTCTCAATCGCAAAACCACCAAAAACCAGACACCTTAAACATCTGGGTAAAAATTATTCGCGGGTTATCATTGATAAACTGATTTTATGGACGAGTAACAAGAGGAGAGCCATATATGCTATTGCCATTATAGTGGTGCTCCTGAGTGCATGGGGCGTAACCAGAATTGAGGCCACCGGAAACCTTACGAGCGACCTTCCAGAATCCGACCCGATTTTAAAAGACCTTGAATTTATTCAAGAGAATTTCGGAGGCTCGGTACCCTTTGAAATACTTATTGATTACAAGGAGGACGGCAGGCGTTTCAGTTCGGACCTTTTAACAAAAGTTGAGGGTGTTCAGCAGTTGCTTGCTGAGGATACATTATTTAGTAAATCCATTTCTGTGGTCAATTTTATGAAGTTGATCAATATGGCTTATTACGGAAATAATCCGGAGATGTATTCGCTCATTTCTAGAAAAGATATGCGCCGTTTGGGGGGATATGTAGAGGAATTTCAAGAGGATATAAAACGCACTAAAAATATCTATAAATACCGTGATTCCCTTCAGGCCGGCAATGACGAATACAAGGATTCCATTCTTTTTTATGCGCCCAAAGTGGTCAATGAGTTAGCCGGCGTGGAAGAGGATACATTGTCCGTGACAGAGGATACGCTTTTACCCCAGGTGCTTACTGCTGAACAATTGAAGGAACTTTCAGCCAATGTTGGTTCAGAAGAACTCATTGAAATCTCCGAGAAATATTACCCTTCAGTAGGGATTGGTTTTACCTTAAAAGAGCTGGTAGACACCGCAAATACGACCTTAAGGATAAGAATGCAGATTCTGGATATTGGATCTTATGAAATAGCGGATAAAAGAACAGAACTTTCCAAAGAGCTCGACTCCATACTCAATCCGGATAAACCGAGGGTAGAAGCATTTTTTGCAGCGTATAAAAAAGGAGAAGAAAATTACCTTGATTCTATATTTAATGTCTCTAGTGCCTACAAGAATAACCTCGGTTATCTGATTGCAGCTGGTAATGATTCTTTGCAGTTTCAGTTCGATCTTAACCCGGATCTTCTTGAGACATATTATGATATCCCGGGATTCAGTGATACGCTTAGAAAGGCTATTTCAAAGGAATACCTTGATCATTTAATTACCGGTACGGCGGTTGTAGCGGCGGAGGGTACACAGTATCTAATAAAAAATCTACTGATCAGTTTGGGAATAGCTGTTGTTATTATCGCCTTCCTTATGGCGCTGTTGTTCGGTTCGTGGAGAATGGTTTTGATATCGCTTGTACCCAACTTCATTCCCTTACTTGCCACAGCTGGAATTATGGGCTTCTTCGCAATACCTATCAAGCCTTCAACGATTCTGGTATTTAGTATAGCCTTCGGTATATCGGTAGACGATACAATCCATTTTTTAGCAAAATACAGGCAGGAACTGAAATTGAGAAGCTGGGATCTAAAAGCGTGTGTAATAACAGCCTTGAGGGAAACAGGACTAAGTATGTTCTATACTTCCATCGTGTTGTTTTTCGGTTTTTCAATGTTTAGCCTTTCTCAATTTGGAGGGACTCAAGCTCTTGGACTACTGGTTTCTTTAACGCTGCTTGTTGCGATGCTGACAAATCTGACAGTATTACCTTCTCTTCTACTGAGTTTGGAGAACCGTATTGCAAATAAGGGCTATAAGGAACCCTTGATACATCTTTATGATGAAGAGGTTGATATAGATCTGGAAGACCTCGAGGTTGATCCTAATACCCGAAAGAACATAGAATAGCTCAAGAAAAAACACTACTATGAAAGGTATTATATTAGCCGGCGGCTCAGGAACTCGTTTACATCCCTTAACGCTGGCGGTCAGTAAGCAGCTTATGCCGGTTTACGATAAACCGATGATATATTATCCTTTGTCGATACTCATGAGTGCCGGAATCAGAGAAATCCTAATTATCTCAACACCTCATGATCTCCCGCAGTTTGAAAAATTGTTGGGTAATGGTGAACAGCTTGGGTGTAAATTCACATATGCTGTCCAGGAAGAGCCTAATGGGCTGGCGCAGGCTTTCATCATTGGCGAAGAATTTATCGGGTCGGATAAAGTAGCCCTTATCCTTGGAGATAATATTTTTTATGGTGTGGGTATGGACGATCTTCTTCAGGAGAATAGTGATCCGGAGGGAGGTGTGGTTTACGCCTATCATGTCTCCGATCCCAGGAGGTACGGAGTGGTGGAATTTGATGATGACATGAAGGCAAAATCAATTGAGGAGAAACCCGATAAGCCGAAATCAAACTATGCCGTGCCCGGGCTGTATTTCTATGATAACGAAGTGATTACTATCGCTAAAGGACTCAAACCTTCAGCACGCGGTGAATATGAGATAACGGATGTAAATGCAGCGTACCTTAAAAAGAACAAACTGAAAGTAGCCGTTCTTGATAGGGGGACTGCTTGGCTGGATACGGGTACTTTCAATTCGCTAATGCAAGCAGGACAGTTTGTTCAGGTAATTGAAGAAAGACAGGGACTAAAAATAGGATGTATTGAGGAAGTTGCTTACCGGAAAGGTTACATAAACGCCGAACAGTTGAAACATTTGGCAGAGCCACTTGTTAAAAGCGGATACGGAAAATATCTGCTGAATTTAATCAAAGAATAAATTTATACATGAATCTGATCGGAGAGTATCAAAATATCCTGGAGAAAAAAATTAATGAATTACAGTTTCCTTCAGAACCCGGAAATCTGTATGATCCTCTGAGATATTTTCTTACACTTGGAGGGAAAAGAACTCGTCCCGTACTCACGTTACTGGGGTGTCAGCTTTTTGGAGAACCCGGAATTAAGGCTATTAATGCGGCCATAGCAGTAGAACTCTTCCACAACTTCACACTCATCCATGACGACATTATGGATGAAGCCCCTTTGAGAAGAGGAAAAGTAACGGTTCATGAGAAATGGAACAGCAATATCGGAATTTTGTCGGGAGACGTTCTCTTTGTAGAAGCGTATAAATTTTTGGCTCATCACGATACCGATGTTTTGCCCGATTTGCTTGAAATTTTTTCCCGCACGGCACGCGAAGTATGCGAAGGTCAGCAGATGGATATGGATTTTGAGGTCAGAGGGGATGTAAGTCTGGAAGAATATCTTGAAATGATAAGGCTAAAAACTTCTGTTTTATTGGGAGCGGCCCTCGAAATGGGAGCTGTAATCGCAAAGGCAGACAAAGAAAATGTTGCGAAAATTTATCAATTTGGTGTGAATGTTGGCCTTGCTTTTCAGCTGCAGGATGATATTCTGGATTTGTACGCTGATCCTGATAAATTTGGTAAACAGGTTGGGGGAGATATTCTTTCAAACAAGAAGACTTTCCTGCTTATAACAGCCATGAATCAGGCAGATAGCGCACAGAAAAAACATCTTGAGCACATTATGAATTCCACAGCAGGAAATACGAAAGTTGAAGAAGCAAAGGAATTATTCAATGAACTCAAAGTGCGTGAATTTGCCCGTGAAAAGATGGATGCGTATTATCAGAAAGCGCTTTCGGCAATGAACGAAATCGGTGTCCCAAAAGAAAATAAATTACATCTTCTTGGCCTTGCTGATTATTTGATGAAAAGAGAAAATTAACCGGTTCTTGAACTATCCCGTAATTTATATCGATGACACGCGGACTCTTAAAGAGGCAATAGATATTTTGTCCGGTAAGAGCGAGGTATTTATTGATCTGGAATTTGATAAGAATCATTTCCGTTATGGTTTCAATCTGTGCCTGATGCAGATATTTGACGGTGAAAAGTGTTACCTTATTGATCCGCTTGGAAATGTTGAAATTGAACGTATTTTTCCTATACTTGAAAGCCCCACCATTGAGAAAGTTTGTTTTGCTTTCGGTGAAGATATGCGTTTACTTCATCACTTGGGATGCAAACCGGTAAATATCCTTGATCTTGCAACCGTAAGAAGCCTCTTGAACAGATCCACACTTTCACTCAGTAATAGTTTAGTGGAGGAACTCGGAAAGAAGCCTCAGATTAGTCAACAGAAAAGCAACTGGTTTGAAAGGCCCTTAAGTGCTGATCAGATTGCCTATGCTGTTGAAGACGTCATCTATCTCCCCGAATTAAAGCAGGTTTTGTTGGATGATATTTCAAGCCTTAACAGGACTGAATGGGTTGAACAGGAAAAGGATTTGTTGAGCAGGGGAGATTGGTCAGAAGCAGTAGCGGGGGAAATTGTCCCTCAAAAGGATAGAAAACTTATGACAATGCGGGAATGGATCAGATATACCTTTCTGATGGAATTCCGTGATCAGGCGGCTCAGAAATTTAATCGGCCTGCTTTTAAGGTGATCGATAAGAATGTTATGTTGGAACTGGCAAAAAATCCTCATCATGCCAAGGAATGGAACGGTCTCAAGGGTATTCATCGAAACCTAAGAAATGATACGATTCGCGAAAGAATAGAAGATCTTCTTCGTCAAGCGGAGCGAAGTATTAATGAACAAGGTATTTCAGCGGAGCAATCTTCCCGACCCTTTCTTGACAAAGGGTCAAAATTACGCTTGGCTCAGATGAAAAAAAGAATATCGTTTGAAAAAGATGCCATATTTCTTCCTATAAAGTCTGAAATTTCTAAAGATTTGGGCGAGCACCTTGCTAATTTTCTTTTGTCTAATCGTCGCATCACAGGAATAATAGAGGGTAAAATTGAGCTTCTTCCGTATCAGAAAAGTTTACTGAACCAGTATACGGAACTGTTGAAATTACCTGTTTCATCAGCACTTTCCGAGGACTGAACAGGTTACGCAGGATTTTTTATAGGGTAAAAAACAACCTTTTTGCTTTTATATACGTATATTAGCTACATAAACTGCGTTAATTATGAATTTTTCCAAGAGTTTAATTGTTTTGTCGGGTATTTTCTTACTCTTTTCATGTGTTGAACATGAGGTTATTCCACCTCCCAAGCCGGAGGTTGATCTAAGCTGTTCCTTTTCGGCACTGCTTGAAGGGAATCAGTACGAACTTATTCAGGACGTAAATGGATATTACTGTAATGCCACTCAGGCCAAGGAAATATTACCGACACCTCAGCCATCCAAAATAACATATTATTCGGAGATTAAATCGGATACTCAGTTGGATTTTGTTCAAATTGGAATCGGTAAACTTGCCTTTAATGCAGACAACAGTATTGATCCTTCTGTGGAACAGTTTTCAGCTTTCTTCAATTCGAACACTAATCCGGCATTTTCTGCAGGCGCCGTTGCCGGTGTTGAGATCGTTTTTCGTGACGGTTCAGGGAATATTTGGATGACCAAGGAAGATTCAGGAGAACCTCAGAGTTTTACTTTTTCATCACTGGTTCAGGAATCGGATGAAGAAGGGGATTATATGAAGTTTACAGCTAATTTTTCCGCATCCCTCTATGACGATTTAACGCAGCCTACAGATACTATTGTCATAGAAAATGCGGTATTTAAAGGTTATTTTAAAAGATAAAATTCAAGATGATTTTGCTCACAAGATCGTTTAAGGAATAATTAAATTTTTAAGAAGGTCACATCCCTGAGGTGTGGCTTTTTTGTTTACCTCGACCCCGTTTTATGCGGAAAGAATAATGGCAGAGAAAAATGAAAATTGCAATTATCGGAGATTTCAATTTCACCTTTAATTCGCACCATGCGACAAATCTTGCCATTGAGCATTCTCAAAATCTGCTTGATATCGATATCAATTATTACTGGATAAGAATTCACGAAGCTGCAAACTTCAAAGACAGTCAGTTCCAGAATTTTGACGGAATATGGATAGCCCCTGGCCCTTACGAGAATGTATTTTTTTTAAGCGGAGTTTTAGATAGTATTTTAATGGCAGACATTCCTGTTTTCATTACCGGGGAAGGATTTAAGACATTGCTTGAAGTGCTTATCCGGAAATATAATCTTAACCCAAATCAGGAAAAATTGATTTCCGATAATCTTGCGCCGGAGGATCAGTTTAAAAAAATAGATGTCCGGCCGGTGAGTTCTCAATTGAACAAATTGTACAGCGGTCTGCCGAGGCAGGAATTAAGTTCTGCTCAGTACTCCATTTATCCTCAGCTCTTAAATTACCTGAAAGATGAACTCATAGATATAGAGGGAATCAATCAGTTTGAGGAACCTGAGATTATTAGTCTGAAAAGCCATACGTTTTGTGTTGCAAGTATGAGCGTACCTCAAATCTGTAGTACAAGAGAAATGCCGCATCCCCTGGTAAGTGCTTTTATAAACATGGCTTGGCAGTGGACCAAGGAGAACAGAAAGAACAATAGAACAGGCTCCTAGAATAAGGCTTCGTTTTTTTCCTCGTTTTCATATCCTTCATCAATCAGTAGATTTCCGTGATCTGCAGCATCCACCGCAAGTTTATCACACCTTTCATTTTCAGGATGCCCGGCATGGCCTTTCACCCAAACAAATTTCGGATTGTATTTTTCGTGGAGGGGAAGATACCTTTTCCATAGGTCAACGTTTTTCTTTTTCTTAAACCCGTTCTTGTGCCAGGAAAATAACCAGCCTTTTTCAACCGAATCTACAACATATTTTGAATCGGAATAAATTACCACCTCATGTTTGGCAGATTTTAAGGCTTCTAAGCCTTTGATAACAGCCAACAGCTCCATACGATTATTAGTGGTTAGACGAAAACCCTGCGAAAGCTCTTTTTCCTTGCCCTGAAATTTTAGGATTACTCCATAGCCTCCCGGTCCTGGGTTGCCACGCGCTGCTCCATCCGTATAAATCGATATCCCCATGATCCAAATGTACGTTTTTTAATAAATTAACAGAAACCTCGGAAACTATTTTTATAAAAAAAGTTTCCGAAGTGTTTTATTCTTTTAATTTTGGCGCGTCATGGATTTAAAGCATTTAGAAATAATAGAAAAAGCGGCTCTGCTCTTCCTCAGAAACGGTATCAAATCGGTTACGATGGATGATTTAGCTAAAGAACTTGGCGTATCTAAAAAAACGATTTATAAGTATTTTGAGGATAAGAATGATCTGGTAACAAAAATTGTTAAAACGAAGACGACCTTTGACAGACATGCCTGTGAATCAGCAAGGTGTGAATCTGAGAATGCTATTGATGCGATGTTCAGGATAAGTGAGTTTGTCTCCGGTATGATGCAGGAAGTTCATTCATCTGTATTTTTTGATCTGCAAAAATATCACCGTGAAGCCTGGAAAATAATGGAAGATCACAAATCGAACTTTGTTAAATCTCAGTTAAAGGAGAATATAATTCGTGGACAGAACGAGGGCCTCTATATTTCTTCATTGGATCCGGAGGTTATAGCGTCAATTTATATCGCAAGTACTAACGGATTGTTTGACGGTGAAACCTTTGATTTGAAATTGCACAAATTCAATGAGATTTTCAATGAAA
The DNA here is from genome assembly GCA_033722555.1 of Brumimicrobium sp. GTDB lineage: Bacteria > Bacteroidota > Bacteroidia > Flavobacteriales_D > Crocinitomicaceae > Brumimicrobium. Next base: position 213,491 of record JAWVYS010000001.1, read on the forward strand.
TCATTCATTTCCAAATTCGGGGAATTGCTAACGAAAAAGGACTCAAATATTTAAACAACCGTATTCAAAATTCAAAAAAGTAATGGACAAATTAATGCTCATCCTAGTTGTGCTTATGATTTCAGTTAAACCATGGGCACAAAAGTTTTCTCTTTTTGAGGCACAGAATTATGCCCTTGAAAATACAGAGGATATAAGAATCAAGGAACTGGACTTAGAAACTGCTAAAAAGCAGGTGATCGAAACCCGCGCAATGGGCTTGCCTCAAATAAACTCTGAAATGAACTTTCAGAACTTTTTGAATATTCCGGTTCAGGTAGTAGACGGTTCTTTTATCGGGCAGCCCGGGACGCTTGTAAGTTTTCGTGCCGGAACTGATTTTAATGCCAATGCCGGAATTACATTCAGTCAGCTGATCTTCGACGGATCGTATATCATCGGTTTGCGCGTTTCAAAATTTTATACTGAGTTTGTTTCAACGAGTATTCAACGATCAAAAGAACAAGTATTGTTTGATGTTACAAGGGCTTACGAAATGGCACTTATAAGTGAAAAAAACAAAAAGTTCGTAGATACCCTCGTTTTGATAACAGAAGACCTTAAAAAGAAGCAAGAGCATCTCTACGAAACAGGAATGATCCTCGCGGAAGATTTGGATCAGACGGAATACGCTTTGCTCAGTGCTAAAGCCAATCAAACGGCTGCCAGCTTGTCCTATAAGAACGCCATTACTATGCTAAAACTGACGATGGCTTACCCCCTCGATGAAAACATTGAACTTACCGATGAGCTGGAAAATGTACTGAACGAACAGCTTACGGATTTGAGTGGAGATTATCAGAATAATTTGCAGCTCGAACTCCTTCAGAAGCAGAAAACTTTGTCCGAATACGATCTGCAGAACATAAAGATGCGCCATTTCCCGAGACTTTCAGGTTTTTTCAATCATCGTTATGATGCATATAGGAATGAATTCAGCTTTTTTGATTCGAATGAAGAATGGTTTAACCAAACTGTTTGGGGTGTTAAACTTACCATTCCAATTTTTTCGAGTGGTGAGCGCTGGGCAAAAACTCAGAAAGCTCAAATTGCTATAAAACAGAATGAATTTTCTATTCAACAGATGGAACGCACACTTCAGGCTCAGGAAATTCAGATAAAAAATAATCTTGAAAGCGCCAGAACCAATCTACATTTACAGGAGGAAAATATAAAACTGGCAAGAAAGATTTACAACAATTCACTGATAAAAGCAGAGCTTGGAAAAGAAAGCAGTATTCTGACCACACAAAAATACAATCAGCTTATAGCAGCTCAGTCACAGTATGTGAGCGCAATGATAGAAGTCTTCAATGCTAAACTTGAACTGGATCGATTATATAATAACATCATTAGAAAATAAATCTCACCAATGAAAAAAATAGTAACTCCCGCATTTCTCATTTTAACCGCCATCGCTGTATTTAGTTGTGGACCAAAAGGCGATATTGAGAAACTGAAAGAGAAAAGAGCCGAACTGAAATCGGAACTTTCAGAATTAGATGAAAAGATACGCAGTCTTGATACCTCTAAAGAGATGCGTTTACCACTTGTTAAACCCGGTGAGGTGAAAATCGGCAAATTTGAACACCATGTCATCGTTCAAGGGGATGTTATTACCGATAAGGCAGTTACTATCAATGCTGAGGCAAATGGGATTATTCAATCGGTAGAGGTTAAAGAGGGTCAGCGTGTAAGAACCGGACAGGTTCTTGCAAGAATTGATACCGAGATCCTTCAGCGGAATATTGAGGAATTAAAAACCCGCTTGGACTTTGCTGAGTATACTTACAACAAACAGAAAGAGCTGAAACAACGAGGAGTAGGTACTGAGTTCGAACTTGAACAGGCTGAAAATCAGTATGAAGCACTGCAATATCAACTCAAAACACTGAAAGCCCAGCAGGCCAAAACCATCGTAAAGGCTCCTTTTGATGGTGTGGTGGATGAAATATTCATGCACCAGGGTGAAATGGCTGGTGTCCAGGCTCCGTTATTAAGATTAGTAAATAATAGCAATGTACGCATTGTCGGAAATATATCTGAGGCCTATTATACCAAAGTAAAGGAAGGATCAATCGCCAAAGCTTATTTTCCTACCCTTAAAGACACGTTGAATCTGAAGATTTCTTCCATCGGTAATTTTATCCATCCTACAAACAGAACTTTCCGCGTACAGGCTGATGTAGAAAACAACAAGGTTTTATTACCCAATATGCTTGCCGAACTCCAGGTCACCGATCTCTCACTCGATTCTGCAGTGATTGTGCCGGCTCGTGCGGTGCTTAAATCGCAGAATAACGAGGATTATATCTTCATTTTGAACAAAAAAGATGATGCTTTTAAAGCAGAGAAAATTTTTGTTGAGATTATTAGCCAGCAGAAAGGAGAGACTGCAATACGTCCTAAAACGCGTGCATTGAAAGAAGGTGAAAAAGTAGTGATTGACGGTGGCCGAGGAATAACAGAAAATGATATCGTAAGAACGTTTTAATTCAAAATCATGTCAGAAAATAATTTCAAACGATTTGCACTTTCCAACTGGTCCGTAAAGAACACGAAAACGGTATTCCTGCTTATCATTATCATCTTCATCGGAGGTATAATGTCCTACCAGTCGATGCCAAAGGAAAATTTTCCGGAACTTCAAATACCTGAAATATATATAGGTATTGCAAAGCCCGGATCTTCGCCGTCATACATGTCTGATAAGATCGCTGAAGCGATTGAAAAGGAGGTAGCCACAATTAAACTCGTCGATGAGATTAATGCGACCTCGACCCACGGTTATACTACTATTCGCATAAAATTTGATTTTAAAATTGATGTGAATGAAGCCTTAACCAAGGTTAAGGATGCAGTTGACCAGGCAAGAACGGAACCCGATTTTCCTGGCCTTCCGGTTGAACCGAACATATTTGAAATGAATCCGAGTGACTTTCCAATCATGAATATAAACCTGAGTGGTAAAGGTTCTCAAACGCTTAAGGAAATCGGCCAGGATTTGGAGGAGCGCATCGAAGATCTCCCTGAGATAAATGAGGTGAACATACGTGGTGTTCAGGAAGAGGAAATGCGCATAGATGTTGACAGGCTCAAGGCGGAAGCTGTAAGTGTTTCACTCACAGATATTGAAAATGCAGTAAAAGCCGAGAACACAACTATTTCCGGAGGAGAGATTCTCATGAATGGTTTGAGGAAAACAATCATGATCGATGGTGAATTCAAGAATGCTGAACAGCTTGGAAATATAATTGTAAAACAGGACGATTATATGCCTGTAAGACTGAAAGACGTTGCTACGGTTTATTTCGGGGATGGCGATACTACGTCGTATGCGCGTGAATTCGGAGAACCGGTGGTGATGCTTGATGTGATTAAACAAGGGGGAGAAAACCTACTTGATGCCGCTGTCAAAATCAACGACTTGATTAAGGAGGCAAAAGAAACGAATATTATACCGGACGGAGTTTCAGTCTCTATCACCAATGATCAATCTACCCAGACGAGAGACATGGTTTCTAACCTTGAAAACTCCATCATTTTTGGAATTATTCTGGTTACCATTGTCTTACTTTTTTTCTTAGGCTCTCGGAATGCGCTTTTTGTTGGGGTTGCTATACCCTTGTCGATGCTGATGTCCTTCCTTATTCTTGATGCCATGGGGGTAACCCTGAACGTAATGGTTCTGTTTTCTCTGGTTCTAGCACTCGGTATGCTCGTCGACAACGGTATTGTGGTTGTTGAGAATATTTATCGACTCATGGATGAGGAGGATTATTCCATGATGAAGGCTGCTATTGTTGGTGTTAGCGAAGTGGCCTGGCCAATTATTGCTTCTACGGCTACAACCTTGGCTGCATTTGTGCCTCTTGCTTTATGGCCGGGTATCTTTGGAGAGTTCATGAAATATCTGCCGATAACATTGATGATTGTTTTGGGCTCTTCGCTTTTTGTTGCCTTGGTCATCAACCCTGTACTAACGTCCCTTTACATGAAGGTGGACCAGAATAAACCGAGTAAAAAGAAAGGCGTTATTTACGGACTGATTTTTATTTCAGTAGGACTTGTATTTGTTTTTATGAATGTTATTGCCTTTGGTAATATTCTCGTGCTGATTGGTATCATTGCAATTTCAAATATTTATGTTTTTCATCCGGGAACCATTTATTTTCAACGTAAATTTTTACCCGTTCTTGAAAGAGCCTACAGAAATTTCCTAACCTTCGCACTTACAGGATCCAGACCGGTTGTTTTCATAATCGGAACTTTTGTTTTGTTGATTGTGTCTGTAATACTGGTAGGTGTGTTCCAGCCCAAAGTAGAATTCTTTCCCCAAAATCAGCCGAAGTTTGTCAATATTTTCATTAGCCATCCTATAGGAACAGATATTCGAATTACCAATCAGTCCACTTTGCTCTTAGAAGACAAGGTTAATGAAATTTTGGAGCCCTATTTCAAGGATACTGTGGGACAAAAGAAGGATGCTCACATCATTCAATCAATTATCTCTCAGGTTGGTAAGGGTACCAGTGAAAACCCAATGGGTGATATGGGAGATTCTCCACACAAGGCGAAGATCACGGTGAATTTCGCTGAGTTCGAATACAGGGATTCTGTGAATGCCACATCTCACATTCTGAAAGAATTACAAGAAGGACTGCGCGGCATTTTGCCTGCTGATGTTCAATTGTCGATACAAAAGAATTCTGAAGGCCCGCCTCAGGAACCTCCGATCAACATTGAAATAACGAGCAAGGTAGAGGCGAATTATAAGGATCTTATACTGGCCGCTACAAATATGAAGAATTATCTTGAACGCCAAAAGGTTGAAGGCGTGGACGAACTTAAACTGAATGTTGAGGCTACCCGTCCCGAAATTCCAATTGAGGTTGATCGCGATCAGGTTCGTTTACTGAACGCCTCAACGAGTCAGGTAGGTATGGCGATCCGAATGGCATTGTTAGGCCAGGATGTGAGCACCTACACCAGGGATGAGGAGAATTACGATATCGTTGTTAGATTTAAAAATGAAGACAGGTATGATCTGGACGCACTACTGGATCAGAAACTTATGTTCAGAAACAACAAAGGTGCTCTCTTGAATATTCCTATTCGCAGTGTTGTTAAAGATCCGAGAGAAAATATTTCTTACACGGGCGTTGTTCGTAAAGATCAGACCCCTATGGTAATAATTCAATCGGATGTGCTGGAAGGCTTCAATGCCAACGAAGTAGTAGCAGAACTGAAAGAAAAAGCGCTGGATTATAAAGTTGAAGGGGAGCTGCCTGCAGATATGCAGTATAAATTCACCGGTCAGCAGGAGGAACAGGCTCAGGAAATGGAATTTTTGAGCAAGGCACTTATAATTGCTGTCTTTTTGATAATGCTGATAATCGTTACTCAATTTAACTCTTATTCTACACCGGCGATTATCCTGTTTTCGGTAGTTTTATCGCTGATCGGAGTCTTTTTAGGACTTATTTTGAGCGGCCAGACCTTTGTGATTATTATGACGATGATAGGTATTATCTCCCTCGCAGGTGTGGTGGTGAATAACGCCATTGTACTGATAGATTACACCAACATCATTCGTGGCAACCGAAGGGAAGAACTTGGACTTACGGAATAC
>JAWVYS010000002.1:0-172110 GCA_033722555.1 Brumimicrobium sp.
AATAATTCCTGGTGTTGCTGCTCATGATTAAGCCCTATTTCAATCACTTTATTTACGCGATCTTCAGGATTAAACTTGAGAAATTTTTGCATATGTTCATCGACGTAGGCGCGGTATTCATAAACCGTTTTCACCGTGGGTCTCGTCATAAAACCGCGATTTGCCCGCTGTATTCTTTCACCCATATTGTTGTAATAACTATTGAATAAATAGGCGAAATTTTCATCAAAAACCTTATACCCCTTCAGGTATTTAACCAAAATAAATTGCTCAAAGAACCAAGAGGTATGTGCTAAATGCCATTTAGGAGGTGAAACGTTCTCCATAGGCTGAGGAACATAGTCTTCAGTAGCCAAGGGTGCACATATTTCTTCCGTGCGCCTACGTACTTTTAAATAATTCTCAGTCAGGCTATCGGTAACTGTATTGCTATTCATTCTTTCACTTTTACACCGTTCCAGAAAGCTATGTAATCCTCAATTTCACTCGCCGCGTCTTTGGGATCAGGATAATACCATGCTGCATCTTCATTTTTTTTACCTTCAACCACGACATGATAATAAGAAGCCTTTCCCTTCCATGGACACTTCGAGGTGGTATCAGATTCCTCCAGAAATTCTTCATTGACTGAAGACGGCGGGAAATAATGATTATTTTCAACTATTATTGTTTCATTACTTTCAGCAATGATTTGGTCATTCCAGATCGCTTTCATAAATCATAAATTTAACAATTTTCAAACTTTCTCTAACATTGTAGGAATCAGTTCGGATACGGTTGGATGGGGAAAAACACCATCCCTAATCACAGTGTACGCTACATCTGCATACATAATATTAGTAAATCCGTTAATAATCTCATCTCCTCCAATACCCAGAACACAAGCGCCGAGTATTTTGTTCGTATCGTTATCTATAATCGCCTGCATAAACCCTTTGATATTGCCCCTCTCTTTTGCTCTTGCTACTTTACTCATGGGATACTCTACAACTTTAAAATCATACCCACTTTCTTCTGCTTCATGGGCTGTAAGTCCTACACGGCCAAGCGGTGGATCGATAAAAAGACCGTATGTCTTGATACGATCAGAAACTTTTCTGGATTTGTCACCAAATAGATTGTTAACCAGGATTTCATAATCATTATAGGATGTATGCGTAAAAGCACCCTGACCGTTGCAGTCCCCGAGTGCATAAATACCCTCAACGCTGGTTTCAAGAAAATCATTGACCCCGATAAAATTCTTGTCATCCGTTTTGATATTCGAATTATCTACTTGTAACAAATCAGAATTGGGAATTCTCCCAAGAGCCAGGAGCAAATGGGAGCCCTTAACCTGCTTTTTTTCTCCGTTCTGCTTGAAGTGTAAGGTAATCTCTTCCTCCCGGTTTTTCTCCGAGGAAACACATTCGGCATTGAGATAAAAAGACACGCCTTCATCTTCCATAATCTCCTGTATTTCTTCACTGACTTTCTTATCTTCCCAATGAATAATCCGTGAATTTTTTTCTATAATGCTTACCTTACTACCGAATCTCCTGAACATTTGTCCGAACTCAAGCCCAAGGTAGCTCCCACCCGCAATTATAAGGTGGTCCGGTATTTCTTTAAGTTCGAGTATCGATTCATTGGTCAGATAATCATTCTTTTCGAAAGCCTCCGGAACATGAGGCCTTCCTCCTACGTTAATGAATATTTTCTCGGCGGAAAGGGTTTCTTTATTTACCTCGACTGTTTTATATCCGATAAATTTCGCCTCTCCATGAAAAAAAGTGATTTTTTCATTTTCCTCAACCCCTCTTTTGATTCCCTCAACAGATTCATTGACCAATTTATCCTTTCTTTCTTTAATCTTCTCAAGATCAACTGGTACCGTCTCCGAAATTTCGATACCAAGTTCGGAGGCGGTTTTTATATCATTGATTCTTTTAGCACTTGCAACATAGGCCTTGGTAGGCGTGCAACCATTATTCACACAGGTTCCTCCAAATTTATCTTTTTCTATAAAAGCTACATTTTTACCCTCCTCGGCAAACTTAAAAGCAAGCGGTGTGCCCGCCTGACCGGAGCCAATTATGATCGCGTCAAATTGTTGTTTTTTCATTTTCTTTATTATTTAAGGGAACCGAATCACAATTAGAAGGTTTAACAAAAATCCCAAGTCCACCTTACGTGAATGTCTACTTCTTAACATCAAAATCCATGTCTTTGTTTAGATATTTTTTTGGAAGTCCACTATGATCTATCTTGCACGGAGAATTGAACCGACTAAACAGAAATAAAAAAAGCCCTTTAATGGAAGAAAACTGAAATTTTTAAAGGCTCGTTATTTTGAATTAATTATATAACAACAATTCAGATTGTTGCTTTAAATATTACTTTTGCCCTCCTTAATAATTTTTTTCCATGTCAGACCTTATTCTTTTCAGAACTATTTTAGCTGAGGACAATCACGTAATATCTCGCATTATAAAAACTGTTCTTGAAGAACATGGGGAAAATAAGCCAGGTACCGTTTATACAGACCCAACAACGGATAGCCTTTTTGAACTTTTTCAGCAACCGGGCAGCTGTTATTATATTGCTAAGCATCGTGATGAGATGATTGGAGGTTGTGGAATTTATCCTACAGAAGGGTTGCCTGATGGATATGGAGAACTTGTTAAATTGTATCTTAAGAATGAATTCAGGGGAAAAGGGCTTGGCCAAAAACTCATCTTGAAGTGTTTTGAGGCGGCCACTGAAATGGGGTATACCCACCTCTATCTAGAGTCTATCCCTGCTCTTAGTCAAGCAGTTAAACTCTATGAAAAACTGGGATTTCGAAAGATAGATCACCGCATGGGAAATTCAGGTCATTTCTCATGTAACCTTTGGATGATCAAGGAATTATAAGAGACAAAAAAAGACGTCCGCAAAGACGTCTTTCTCTAATTAATAAGATCAGTTATTAATCTCCAAACTTATCAATAACCTGCTGGGTAACCCCTGTGTTACTAAAACCACCATCATGAAAAAGGTTCTGCATGGTCACGTAACGCGTATAATCTGAAAATAATGAGATACAGTAAGAAGCACAAGCTTCAGCCGTGGCATTTCCGAGGGGGCTCATTTGTTCGCTGAAATTGATAAATTCAGTGAATCCTTTGATTCCCTGTCCTGCGGTTGTAACAGTCGGAGACTGAGAAATGGTGTTCACTCTTACCTTTTTCTTGATTCCGTAATGATATCCGAAACTTCGCGTAATCGACTCAAGAAGAGATTTGGCATCAGCCATATCATTATAATCAGGAAAAATTCGCTGAGCTGCGATATACGTTAATGCAACCACAGAACCCCATTCATTCATGGCATCTTTTTTCATAGCCGTAGCAAGGATTTTATGCAATGAACCCGCTGATACATCCAGTGTTTGGTTATAAAAGGAATAATTAAGATCGGTATAATGCTTCCCCTTTCTCACATTGGGAGACATACCGATAGAATGAAGGATAAAATCTAGTTTTCCGCCCAGAATTTCCATGGATTCATCGATCAGTTTCTCAAGGTCTTCCTGACTTGTAGCATCGGCCGGAATGACTTTACTGTTCGTTTTCTCAGCAAGATTATTTATCTCACCCATACGCATCGCGATCGGAGCGTTAGTTAGGACAAATTCAGCTCCTTCTGCGTGAGCCATTTCCGCAACCTTCCAGGCTATCGACATATCATTCAGTGCGCCGAAAATAATTCCTTTTTTTCCTTTTAAAATATTGTTTGCCATATCTGAATCTTTGATTACAAAAATAGAATTATTCTTCGAATGGAAGGACTTAAAGACAGATTGACTGTTTCTAATGAATAATCCTCTTAAATCAAGATTCACCGTTGTCAGGAATACATCTGTTTATTTTCCCAAGCTGTTAAATTCGTTTTTTAAATTTTATTCATCTCAAACAAGTTATAACTTTGGAGTGTTTTAACGATAGTTGCCATTAATATATCAGAAAAATGTCCGATAAAAAGGAAAATAAGAAATCTCAGGAAGAATTCATTAATCCGATCGATCCTGATAAGATCACAGAAAATCCGCATAATCTTCCCTACGCTCATCATACAGGGAGCGCTCTTGTAAGACCGGAAGATAAGGGGCGTATCAAGGGAAGAGCGATGAATGCAATGGAGCATCAGACAGACATGCAGATGGATCAGATCTATAGACAAATGGAACTGCTGGCAGAACAGGCCCGGAATCTTCAAAACCGTAAAACCGTTTCAGAAAAGATTTACAATGCAGAAATGCGCTTTGAACCACTGATCAATCACATTTATCATCTTTATCAGCGCGAGGACAGTTCTTATCTTCTTTCTCTTATCGCGCCTGATCAATGGGGAAGATCCAGAAAAAATTATGACTTCGTGGCAACGGTTCGCCTACTGGCAGATCATACCTGGGAAATTATTGAAAAAAACGGAGATCATTTTTGAAATTAACTACAGTTGGATTCGTAACTGTACCCCAATCTCACTTCTTGTATTTCCTTCAATTTCTTCGGAACCGCTTCCAAGCAAATTTTCATTGGAATATACAAATGCGGCGTATCTTATCCAGAGGTCAAAACGCCTTAAAAATGAATAACGCAAAAGGATGTAAGCCCTACTTCCATCATTGAAATAGGCAGGAATACTAAATACATTCTGAATATTACTTTCGAAAGCATATATTCGGGCGTCGAAACTATCCGTATTGAATATCGCGTATCTGAATGCTATATCCACCGGCAGGTTTTTCGGTTTAAAAAGCAGGTCTTGCATAATTACAAAGCCTGTTTGCCTTTCTTCACTTGGACGATCGTATGTGACAAATTCTATTCTGGATTTCCATCTGAATGCTTCCGAGATCTTGTAATTCAGGTTTAGTCTGTAATTTCTCTGAAGAACCTCTTCAATCGGTCTCATATTGCCTTCAAAATCCCGTAGATTCTGCTCTCTCATTTGTTCGCGTACCCTCGCATATACCTCCAGATTTCTGTTTGGACTATAAGTCACCTGGCCCAAAAACTCATGCCCCTCACTTGGCGCATCTACCCTGAATGCCAGCCACGGGAATCGGAAAATGTCACCATAAGCGTTGATTGTCCAGGCATCACTCAGTTTGAAATTTGAACCGATGAAAAAACCTTCTTCATTTATTGCTCTGCTTGATTCTGCAAAACCTGCATTATAGAAGGTATGATAATCTTTTGGGTAATTTCGATACAGCACTGAAAGCGATGCTTTAGGATCGAGTGCAATCACAGCACTTTGTATCATAGCAACACTCCCGGATGAACTGCAACGTGCTATCTCTCCGAAAAAATTCACATTTCTCAGAACATAGGAGTAATCAACGCTTAAATTCGTAAGTTCAGAACCCTTGAATTCAAACTGATTGTACGGCCTGTAATCCCTTTCCAAAGGAATACTATAACGCTGATTCACGCCGCTCAAACCCACCTGAAGGTTTCGTGTTTCATATTTGAAGTTGGCACCGAGAATGGTTTCCATAACACTGTGCTTTCTTTCTATCTCCGAATTGGTCCTGTGAAAACCAGTCAGATTGAAGGATGAAGCAAGTAAGACATCTTCACCGGAGAGAGTATCTATGGGTTGAAGTGAACCATCTATCCCCTTGTGAGAAGCCCATGTCGTTAATGAAAAATTCTTCCAGCCAAGCTCAACACCTGCACCGCGTAAAAATCGCGTTTCATCTACCGAGGTGTACTGTCTCAAACCACGTGCATTCTTTTTAACAGCGACCGCATCGGCTGTTTTGTTGAATGCATAACCTGTCCAGAATGCAACTCCCTGTCCTACCTGCATTTGATAATCACCGATTGCTACTTTTCGTAAGAATTTACCGCCTTTATAAAATGCATGAGCCGAATAAAAATCGAAGCCATAGGGTTGGGTCTTACCAAAAAACTCTTCTCCGGCATCCTTCTCCATGGTCACTCCTACACTTATGTTGGTTCTGTAGTAAAACCTTAAACGAGAGTATAACCTATCAGGAGATCCATAATAGTAAGAATTGCTTTCCTCTAGAACTTCTTCCGGAACATCCCTGTAACCCTGTTTTTCCTCCAAACCTCTGATCCACCTTAGATAAAGCTCTGTTTTTCCTTCTTTGAGTAATTCCCTGAACGAAATCTGCAGTTTATCAAGTTTATCGTCAACTTTAACAAAAGGAAGCACGTTCTCTATTGTAAACATATCCCAATATTTCAGGGCCTGTAGTTCGTAAATGCTTATGAGTTTACCGTGCTGTTCAATGTGAAGGAGAAGATTATTAATCTGAATATCGGTGAGTAGTAATAATTGTTCGAGTTCTTCTTTAGTTGCAGCATTTAAATTGAGGGGATGATCATAATAATAGCTCAGATTAAGAAAAACATCCTCCAAAGATATATCCTCAGTTTCCAGTTCTTCAGCAATAAATTCGATTCTTTGCTGAATAATCTCATTTTTCGTTTGAGAAAAAATCCCACCGGCAAGAAAAATAAACAGCACAAGAATTAAATATTTATTCATTCTTTACCTTTTTAAACTCAAAAATCGCCGTGGCCGCCGGGGTCCATCCTAGCTGTTGGTGATACTGCGAGGCTAAATCAAGTCTGAACTGTTCCCATTTCACACCGAAACCGAAACAAAACTCCACCGGTGCTCCCTGGAAACCACCTCGGATATAAAATCTGTCGGAGGGAGCATATTCTATTCCTGCCTTCAGTCGGGGATTCTTGGTTATCTCATTCTCGACTTCCAGCAAAAACATCAGTTTTTCAGATAGTTCATAACCTGCTCCCAAACGCATGAGAGTAGTGAATCGATCATCCTGAAAATCGGATAAACTTGTTCTACCAAGGTTGAATACGGAGAATCCAAGTGAAAGCTTTTCTCCCAATTTAGCCAACATACCAAATTCTCCGGTAACTGTTTGTCTCAGTCCGTAGAACTCATCCAGTCTAAGACTCAAGTAATTGATTTGCACTCCTGCAGAAAGTTCAGGGGTAAGTTTCACGCTGTAACCAGCACCTATTCTGTTGGTTCTGAAATGTTGGTACCCATAAAATTGTCCTCCTACAGATACCACACCTGTCTTTAATGGTTGAACAACCGCAAATCCCTGACTTTGCAACTCGCGCAATAAATATCTGTTCTCGTAGGAAACCCCCACCCCTCCATGCTCATTAAAACCTAACGCACCCGGATTATGATGAAACGCAAAAACATCCGTAAGTACGGTCGAAGCATTTCCTAAAGCGGAGGAACGAGCTCCCTGCGGCATCCAGCCTTGAGAGAATCCGTTGAAAGAAAAAAAAGCAGCAAGTATTGCGTAAAGTGTTGGTTTCATGCTTACAAAAATAAAACTACCCGTGATAATTCAGTATTGATTCATGAAAATTTACTGATAAATATCAGAAAAAGGCTCTCACCTCAACGCCTCCTGAATGGATGGTTTTATTCTGCTCCGATTTTCTGCCATTATACTGTAAACTGATCTGTAGATTTTGGGATAGATTTCTCTGATAACCCAAATTCCAGGTGAAATTATTTCCCGGCCTCAGAGACTCCAGCATTTCAAAAGCTATTGCATTATTTTCAGTTCCCTTATAGTCGATGTTTATTGCCTTAAATTCACCCTGCAGACTTCCCTTTTCTGCCTGATTAAATTTAAATTCAATTCCCAGGTCACGCACAAATGCCGTTTCACCACCATACTGCTGCTCGTTTCTTTTTTCTTCATACCTGCTTTTCAAAACAACGCGCAATTTGGTGTTGGGTTGATATATAAAAGATGGTGAAACTTTAATGTAATTAATCGAATAATTTCTTCCGGAAGTATAATCAGCTGAGGAAGTTTTATCTCCCGTTTCACCTTCTCCCGTCAGGGTGAACTTTCGCTTAATATTCCAACGAAAATTCAGTGCATGAAAGGTTTGAGAACGTGCATCAAAGCCATTTGCCAGGAGAGTCTTTGATCCTACCTCTGAAAAAGTATAGTCCGCTCCGAAGATATTGTTTGTCCGGTTAAAGAACAAGGTATTTCTGATCGTTGAATTAAAACTGATCAGGGAAGTATCTGCAATCTGTCGGGATAAGGGATTATAAGTATCTGCGTTTTGATCGGAAGTTTTACGGGTAACACGAAAACGCGCCTGATTCGAAAAACGGGAAAGCATTTTCTTTATTCCCTTTTCTCCTGACCAGATCCTTTCCGGCCTCCAAAATATACTTTGATTAAATTCATTGGAATAGGTTCTTACATATTCATTACTCGGAGTGAACACTCGGATGTAATTCGCCTGATCAACATATTGCGCAATCTCGAATTCATTGAGATCCTTGATCCCATCATTGTTATAATCTATCCAGGTATATACCCCCTGTCCCGTGTTCACCTGAATATAGAGGAATTCCTTTTTTAATTCGAGCCCTGAGCCTACCTCATAGAATGTATTGGAAGTCAGCGCCCCTTTCCACAACTTAATACTATAGTCTGTTCTGCCAAGAAATGTGTTTTCGGGATTCTGATCGATCAAATTTTCGTTTTTTATCTCCAATGTTCTGTAACTGACAACGGTGTAAAGTTTGGAATTCTCTCCAGTAATCCAGTTGTATTCCCCGCCTATACTTCTCGCAATGGCCGCATCTCTGAGCTCCGAACTGTCACTTTTCCAGTCGTACCTTTCACGATAAAAAATCCGGAAGTTATTCTGTGCGGAGTCCGACTGTGCCAGATAAAATTGCCAGTCATACCACTGATAAGAATTCAGAGTCAACAAAGTATCACCGGTGTAAAACTTGTTCAGTTCGTGATCGTCTTTAAATCCTATTTTGACTTTTCCGATTCTTTGAGAAATATCCGATATATGTCTCAAGTAAGTGTTTTCATTCTCTGCGTTGGCACTTAAATAACTTCCATCCCATTTTGCAGAAAATCCATTTTGATCCCAGTTACCGAAAATCCTTGCCCTGTTTCCCTGATAATCTTCACCAAGTGTGAAATTCTGACCTTCTAAATTAATGACTCCTGACCGTGTATTTCTAATACCTCCACGAAAATTCGCCAAAAACTGGTCACCCGTGTAATCTTTGCCCCTGATGTTCCAGTCCCTGTCGAATTCAACCCCACGATAACGCTCAATTGGGTTAAAAAAAGACGTTCGATACTCAATTTCTGCCTCAGTCTCAAGTTTCCACAGCGGTATACTGTCCTTACCTAAATCGAAAACACCTGTAACAAGGGTGTGATTCCCTAGGGCCCTATCGTTCTCACTGTCTAGTCGGGAAAATGTATTCAGATCATTATTGGTGGTGCTCATTTCGGTTCTGATCTGAAGATTTTTATTAATTCGATAGGTTGAACCCACTGTAATCATTGCCTGTTTTTTGGGGGTTACAATAAGCCTGGACGGAGTAAAATCTCCCTGTTTTTGTCCTGCTATCGGAGCGATCCATTTATATACTCTTCCCACAGCTGTGAAACGGTCGAAAACATAATCACCATTACCCGCTCCTACATTTCTAAAAGTAGCACGGTAATAAGCAGAGTCCGGATTTACACTATATACAAGGACAGAATCTATTCCGAGAGAATCAACCAATTTATAAGTAACTTGATTATCCACAAACCCAATACTGTCTATAGCCGTGGTGCGGGCAAGATTCAGACTGTCTCCTATTGATGCAAGCAACTGCCTGTCGTTGAGGCTAAGGGTTTGTTGAAGTGTCTGATTCTTGGCGTCTTGTTCGGAATACATATTCAACCAGAAATCAACATTCTTCCCGGTGAATTCCGAAGAAGTCTGAAAAAGTGATCGGGCGTAGTTCTGATCAGTGTACTGAAACTCTACGACGATTCGAATATCTTTAGTTATCTGATGTCTGGTAGTGAATGTTATCTCTGATGTATTGTAATTAATCACGTAATCAAATTCCTGACCTCGTTCCATTAATTTTCCATCCAGATAAACCTTTTCAGTTCCTGCAAGTACCATAATGAAAGGTTCATTTTCGTTTCCTCTCAGGCGATAAGGGCCTTGATTTCCCTCTGTCCCCTGAATGGTATTCCGCGCAAATTTTCCTTTGGAAAGGGCACCGGACCCTTGTATCATCCATTTACCTCCATTGTTATTTTCCCATGAGTACTGACCAAATAAACCCTGAGCTCTTTTATTGTAATTAAGAAAATGTCCCTTCGGTTTCTTGATCCAAAAATCACCCGCAATAATCTTATATTCATCACCATACAACTGAATAAACACCTGATCGAACTCCTGTAACTGATTGGTGTTTCCGTCGGGCTGGATAGGTAGGTTATCGTCGGTAACAGAAGCCCTGATCTTCATGTTTTCTGAAATTTCCCCTGAAAGTTGTAAATTGAGTGTAGAATTTACTGACAAATCCTGACTGTTCCCAAATGCAATTCCGCGTGAAATGCTTCCCGATTTTTGAATCTCAGATCCACCGA
This sequence comes from Brumimicrobium sp., assembly GCA_033722555.1. Taxonomy (GTDB): domain Bacteria; phylum Bacteroidota; class Bacteroidia; order Flavobacteriales_D; family Crocinitomicaceae; genus Brumimicrobium. The sequence goes on from JAWVYS010000002.1 coordinate 10,490, forward strand.
AGAAGTCGCTATTATCTTCAATGTTTTTGAAATAATACTCCCTTACATCACCTTTGTTTCTATAAATGAGCGATGTGTCTTTCTGCTGATATATCCGATCAAAATCGAATGGAAAAACACGGTAGGTAAGAAACAGACTATCTGAACACTTTCCTTTGAAAACAAACTTGCCGGAAACACCGTTGAAATAATATTCATTCCGGGGTATTTCGTTCAGACCGCAATAAACCCTTAAACTTTGATCAAAAATCGTTAGCGTGTCGATTATCAGGGTATCATCAGAAACAGGTACGCTTTGCATACGCAAACTTCCCTCTTGTGCCCAATTTTGCGAAAAAGTGCAACAAAAGAAAAATAAAAAACCGACAAAATAACGCAGCTTCGTCATAAATACTATCCTATTAACGAAGTTAGTAATACTTTGGTGTTTTATCTCAAATCGATTTTTAAGTAAATTCAATTGAAAAGTACTTTCTCAACTTGCTCACAAACAAGGTTAGCGTCATATTTCAAGGCTTCTTCTTTAACTTTCTCAGCATCGAAACTAATATCGCTTAGCGCCTTGGTAATCTGAGAGGCGAGATCATCGGCATTACCGCTTTCAAAAAGCTGTCCGTATTTTCCTTTCCCTAATATCTCCGGGGTTCCACCGGCATTACTCCCTATTATTTTTTTTCCCGCGGCCATGGCTTCGATCGTAACCATACCAAAGGTTTCTGCACGCGTAGCCATCACGAAGATATCAATGGCAGCAAAGAAAGTTGTGACATCCTTTCTGAAAGGTTTAAAAAACACCCTTTCGGATAAATTCAGTTCATCGATGAGGTCGAGAAGGTGATGGAAATATTCGTCCGCTTCATCCTTCGTTTTTTCCCCTAAAAAAATCAGGTTAAGGTCCTTATGATTCTCTTTTATTCTTGAGAACGCTTTAAGAAGAATATGTTGACCCTTTTGTTCATCAAAACGCCCTATCAGTCCTATCCAGGTTTTAGTGCCTGAAATACCCAGTTTTTCGCATGCTTCATGCTTAGAAACCGGGATTAAAAAGGGAGTGAGATCCAGTCCTGAAGGTATAATTTTGATTCTTTCCACGGGAAATTTGGTTCGTTTCTTAACCTGTTCAGCCAACCACGGCAAAGGACAAACCCAGTAATCGATAAGTTTAAATCGTATGGTATGCAGAACATCCCTTTTAGAAATACCAATTTGCATTTCCATAAAATAAGCCAGGGTAAGATTCTTTGCCAATAACGATTTTGTAAGTGCACAGATCCCTATATCCTTTGGATCTCTGACTATTAAATGAGTTACTCCGTATTTTTTAATCAGTCTTCTAAGGGCTGTTGCCTTAAACAGATCATAGTACTTTCTATGTTTTTTAATTACAGCAACAGGTAAGCCTTCCTTTTCCGCCTCACTTTTTAATTTGGAAGAATTTCTGACAAATAAAACCACTTGATGACCTCTACTTCTCATCCAGCGCGCATTTCTGAGCTGATTCATCTCCAAGCCACCCCAGCTTTCAGACCCACAGAAATAACCGATTACTTTTCCCGTCATGCGTTCAAAAATACTAAGAAAAAATATCCTGATTCAGCAAGTATTCAAAACGTTCGAAATTCAGCGGTTTTTATCTTTTAGAGAACTGCCCCAAAAACTCATTCGCTTTTGAGAGTAGATCATTCAAACGATCTTCCTTCATTTTATCCAGATGGTGTAACATCATTTTTGTTCTTTGATTCGATTCAAAGTAATCTCTGTTCTTAAACAGAAACCTCCAGTAAAGGGCGTCCCACAATTCTTCTGTTTCCTCGTCAAGTTTTGCGCCCATTTTTTTCAGATAATTTGAACTACTGATGTAAGGTTTGGTGGCCATTAAACCACCGTCCGCAAATTGACTCATACCGTAAACATTGGGAACCATCACCCAATCATAGGCATCAATGTAATACGTCATGAAATAATTATATACTTCCTCCGGATGTAATTCTGAGAGAAGCATGAAGTTTCCTAAAATCATCAACCGTTCAATGTGATGGGCGTAGGCATATTTTTCTGCTTTTTCCTGAATATGTTTAAGAAGCGTGACCTTTTCAAACTGTTCCGGGGATAATTTATGATTATTCTTCCAAAAATTGAGGCTCCTTTCTTTCCTCCCGTGACGAATGTAAATTGCTCTTATAAACTCTCGCCAACCGATTACCTGACGTATAAAACCTTCTACGCTTGAAAATTCTATATCGTCGTTTTCACGCATTTTCAGAGCTTCATCCACGACGTAATCGGGCGTAAGAAGGCCTGTGTTCAAGGAAGATGATATCAAACTGTGATTGAGAAAATAGTGTTCCTGAGAAATAGCGTCCTGAAAAGGCCCGTATTTATCAAAACGATTGTTTAAAAAATGCTTTAAACTCTTTCTGGCTTCCTCGAAAGTAACCGGATAAATAAAATTGTCGAGAATACCTGGATTATCAGGGAATATTTCATTAACGTAATCTATCGCCTTGGAAACATATTGGTTCTTCTCAGGAATAAACGGTTCAGGAGCTTCGTAATCCTTTGGCAGGGACTTACGATTATCAGAATCAAAACTCCATTTACCATTGACCGGTTTACCATCCTCTACGAGTATATCGAGCCTTTTTCGTTGATGCCGATAGAAGTCTGCCATTTTATAAAAGTCGCTCTCTTTACCCAGTGCTTCTTCATTTTCCTTGTCATTGTTCAGGAACATTGGTGAATCATACGCTACTGTTTCAATATCGTATTCATCAGCATAAGTCTTTAAGCGACCGGATAAATAATCATCTACAGGGTTGCAGAAGTGTATCTTTCTAACATTCTCATCCCGTAAATCTCGTTTAAAAAAGTCCTGGAGATTTTTATGATCATTATGGTCGATATAAGTAACCCTGTAATCCCTGTTCATAAGAAAATCTGCATAAAACTTCATTGAGGCCCGGTGCAATACAAGCTTTTGCTTATGAAACGGCTGATAACTAAAAAATAGTTCATCTTCGATGATAAATACCCTTCGATGTTTATTCAAGCAAGGATTATCTTCAAACAACTGATTCGGGAATACCAAACTCACTTCTTCTGTCATAAGTCATTCGATTCATTGATCAGCTGTTTGCATAGTCAACACTCTTCCTATCTAAAAACAACTATAACCGTGTTAAACAGCGATCACTTAGTTCTGACTAATGAACAGTCATGAGGTAAATTAAGTTTAGTCATCCCGGCGATATATCGATAAGTTTCCGGAAAACAGATCCTAAAAAACAAGACTTTAAAACAATAGGAATATTATCTGAGGTACTTATCGTTAAGCCCCATACCCGCCAGAATCATTTGCGATATTTTATTTATCCTTTCTCTTTTAGTTCTTTCAAGTTTGGCGGAAGAAATATAATCCATGAACTCGTTCTGTTTGTATTTTGGAAATTCTGCAAAAGCTTCTTTAAGCTTTGGTTCATTTTCCAAAGTCTCACGAAGTAAATGAGGTATTTGTATATCTTTCTTTTCCATTACTACTTCAAGACCTTCTTTTTCATTAGAAATAGCCTCATTTACATAATCCAAAACAATCTTTTCATCGATCTGATCGGCGGATGTGAAACGCATTTGTCGGATGGCTTTGTTGTTTTCCTCTAAACTATTGTGAAGAAGTTCTTTTTTATCATCAAGTAGTGCCCCTTTGTAAAACCAAAGACCGAAATAGGATTTAAATCCTACAACCCCCACAACATTTTTGTTCTTGAAGGTATAGACAGGAATTCCCCATTTCGTTTTTTCTTCCAATTCAGTTTTATCCAAGATTTTTTTCAGTTTTTCTATTTCATTCGGCCAATATTTATTCTTTTCCATAATATGTTTTTTAAAGTACTACCTATTGAAATATAAGCTTTTTGAATAAAAATAAAAAACGAAATGAGGGAAAATTTCGAATCACAGATTCTTCCTTACAAAAACAAAATCTTCTATGCTGGTTTCACTATTTTGATAAAGCAGAAGTCTAACGGTAAGTTTATCGCCTTCCAGATGATAAGTGAGACCATTAAAATAGGCTGTTTCACCTTCAATCTTGATCAAATCGAAAGTGGTCCATTTTTCTTTATTTTCCCATGGAGTAAGATCTCTTCCAAAATGTTTGAGTTTAATTTTCAATGTACTGTCGATCTCTTCAATAATCAGGTATTCTGTAAACTGTACTGAATCATTCAAAGTAAATCGGAAAATACCGTGCATCTGATTGTCTGTTGCCGGCATCCATACTTCATCACAGGATCCGTCGAAACCTGTTCCCTGCCAGTATCCTTCTAACCAGTTCAGTTCAGAAAGAGTACCCTTGCCGGCAGGCATTCCATCATCCAAACGAAGTACTTCCTGTGAAAATCCGGTAAGTGATAAGAGTGAACCCCATATTAATAGGAGCAAAATAAATTTATTCATAGCCATTGAATTTATACAATTCCTAAAGGTTTGAAAATTATTTCAGATTTAACAGATATTTAAACCAAAAAACCCTCCAAGAGTATCGGAGGGTTTTTGAATGTGTACATTGTATTGATTAAATATGCATTGCTCTGTCTTCGTGAGCGGCCATTGCAGCTTCTTTCATCGCCTCCGAATAGGTTGGATGCGGATGAGAAATACGAACAATATCCTCAGCAGTTGCGCGATATTCCATTGCAACCACCCCTTCCATAATCAAATCAGCAGCTCGGGCAGCAATGATGTGAACACCCAGTATCTCATCTGTATGCTTATCTGCAAGAATTTTTACGAGCCCTTGTATATCCATTGATGCTCTCGCTCTGCCTAAAGCTTTCATTGGAAAAGAACCTGTTTTGAATTCAACACCCTCGTCCTTAAGTTCCTGCTCAGTTTTTCCAACAGAAGCCACCTCAGGCCAGGTATAGACAACCCCCGGAATAAGGTTGTAATTGATATGAGGTAACTGTCCTGCAATCTTTTCAGCAACAAATACACCCTCTTCTTCCGCTTTATGAGCAAGCATTGCTCCTCTTACGACATCACCGATAGCATAAATATTTCCAACACCGGTATGAAGGTTTTTATCAACTTCAATCTGACCTTTATCAGTTGTTTTTATCCCTACCTTATCCAGTCCAAGTCCTTCAGTATAGGGTTTTCTTCCTACGGAGACAAGACAGTAGTCGGCCTCAAAAGTAACTTCCTTATCGTTCTTGTCGAGGGCAGTCACTTTAACGCCTTTACCTGTATTTTCAACGTTTTGAACCTTGTGTTGCATGTTGAATTTCATTTTCAACTTTTTAAGCACCTTCATCAGTTCTTTACCCATGGTTACATCCATGGTTGGAATTATAGCGTCCATGAATTCAACCACTTCCACTTCGGTTCCAAGTCGTGCGTATACAGAACCGAGTTCGAGACCAATGATTCCACCGCCAATTACGACCATCTTTTTAGGAATTTCTTTCAGTACAAGTGCTTCAGTTGACGTTATGATACGTTTCTTGTCCGGTTCCATTCCTTTGAAATAATTCGGTTTGGAACCCGTAGCAATGATGATATTCTTCGATTCAAGTTTTGTCTCCTCGCCTTTATCATTGGTTACCTTTACGGTATTTTTATCTACGAACGAACCCACTCCATGATGAACATCAATATTGTTTTTATCCATCAGGAATTTCACACCCTGACAAGTCTGTTCAACCACCTTATTCTTTCTTTCAATCATTTGTTTGAAGTCCGGTTTAAGGCCTGAAATCTTTATTCCGTGCTCTTCAAAACTCGTTTCGGCATTGTGATAATGCTCAGAAGAATCAAGTAGGGCTTTAGAGGGAATACATCCCACATTCAGACAGGTACCGCCGAGAGTATCATATTTTTCAATAATGGCGGTCTTCATTCCCAGTTGTGCACATCTTATCGCGGCAACATATCCCCCTGGTCCTGAACCTATAATTGTAACATCGTATTTGCTCATTTTATAAAATTTCTGATTACAAAATTAATAATTTGAATTTAGTCAATTTCTCCGTCAAAGAATACCTATCAAGCCTCTGTTGCGGGATTTCCAAAATTCATCGGTGGCATGTTTGAACCGTCATCAGAAATAGTACCCCGATGTGATTCAAATTTGCTGATATTATCTGCTAAAGCACGCATAAGTCGTTTAGCATTTTCGGGAGTCATGATCACTCTGGACCTAACCTTTGCTTTGGGCATTCCCGGCATCATCTGAATAAAATCACAAACGAATTCAGAATTTGAATGAGTAATTACAGCCAGATTGGAATAGACTCCATCTCCTATTTCCTCCGGAAGTTCAATATTAATTTTATTCTCGTTATTGTTCTTATTTTCCATGGTGATAAATTTAAAATAAAAAGGCTACCAACCGGAGTTGATAGCCTATAATATTCGTTAATTAATCATTTCAATTAATCTTCTACAGATGTCAGTTCTTCATACACTTCTTTCGAACCAACCAGAACTTTATTGAATTCACGCGTTCCGGTACCTGCAGGAATTTGATGTCCAACAATAACGTTTTCTTTCAATCCAAGAAGAAGATCCTCTTTACCTGAAATAGCCGCCTCATTCAACACTTTTGTAGTTTCCTGGAAAGAAGCCGCTGAAATAAAGGACTGTGTTTGAAGCGAAGACCTTGTAATACCTTGAAGTAATGGTTTAGAGGTTGCTGCTACTGCATCTCTTGCCTCCACCAACTTCTTATCTTCTCTACGTAACAAAGAATTCTCATCTCTCAGTTTACGAGCAGTAATTGTTTGTCCTGCCTTCAATGTTTCAGAATCTCCCGGATCAACGACTACTTTCATTCCGAAGATACGATCGTTTTCCTCCATGAAATCTGCTTTATGAACTGCCTGATTTTCGAGGAATTTAGTATCTCCACCATCAACGATTTCTACTTTCAGCATCATCTGACGAACGATTACCTCAAAATGTTTATCGTTGATCTTCACCCCCTGCAGACGATATACCTCCTGAACTTCATTCACCAAATACTCCTGAACCGCAGTAGGTCCCTGAATATTCAAGATGTCCTTAGGAGTTATCGCTCCATCAGAAAGCGACTGTCCCGCGCGAACGAAATCGTTTTCCTGAACCAGAATGTGCTTAGAAAGCGGAACAAGATACTTTTTGGTTTCTCCTGTTTTCGCTTCAATGATCACCTCACGGTTACCACGTTTAATCTTTCCGTAGCTTGCAATACCGTCAATTTCCGAAACAACCGCCGGATTTGAAGGGTTTCTTGCTTCAAATAGTTCAGTAATACGTGGAAGACCACCGGTAATATCACCTCCCTTACCACCAACTCTTGGTATTTTAACGAGGCTCTGACCTTTCTGGATAGGATCACCTTCCTTCACAGAAATGTGAGCATTTACAGGAACAGGATATGATTTAAGAATTTCTCCCTTCTTATTTTTAATCAAAAGTGTCGGGTTCTTCTTTTTATCTCTCGTTTCAGTAATTACTTTTTCCGTAAATCCGGTTTGTTCATCCACCTCTTCACGGTAGGTTATACCTTCAATAACGTTTTCGAATTCCAGAACACCATCATACTCAGACACGATCACGGCATTGTAAGGATCCCATTTACAAATAGGCTCTCCTTTCTTAATATCGCTTCCGTTTTCTTTAAGCATTTCAGCACCGTAAGGTATGTTGGCTGTCATCGCAGCAAGGCCGGTTTTCTTATCAATGATCTTAGCCTCAGCAGATCGACCAACTACTATTTCTCTTTTTGTGCCATCTTTTTCTGTTCTGGTAATCGTACGTAATTCGTCAATTTCCAGTTTACCTGTTGCCTTTGCACGAAGATCGTTCTCATCAGCAATATTAGATGCCGTACCACCGACGTGGAAGGTACGAAGTGTAAGCTGAGTTCCCGGCTCACCAATTGATTGAGCAGCAACTACACCTACAGCATCACCGATCTGAGCCTCTCTGTGTGTTGCCAGGTTGCGTCCGTAACATTTTGCACAAACTCCCCTTTTCAATTCACAAGTTAAAACCGAACGAATCTCTACTTCTTCAATTCCTGCATCTTCTATGGCCTGAGCTTTATCGTCGTCTATCAGTTCCCCTGATTCAACAATTAAATTATCGTCATCGTCTAACACATCGTGAACGCTGGTTCTTCCAACAATACGATCAAAAAGCGGTTCAACAATCTCATCACTCTTTTTAAGTGCAGTAGCTATAATTCCTCTCAGGGTTCCACAGTCAGGACTGTTAATTACCACATCTTGAGCAACATCAACGAGACGTCGAGTCAAATAACCGGCATCCGCTGTTTTAAGTGCTGTATCTGCCAGACCCTTTCGCGCACCGTGCGTAGAAATAAAGTACTCAAGAATTGATAGACCTTCTTTAAAGTTAGAAAGAATTGGGTTCTCAATAATCTCCTGAGAAGACGCTCCAGATTTCTGTGGCTTCGCCATAAGACCTCGCATTCCCGATAACTGACGAATCTGCTCTTTAGAACCACGTGCTCCTGAATCAAACATCATGTAGATGGAGTTGAAACCTTGATTATCGTTTTTCAACTGTTCCATCAGTGTATGTGTCAATCTGGAGTTTGTTCTTGTCCAGATATCAATGATCTGATTATATCTTTCGTTATTGGTGATAAGACCCATGTTATAGTTCTCCATTACCTCACGAACACTTTGTTGCGCTTTATCAACAAGTTCTTCTTTCTCTTTAGGAACAATAATGTCGTCAAGGTTGAACGAAAGTCCTCCTCGGAATGCCATATCGTAACCCAGCGATTTAATATCATCCATGAACTGAGCAGTACGAGCAGTTCCTGATAATCTTAACACTTTTCCGATGATGTCTCTTAGCGCCTTTTTGGTTAGGACATCGTTAATGAAACCTACTTCTCTTGGAACCGACTGATTAAAGATCACTCGTCCCACTGTAGTTTCTATCATTTGAAGAACAGACTCTCCTTTTTCGTTTCTGTCAAAGGTTCTAACCTTGATATATGAATGTAAATCAACTTTACCTTCATTCAAAGCTATTTGAACCTCTTCGGGTGAATAAAAGGTCATACCCTCTCCACGCATTTTTCTATTATCGTCGGATTTACGGCCTTTGGTAATATAGTAAAGACCAAGAACCATATCCTGAGATGGTACCGCAATCGGAGCACCGTTCGCCGGATTCAAGATGTTGTGCGAAGAAAGCATCAATAACTGAGCTTCCAAAATTGCAGCATTACCAAGTGGTAAGTGTACCGCCATCTGGTCACCATCAAAATCCGCGTTGAATGCTGTACAAACAAGTGGATGAAGACGAATAGCTTTTCCTTCAATTAGTTTAGGCTGGAAAGCCTGAATACCAAGTCTGTGTAATGTAGGAGCACGGTTCAGTAATACAGGATGTGACTTAATAACATTCTCAAGAATATCCCATACTACCGGTTCTTTGCGATCAACTATTTTCTTTGCAGACTTAACAGTTTTTACAATTCCTCTCTCGATCAGTTTTCTGATAACAAAAGGTTTGTAAAGTTCGGCTGCCATATCTTTAGGTAAACCACACTCATGTAATTTCAAATCAGGACCGACAACGATAACTGAACGAGCAGAGTAATCAACCCGTTTACCAAGAAGGTTCTGACGGAAACGACCTTGTTTTCCTTTAAGTGAGTCGGAGAGAGACTTTAAAGGTCTGTTAGACTCGGTCTTTACCGCACTTGCTTTACGCGAATTATCAAAAAGAGAATCTACAGATTCCTGCAGCATTCTTTTCTCGTTTCTAAGGATAACCTCTGGAGCCTTAATTTCTATCAGTCGCTTCAATCGGTTATTTCTGATAATCACACGACGGTAAAGATCATTTAAATCCGATGTAGCGAAACGTCCTCCATCAAGAGGAACAAGCGGCCTTAATTCCGGCGGAATTACCGGAACCACTTTAATAATCATCCACTCGGGACGGTTATCAATTCGATCCTGAGAATCACGCATTGCTTCAACCACTTGAAGTCTTTTCAATGCTTCGTTTTTACGCTGCATTGAAGTTTCGGTATTTGCCTTGTGGCGAAGATCGTAGGACAAAGAATGCAGATCAAGACGCTGAAGAAGGTCGTATACAGCTTCAGCACCCATCTTAGCGATGAATTTATTAGGATCTGTATCTTCCAGGTACTGATTTTCCTTAGGAAGGGTATCCAAAATATCCAGATATTCTTCTTCAGTCAGGAATTCCATCGACTCAAGTGGCTCACCATCCGCTTTGGTGGCAATACCGGCCTGAATCACTACGTATCTTTCGTAATAAATGATCTGATCAAGTTTCTTGGTTGGTAAACCAAGCATGTAACCAATCTTATTCGGTAAAGAACGGAAATACCAGATGTGAGCAACAGGAACAACAAGTTGAATGTGTCCCATTCTTTCACGTCTTACTTTTTTCTCGGTTACTTCAACACCACAACGGTCACAAACAATCCCCTTGTAACGGATACGTTTGTACTTTCCACAGTGACATTCATAGTCCTTCACAGGACCGAAAATACGCTCACAAAATAAACCGTCACGCTCAGGTTTATAAGTTCGGTAATTTATTGTTTCAGGCTTTAAAACCTCCCCGCTTGACTGTTCAAGGATTTGCTCAGGCGATGCAAGAGAAATCGTGATTTTCGAGAAGCTTTTAGCTGTATTTTCTGATTCTTTTCTATAAGCCATTTTAAACAAGTGTTTTCAAATTAAACATTGACTAATCCATGGAGATACTTAATCCCAGACCTCTCAACTCGTGGAGAAGTACATTAAAGGATTCCGGTATTCCCGGAGTTGGAAGATTATCTCCCTTCACGATTGCCTCGTAAGCTTTCGCTCTACCGTTAACGTCATCTGACTTAACAGTAAGGATCTCCTGAAGAATATTCGCCGCTCCGAATGCTTCCAACGCCCAAACCTCCATTTCACCAAAACGCTGACCACCGAACTGTGCTTTACCACCCAATGGTTGCTGCGTAATTAACGAATATGGACCAATCGAACGTGCATGCATTTTATCATCAACCATGTGAGAAAGTTTCAGCATGTAGATGATTCCAACTGTGGCAGGCTGGTGGAATCTTTCCCCTGTACCACCATCGTAAAGATAAGTTTTACCTGAGCGTGGGATTCCCGCCTCATCACAATATTTATCAATCTCAGCAGGACTCGCTCCGTCAAAAATAGGCGTCGCGAATTTTTTACCTAGTTTTTCACCCGCCCAACCAAGCACTGTTTCATAAATCTGTCCAAGGTTCATTCGGGAAGGTACACCTAGCGGATTCAGAACGATGTCAACCGGCGTTCCATCCTCAAGGAAAGGCATATCTTCCTGACGAACGATATTCGCAACAATACCCTTGTTACCGTGACGTCCTGCCATTTTATCTCCTACCTTCAACTTACGTTTTTTCGCAAGGTAAACTTTAGCCAGTTTTACGATACCTGCTGGTAATTCATCTCCTACAGAAATATGGAATTTCTTTCTTTTGTAATTTCCAAGTAGATCGTTTGCTTTAATATTGAAATTATGAATTACTCGTTGAACAAGTGTGTTCACTTTTTCGTCAGTCGTCCACATTCCGGGATTAACGATAGAGTAATCGATAATGCTCAAATTACGTTCAGTAAACTTCGAACCTTTCTTAATGATCTCTTCACGGAAGTTATTTGTAACACCTGCCGATTTCTGATCCTCAAGAATAACGAGCAATTTCTTGATCAATATATCTTTCAGTTTACCGAGGTCTTTTTCATATTCGGCATCGAGTTGTTCCAGAATTGGTTTGTCCTGAGCCTTTGTTTTACGATCTTTAACTGCTCTTGAGAAAAGTTTTTTATCGATGATTACACCCTTCAATGATGGACTTGCTTTTAATGAAGCATCTTTCACATCACCGGCCTTATCACCAAAAATAGCTCTTAAAAGTTTTTCCTCCGGAGAAGGATCAGTCTCACCTTTCGGAGTGATCTTACCGATAAGGATGTCCCCTTCTTTCACTTCAGCACCGATACGTATAAGTCCGTTTTCGTCAAGGTCTTTGGTTGCCTCCTCACTAACATTCGGGATATCCGCAGTAAGTTCTTCCATACCTCTTTTGGTATCACGAACTTCTAAAGAATATTCATCGATATGGATAGAAGTAAATACGTCATCGCGAACTACTCTTTCCGAAATAACGATGGCATCCTCAAAGTTGTATCCTTTCCATGGCATGAATGCTACTTTCATGTTCTGACCGAGAGCAAGTTCTCCCTGTTGAGTAGCATAACCCTCACAAAGCACCTGATCCTTGGTAACCTTATCACCCTTTTGAACAATTGGCTTAAGGTTTATCGTTGAACCCTGGTTGGTTTTCATGAATTTAGTAAGTGCATATCGCTTAGTATCACCATCAAAAGAAACGAGTTCGTCTTCTTTTGAAAGATCATATTTAATTACGATCTCGTTTGCATCCACATATTCTACAACTCCTTCACCTTCTGCATTTATAAGAACCCGAGAGTCTCTTGCCACCAATCTTTCGATTCCCGTTCCCACTATTGGAGAATTCGGTTTCAAAAGTGGAACTGCCTGACGCTGCATGTTCGATCCCATCAATGCACGGTTGGCATCATCATGCTCCAAAAACGGAATAGAAGATGCCGCAATAGATGCAATCTGGTTAGCACCAACATCCATCAAGTCAAGTTCTTTAGGATCCACAACAGGGAAGTCTCCCTCCTCACGGGCCTTAACCAAATCACTCTGGAACTCACCTTTATCATTGATAGGTGCATTCGCCTGAGCGATCATTTTATGATCTTCTTCTTCAGCTGACAGGTAAACAGGCTCTTCGTTTAATTTCACTTTTCCGCTTTCAACCTTTCGGTAAGGCGTTTCAATAAAACCAAGTTTATTCACTTTAGCGAATACACAAAGAGAGGAAATAAGTCCAATGTTCGGTCCTTCAGGTGTTTCAATTGTACACAAACGTCCATAATGTGTGTAGTGAACGTCACGAACCTCAAATCCGGCTCTCTCTCTGGATAAACCACCTGGTCCTAGAGCGGATAATCTTCTTTTGTGAGTTACCTCAGAAAGAGGATTCGTCTGATCCATGAACTGTGAAAGCTGATTCGTCCCGAAGAAAGAGTTGATAACAGAAGAAAGAGTCTTCGCATTGATCAAATCTATTGGGGTGAACACCTCGTTATCACGAACGTTCATTCTTTCACGAATAGTACGCGCCATTCGGGCCAGACCAACTCCGAACTGAGAATAAAGCTGTTCACCAACTGTTCTTACACGACGGTTAGAAAGGTGATCGATATCATCAACTTCTGCTTTGGAGTTGATGAGTTCAATCAAATACTTAATGATTTTTATAATGTCATTTTTGGTAAGGACACGAGACTCTTCTGAATCGTCTATATTCAGCTTTTTGTTAATTCTGAATCTACCTACCTCACCTAAATCATAACGCGTATCCGAGAAGAACAGTTTTTCAAATACGTTTCTTGCCGTCTCAAAATCCGGCGGCTCCGCGTTACGCAACTGACGGTATATGTGTTCAACCGCTTCTTTTTCTGAATTCGAAGTATCCTTCTGAAGCGTATTGTAAATTATCGTAAAATCTGCAGAGTTCACATCCTCTTTATGCAGAATAACCGTTTTAACACCGGCATCTACAATCTGATCGATATGCTCTTCCTGCAGAACAGTTTCGCGATCGAGAATTACTTCGTTTCTTTCGATTGAAACCACCTCTCCAGTGTCTTCATCAACGAAATCCTCCACCCATGTCTTCAAAACTCTTGCTGCAAGCTTTCGACCAACTATCTTTTTAAGATTGGTTTTAGTCGCCTTCACTTCATCAGCCAGATCAAAGATCTCCAGAATGTCTTTATCGCTTTCATAACCAATTGCTCTAAACAGAGTGGTTACAGGTAATTTTTTCTTTCTGTCGATGTATGCATACATAACATTGTTGATATCCGTAGCGAACTCCATCCATGAACCTTTGAAAGGAATGATTCGCGCAGAATACAATTTCGCCCCGTTTGCGTGTCTCGACTGTCCGAAGAACACACCCGGAGAACGGTGGAGCTGAGAAACGATCACTCGTTCTGCTCCGTTAACAACAAATGAACCCTTTGGGGTCATATAAGGAATTGTACCCAAATAAACATCCTGAACGATGGTTTCGAAATCCTCGTGTTCAGGATCGGTACAATATAATTTCAATTTTGCTTTTAGAGGAACGCTGTAGGTTAATCCTCTTTCGATACACTCTTCAATTGTGTAGCGTGGCGGATCAACAAAATAGTCCAAAAACTCCAGAACGAATTGATTCCTCGTGTCCGTGATTGGGAAGTTTTCGGAGAAAACCTTGAAAAGGCCTTCTTTTTCGCGATTTTCCGGGGTTGTTTCTAGTTGAAAAAACTCCCTAAACGATTTTAATTGAATATCAAGAAAGTCAGGATACTCAAAAGTACTTTTGCTTGAAGCAAAATTAATTCTTGTTGCGATATTATTTGATGTTGCCAAGACTACTAATTTTTATTAGATAAAAAGAACCAAAATGCGCAATTACGCATATAAACAGGACAAGGCATCCCGAAAATCGGGGATGCCTGTACTGTAAAATAAGTGATATACTTACTTAATTTCAACTTCAGCTCCAGCTTCTTCCAATGAAGTTTTTAAACTGTCAGCCTCGTCTTTAGCTACTCCTTCCTTAAGTGGGGAAGGTGCGCTATCCACTAATTCTTTAGCTTCTTTCAATCCAAGTCCGGTCAATTCCTTAACCAATTTAACGACAGCCAATTTACTACCACCGGCAGATTTTAGGATTACGTCAAACTCAGATTTTTCTTCAGCAGCTTCGCCTTCAGCGGCTCCTCCTGCTCCACCTGCTACTGCAACTGCAGCTGCAGCCGGCTCAATACCATACTCTTCTTTAAGTATAGCAGCTAATTCATTTACGTCCTTAACTGTAAGGTTTACTAGCGTTTCAGCGATTTCTTTTAATTCAGCCATTTTTATTTTATTTAAACAAGTTCTAAAAAATAATAATTAATTAATCTATGCTCTTTCTGAGAGCGTTTTAAGGATTCCAGCAATTTTTCCTCCCTGACCTTTAAGACCCGAAACAACATTTTTAGCCGGGCTCTGAAGCAACATAATGATATCGCCAATAAGTTCCTCTTTACTTTTGAGAGCCGTGAGGGCTTCTAAGTGCTGATCACCTACAAAAATAGCGTGTTCAATAAATGCTCCTTTCAGAATAGGTTTAGGATTCTTCTTACGGAAATCCTGAATTACTTTAGCGGGTGCATTACCCACCTCAGCAAACATGACAGACGTAGGTCCTGACAGGACACCTTTAAGATCTACCAAATCTTTATCCGCAACTTTTTCCATCGCTTTTTCAAGCAGTGTATTTTTCACCACCTTCAGACGAATGTTGTTTTTAAAGCATTTACCACGTAGATCATTAATTTTTTCTACCGTCAGTTCCGATGTGTCTGCTAAATAGAAGACTCCTGACTCCTGAAGTTCAGCTGTCAGATCTTCTATGTACTTCGCTTTTTCTTCTCTGTTCATAATTTAAGTTTTTAAGCGACAACAGATTTAGCGTCAATTTGGATACTCGGACTCATGGTAGAGCTCATATAGATACTTTTAATATAAGTACCTTTAGCTGCAGCCGGTTTCATCTTAACCAACGTGGTAATAAGTTCCTGAGCATTATCCTTTATTTTTCCGCCATCGAAAGAAACCTTTCCAATATTGGAATGAACAATACCGTACTTATCTACACGGAAGTCAATTTTACCTGCTTTCACTTCTTGAACCGCTTTACCAACGTCCATCGTTACCGTACCTGTTTTTGGGTTCGGCATAAGCCCTCTTGGTCCTAAAACACGTCCCAGAGCACCAACCTTTCCCATTACCGAAGGCATCGTAATTATGACATCTACATCAGTCCATCCACCTTTGATTTTATCAATGTATTCATCCAAACCAACATAATCAGCACCTGCCTCTTTAGCCTCACTTTCCTTATCAGGTGTACAAAGTACTAATACTTTTACATCCTTTCCGGTACCGTGAGGAAGCGCAACTGTACCTCTTACCATTTGGTTTGCCTTACGAGGGTCAACCCCTAATCTTACACTGATATCAACTGAAGCATCGAATTTAGCATTGGTAATCTCCTTCACTAAATTACATGCCTCATTCAACGAATACGACTTGCTCGAATCTATCTTAGCAAGTGCTTCTTTTCTTTTCTTAGAAATACGTCCCATGATTTATGTTATTTAGTTTGTAGGAAAAGTCCCTTTTACAGTAATTCCCATACTTCTGGCGGTTCCAGCGACCATTTTCATACCGGATTCAACTGTAAAACAGTTCATATCCTGTAATTTATCTTCAGCAATTGCTTTGATTTGATCCCAGGTAACAGCTGCTACCTTCACTCGGTTTGGTTCGGCAGAACCGCTTTTTAGTTTTGCAGCTTCTTTTAACTGAACTGCTGCGGGCGGAGTTTTGATAATAAAATCAAACGATTTATCACCATAAACAGTAATCACTACCGGCAACACCTTTCCTGCTCTGTCTTGAGTTCTTGAGTTGAACTGCTTACAGAACTCCATAATGTTGACACCTTTTGCACCAAGTGCTGGTCCAACGGGAGGAGAAGGGTTAGCTGCACCGCCTTTGATCTGTAATTTGATCAATCCTGCTACTTCTTTAGCCATTTATATATGTATTGTGTAGTACTAACGTGGAAGATCGATGGGAAGCTTTAATCATCGCAACCACTCCTACTGGTTAAAAAACAATTTAACTTTCTTTTTCTACCTGCATATAGCTCAATTCGACGAGATTTTTTCTGCCGAATATTTTCACCATAACTTTCAGTTTCTTTTTGTCCTCATTAATTTCGTCAATAGTACCGTTAAAATTATTGAACGGACCATCAATTACCTTAACTGACTCTCCTACTACAAAAGGTATTTTCATTTCCTCCTCTGTTTCCGAGAGTTCATCAACCTTTCCTAAAATCCTATTTACCTCTGCTTGACGCATGGGAAGTGGATCACCTCCTTTTTCTGCGCCCAGAAAGCCGATAACATTAGGAATACCTTTAATAAGGTGTGGCACCTCGCCAATCAATGCTGCTTCAACAAGAACATAGCCCGGAAGATAAGCCTTCTCCTTGGAGATTTTCTTACCATTTCGAATCTGAAAGACTTTTTCCGTCGGTATCAGAATTTGACCGAAATAATCATTCATTTTCAGACGATTAATTTCCATTTCAAGGTATTCCTTGACCGTATTCTCTTTACCGCTTATAGCACGAACAACGTACCATCTCTTTTTTACTTCTTCCACAGCTTATTATATTCTTATTTAAGCATCAATACTTATTATGGATAAATTAATCCCAGAACTCCTTCCCAAACATAGGATGAAGGATTTACACCAAAGATAAAATCCATTACAAAAATTATCAGCGAAAAAATCACAGAACCTATTATCACTATAATAGTATTGTTTTGCAATTCAGTCCATGTCGGCCAGCTCACCTTGTGAACCAACTCGTGCACTGTATCTTGAAGGTATTCAACAATATTTGCCACTTTTCTTCTGTTTAGCACGGGCGGTAGGAATCGAACCCACGACCAATGGTTTTGGAGACCACTACTCTACCAGCTGAGCTACACCCGTAGAAAAAGGGGAGTTTAGTAAGAACTCCCCTCCTCTTAATTTATGCCATTTTATTAGTCTAAAATCTCAGTAACCTGACCAGCACCTACAGTTCTACCACCCTCACGGATCGCAAAACGAAGACCTTTGTCCATAGCTACCGGAACAATTAGCTCCACAGTAATAGTTACGTTATCACCTGGCATAACCATATCGCGGTCTTCACCAAGGATAATTTCACCCGTTACATCCGTTGTACGGAAGTAAAACTGTGGACGGTATTTGTTGTGAAATGGTGTGTGACGACCACCTTCTTCTTTCTTCAATACATAAATCTCTGCTTTGAATTTAGCATGAGGTTTTGTAGTTCCAGGCTTACAAATAACCATACCACGACGGATATCGTTTTTGTCGATACCTCTTAAAAGAAGACCTACGTTATCACCTGCTTCACCTCTGTCCAAAATCTTACGGAACATTTCAACCCCTGTAACAGTAGAAGTTAATTTCTCTGCACCCATTCCAAGGATCTCAACTTCTTCACCAGAGTTAATTACACCAGTTTCGATACGACCTGTAGCCACAGTTCCACGACCTGTAATTGAGAATACGTCCTCAACAGGCATCAAGAAAGGTTTGTCAACATCACGAGGAGGAAGCTCAATGTACGTATCCACAGCGTCCATCAGTTCGTCGATAGCACCAGTCCATTTATCATTTCCTTCAAGAGCTCCAAGAGCAGAACCTTTGATGATAGGAGTATTATCCCCATCGTAATCGTAGAATGAAAGAAGTTCTCTGATTTCTAATTCAACCAGTTCTAACAACTCTTCATCATCCACAAGATCCACTTTATTCATGAAAACAACAATTCTAGGCACACCTACCTGACGTCCTAAAAGGATGTGCTCACGAGTCTGAGGCATTGGACCATCAGTCGCAGCAACAACCAAAATTGCACCGTCCATCTGAGCAGCACCTGTTACCATGTTCTTAACGTAATCCGCGTGACCCGGACAATCTACGTGAGCGTAGTGACGGTTATCCGTTTCATACTCGATGTGAGAAGTGTTGATTGTGATACCACGCTCTTTTTCCTCAGGAGCGTTGTCAATTGTATCAAAACTACGAGATTCTGCAAACCCTTTCTTACTTAACACTGAAGAGATCGCTGCAGTCAAAGTAGTTTTACCGTGATCGACGTGACCGATTGTTCCAATGTTTACGTGTGGTTTGGAACGTTTAAATGTTTCCTTAGCCATTTTTTATTTGTTACTTGTTAATATACTATTTAAAACCTACCTTTAAAATATGCGAAATTTCACCCATTTTCACGAGTGAATGTCACAAAATCTTAGAGCCAATGACGAGATTTGAACTCGTGACCTCTTCCTTACCAAGGAAGCGCTCTACCCCTGAGCTACACCGGCATAGAGTTCGATAAAAAGCTACAAATGAGCGGGAGACGAGACTCGAACTCGCGACCCTCAGCTTGGAAGGCTGACGCTCTACCAACTGAGCTACTCCCGCTTATAATTTTCTTGTGGGGGGAGCAGGATTCGAACCTACGAAGGCGTAGCCAGCAGATTTACAGTCTGCCCTCGTTGACCGCTTGAGTATCCCCCCATACAAAATTATGTGAGCCGATGGAGGGACTCGAACCCCCGACCTGCTGATTACAAATCAGCTGCTCTAGCCAGCTGAGCTACATCGGCACTATTTGTTGGTATTCTAAGCTTTTTAAAGAACTCCCTACACGTTAAAAACCCGTTCGGGGTTGCAAATGTATGAAAGAAATATTTTACAGCAAGTCTTTTTTTTATTTTTTTTCAAAAAATTAATTTACTTCAAAAATATCACTGATAAATTCTGTTTCTCCCGAATTATAAAGGGTACGGTAACAAACTGAATAACAGGCTTGCGGCTTGATCTTAATCAGTTCCTCTGGGATGAGCCCTTCGGTATATTTTCGTAATCTCATCAAAGGAGTTATGCGTGTAAACCTGTGTTGCACTCAGGTTAGCATGACCTAAAATATCCTTAAGGGTTTCCAAACCAGCACCGTTATTCAACATGTGGGTAGCAAATGTATGGCGCAATACGTGCGGACTCCTCTTTTTCATATCTGTTAAATAAGACAGATAACGAGTTATTTTATTATACACGAACTTTGGATAAAGCTTTTTACCCTTGTCGGTTAGAAAAACAAAATCGTTTTCAGATAACTTCCCGGAAGGCGACCCCAGTTCGAGCAGTTCATTTTCCAGAGACTGGGTTATGGGAATAATACGTTCCTTATTTCTTTTACCCAAAACCTTAATACTTTGGTTCTGAACATCCGATAATTTCAGGCCGATAAGTTCTGAAAGTCTTATACCCGTTTGGTAGAACAACTCAAGCATCAATTTATCACGTCTGCCTGCATAATCATCCGAGAAAATATTATTCATTTTACTCAAGTCAAGATCGTCCTCTTTGACAAATTCCGGCAGACGTTTCCTTTGCTTAGGACCTTTAATTCTTAACATCGGATCATTAACCACCAAACCGTTTTTCAAAGCCCATTTAAAAAATGTTCTTAGAGCAGAAAGCTTTCTGTTCACCGAGCGATTGTTGAGCTTGTTTTCGATCAGACTGACCAACCAAGCTCTCACAACCTGATAATTTATTTCTTTGAGTTCTTCCGTCTTTTTAATTTCCGAAAATTCCAGGAATGTTGAAACGTCATTGAGGTAGGCCGTCAGTGTATGATCGGCCATACGTTTTTCAGAAATCAGATATGTTTCAAAACGATCAAGCATAAAAAAAGGAGTCTTATAGGACTCCTTACGTATCAAACGGTAAAATGTTCTAAATATCTTCAGAAATCAATCGCTGCTTATAAGCGGCCTTAATTCGTTGCTGACGAACTTTTACAGACGGCTTAATAAACTCCTTACGCTTACGGAGTTCACGCATAATGCCTGTCTTCTCAAATTTCTTTTTGTACTTCTTAAGCGCGCGCTCAATGTTTTCTCCTTCTTTAACTGGTACTACTAACATATCTTTATAATAAAATTATCTACTTAAAAATCCAAATCGGACGGCAAAGATAATAACTTAAATATTATCAACAACAATTATTTCAAAATTTCTCTAGAAATAACTACTTTTTGAATTTCTGAAGTTCCCTCTCCTATAGTCATCAGTTTTGCATCCCTCAGGTACTTTTCTGCCGGATACTCCTTGGTATATCCGTATCCCCCCATGATCTGAACAGCCTCGTTTCCACACATTACAGCTGTTTCACTAGCAAAATACTTAGCGAAAGCACCTTCCTTAGTAAGAGGCTGCTTGTTGTTTTTCAGCGCAGCCGCGTTAAAGGTTAAAAGCTCGGCGGCCTTTACGTTGGTAGCCATATCAGCAAGTTTAAAGCTTATACCCTGGAAAGAGGAAATCGGCTTACCGAACTGTTCTCTCTCTTTAGCATATTTAACAGATGCTTCATATGCTCCTCTGGCAACACCACAACTTAAAGCGGCGATGGAAATTCGACCTCCATCAAGCACCTGCATTGCCTGAATAAATCCTTTTCCAACCTCACCGATCACGTTTTCTTTTGGTACACGTACATTTTCAAATATAAGTTCGGCGGTTTCGCTCGCACGAACACCCAATTTATCTTTAATCTTAACCGCTGAAAAACCAGGAGTCCCCTTTTCAATAATAAAAGCCGTAATTCCTTTACTATCCAGAAGTTCACCTGTTCGAACAAGCACAACAGCCACGTCTCCTGAAAGTCCATGAGTGATCCAGTTTTTTGCTCCGTTGATCACCCATTCGTTTCCTTCCAGCTTTGCTGTGGTTTTCATCCGCATGGCATCGGATCCGGTATTGGGTTCGGTAAGTCCCCATGCTCCAATAAATTCACCAGAGGCTAGTTTGGGTAAATACTTCTTTTTCTGCTCCTCGCTTCCGTGATAATATATATGCCCTGTACAAAGAGAATTATGCGCTGCTACGGAAAGTCCGATACCTCCGCATACTTTTCCCAATTCAATCAGGGTAGTAACGTATTCATTGTAAGTAAAGCCACTTCCTCCATATTGTTCCGGAACGAAAATGCCTAAAAGACCTAGTTCACCTAACTTTTTCATTACATCTACAGGAAAATGCTCTTTCGCGTCCCATTCATTCATGTAAGGACGTATTTCTTTTTCAGCGAAATCCCTTACCATTTGTTGAATCATTAACTGATTCTCATTTAAATCGAAATTCATTTAATAAAAATTATAATAAATACTAGCGTAGGTTAATAGGTGGCTAAAGTTAAAATATTTTTGCTGAATTTATTCAGATTTTGATATCCATTTAAAAAGGACAAGTTTATAAGAAAATTAAACCCGTGGATATTAGCGCCTTGCTCTCTAATTAAACTCGCTGCCGCCGCTGCTGAACCGCCTGTTGCCAAAAGATCGTCATGAATGAGAATGTTGTCGTTTTCGTTCACCGCGTCCGTATGCATTTCTATTGTAGCGCTTCCATACTCGAGTTGATAACTGAATCTCACCTTTTCGTAAGGCAGTTTACCTTCCTTTCTTAAAAGAATAAAAGGCACACCCAGTCTCATTGCTAGGGGGTATCCAAACAAAAACCCCCGACTTTCTATACCTGCTATTTTAGAAATACCTTTTCCTTTATAACTATCAAAGAGATAATCAAGTATTTCGTTTGAGAGAATGGGGTCCATCATTACAGGGGTGATATCCTTGAATATGATTCCTTCTTTGGGGAAATTCGGGACATCCCGTATAACTTTCTTTATTTTATTTTCTATATCCATCATTTACTCTACTGTTAAATACGGTCGAATAACCTGAAGACCCTCCTTAGTGATCAACACGGATCTTAACAATTCATCCACACTATTAAACCTGCCATGTGTTTCCCGAATCGAAACAATAGAATTTGCCATATTCCAGTCGATCAAAGGGTGCATACCGAGTTCCTTCCGTGAAGCCGTATTTATATTCAATGTTCTAATATCATTTTTGTTCAACTCAAAATATGGCTTAACAGCATTCAGCTTGTCCATATCCATATTGTAGATTTTCAGTAACTGCTCCATGGAATGTAATCCCCCGTATGATTCTCTCA
Organism: Brumimicrobium sp.; assembly: GCA_033722555.1. Lineage (GTDB taxonomy): Bacteria > Bacteroidota > Bacteroidia > Flavobacteriales_D > Crocinitomicaceae > Brumimicrobium. The sequence continues at coordinate 33,362 of JAWVYS010000002.1, forward strand.
ATTTTACAATCTCTTTAGCAAAAAAGGGCCCTATCCCGGGAATCTCTTCTAATTCTTCCTTCGTAGCTTTGTTGATATTGATTTTCAAAGAACTGTGGGATTTAACCGACAATGTTCCAGGAGATGTTTTCGGCTTTTCAGATTCGTACACTTCTAATTTTTCGGGCAGAAGTATCTTATCCTTCAACTTTAAATAGAGTTCTTCATCAATTACATACAGTTTCTTAACGTCGGACTTAATGAGAAATCTACCTCCCTTTTTTTGATAATTAACAATGGTCTGAACCTGCTTGTCAGAGAAACCAATTTGTTTCCAGTCCTCGAAAGAATATTCGTTTGGATCAAAAGGCGCTGCAGGAATTTTATAAGTGAATTTTTCCTTTTTCCCTCCATTAAAGCGATCATCTTTATTCTTGCGGTATTTCTTTTTATTGAAAGACGATTGGTCCGCATTCTTTTCATCTTCATTATCAATCAGAAAAGAACTTTTTACCTGAACATCCTTAGACTGAAAATAATTTCTGTAAATACGGGGAGCTACAGCCAAAAGAATAAATATGATGAGTAACACGAATGCTCCCCTTCTGGATTTTCTGGAGAAAACGAGCCATTCGGTATCCCATGACTTTTCCGTCATCCCTTAATTATTTGAACTGTTTGATCGCGCCCGATTTTACTCGTTTGAAATAATCTACGAGGTCGCGCCGTACCTCTCCTGACATAATGAGAAGACCAAGGATGTTAGGAAAAGCCATACCCAAGATCATTAAATCCGAAAAATCAATTACAGCACCAAGTCCTACAGAAGAACCGATCACCACAAACATCAAAAATATTACTTTGTAAATTAAAGCAGCCGTTTTAGTTTCTCCGAAAACATACGTCCAGGCCTTCAGACCGTAATAAGACCACGAAATCATTGTGGAGAAAGCAAACAACACCACGGCCAAAGAAAGAACATATAAGGACCAATCACCCAAGGATGAAGAGAAGGCTGCCGATGTAAGGGCTGCTCCTTCCATTCCTTCTGGATCATCGGCATATCCGGTGAAAATAATTACAAGTGCTGTCATCGTACAAACAACTACTGTATCAATAAGAGGTTCTAAAAGAGCTACTACTCCTTCGCTTACAGGTTCTTTTGTTTTTGCAGCGGAATGGGCAATTGCCGCCGAACCTACTCCGGCTTCATTCGAGAAAGCGGCTCGCTGGAACCCAAGAATCAAAACACCGATAAACCCACCATAAATAGCTTCAGGATTAAATGCTCCACTCCAAATGGTCGATAGTCCGTAACCAAGATTATCATAATTGAAAGCAATGATTACCAATGCAGAGAGGACGTAAATTCCCACCATAGCAGGAACCAACTTATCTGTAACCTTGGCTATACTTTTGATCCCTCCTACAATCACCACTCCAACGAGTGCAGCCATTACCAGACCGAAATAAAACCCGTAAGATCCGAAACCTTCCCATCCAGGTATACCTGCCAACTGATTGAATGCTTGGTTCGCCTGAAACATATTACCGCCTCCAAGAGAACCTCCCACACACAGAATAGCAAATATAATAGCCAGAGCTTTACCAAGCTGTTTAAAGCCCGGTCCACGTTTTGCCAGACCCCTGCTCAAATAATACATAGGACCCCCGAACACCTCGCCATCTTCTTTCTGATGTCTGTATTTCACGCCAAGCGTACATTCCACAAACTTAGAGGCCATACCGAGCAAGCCTGCAATGATCATCCAGAAAGTTGCACCCGGCCCACCCATACTGATGGCAATTGCTACCCCGGCAATATTTCCTAGGCCGACGGTAGCAGAAAGTGCGGTCACCAAAGCCTGAAAATGTGAAACCTCACCCGAATGGTCGGAAGGGTCATCATATTTACCACGCACTAATGCCACGGCATGTCCTGCACCTTTGAGCTGAATGAATCCCATTCTAACAGTAAAGAAGAGTGCTCCAAGCACTAACCAAACTACGATCAGAGGGATCCCCTGTACTTTCGTTGTGAGATTTTTATAATAAAAAGGTTGAGGATCGGAATATTCAATCCTTCCAAGCTTCTTCTCTGATCGATTTCCTCTTTTATTCTTGAAATAAACCTTATCTCCTTCTTTGACTTTTTCTCCCTGATGAACACCGTGACGCAAAATACCACTACCTACTGCGAAATAGGGAAACTCATTATCACCATCTTTTAAAATGGCTATTTTCTCTTGGTGTTCGACGCGTTCACCGTCCTCCTTAAGCCATTCCTTAATTGTATAATCTTTTTTTGACTTATCCAGCGCATAAGGAGCCTTGAGAACAAAATTCTTAACTTTAACTGTATCCGACCAAATAGAGGTAAACAAAATATCCTGCATGAATTTTACTGCAGGCTTCATAACATCATTGAAACGCTCGGGAATACTATTCACCTCAACTTTTCCAGATACTCGAACCGTGTCGTCATTTGCGTCTACAACTTTCACCTCTATCAACTCTCCTTCCGGAAGGTTTTGAGCAACTCGTGTATAAATATTGATCTGTTGTTGATTCCAAAGATATCTGTAAGGACGTTTTCCACCTTTCGGTATTACTTCAACCCGAACATCATTAATTGCCGGTAGGGAATCACCAATTTTAAGTTCTGCCGACAAGGGTTCATTTTGTCCAAAAATCACCACGGAAAAAAGCAGAAAGAAGCTAACAATAATAAATTTCATAAATCTCAATTTAGCGTTTTAAATCCTTTTCGTTATAAGGAAAACATGTAAAAGCTTACAGATGGCTAAAATATAAATAATTATTTCAAATCCGGTCCTCGATTAAAAATAAGGTAGACCCGAAGGATCTCGGAGAGAAGTTCAGGATATTTTTCGCTTTTTCAATGTTTAAACCGGATCTTTTCGGCCTGATTGCCTTCTGATTAAGGGTTTTCGTGTCTATCGGTATTACTCGATTCTCCGATATACCCAGATGCTGTGCGATTTCGAGAACATAATCATAGATTGATCTTTCACACGGACCACAAATATTAAATACACCCTTCGCGTTAAGTTCAATAATCCTCATACAACCTTTTGCCAGGTCATCGGCGAAGGCAGGTGACCTGAACTGATCATTCACTATTTTCAGCTCCTCACCTTTTCGTAAACTATCAATCGCCCAAACAACAATATTTGACTTGGAAAGAGAATGCCCTGTTCCATATACAACTGAAGTTCGTACAATCGAAAAATTTTGATGGGAAGAAGATGATATTATCTGTTCTGCTTTCCATTTGGATTTGCCGTATTCGCTTAAAGGATTAGGCTCATCGTTTTCAGCATAATTGCCCTTCTTTCCGTCGAATATAAAATCCGTTGACAACTGTTGGAGATGTGTGTTATTCTGAATGCAATAATCCAACAGATTCTCTACGCCCTTAACATTGATTCTTTCACAGAGTTCTTTCTTTTCCTCACAGAGATCCACATTTGTAAGTGCTGCAGTATTAATTATATGCGTAGGCTCAAAAACTTTACATACATTTTGAACGGCATCTCTTTCTGAAACATCGAGCGTTATGAAATTTCTATCAGGACAGTAAGGGTTTCTGTTGTGTCCGTACGAACTTGCCAAATATTCATATTCGGCTTCCTTGCAGTAATCCACAATCTTTTGCCCCAGTAAACCGTTGCTGCCGGTAATCAATATTCTCATTATTCTGTTTTTACAATTCCCAAATGGATTTTTTCTTCTTACTTAATTTGAAAAAATGCTTGTTTTCCAGAATCCAGCCCATTCCAAGATAAATTATAAGGGGAGAACCAAGTGCGATGAATGAGCTGTAAATAAAAAACAGGCGTACCTTAGAGCTTCTTATACCCAGCTTTCTGGCCCACCATTCACTAACGCCGAAGGAGCGCATCTCGAAGAAGAAAATGATCTTTTGAATTAGTCGTCGCATTGATGTTCAACTTTTGATCTTTCCAGAATATGACTCCCTATTTTACAGTTCAGACATTTCTTAAAATTACAAAATTCGTTTTTTAATTCGATTAAACCTTGACTTTCTGCGGCATTTTCGGAAATGACACCCAATTTATCCCAAAGTTGTATAATGTTATTGGTCTCAGGGCGCAAATCTTCCAGAATATTCAGTGATAAGTCGATATATTCAAATTCGTTTTCAAGGTTTTTGAGATAAATCAGGTAAGGTACAATTCCATTAATCAAAAAGAGATAAAAGAAGGATTCAGAAATATTGGCCGAATGATAACTGCTGTATTTTCCGAAAACAAAATGATGGTTCCAGTATTCAGAAACCGGCTTCCTGAATAATTCTAATAAACTATTTTTCAGGCTCTCATGATCTGAATGAAGGTCAATTCTAAAATCCCAGTGAAATATAAATGCCGCCAACTGCGCAAGCCTAAGGGTCGGGAAACTGAAAGGTCGTATACCACCAAATTTCCAGCTACTGACATTCATTTCCGGAAGTGAATACTTGGTTTTCAGAAACCGCCAGTTATTGCTTAATTTAATAAAATATGCCTCATCCGAAGTGGTTTGATCGTGCAGGAAACCAGCACAACCAAAAAGGAGAGATTCAAGACAGTCTAGGTTCCATTTTTCCTTGAAAATAACTGACAGCGGAAGTACCTGAGCAAGCTCTGTCATTGGATATTTGTTAACCCTTCCTCCAAAAGAACTAAAAATCGCGGTTAAAAGTGCCCGGTTTTTATCATTCATATCCTCATGCAGCTGATTCTGAAGATCCCATCCCTTTTTTTCGAGCCGGTGAAACAAAGAAACATTGATCTGTTGACGAACGATGAAATTATCAACGGGTAAGAAATCGGAACACGGAATTTCATCGTGTTTTACCGAGATATCAGAGTAGCTCTGCCAATGATCAGAATCAATCAGTTCTTTGAGTTCGAGCACAGGGATTTTCTCTCCACTAATTAAAACATCTTTATCGTGCTCATAAACAACATGTAAAACAACGTTATCATAGGCACCATCAAGATGGTGTTTGTGAAGATACCAGTCGGAAGATTTAACGTGAAGTTCAATATTTCCCGACCATTTTATTCCATCTATCTTTATGGTTCCATTAAAGAAATCAGGCCCTGGATCTGTATTATGCCACCCAGTGTTCAAGATTTCGACCTTTCTTCCGTCGGTTAAATTGAGGTCTTGCAGCGGTAATCTTTTCATTCGCCACAAATAATGCAGATATTCTTCTTGCATAGAATCAGGTTTTAGGTTTGGTTATTCTAAGATAAGGAAAATATCAAGAAGATTCAGGAAGACCAGAAAAATAATTATCAGGACGAATTATTCGCTCAATTTACGCTTTTTGATACCCCTTACTCCCATCACTGTAATATCATCCGTTTGCGGCACATCTCCTATCCATGCCTCGAGATGCTCTCTTAAAATCTCGTTTTGGGTCTGTAAATCCTGATGAGTTAAGGCATCAATCAATGAAAGAAACTTCTTAATAGACAATTTCTTATTTCTTTCTCCGCCAAATTGGTCAGGGTATCCGTCTGAAAAGAGGTACAATATCTGATTTTGGGTGAGAGTCACCTTGTCAGTTCTGTAAGAGAAATTTTCCTGCTGAGGAATATCACCGATATGCTTTCCATCCAACTTGAGAACTGTGATATCCTCATTTTCATCATCGGTAATCACAAAGCGTCCACCAGCAGTTGCATAACAAACCTCTTCCGATGTATGATCAAAAACACAGATTACCACTTCCATACCGTCTTTAATCCTGTTCTGACCATCTCTTGGAAGAACGTCAATCAGCCTTTTGTCAAGATTGTCAAGGATATTGCCCGGATCGGTTATCTTACCTTCTAAAATTATCTGATTCAAAATATTGATTCCGAGAAGAGTCATAAAAGATCCCGGAACCCCGTGACCGGTACAATCTGCACAAACAAGAATTGTTTTATTATCAACTTCATTTAGCCAGTAAAAATCCCCACTAACAATGTCCTTAGGTCTGAAAATTATAAAATGCTCAAAGAAGGTTCTTTCGAAATCCACGGATCTCGGAAGCATATTAAATTGTATGCGCCGGGCATAGTTAATCGAAGCGGTAATATCCTTATTCTGTTCCTTGATAATTGCGTTGGCTTCGCGCCTTTCTGTAATATCACGAGCGAGTCCGAGAAAACCTATTACAATGTTACTGGCACCAGGTTTCAGTAGAGTGGTTAAATTCTCTCCAAGCCATCTTTCCTGACCACCAGGTGTAACAATTGGAAATTCAAAATAGTCATGTTTCTGTCTTTCCTTGAAATTCTTTGAATAAAAATCCCTTACCTTAGGCTGAAAATCCTGCCGAACCACCGAGGTGATAGGCTTTCCTATAAGATCTTCCCTTCGGCGATTAAATACCTCCTCACATTTATCATTGACAAACGTGAAAATACCCTGTGCATCCGTCTGAAAAATTAGATCATCCGCATTTCGTACTATTAGTTCGTAATAATTCTCAAGGTTTATTTTATCAGTTACATCCTGCCCCAATATAACCCGAACATCCTCGGAAAACTCTTTACATGACCATTGATAATACACGATATCTCCAGATTTCGAAAACAAAGGAGTAACAAATATTTTTCCTTCCTGAAATTCACTTTTCAGATCGACATTGGAGAATTTTTTATGTTCCGTAAATTTTGGTTGATACTGATTGAGTTCGCTTACTGAAGTTCCTTTTAACTCATGTTTCAAATCAAGAATTTCCTCAATATTCTCGCTGGAATAAGTGATTTTTCCCTCACTGTCAAAAGCCACAACAAGCACATTTCCTTTGTTTACGACCCCTGAGGTAAAGATGAGTCTTTCCAATGAATTGTTTCTTAGATAAGTCATGAAAACTGCCATAAAAGCAGCAATACATATGCCTATTAAGAACAAATACTGATTGAAATTCGCTTCTTCCAGATAAAACGTAAATGCTATCCCTGAAAAGATGAAAATAAACCCGAAGGCTATTGCAAATTTCAACCCGCGAAAAATGAATGGTGCAACAAAAGTAATGAGTAAAATTGCCATTAAATAAAAGGGATGGATATCCGACAGGAAAGCGAGCGTAAAATTGAATCCCAGAAGTGTGAAAAATCCTAAAATTAGGATCTCATTGGATCGTGTGAGAAAACGCTTCGAAAGGCTTACAATCAGAAAAAGAATAAATACGGCTATTCCTACAATAATCGTCGACCAATCATGAAATTCTATGGAATCATCTATTCTCGGCGCAAAAAGGTGTGCAGCTGTATTTGAAAAGGCACCAAAAAGCAAAAGACTAGCGGCTATTCTTCTGTCCGCTCCGACGTCTCTGGATAAAATGATGTTCTTTTTATTGAATTTTTTAGTTCTCTCAAGCACATAGAAATTAGCGAGAATTACCAAACCGATAATGAGTATTATGAACCATTTCGTTTTGAAAAAAGGTATATGAATTTCGAAATCGAAGGTAGAAACCTCACTGATAACTTCTTGATCGACAGAAGCTCTTACCTGAAAAGTATATTTACCGCCTTTAAGATTATTATAAAATGCCTCTGAAGTAGTTGACCATTCTGACCATTCATTGTCAACCCCTTTCAGCCGGAAACTATATCGCACGAAGTCGGTCTTGGCGTTAATACTCTTAAATTTGAAATTTAAGCTGTTATTATCACCTTCAAAAACAGGTGTGCCTTGCATCTGATAATAATGGTTAACATTTTTGTTTTGAATTTGAAAGATGACAGGTGCAATCGGACGAATTTTCTTTTGAAGAAATTCCGGTTTAATCATAAACAAACCTTCCAAGGTACCGACAAAAATATTTCCATTATTGTCTTCATAAGAAGAACGCATATGCGTTTCATACCCGCCAAATCCGTTTTCCTTATTATAGGTATTACTAGCATGGGGAACAGCATTCTTATCCACCCGGATAACCGTTATTCCTTTATTGGTTCCCACCATGAGGTTCCCGTAGTCATCAGAATTTAACGTATAAATGAGAACAGACGGCAAAAATCTTTCCGCCGTTATCGCTGTTACAGTTTTATCTTTCTTATAACAAAATAATCCCTCATCTAAACTGAACCAGCAGTTACCATAAATATCTCTGGTAGAGTTGCCTACATAGGATCCCAAATTAAATCCATTAACGATCGTCGGCAATTCCACCATTTTATCCTTAGAATAAATAGTAATTCCATCGTTTGACCCGAAAAGAATACATGTAGAATCCTCGGGCATGATAGCATTATAAAAATAGGCCGGTAATTTATCATAGTTTCTAAATGAATCCTTTTCCGGATCATACCGGACAAGGCCTTCTCCTTCCGGAGATATCCAGAAATATCCCAATCCGTAATAGATCAGAGATATACCTTTGCCCTCGAACATTTCAAACCTCGGATCTTTTATCAGATCACCTTCCTGAATTATGCGGATACCTTTGGTAGTTGAAATGTATGTTTTGCCCTCCATTTCGGTCATTGAGGTAACAATCATTTCAGGAAATTCAACAAAATCACTTTTCTTACTCCCCAGAAAGGTATTTCCTTCACCGTTGGATAGGATTACAGAATAATCTTCGGTTCTACCGATATACCTTATATAAGAATCTTCATAAAGGGGGTGAAGATTCAGTTTTGTAAACGGTTCGAGCGAAATTCTGAAAATACCACTGTTGCGGGTAGTAACCCATATATCTCGATTCCTGTCGATTATTATATCCGTTGGAGATTTTATTTTCTTTTCCGAATTATTAATCAGTAAAGAATATTCATTCTTAAAAATCTCCTTCAGGAAAACACGGCCCAGGTTCGAAACATGCACAGCAAAATCAAATCTGCTGGCTGATCGCACGATATATTCGTTTTCCAACAATAGATTTTTCTTGATCTTGTCCTGAATAAAGAATTTTGGGCGAAATTCATCCATAAGAACAGTCACCTCTCTTACAAGCTTCTTACCTGTAAACACCAAGCTGTCACCTGTTTTATATACACTGGACATTCGCTCTGTAACAGATTCATCTGTTCCCAGCCATTCGTGAAGATGCAGAATCTTATTCTCAGTAACCAGAAAATTGCCCTTTGAAGTGAAGAGAAAAATACTGTTGTCGATCCGTTTGCACCCATAATACTCCATGGTTACGTTGAATGGGTAAGTCCGCTGTTCAGCAATCAGTTTGTTTTTCTCATACAAGGATATCCCACCATCCTGAACCGTAACAATCTTACCGTTGTGACTCAGTATTGCCTGGTTCTGACCCAAAGAAGTTATAGAATCAAGTTTATCAATATGATCAAATTCGAGAGAGAACATGCCCCGGTACATCGTTGAAAAGAGTATTCTTCCCCTTCCGTTGAAATCTATTGAATTGACATGTCGGTTAGTCCTTTTCTGAACTTTTTCAAGGTAATCAAAATTCTTTCCATCAAAACGCATCAGACCGGCACCGTCTGTTCCGAACCAGATGTAGCCGTTTTCAGCTTCGTTCACTGTAAGCACCGACGAAAGAATCAATCCGTCAGAATGATCGTAATTTTTAAAGGTGTAAATCTGCGCCTCCGTGATTGAGGAGGTACACAGCAGCAAAATCAGAAAAAAGAATAATTTAAACCGGACTTTCAAGATTTCACAATTAGAATTTTAAAACTACAAAAAAATAATGGAATTCACGCTGAAATCCACAGTGTTTTAAATTAGTTCAATCTTTACCGCGAGCGAACTTTAAGGGTGTTTTTGATTTCCCGCGCAATCGTTTTTGCTTCAATGAGCGACTCATGAGTGATGGTAACGTGTCCCATTTTTCTATGTGGTTTGGTTTCTTCCTTGCCGTAAACATGAACATAAACGCCTCTCTGTTTCATCACTTCGTCAAGCCCGTCATATCTTACCGGGCCATTGTACCCGGGCTCTCCGAGTAAATTCACCATCACTCCGGGTGTTCTCAGGTCTGTATTACCAAGAGGCTGATTGGTAATTGCACGAAGATGTTGTTCAAACTGAGAAGTAAAATTACACTCAATGGTGTGGTGTCCACTGTTGTGAGTTCTAGGAGCAATTTCATTCACAAGAATATCTCCTGAATCAGTCAGAAACAACTCTACAGCCAGCAGACCGACGAAATCCAATTTTTCAACGAGATCCACGGCTATTTTTCGTGCTTTGTTCTCAACTGTCTCGGAAACCTCTGCCGGAGAAAATAAAAACTCTACTAAATTCAGTACCGGGCTAAACTCACATTCCACGAGAGGGAAGGTTGCTATTTCACCCTGTTCATTTCTGGCAACAATAACGGATAATTCCTTCTCGAAATCTATTAATTTTTCAAGCACCGAAGGAGTATCAAAACCCTGATCAATTTCATCTGGCGATCCTATTTTGGTAACACCCTTTCCATCGTAACCACCTTTACGCATTTTCTGCATGGCCGGAAAAAAGTCTTTATGATCTTCAAGTTCACCACGATTCTCAATCAACCTGTACGGAGCTGTAGGAATATTGTTTTTTCGGTAAAATTCTTTTTGAAGTCCTTTATCTTGAATCATTCTGAGAATGGACGGACGAGGAAACACCTTTACTCCCTGTGATTCGAGAAACTCCAAAGCATCTACATTTACGTGTTCGATCTCCACCGTTAGGACGTCTTTATCTCTACCAAAATTCACAACATCATCATAATCCATGATGTTACCCTTCGTGTATGAGTGAGCGATTCTGGCACAGGGCGCTGACATGGAATCATCCATCGAATAAATCCTGACGTCGTAACTTATTGCGGACTGTATCAGCATTCTACCTAGTTGACCTCCTCCTAACACGCCTAACTTGTAGGAATCTCCATACCAAATTGTATCCATACCACAAAAGTATTCAATTCATTTAAATTCAAAATAGTCAGGGACAAGAATATAAAATATTATCTTTGCACCTTTATCTAAGAAACTTTCGGTGTGCAAATAAAGGATAAGGACTTCGAACTTTATATTAAAGAATTGGATATTCAAAAAGCCGTTTCACGGCTTGCTGAGCGAATAAACTCCGATTACGAGGGCAAGAACCTTATTTTTATTGGTGTTCTGAACGGTTCTTTTATGTTTGCTTCAGACCTGCTCAAGCAGATTCATTTACCTTGTGAGATTTCGTTTATAAAAGTTTCTTCTTACAAGGGGGTTTCTTCCATCGGAAAAGTTCATGAACTTATCGGTCTCAATAATGATCTAAAAGGAAAACACGTCGTAATTCTAGAGGACATTGTGGATACAGGTCTTACCCTGGACAAAATTTATTCGATGATAGAACACGACGAACCGGATTCACTGGAGGTAAGTTGTCTTCTCTTTAAACCTGATGCCTTTGAAGGTAAAAGAGCCCCAAAATATTTTGGCCTCGAAATCCCCAATGAATTTGTAGTGGGTTACGGCCTTGACTATCTCGAAGAGGGTAGAAATTCAAAGGAAATTTATAAATTAAAAGAATAGATTAAATAGTTCGTAATGTTAAACTTAGTACTTTTTGGACCTCCCGGAGCCGGGAAAGGAACACAATCAAAAAAATTGATAGAAAAATATGGGCTTGTACACTTATCCACAGGCGATATTTTCAGAGCAAACATTAAAGGCGGAACCAAGCTGGGAGTCCTTGCTAAAAGCTATATTGATAAAGGCCAACTGGTACCTGACGAAGTTACGATAGACATGCTGAACTCGGTGGTGGAAGAGCATCCTGAAGCTTCCGGATTTATTTTTGATGGATTCCCAAGAACTCAGACTCAAGCGAAGGCTCTTGATAACCTTATGGACTCCAAAGGAACTTCAATCACAGCAATGATAGCGCTCGACGTACCGGAGGAAGAACTTAAAGAAAGGCTCAGAAAGAGAGCTGAAGAATCCGGTCGTTCAGACGACGCAGATCCAAAAATAATCGCCAACAGAATTGACGTTTATAAAAAAGAAACAGCTCCGGTTAAAAATTATTACGAATCTCAGGAAAAATTCTATTCCATCAACGGCGAGGGTGACATTGATGAGATTACGAACAGACTGTTTGACACCGTAGAAGCTATCCAATAGTAAATAAATTAATGGCCTCAGACAATTTCGTTGACTATGTAAAGATCCATACCAAATCCGGTAACGGTGGCAGGGGATCGCGGCATATGCGGCGCGAAAAATACATTCCTAAGGGTGGTCCCGACGGAGGTGACGGTGGTCGCGGCGGCCATGTAATTATTCGCGGAAATAAAAACATGTGGACCCTGCTCCACCTGAAATTTCAGAAACATACAAAAGGTGGTCACGGCGAACCGGGAAGAGGCAACCAAAAAACTGGAGCTGAAGGAGAAGATGCATACATAGAAGTTCCTTTAGGAACTATTGTAAGAGACAGTGAAACCAATGAAATTCTTTTTGAAATAAGTGACGACGGTCAGGAAGAAATTCTTCGTTATGGGGGCCGGGGAGGAAAAGGAAATACACATTTCAAGAGTTCAACCAATCAGGCACCTGATTACGCTCAGCCGGGAGAAGAAGGATCTGAAGGCTGGACTATTTTAGAACTAAAAGTTCTGGCAGACGTTGGGTTGGTAGGCTTTCCGAATGCAGGTAAAAGCACCCTGCTCTCTTCCGTTTCAGCAGCGAAACCAGAAATAGCAAATTATCCATTTACCACACTCCGACCAAATCTTGGAATCGTAAGCTACAGAAATAATCAGTCATTTATCATGGCGGATATTCCGGGGATCATTGAAGGTGCTCACGAAGGAAAAGGACTCGGCCTTCGTTTTCTCAGACACATTGAAAGAAACTCATTGCTTCTTTTTCTTGTTCCCGCGGACAGTGAGGATATTTCAAAGGAATACGACGTGCTCCTAAATGAATTGAAGGAATATAATCCGGAACTTCTTGACAAGGAAAGGATCTTGGCTATCACAAAGTCTGATATGTTGGATCAGGAATTGATGGATGAAATAAAAAAGGGCCTTCCTTCCTTACCTACGGTATTCATTTCATCTGTAAGTCAGTATAATCTTACTGAATTAAAGGATCTGCTTTGGAAACACTTACATAAATGATCGAAAAAATAGAACAGTTAGATCACGAGCTGCTATTGTTCATAAATCAAATGAATTCTCCTGTTTGGGATGAAATAATGTGGATTATCAGTAATAAATTCATTTGGTTTCCGATCTACCTGTTCCTGTTTGTGTTAGTCTTTCGCAAAACCTCTGTTAAGGAGGGCGTTTGGTTTGTTGTTTTCTTTCTACTGACCGTCGGTCTTTCGGATTTTATAGCAACGCACGGTTTCAAAGAAACCTTCGAAAGATTCAGACCCTCGCATCACTTTGTGCTGGGAGAAATGCTGCATTTTTATGAATTTAAACCAGGAGAGTTCTATAAGGGTGGTCAATACGGTTTTGTTTCTGGCCACGCTACCAATTCCATTGCAATAGCTCTTTTATTCGGTTTTCGGTTAAGAAATTATTTCAAATATCTATTCCCGATTCTGATTTTCTGGGCACTTCTTGTCTCCTACAGTCGGATGTATCTTGGGGTCCATTATCCGACAGATATCTTAGGAGGTCTCATCCTGGGATCCATCATTTCCTCTGCAATGTATTACATGTATTGGCGGTTAATCCTAAAACCTAAGATCAAGCAACAGGAATAACCTTTTTGATTTCGTTGTACAGAAAATCTCTTTTTTCAATAATCTTTGAGATGTCTCGCTTAGCGGTAAGTTTGAGTATTTTGTAGTCTTTGCGATGCCTGAAATAATTATAAGTGATTATTCCTGAAAGAGGGGGAACAATAAAATAATAAGCCATCCAAAACAACCAAGAAGGAAAAATGAGATAATATCCCAGGAATATAAAAAGTATGTTATAAAAACCGAATGCAAGTGTTCCCAACATCATTTTGACGCTTCCCCAGAAAACTTTACGACGGAAAGATTTTTCTACAAACCTTTTGATCAATATATACGGTAAGAAATTATGAAGAAGTCCAAAAGGAATTATAGGCAATAACAATACTGAGAAAATCTCTCTGCTTTTACCGGGAAGCTTTCTGCTAGATATTTTATAAACATGCTCTTCCTCAATTTTCAGTTTCTTTAACAAGGAAAAATAATCCTTCAGTCCTGTTTTTAGTTCTTCGAGTGTGCTTTCCACTTTTACACCTTCATTATTCAACCAATCCGCCAGTCTTTTAGAATACTTCCACCGTTCAATGAGTGGTATGGTTTTATCCGTGTTAGAAGGATTCATTCCCTTGCGTGTTAAGCGCATCACATTTTCATGGAGCTCTGCCCATTCTTTTTTTCTGATGTCAGTTATCTGTGCCTGCATTTCCCTTTCCAAATGCTGGGTAAGATCATAGATCGTTTTATTCGGATCTTTTTCATACTGGGCTTTATAATCATTGAGGCAAATAGGGTCGCTGTTCGATATTACAACATCACTTCCGATTTTATTAGGATCAGAATAGTTGACCCCCACAGCCTGCAAATAAATATTCTTTCGCCAGTTAATGTTTTCAAGAGCGCCAAAGCCGATACGGACCGCTCCTTTTTTAATGGGTTTTAATCTTCTGATAAACACATCATCCGTAAAACCCTCAGAAAAAATGAGCAGACTCCTACCATTCTTCAAAACTCTGTAACATTTTTCAAAAACCTTCTGATTCTTCGATTTGGTATCTCCCCCATCGTGTTCCCGGTAAATAGGAAACATATGGGAGGCCCATAAGATAGGCTTTAATAGAGGAGTAAAAACATCTGACCGCGTCATAAAAAAAACAATAGGAGGCTGACTGGATGCTACTACGAGCGGATCCATGAATGATGCGGCATGATTAGAAGCGAAAATAGTTCGTGCGAAACGTTTTTTCGGTTTGTTTACGTTAACAAACCGGGGATAGTATATCCACAAGGTATATTTGAGAATGAATTTGAGTAAAAAATAAAATGGCCTCATTTCAGCGGGATAAAAAAATTAGGGCAAAACTAATATTTTTGAGCGTAAGATGGTTACGCTTATTTAAACACCGTCAAAGCAAAGGATCACCGAATTTCTTTTTTTACCGAAAACAACCTTTATCTCGCCTTCTAGTTGCTCTACCAACGCAGCGATAAGAATACTGTATATATTCGAATCCGAATCGAAATTTACATCTTCGAATAAATTCTGATCTATCTCGTCAGAAATAATTAATTCGTACTTATGTTCTTTGTTACAACCTCCAAGAACGAGCGAAAAATGCAGTTCTTTTGTGTCGACCGCATTTTTAACGCGTCTCAACCATAAGTTTATTATCTCTGTAATAAAAAGTCCCAAAGGCACTAAAGTATTCAGTTCGATATGTTTGAAATTAACTTTCTGATCAAAGGAAATGTAAATATCTCCATTTACCTTAAGACTTTTCAGGTGATTCATTAGATCACGGATGTAGGAGTCAACATCGACCAAATTCATTTCAAAGGACTTGTAAACGTTCTGATGTATAAGTGCCATCGCCTGTACCCGGTCGTGTATTTCACTGAGGTTTTTCGTATTCTGCGTGTCTTCAGTCAAGTATAGTTTTAAAATACTTGATATAATTTGAAGGTTATTATTTACTCTATGATGCACCTCCTGAAGTAAAATAGCGCGTTTATCGTGCTGATGTTTAAGTTCGCTATACTGGAATGAAAGCGTATCAATCGCAAGGTCCAGGTCTATACTTTTCTTCTCAAGAATCTGCTCAAGCCTCAATTTAATCTGCTCTAATTCGTCCTTTTCTTTTAGCTTTATCAGCACTCCCACAGTTATTGAAGCAATGATCTCGAAGATCTTTATGTAAAATTCATTATAAAAGCCAACCTCAGAGTGTTCACTGCTGATTACGGCATAAACCTCATCATTTATCTTAATTGGCACTTCAATCTCAGACCCGGCATCCATAATATCCCTAACATAATTCGGATCATCCTTTACATTCTTTACAAGAATGGATCTTTTCTCCTCTGCCGCCATTCCGGCAAAGCCTTCACCGAAATTAAGGCTTAAACGATTTTGAATTTCAGAATCAGCGGATTGTTTATAGCCGTATGCTGCAACCTGGACAAGGACGCGTTTTTTTTGATCTACCTTGTAAATCACACAGTCAACAAGGTTTAGTTTTGGGGTTATTTCATTTACTATGGTATTAAAGACATCCATTTCCGTGGTAGAAGAGAGTACCTTCTTACTGAAGAAATAAATAATATCCAGAAACGAAGAAAGTTCTTCTTGTGTACTAGGCTCTTTTAGGTTTAGATTATATTTATTATGTCTCTTCATTCGAGCTTGCTGATACTCCAAGGTAAGAAATACCGGACCAAAAAAAGCCTAGTTTGGAATAAAAGGCAACAAAAATTCGACGAATCATTCTTTTTTATCGTCTTTTAATTCCTTTTCTACGTTACGGTTATTTCCTATTATAAAGCCTATTTGAAGTTCATGAACATAATTGGATGCATTCTGAACCGACCCGGCTGCAACATCATAAGCGTATCCAAATCTAAAATTACCTCCAAAATTGAGTCCAACACCAAAATTTATAGCATCATTGAGTCGGTAAGCCAGGTTAAACCAGTAACGATCCTGATAAATGATTCTCGAACCTAAATTCAAAGAGAAGGGTGTATTTCGAATAGTCTGGAACATGAAATGGGGCTCAAGCGTAAAATCTGTCATCAAATCAAACTTATACATACCGTACATGAACCAGTGTCTTCCATAACTAGATTCTGTTACTATTTGGTCAATTACCAGATCATTCTGCAGGAGTTGCGTGCTTGCAATTCCAAAACTAAAGTTCTCACCGTATAAGGAAAGACCGGCATTTACGTCGAAAAAATTCTGGTTGGAGTTCCGCGAGAGAAACTCATCATACTGTGTATCGTCCTGTTCAAGCAGAATAACTTTGGAACTGTTTAAACCCAGGTTCGACCAGCCTGCTCCAACACCTAGGCTCAGCATAGTTTTTTTCGTAAACCGAAGGTGATACGCATAACTACCCATCACCGAATTCTTCGAAAACGGACCTATTTGATCGAAAAGCATCTTACCTCCAACCACGTGTTTATTAACGCCTGTGCTATTCTTTGGGGACCCATAAAAAGACTCCCTGTCTACATTAAATTCATCCAGTGCATTTTTTTTGGATTTAAAATTAATCCGCGAATGACCAGTTGCATAAAAAGTCTGAGGTGTACCCTCAATTCCCAACCACTGTCTTCGAAAACCTAGATCAAACTGGGCCGTATTTGTAATACCTCCTGCTGCAGGGTTAAATAAATAAGGGTTATTGTAATATTGCGAAAACTGCGCTTCCTGCTGTCCTGAAGCATTCAGAAAACTTAATACGCTTATTAATGCTACTAAATATCTCATTTTCTATCTTATTATCTAATTATACTTATAGGTCCTGTAATTTCATTCCCCTCACTGTCATTCAACACGATTCGGTAAAAATATGTGCCCATTGGGAGCGGCTCACCGGTATTGTTTAATTTACCATTCCAGGGTTCTTCATATCCTGTTGATTCAAAAACAAGACCTCCCCATCTGTTCACTATTTTTACCTCACATTCCGGATATAGAACATGTAAACTCTCGATTACGAACAGGTCATTTTTACCGTCATTATTGGGTGTAATCACGGTCGGAATTACCGGATCGTAATCTCCGCATAATTCCACAGTAACGGAAAGCGTATCATGATTGGTTCCACAAAGCGGATGATTTTGAGCGTAAACGAAAATATTCTCTCCACCGTTCAGGTTCTCAGCGAGGGTTGTGCTCGACGTCTGGCTGAGAATATCTCCCGACCCTTCAATTATATACCAGATACTGCTTACACCTACAGGGTTTGGACTACCGACGAGGGTTAAACTGTTTTCAGTTGCGCACAATGATGTATCCGATGTCTGAATAACTGTATTCGGTTTGGTAAACACACTGAGTGTATCCGAGGATGAAGGGCAACTACCGTTGGAAATTGTCCATATAAGATCATTCCATCCTCCTGTAAAATTATAAGCCAAGGTGTTCGGAGAGTTTTCATTAAGGAAGTTAATCCCTCCGGAAACACTTGTCCAGGTACCTATTCCTACATTCGGTTGGTTCCCTGTAATATTTAAAGATGTGTCTGCGCAAATGTAAAGCGTATCCTGGGTGTTTGCAGGAAGTGGTTGTTCGTATACATTAACAGTTAAGGTATCCGTTGCATTTCCGCAGTTAACGGAGCTGACCGTCCAGACAAATGTATTCGCACCGAAGGTAAGGTTGTTTACACCAGTCATATTGGAAAATTGATTATTCAAATTCCCTCCTCCGGCGATTACTGTCCACTCTCCCGTACCCGGGCTCACCGGATCTGCTTCAAGAACCATACTTGTGGTATCACAGAGAGAAGTTGTGGTTGTAATAATGTTTGCCGGATCCGGTGATTCTAGTATCTCAATGGTGAAAGAGCATGAAGCCGTGTTACCTGAAAGATCCGTTACTTCAAAAGTCTGAAGGGTAGTACCAACAGGAAATTGATCTCCCGAAGTTAATCCGCTACCGTCAGTTTGAGAAACAGAGAATCCCACACAGTTGTCAGCACCGGAAGGTACAGCATAATTCACCACAGGATCACATTGAGTAATGTTTGAAGGACAGGAAATTGTTGGATCAACGGTTTCAGCAACCGATAAATTGAAGGTACAGGAAGAAGAATTTCCGAAAGCATCAGTAGCCGTAATTTCAACCAAATGTACGCCGGTACCAAGTGCTGTTCCAATGGCAGGATTCTGAGTAAGCGTAACTGCAGAACAGTTATCTGAGGCCGACACGAGAGCAGTAAAATCCGTGATCTGATAATCGCAGTTCGTACCATTGTTTAGGAATTGATCAGTGGGACAAGTGATTTGAGGAGGAGTAAGATCGTTCGGAATAACGTTTACATTACAACTTGTACTATTGCCGTTTTCGTCCGTCAGTGTCACCTGAATAACATCGGATCCGCTTAAAGTAACTCCGGCAGCCGGAGACTGACTCACAGTCATATCAGCAAACGAAGAACAATTATCCGTTCCGTTTACAACGCCTGTTAAATCTGGTGCGGGATATTCACAGTTCGCATTAACGTTCACGATTGTATCAGAAGGACAGAGTATAGACGGAGCCAACTGATCATCGATTATCACCTGAAAATCACACGACCGCGAGTTACCGGAGAGGTCACTTACCGTTATCGTTACCGTCGTTGGTCCTGAAATAAAACTTCCCGTGGCCGGAGACTGAGTAATAACAAGATCACCGGGTGCATCGCAGTTATCTGAAGAACTTAGTAATGAAGAATAGTCAGAAAGCTGTGCGTTGCAAGAAGCATCTGCTGTTTCCACCTGATCAGGCACACATGCACTTATCACCGGAGAAATTGTATCCAACACTGTCAACTGAAACAGACAGGTTCCAGCATTCCCTGAGGGATCCTGTACAGTCATCTGAATATTCTGGACTCCATAGGATAGTGTCGTCCCTACAGCAACATCCTGGGTAATTGTAAAATCTCCCATGGAATAGCAATTATCAGTTCCTGCAGTCATACCGGTATAATCAGGGACAACAAATTCACAACTGGAATTTACGTATTCAGTCATATTTGAAGGACAAAAAGCCTGTGGGGAGGTTGTATCCGTAAGGGTCACATCAAAAGTGCAGTTCGAGGTGTTTCCAGCCTCATCTTCAGCAGTAAGCGTCACCGTTTGAATTGTACCCACTCCTGATAACAAGGTTCCCGGAGCAGGAGACTGTGTTACGGTAATATTCGCGTTAGAACTGCAATTGTCAGAGCTGGTTGCAGCCGATGTAAAATCCGGTAAAGTGGCATTACATGCTGAGTTGGTGGGTAAATTCTGATCTGCGGGACAAGCGATGCTCGGATCTTCTGTATCTATGACTGCAACCTGAAAATCGCATGATCTGGAATTACCGTCAGGATCAATGACTGTAATTGTTACCGTGTTAGAACCCGAAATTAGCGTCAAAGGCAAAGGAGACTGTTGAAAAGTCATACTCGCTGCTGAACTTGTACAGTTATCATTCCATATTACCTGATTGGTATAATCCGAGATAAGCGTATCACAGGTTCCGGCCGCTGTTTCCTGCGTTTGATTCGTGGGACAAGTAATATTCGGTGAAATCGTATCTATGAGTTCCACTGTAAAGGTACAAGTGCCCTCATTTCCTGCTTCGTCTCTCGCCAGAATCTCAACGATCTGATCAGCATTAATAACCGTTCCCGAAACAGGCGTTTGTTCAAAAATAAGATTCACAGACGCAGAACAGTTATCTGTTGCTGATGCCAAACTAGTATAGTCACTGATAGGAGCAGAACACGAAGCATCTGCAATTACCTGCTGGTTAGGGGGACAAGTAACCACAGGAACAATCGTATCCAGTGATCTGACATCAATGGAGCATGTTGAGCTGTTGCCCGACAGATCCGTAGCCGTTACAATTACCGGTACCACGGTTAAATGGCCTGAAAAAACGGTACCTGAAGCAATATCCTGAGATAAAATAATGTCTGAGCTCGATGTACAGTCATCTGTAACCGTAACCGTAGGTGGCAACAAAAGATCCGGAATCAGAGCATCACAGTTTTGATCAACATATACGTTAATATCTGCCGCACATGTTAATACTGGAGCATCTACGTCGCCTGAGAGAAGTTGAATATTATATATAGCTACAGAAGGATCGGTTCCAACACCGTCGTTGTTATTCACCCATTGGAATCCAATTCTGACATTGGGGTTGTTATCCGCAGAAATGGGCAAGGTAATAGTTCTTGACTCCCACAATCCTTGTGGAGCACATAGTGCAGACTTTGGAGTATCTTCTAAAACAGTCCAAGAACTACCGTCAAAATACCATACAATAGCATTGTCTATTGCAGCATCTCCATTTTCAATGTATTCAAAATATAGTTCCACTTTACATTTCCCGGTACAATCGATCGTAGGCGATTCTGCTCTTACATTTGTAGATGCATCCCCGCCCAATCCACTCCCGTCAGAAAGGTATGCAGCTCCAAAATCTCCTAAAGAAGAACTTATGTGAAGAGTAGGGTTTGTTCCGCATCCCGAACCGCAGTTACCCACGCCCTGGCCGTTTTCCGCTGCACTCACATACCATAAATTAGCAACTGAACCATTAAATCCGGTAGAAGTCACAGACCAAGTTCCATTCGAAGTTACGTAGCCGTTGGCAGGTGTACCTGAATTACACCCCGATCCAAAAGTTTCTGTCCAGAATACCTGAGAAATTAAGCTGCCTGAAAATAAAAGGCTACAAAAGAATAGTACTCCCGTAATAAAGGATAATTTCATAGTGTGATAGTTAAAACGTATTAAATCTTTATTTCAGTCGCGAATATAGCTAAAACCATTGGAAAAAAGAAACTTCATTCCTTTGAATATCAATGTGTATTTGAACCCATAGGATGAAACCGATGAATTAAAGCAGTCTGAACATTCAGCCGCTATGTATCGTGTATTTAAAGCCTCTTTTAAACCAGTTTTAACCGATTGCCTTTAAAAGTTAGGTGTTAGCGCATGTGTTTTGAAGAAGTCATCGATGTATTCTATAGCTTCCTCCTCTGTATCCACGATTTTAAACAGATCAAGGTCTCCCTCTGAAATATTTCCTTCAGCCAGCATAGTACTTCGGATCCAGTTTATCAGTCCTTCCCAGTATTCTGTCCCAATCAAAACAACAGGTCGCTTATTTATCTTTTTGGTTTGTATCAGAGTGAGTGCTTCAAAGAATTCATCCATGGTTCCAAAACCACCGGGGAGAATAACAAAACCCTGCGAATATTTCACGAAAACAACCTTTCTTACAAAGAAGTAATCGAATTTGAGATTGGATTCCGGATCTATAAATTCATTTCCACTTTGTTCAAAAGGTAAATCAATATTTAGCCCTACTGATTTTCCGCCTCCTTTCTGGGCACCTTTATTTCCGGCCTCCATGATACCTGGTCCGCCTCCGGTTATAACTCCATATCCTCTTTCTCCAAGCATTTGCGAAACCTTCACTGCTTTTTGATAGTATTTATTGTGTGCCTGTGTACGAGCAGATCCGAACACGGAAATACATGGGCCAATCTTAGCCATACTTTCATAGCCGTTTACAAATTCAGCCATTATTTTAAAAATAGCCCAGCTGTCATTGGTTTTTATTTCATACCAATCCTTTCTTACATTCATCTATATAGGTTTAATTCATTTTCTACATGTTTTACAGCGCATGACTTCGATCGACCTGAAATCAGCCGTATGATCGAAACGCTTAATAAACTCGGAACAACATTTTATCCAATTTTTATCTCTTCTCTCAATCAGATAAACATCGCGAAGATATCGATATATCCACAAAATGTAAACCGATTAAAGGTTCTTCCAATAAATTAGCGTGTTTTAATCTACTTCGCTTTAACAAATCCAAAGATAAATATATACTTTGAGTTTGATCCACGAAAACTCATTTTGAGGATATTCCTTCCCGAAAAAAGTCTCGTCGGAGAGTTCAAAGCGTCGGCAAGATACACTGAATTTTCCAATTCAGCTTATAGAATATACTGGCTATGTCAAAGGTATTATCCTTAACAGGAACTTCACGAATATCTCTCATCTAAAGATTTCGTATTAATAATTCATAAAACTCCGTTCTTTAAACACGTGAATCAGATTCAAAATTGAACGTAAGAAGGAAATAATTAGTAATGGATAACGCTAAATATTTCATCTTTGAAAAACAAATAGTAGATTTGAATCGATATACCGAATTGAAAAAACTACTTAGCATACTTATTATTTGTTCTTCCCTGTCCCCTGGGGTTACTCAGGAGAATATCACTGTGGACTCCATGATTACTCTGGGAAATAGAAAAATTGAGTTAAGCAGGATTTCTGAAGCAGCAGACCTCTTTATCCGAGCGCGTAGAGTTAGTGACAAAACTAAAAATGACAAGGATTACTTTAAGGCATCTGTCAATTTAGCAAATCTTTACACCTTATACAGTCGCACTCCAGAAGCCGAAAAAATTTTTTCCAAGATTCAGCCAAAAGAAATTTATGGAGCGGAATTGAATTGTCAATATTACCACCGAAAGGCATTCTTTTTCAATCAAACGGGTTTACTGGATTCGGCGATTATTTACTCTCAAAAGTCCTTGGAAATTGCCAACAAGCATAACCTAAAGAGCGCTAAAGGAACTGTACTTAACGAATTATCGAACATTTACCTGAGAAAGGGCGAATATGACAAAGCAGTCAAGTTTGCTCATTCATCGTGTGATTTATACAAGAATCAACCAAGGTATTATGCCAACGCATATTTCAACAAAGCAGTTGTATATCACAAAATGGAAAACTTTGACAGTTCCATAGCAATGTTGAAAGATAACTTAAAAAACATTGAAGAGACGCAGTGGCACTCCGTAAAAGGACCTATTTACTTCTATCTGGCCGATGCATATTTTAAGTTAAATGATTCTTTAAAAGGATTTAAATACTTATCTCTCGAACGGTTAGAAAATATAAAAAAACAGAAGGAAGAGCACATTAAAAGTTTCAATAATTTGATGATTGAATATGAAACTGAACAAAAAAACTTGGAGATCGCTCAAAATAAAAATCTAATTAATAGACAGGTTTACGAGCAAAAAAGGTTAACCGTTTTTGTTGTTTCACTAACTGTTCTATTGATATTGGCTATAGTTTTTACCTTAACCTTACGTAGAAAGAATAGGAAACTACGTGATCTGATCGAGGAAAATGAGTTTCTCGTAGGAGAAGCCAATCACCGGATCAAAAACAATCTTCAACTTATTAATTCACTCATCGCGGATGAAATGGAAAAAAAAGGCGCAAAAGAAGACGATCACATGATTCAGGTAGCTAGTAAAATTGAGACGATCACAACACTTCATCAACAATTGTACTTGAATGATGACAAATCGTTAATTGACCTCTCTAATTATCTGAAGATACTTCTTAACAACCTCAGTCATCTATTAACCCCCAATGAAATCGTATTAAATAAAGACTTTAAAGTAGTTCATTATCACGCTGATCGTTCGGTTTACATTGGTCTTGTTCTGAATGAACTTGTAATAAATTCCATAAAACATGCGTTTTTAAAAAACCAGAATTACAAGGAAATTAATGTAAGTTTAAAGGAACTGGGAAATGTAATTATTCTTACGTTTCGCGACAATGGAGTAGGATTCAATCCAGATTACAAACCTCATTTAGTAGATTTACTTACTAAACAACTTAGGGCAAAGGTAACTTTGGAAAATAAGAATGGATTCAATTTTAAGATGGAAATAAAAACGACAAGATGAAGGCCGTAATTGTGGAGGATGAAATTTTAGTCGCTGACCATCTGCGAAAAATCCTAGAAAAACAGAGTGTGCAAGTGATTAAAATGGTTGAAAACACCGTTGATGCAACTCAGCTAATCCTTGAATCACCGGATATATTTCTTGTAGATATTCGCCTGGCGGATAACAGTAGTGGAATTGACCTCGGGAAAAAACTCTGTGCCTCGCGAATCCCATTCATTTATATCACAGCCAACAATGAAATGGATATCATTAAGCGAGCAGCAATTACTGAACCTCAATCTTATATTACCAAACCGTTCAATGAAAGAGACGTAATCGCTGCAGTGGAGCTGATCAGACAAAAATACTACACCTCGACTTCAATTGAAGTTCCATCACCCAAGGGAAAAATTTCAATAGCATTTGAAGATATAAGTTACCTTGAGGCAGATGGTTCCTATACTAAAATAATTACACCTGATAAGTCTTTTTTAACCCGTAAAACATTGAAAGAAATCTCAGCGGAATTAGGAAGTCAATTCATCAGAATCCATCGTTCTTTTATTGTCAATAAGTACAAAATAACATCAAGAAAAGCCAGCTCAGTTTTTATTGGTCACAAAGAATTAAAGATTTCTCGCTCCTTTCGCGAAAAACTTTAATAATCCTTCCATTTACTACAAAAAATTGTCCCTTACGACAAAAAAGGATAACTCTATAACATAATTGTAGAATTTCGAGATAAACTATTCTATCAGTAATTAAACAGATAGAGCAAATTAATTAATTTCATGATAAATTCTACTTATTTAAACTGTACAGGAAAATTGATATCCTGTTTTATTTTGTTAACCCTATTTACTGGACAATTCTGGGCACAGCAACTCACTGCTCTACCTCAAGTAATACAAAAAACTGAAGCCGTTAAATCAATGGCTAGAAACCAATCTAACTTCACGCAAAAGAATACTCCAATCTGGGGAACAGGTGCAGCAGCAGGAGCAGCGGAAGGTGAATTTCAGAATACTTTCAGTACAGGAACACTTAACCCTACATCCTGGTCGGCAATTTCGATTAACGATGCAAATGCAACGCCTGGAAATGCTTTCTGGGCAAGGTCTACAACCGGCGAGTCCCAAGGAGCTTACTGGGGCACTCGACCTCCTATAACGTCTCCAACACAAACTAACGGTGTTGCTCTATTTGATTCAGATTTCATGGATAATGGAGGAACACAAGGAGCATTCGGCCTAGGTAGCTCACCTGCTCCACATAAGGGAGAGTTGATCTCACCAGTAATTGACTTAACGGGTTATACAGACTCAGCATTGACCGTGAACTTTTATTGCTACTGGAGGAATTATGCAACCACAGAGTTTTCAGTATCTATTTCAGTAGATAATGGAGCAAGTTGGTCAGCAGTAGATATTATTAGTCTTTTACCCGCTGGAGCAAATGCAGAAAATCAAGGATGGGTGGATGCTGTTTTCGCAAATGAGACAGCCGGCGTAACGAATTTAACACAGTGTAGAATAAAATTTACTTTCGATGGTGAATACTATTTTGCAATGATAGATGACGTTTCAATAGCAACAGCTGATGCGTTTGATTTAACTATAGCAACAGCTAATCCAAATGGAAACACCGTAGGTGATAGTTTTAAAGAATTACACATTACTAATAACAGCCATTTTCCAATGTCACAATTGAGAAATAACTTAAAGTTTGGAGCGAATGTTAAAAATTATGGAGCAATAGATTATGAAGAACAATCTACAGCTACACTTGACCTAACGATACAAAGGTCCATTAACGGGAGTTACAGCACGGTTTACACTCAATCGATGATTGTTGATACGGTACTGATTGGTGGAAATGGTAATGCTTTCTTTGATGACATTACGGATACTACCTGGATACAGCCAGGAGTATACAAGGTAATCTATGACGTAAATCTTGCAGAAGATGCAAATCCGAACAATGACAGTTTAATTCATTATTTCAGTATCAATAATGATAGTTACGCTTCAAAAGTTAGCACTGATCTTTCTGGTGCACCAAGAGCAACAACAGCTATTTTCCCAGGAGGTACAGCCTTTTCAAAATTTGAATATGGCTCGATGTTTAACTTTCCATCAGGAGGAACGCAAAACATGACGCTTGACTCCATTTCTTTCCAGTATTATATACCTTCATCCTACACAGGAACAGATGAATTGTTTGTAGGAATTCGTGTATATGAATGGTATGATTTGACACAAGATGGGCAATTGGATACTGATCCATCTAGTGGTGAACTTAATGTAGTTGCTGTTGCCGAAGCACAACTCAGCAACCTAATTGGAGCGACCCAGACGTTTCGAGATACAACGGTACCAGTCATGAATGTCAGTACGTTTAACGAGCTTAACCTTGTAGATGGTAAGACTTATTTGGTAACACTTCTTTTAGAGGCAGGAGGATTAGGTTTTAATCCATTCCCCTCATTCACATCGGAAAATATGATCTGGCTAGGAGCATCAGAAGAAAAAAACTATGGTATGAACTATTTATACGGTGATCTGGCACAAAGAACACATGTTTCTCCTGTGCTCGTCCTAGATGAAAATAGTATTGGAGATTGGAATCCACTTGGTTTCGGTGCAGATGTTGTTCCATCGATCGGACTCGTCCTATCATCTCCATGTTCAGCGGCATTTTCTACGATAAATCCAACGGCATGTAATGAATACTTGAGTCCAGCAGGTAATCTTTATACCACATCTGGAACGTACTTAGATACAATTCCTGCTGCGGCTGGATGTGACAGTGTAATTACGATAAACTTGACAGTTGACAACGTTGACGTTTCAGTTACCAACTCATCTCCAACGTTATCTGCTACGGTTTCTGGAGCGTCATACCAGTGGTTGGACTGTGATAATAACTATGCGGTAATTCCGGGAGAAACAAGTCAGAATTTCACGGCTACTGCGAATGGAAATTATGCAGTAGAGATCACACAGAGTAACTGTACAGACACTTCTGCTTGCAATTCAGTAAGTAATGTCGGAATCAATAATAATGACCTGAGCAAATTCAACGTTTATCCGAATCCAACAAAAGACAAGTTGACAATTGAGTTAATTGGTTCTCAGGAGTCGGATTATAGCATTCTAGATGTAACAGGAAGGATGATCAAAGCAGGTAAAATTGAAGGAATAGAAACAACTATTGATGTATCGAACTTTAAAAGACAAATCTACTTTATCAAAATTGGTGAACAAGTAATCAAGTTTGTAAAACAGTAAAATGACTTATACCTGTATTACTGAGTGAAATTAGGTCCGAGAGTTAATCTCGGGCCTTTTTTACTTTATTTACCTGATGAATCCAAAAACTACTTGCTTAATAAATAACCCTACGTGGAATCATTTTCACGGCATTTATTCAGTCCAATGATACGTTGAATATTCAATTAATTCTTCAGGAATTGAATAGGGCCCTCTATCGGTTTAATTCAATTTCCAAATATCTAGCCGTATATGAATGCTTCTTTTTTTTCAGTATTTCCTCAGGACTTCCTTCTGCAATGATTTTTCCACCTCCTTTTCCGCCCTCCGGGCCGATATCAACAATATAATCAGCTACCTTGACTATATCGAGGTTATGCTCAATTACCAGGACTGTATTTCCTTCATCTACCAGTCTGTTGAGTACATCCAAAAGCATTCGTATATCTTCGAAATGTAAGCCTGTTGACGGTTCGTCCAAAATATACAGGGTTTTCCCGGTACTTCGCTTTGCCAGTTCGGAGGACAGTTTAATCCTTTGAGCCTCTCCTCCCGACAAAGTCGTAGAAGGCTGTCCAAGCTTAATATAACCTAAACCGACGGACAAAAGCGTCGACAATATACGATGAATTTTCGGTATCGGTTCGAAGAATTTTGTTGCGGATTCTATCGTCATGTCCAAAACGTCAAAAATGGATTTCCCCTTATACCGAACGTCTAAAGTTTCACGGTTATATCTTTTACCGTTGCAGGTTTCACATTCGACATAAACGTCGGGCAGAAAATTCATTTCTATAACTTTTAGCCCTGCTCCTTTGCATGTTTCACACCGTCCACCCACAACATTGAATGAAAAACGGCCGGGCTGATATCCCCGTATCTGAGATTCAGGTAAACTGGCGAAAAGGGAACGTATTTCGGTAAATACCTTCGTATATGTTGCAGGGTTCGATCGGGGTGTTCTTCCTATCGGACTTTGATCGATCTCAATAACCTTATCCAAATATTCGAGTCCTTTAATCGACTTATACGGCAAAGGTTCTTTCACACCATTATAAAAGTGAGCATTTAAAATTGGATATAAGGTTTGGTTGATCAGAGACGATTTCCCTGAACCGGAAACTCCTGTAATACATGTAAATGTACCTAAGGGTATTCGTAGATTTACATTCTTCAAATTGTGTCCGGAAGATCCTTTCAGCCAAAGATCTTTTCCAGTTCCTGCTCTTCTTGAAGTATTTGTTTCTATTTTCTTCTCATCCCTTAAATACAGTGAGGTAAGGGAATCACCACGGAGGATTTGATCATAGGTGTCCGATTTCAAAATTCTACCACCATGGATTCCTGCCCCGGGACCTATGTCGACTATATAATCAGCGGCTTCTATCATCTCTCTGTCGTGCTCAACCACAATCACAGAATTACCCGTGTCTCTCAGGCGCTTCAAGGAATCGATCAGGCGGGTGTTGTCTCTTTGATGGAGACCAATACTTGGTTCATCCAACACATAGAGTACATTCATGAGTTCAGAACCTATCTGTGTAGCCAGCCTTATCCTTTGGGCCTCTCCGCCCGATAAGGTTCTGGCCGATCTGTTCAGTGTTAAATAATCCAAACCTACAGCCAAAATAAAAGACAGCCTATCGTTGATCTCTTTTAGTATCTCCTTACCGATTTTCATCTCATTATCGGAGAAGGTCTTCGGTAATTTTTCAAAAAAATCCTTCAGGTCGGAGATGTCCATAGTAACAAGTTCTCCGATATGTTTATCCTCAATCCTAAAATATCTTGCTTCCTTTTTTAGTCTTGAACCTTCGCATTCAGGACAAGTCTTGGTATTCATAAATGATTCTGCCCAGCGTGTAATCTTCGCAGAGGTTTTTTCCTCAAAATGTCTGGTTAAAAAATCAATGATACCCTCAAATTCAGCCACATTCTTTCCGAGTTCATTTCGATACGCCTCTTTACCGTAGAGAATTCCGCTTAACACCGACTCCGGAATTTCGTTCAAAGGAGTATTCAAATCGTATCCCTCGGAATCCAGAAAACTCTCCAGTTTTTCAAATATCCACGTTCGCTTATATTTCCCGAGAGGGGCAAGTCCCCCTTTTCTAATCGAAAGACTGTCATCCGGAATTATCTTTTCAATATCCATAACGGAGATTTCGCCCAATCCATTGCATTTCGGACAAGCACCGTAAGGCGAATTAAAGGAGAAAAGATTTGGTTCGGGTTCGGGGTAACTGATTCCTGAGGTAGGGCACATAAGTGATCGGCTGAAGTACCTGACATGATCTGTTTCATGTTTCAGAACCATCATAGCCTTATTTCCATGTTTCATGGCGAGATCAACGGCGGTTCTTAAACGGGATTTATCACTACCATCAACTTTTATTCGATCGACCACGATTTCTATATCGTGGATTTTGTATCTGTCCAGTTTCATGCCCTTGGCGATGTCCCTGATCTCACCGTCTACCCTCACCTTGGTAAATCCTTTTTTCAGAATTTGCTCAAAAAGTTCACGATAATGACCTTTCCTTCCTTTTACTACCGGTGCGAGAAAAATGATTTTTTCGTCTTTGAAGTCTTTGATAATAAGATCAACAATCTGTTCATCTGAGTATTTTACCATTTCTTCACCACTTACGTATGAATAGGCAGTCCCCAAACGCGCATAAAGCAACCTCATGAAGTCATAAACCTCGGTGATCGTTCCTACGGTGGACCTGGGGTTCTTAGAAACGGTTTTTTGCTCAATTGATATTACCGGGCTTAATCCCTCTATTTTATCCACGTCGGGTCTGTCCATACCGGATAAAAACTGCCTTGCGTAGGCGGAGAATGTTTCGATATAACGCCGTTGTCCTTCAGCAAATATGGTGTCAAAAGCCAGCGAAGATTTTCCGCTTCCGCTCAGGCCTGTAAATACCACCAGTTTATTGCGCGGTATCTTAAGGTCAATATTTTTCAGGTTATGCTCTTTTGCGCCGTAAATCTCAATAAAATCACTCATCGAATCAGGATCTCTTTTGTGTTCTTAGCATTAACCTTTATATGTGCCGAGTTGTTCATTATTCTCCGGAAGATAAATCTCGTAATTCGAATTCCCCTGAACTGTTAGTTTATTTCCTATCAACCAAGGATTGAGCATTTGAAGAATTTTGAGGTTTATTCCTTGTTTAACAGCCCATTCAGAAAGGTCGGTAATTGATCCCTCCACCTGGACTTTTACATGTTTGATTGGCGGGTAGAGTTGATAAGGTTCTATTTCAAAACCGTACTTCTTCGGATGATTCATAATTTCCTTAACAGCCAAAATCCGAAAAACATACCTGGAAGTTTCGGTATTCAGAGAAAGATCGAAATAGGAATTTACGTTTTGATCATCCAGGCGGTTATCTATTCCGTTTTTCCCCATATTGTATGCCGCCGCGGCTAATGTCCATGAATTAAATTTATTATGTGCGGTTTTCAAATATTTAC
This sequence comes from Brumimicrobium sp., assembly GCA_033722555.1. Classification (GTDB taxonomy): domain Bacteria; phylum Bacteroidota; class Bacteroidia; order Flavobacteriales_D; family Crocinitomicaceae; genus Brumimicrobium. The sequence continues at coordinate 64,545 of JAWVYS010000002.1, forward strand.
ACGCAGCACGTGTGCTTTTTTCTATATGGAATCTTTCATCCACTTCATTATCTACCTGAAGGCCATATTCACGGGCTGTACCCTCCAGAAACTGCCAGAATCCTTTGGCGTCGGAAGGGCTGGTTGCCTGAGTTAAACCGCTTTCAATGACTGCCAAATACAAAAAATCCTGAGGTATATTCTCTTCCTTTAAAATAGCAGACATCAGTGGGAACCAACGGTTTGCTCTCTTTATGTAAAGAATTGTGTTTGAATGCCAGAAATTATTAACAACAAGTTCTCTATCGAACCTTTCCCGAACGTCAAAATCGGTCAGTGAAATCCACTCTCCTGCAAACGACACTGAGTCCGGAACATCTGGAACCTTGAAAACATTTTTATTTTCTATGCTCACAGGGTCAACGACATGGTTAACCACGCTTTTTTCATTTGTCGGCTTTTCTTTTCCGCATGAAACGACAATCATCGCAGCCAAAACAATAGTAATTTTACCAAATATTTCCATGAAAACAATCTTTGTAAGACCCGTAAAAAAGGTAAACAAAAATATACATTTAGGCCCGAACATCATTCCGATAAGGAAGAATAAATCTATTTGCCTTTAGAGTCCGGAGGACTATATTTGATTGTGTTTCTGTATAAAAAAAGAAACAAAACCAGAAAAAAAGGAATTCCGATCAAGGTCCCCAGGTAGATTCCATTCTTCAGCAAGACCATCAGAACAACACCTACCAGTACAGATAGGAGACTCAACAGAAGGAAAACGAGCCAGACTTTGAAATCAGTCAGACCTTTATAAACCAAATGATGCGTTGTATGATCTTTACCTCCGATCATCGGCGATCGACCTTTTTTAATACGATTGATCACTACTGTCAAGGTATCGGCAGCCGCCGGTGAAAAAGCGACCAGTGCCAGAACCATTCCGCTCCAGGCCGGTAGTTGGTAAACAGCCGGGACATTCCACAAGGCTTTGATACCAAAAAATCCAACGAACAACCCTATAAATTGACTACCCGTGTCTCCCATGAATAATTTTGCCGGGTGTACGTTGAATATTAAAAACCCGATGAGTGCGCCGATCTCTGTGATCAAAATTATTTGCCAGAAATCAATGTTGAAATCATTTAAAATCAAGAGAGAGAGACTGCATGCGATAAGGACAAATAAGGAAACTGTAGCTGTAATTCCATCCATATTGTCCAGCATATTCAAACTGTTCATTATCGTTACTATCCAGACAACGGTCAAAATTCCATCTGCGATACTGTTATGAAAAAAATCGACCGAGGTGTCTGTGATCACCAAAATAACTCCACAGAGGATCTGACCGAATAATTTCAAGAAAGGTCTGGTGTTATAGGCATCATCAGCTACTCCTATGCCGAAGGCAAGGGTTGAAGCACCTAACAGTCCGATAAACTCAACATTGTCAAAAACAACTGCACTGTTATTATAAATCGCAAAGGCTAAAATGGCAAACAGAAAAGTAAAGAACATGCTCACGCCACCGAGTGAAGGCTTCGATTCGTTGCTCCACCGAATAACAACGTCATTCTTGTTCCGTATTCCAAGGGAACGCGAAAATCGTAATAGAATTTTATTTATGAAAGCGGATATTCCGACCGCAAAAATAAAATACAGTAAGATTTCTATAAAGTAGTTTTCAAGCACAAAATTCCCGTTTAAAAGGGGGAGACAAATTTATTAAATTTTGGCAAGACAGCATCCTTATCGGAAACAATTGGTTTATTTGTCCCCCAGTTGATACCAAGGGAATCGTCTTTCCATAAAATTCCTCCTTCACTTTCTTTGTTATAATATGAAGTACACTTGTAACTGAAAATAGTTTGATCTTCAAGTGTTAAAAACCCATGCGCAAAACCCGGCGGTATATAAATTTGTTTTTTATTCTCACCCGATAGTATAGCTTTGAAATGTTTACCGTATGTAGGCGATTTCTTTCGAATATCAACCGCAACGTCAAGTACTTTTCCTTTTACTACACGAACCAGTTTACCCTGTTCATAAGGTGGTGCCTGGAAGTGAAGACCACGTAATACATTCAATGTAGAGCAAGATTCATTATCCTGCACGAAGTCCGGGGCATTTATAATTGCATTTTGCCAGTTTCTTCGGTTAAAGGATTCGATGAAATATCCCCTCTCATCTCCATGAAATTCGGGTTCGATGATTATTAAACCTTCAAGTTCGGTATGAGTTACCTTCACGTCTAAATTTTATTATTTCCTTTTAAAAAATGATCTTTTGTCCTTCTCCTCATAATATCCGCCATATCCGTAACCATAATTCTTTTTGGTAGCCTTAACGCCGTTCAGAATAATATTCAGATTGCGTATTTCACTCAGACCCGCAATGTCTTTTAGCTTATTAACGAAAAATCTTTTGGAATAATTTGCTTTGAAAACATAGATGGGAACATCTGCCATCGCCAGGACGTTGACACCATCCGATACCAAGCCAATAGGAGGGTTGTCTATCAAGACCATATCATAACTGTTTTTCAGTTCCTCGACCACCTTTTTGAAATCTTCACCCAGAATTAGTTCTGATGGATTCGGAGGTATTGGGCCGGCCGTTATATAATGGAGATTTTTCAGTCCTGATTTCTTCACAACCTGATCAACGGTTGTCTGACCTATAAGCAAATTACTCATCCCTTGATCGTTGACACCGTCAAATCCATAATGAATCTTGGGTTTTCGCATATCAAGGTCTACGATTACTATGCGCTTTCCTGACATTGCCAGTATCCCACCCAGGTTCAAAGCCACAAAAGTCTTCCCTTCTCCTGAAATGGAAGAGGTAATTGCAATGGTCTTGATGTTATTCTTAACAAAGGAAAGGTTTGTACGGACAGTTCTGAAAGACTCACTGATCATAGACTTAGGTTCTTCGGCAACAAGTAGCTGAGAATGATCCATTCGTTTCTTTGCAAGAGGAATTGTACCTAAAACTCCAACCTTTGGAGGTAACAATTTCTGAATTTCCGGAAGCTGATTGATCTCGTTGAAGGTCACATACCGTAAAAAAAGTAAAAGCATGCCTAACGAGAATGCGAAAAAGAGAGCAGCACCGTAAATGAGGTTTCTTTTCGGAGAAATAGGGGTCGTGGAGAGGGAAGCTTTGTTCAGTACTTTGTTACGGGAGGCATATCCGGCATTAGAAATGGAATACAAAACCTGTTTCTCTGTAAGCAACGTGTAATATTTTTCATTAAGGTTCTGAATATTCTTTAGTCTTGAAAGTTCCATTACTTTCTCAGGAAGTTGGAAATACTGCTCTTCCAGAGCGTTAATTTCGCCCAGCGTAACCTTGATCTTTTCAGTAATTCTTTTCCTAAGCGCTTCTATTATTCGGTTAATGTTTTCGGTGCGGTTCTTAATCTTAAAATTCAGCTTTTTGATCATAGAGTTTTCGTCTGTAACCTTGTAAAGGAGATCTTCCTTGGTTTCAATGAGCTCATGAAGTTCCTTTACTTCAGTATTCAGGCTTCCTTCATAAGACTTTCCGATCAGTTCCGGAATTAACTTATAAACCTCGAGACTTCCCGGGTTTTCTTTTAACTTATCCGCAATCATATCGAGGGTTCTCAATTCTTCCTCCAGCTCATTCAGTTCAAGTTTAAATTTTTCGAGTCGGTCAGAGATGGAACTACTCAGATTGTCCGGATCGGGAAGATTCTTTTCACGCTGAAAACTCATTATACTGTCCTTGGAAGCGTTTAACTCACTTCTTAAAGAGTCAAGTTGAAGAGAAATAAATTTTAGGACATTTTCGGCGGATTCCTTTTGAAAATTCTCTTCATAAACGAAAAAAGTATTTCCGACAGACCGGGTAATATCACGAGCCAATTCAGGATTATGACTTTTATAACTTATCTCAATTGTTTTAGCCTGAACATCTACAGGTTTTATTTCTAGTCCACCCAAATATTTTTCTGTCAGACTGTGAATATCATTCATTTGAAAATAGAGAACATTTGTCTCACTGTCCTTTACGAAATGTCCCCACTCCCTTACTTCGATTACGACTTCAAAAAAAGGATTTACCAGACGTTTTCCCGGCGCGATTTCCCAACTGTGTGTTTTATTGTTGTGGTTGACTTTAACTTCAACTAACGAACCTTTTGGATAAACATATACGGATTTATTAAATAAACTTGAATCCTTCACCAATATTTCAGTAACGTTAAAGGTGCTTTGCTTATATCTCTTTTCTGTTAAGACATCTCCCTGGGCAAAATGGCTTACCTGTAGATCAAGTTGGGATAAAGCCTTCTCAAAAAGCAATTCGGAACGAAGCAATTCTATTTCACGGGAAATAGAACCTTCCTCATCCAGGGATTTAAAATCCAGAACATCTGCCCCTTGATCCTCCCTGCTGATCTGTATCAACATCTTGGATTCATAAACAGGTTTTGTATAACGCAGGTAAAGAAAGGCGGCAGATAAGACCAAAACGGCAATCAGTATGATCCAGTACCAAGTACGTTTAAATACTATTTTGAGAATATCTAAATCGAAATTGGTATTAACGAAAATCCTATTACTGTTCTTCTCCATTAACCTGTTTAAAGTGTTGAGAATATAGAAAAAACAACGATGGCCGAAGACAAAAGAGAAACTATCGGTGCGGCTTCTCTTAACACCTCTCTGGTGATTTTCTTTGCCGGTTCAATATAAATATAATCGTTTGATTGCACCACCATATCGGCATACTTTAACCCGTCAAGGGTGCTGAGATCGATCAGATATACTTTTCTACTTCCATCTTCCAGCCGCATTACCTTTATGGCCTTTGCCTTTCCACGCTCTGATATACCCCCAGCGAGAGCTATTGCTTCCATGAGGGTAGTATTATTGTTGTTAATCGGTACAACCTTCGCTTCTCCTCCCGATCCGGGAAATACTATTACGCGTCTGTTGGTTACTTCCACCTGAACAAACGGATCTTCATAATTGGTACTGTATTTTTCCTCAAGCAATTCTTCGCATTCTATTACCGACAATCCCTTGACCGAAACTAGTCCGATAAGTGGAAGTTCCACAGAGCCGTCTCCTCTGACAAGGTATTCTATTTCCTTACTAACACCTCCCGATACATTTTTCTCATCAGAAATGCCTGATACGACATCAATGATTTTTTTACCGTTTTCCGCATATAGCGAAAACCTGATCCTGTCATCCGGAGAGATTTTGTAAGCATCATTCGGTACAATAGGGATATTTTCGGTGATCACTTCGGAATCTTCCGTTTCAAACATTATGTGACTGTTAATACTGCACGAGGTAAAGGCGCACAAGGCAATAACTATTTGTACAACTACGAAGTAACTTCTCATTTTTTTAATAACCGTTTGTAGTAATCCCTTGTATCTCTAACCAGTCGTTGATAGTGAAATCTATCGTAAACAAAGGTTCTACCGTGTTCTGCAAATGTATTACGTAAATTTTGGTTTTCAACAAGTAAACGAAGTTTTTCCACATAAGTTTCAATATTCTCCCGTTTAATCACGAAGCCTGATCCCCCGTCATCTATAATATCCCTTACCCCACCCACATCGGTTGAGATTACAGGCAAACCAGCAGCTTGTGCCTCAATGATACTTACAGGTGTCCCTTCGTTTTTGGAGGTCAAACAAATTATATCCATGCCATTGTTGAATTCAGCGATATTCAAAATCCAAGAAGTCATGATAATTATCGCGCCGTATTTTTCATTTATTCTCTTTACTCTCCCCGCTATGTGTTCATGCTCGGATCCGTCGCCTACAATGAATATCTTAACTGAAGTACTGAACCCGGTTGATCCAAGTAAATTTTCTACTACATCAAGGAAATAGTCATGATCTTTGATCGGGGCCAATCTCCCAATAATTGCAATGGCCACAGTGTTATCTTCAAGGGCATATTTCTTTCGGATACTCAATCTGTTCTCCTGGCCGTTATGAATAAACTTATCCAAATCAAACCCTAACGGAATAACCTCAACTTTTTTGTTTTCGGCAATGCGATGCTCATCAACGAGTTCCTTTTTCTGTAATTCACTGATCGCAATTATACCCTCAGATCGTCGCGCAAGAAATCGTTCGATCATTTTAAATACCCTTGTTTTCAATTTACTGAAATAGGAATGAAACACATGTCCGTGAAAGGTATGAATTATGACCGGCACACCGGACCGAAAAGCTGCCATTCGACCAAGAAACCCTGCTTTTGAAGCGTGGGTATGAACGATATCCGGTTTTACTTCACGAATTATTTTCTTCAATTTCCGATAGGCTCTGATGTCCGATTTCAGACTGGGGTTTCTTTGCAGTTCGGGAATTATCATAGGTTTAACACCATATTCTTCCAAAATATGCAAGGAATCCTTTTCACCTTCATCAGGAACTCCTCCGATCAAAACTGTTTCAAAATCCTCACCCAGAAATTTCGTCAAAAAAGTAGCATTGTATGTCGGACCTCCAATATTAAAGCGATTAATAATCCTGACAACTTTTATTTTTCTGTCCATCGGCAATACCAGTTTTGAAATACAATATATGCCCATATAACGATGGCAGATTCACCCGGTTTGCTGCTGAATAGTTTATTCTTTAATTCCTGTACTGCATTCTTATTAAAAAACTTCTGATCGTCGATAAACGAAGAGTCAAACCAGCGTTTGTCCACGATGTCAAACCAACCTTCTGTAAGCCATACCTGCAAAGGTACCTCAAAGCCTTTTTTTGAGCGATTCAAAATTTCTTGAGGGATTAAATCTTTAAATGCATCTCTTAGAATTCTCTTACCCACTCCATTCTCCAGTTTGAAACTTTGATCAATTCCGTTAACAAAAGACACCAGTTCAACATCCAGAAACGGAACCCGAACCTCTAAACTGTGGCGCATACTCATTATATCCACTTTCTTGAGCATGTCGTTTGGCAAAACGAATAATTGATCTGCTAAAAGAAATCCGTTCAAGGATCTATCGCTGAGATCGAGTTTTGATAAAGGATCGTTTACAATTTTCAGAAGCTCATTTCGGGAATCATCCGAAATAAAAGATGAAAGAAACCAGTATTTGCCAGGCCATTCTTCGTTTAGCAGCTGTTTGAATTTGGATGCCTGCCTGACCTTGTTATTCCATCGGCTATTTCTGTTTCCGGTGTTGAAGCTACCAAAAACATGTGCGGCCGTCTTCATCAACGGATTTACATGTAGACTTTTTACATATGCCTTATGTTTATTATATCCCGCAAATAGTTCGTCGGCACCATCCCCTGAAAGGCACACGGTAAGTTTTTCTCTGGCCGCTCTAGAGAGAAAATACATGGCAATAGCACTCGAATCTGCAAAGGGTTCGTCAAAAGAATCAAGGACATTCTTCATTTCATATAAAACGCTCTTCCTATCCAGTATTACCGCATGGTGATTGGAACCTATGTGTTGAGCCACCTTCTGTGCATATTCAGATTCATCGAAAAACTTGCTTTCGGAAAATCCCACAGAATAGGTATTTAAATCGGTTTTAAAATCTGCTGCCACAGCTGAAACAATCGAGCTATCCAGCCCTCCACTCAAAAAAGTACCGACAGGAACATCCGCCTCCAGCCTTCTGATTACTGCATTTTCCACATATTCCCTCGTTGTTCTAACGGCCTCTTCGTATGTCAACGATGTATTCAACTTCATTTCCGGCGAAAAATATCTGACGAAATCAAGATCCTTTCCTTTGACTTTTAAATAATGGCCGGGCAATAATTTCTGCACGCCACGCAGAATAGTCTTGGGTGCGGGGATATAGGTAAACTTAAAATAATAATTCAAGGATTCGTGGTCTATCTCCCAAGCGGATAGCATTTCCCGAAATGAAGTAAGCTCAGAGGCAAACAATACGCTGTCGTTCTCAACTGCAAATAAAAGAGGATTGATACCCATCTGATCTCTTGCAAGAATCAAAGCATCCTCTGTTTTATCATAAAACGCAAAGGAAAAACAACCCCTGAGTGCTTTAATTCCTTCTTCGCCCTGATCTATCAGGTGCTGAAGAAGAACCTCGGTATCTGAAGAGGTGTGAAAAACAACTCCTTTCTTTAACAAATCGTTTTTCAGGTGCTGGTAATTATATATTTCTCCGTTAAAAATGAGAGAATATCTTCCTGTTTCGTCAATGAAAGGCTGATTCGATCGTGGGTTTAAATCAATTATGGCGAGGCGGTTATGCCCAAGTACCGCATTTCCGGTTGATAGGATACCTGTATCGTCAGGACCCCTGTGATTTTGTGTTTTTAGAGCTTCTTCAACACGTTTTTGGTCCGATTTTTTCGGTTCTTCGTTAAAAAATTTTATTCCGACTATGCCACACACGTTTTTTTGTCGATTTTTAATGAAAATTTGAAACAGACCATGAAGATAATAGTAGTTTGCACATTTTACTTCCTTTCTTTTAATTTCTGTCCCGGTTTTACGCAATCCAATAAAGTACAGCTGGCAATTGATTCTTTTGTATCTTCTGAAGGGTTGGAAAACGCAGCGATATCTTTTGCGGCTTACGATATCACAAACAAAACGTCGATCGCTGAGAAAAACTCTACCATGGCTCTTTCGCCGGCTTCCGTGGTAAAACTTTTTACCACCGCAGCAGCATTTGAAGTACTGGGAAAAGATTATAAACCTGTAACACGCCTATACATCGATAAAAACCCTGATTCTCTTGGAGTCCTGCGAGGGGATGTTTTTATACGAGGGGGCGGCGACCCTACTCTGGGAAGCCGGTTTTTTTACGAAAGAGAAAATCAGGACGATTTCCTCGATGAATGGCTAAAAGTTTTAAAGCACTTAGGAATTAAAAAAATAACAGGGAGAATAATTGCCGACGGTTCTGCGTTCGGATACGAAGGTGCCCCCGACGGTTGGTCCTGGTCAGATCTGGGGAATTATTACGGATCGGGTCCTTCAGGTTGTGTAATATATGATAATATGACTTATTTACATTTTTCCACAAGCCGTGAGTTAAACGGTCTCACTACTCTGGATTCGATGACCCCAAAAATTGAAGGATACTCATTATTTAACAGCGTAAGCACTTATAGTTCTTCAAGAGACAATGCTTACATCTACGGAGGACCATACAGCTATGACCGTTTTGCCGTGGGTAACCTTCCCCGCAACCAGAGCAATTTCGAGGTAAAAGCCAGTATTCCCGATCCAGAAATGCTATTGGCGCAGGAGTTTCACCGAAGAATTTTGCAAGCAGGAATTGAAATACATAACCCTCCTACAGGCATGCGCTCTTTACTTCTCTTGGGAAATAATAAACCTGAATATTCGAATCAGAAAGAAATTCTGTCTTATAAAGGAAAATCTGTCTCTGATATTGCCTACTGGACCAACATGAGAAGTGTTAATTTATTCGCTGAGCAACTTCTTTGTCTGATTGGTTATGAGAAAACTACTGAAGGAACGACGTCTAAGAGTTCAGATTTCGTGAATAATTACTGGTCACCCCGGCTGAATAAAGCTATGTTTCAGACCGATGGAAGCGGATTATCGAGAAGCAATGGTTTTAGTGCGGATCATTTTATTAAGTTGTTGGATTACATGCACGCATCCGGTAGTTTTGAAGCATTTAAAAACACCCTTCCGGTCGCAGGGCAATCAGGAACTCTTACGAGTCTCTGTAGAGGACAAGCGGCTGACGGTCGGATGTATGCCAAAAGCGGAACGATGAAAAGGATAAAGTCCTATGCGGGTTATGTTGAAAGCAAGTCTGGTAAAACGATAGCTTTTGCACTAATCGTTAATAACGATGATTTGTCGGGATATACCCTCGTTCAGAAGATGGAGAATGTTTTTAATGCAATGGCTCAGTATTGATATTTGTAGAAATTAGAGTTTTTAGAAGTTGGATATTAGACTCCAATGGCTGCCGCCATATTTCGAGAGATAACACTTAAGAATTATTCTTTACATCATTAAATTATTTAAGAACCGCAGAATATCGAATATGAAATAGAAAACTTCTACGTTCTATCTTCTACCTTTTCCTCTCCCAATTCACTGCTCCAAGCGGATCACAACTTTCTTGCCTGGATAACCTAAGGTCGAATAACTCTCAAATTCTTTTCGCTTGCGTTTGCTTTCTATTACTTTATATGCACCGCTGAAATTATAGGTTTGTTGTTCTACTTCTTCTGTGTAGAAGTCTGAGCAGTCTGCGGTATCTACGACCCGTGAAATGTTAAAGCGCTCTGCCTTGTCGTTAAACTGCCAATAAAATTGACTCTCTATTCCTTCCAAAATCCAGGAAGATGTACAAAGTGAAGTATCATAAATATCGCAATCATTAACTTGCCATACAGGCAAAGGAGACAAATTTGCTCCATCTACCGAAAGTTCAACCACATTCCAAGTGCCCGGACGCATTAAACGTTTGGAAGCTCGTTTGTTTTTGTCACAGGCTACGCAAAGGATAGCAACGGAAAAGAGAAATACTATTATATTTTTCATGATTCTAAGTTATTCTTGTTATTTCAGAAGTTCAGATATATTTCTGTTTTTATTTTAAAAGTAAAACAACCACTTTTCTAATATTAAACTACTGTTTCACTAATCGCTTTACATATCTCTCCCCATTCACAGTTAAATGTACTAAATATATTCCACGAGCTAAAATCTGTGTATCCAGTGTTAACTGATTTTCACCGGCATTTAATCTATCACCGTTTAATATATCCATGAGTACCTTTCCACTTAGATCTGTGACTATCAATCTGGCGTCCGTCGCTTCTTTTAGGGCTATTACCGCGTTAGCTCCACCGTTCGTTGGGTTCGGGTATAAATTAAATAAGAACTCTGTTTGTTCATTACTCACGCTGAGTGATTTTTCGTTTTCACTTTCGCTATTTTTATTTTTCATGCTTTTTGTAGAAATATTGGCTTGATATGAATTATTATCATTACAAAACGCTTTTACTTCCGTATCTGTTTGTGGAGGCATTGGATTACTGTAATCCAGTACAGGGACTATTGAAAATTGCATTTCTGGAGGAGTAGTTGACTCAGGAGTAATAGTTACTTCATTCCCCGCCTCGACTTTTACTTCAAAACCATTTGCTACTGTAAAGTCTCCTTCCACAGTAATGTCATTCCATGCTTTGCAGGTGTATGTGTTTCCATCTAATATGCATCCTTCAACAGGACTGCCATCAAAGTTGGCTCCGGATAAGAATAAATTTTCTGGGTATTGGGTGATGTCTCCTGGTGAGCCAGATAAGTTAGGATATAGTGGGTTCTCATCAACATATGAAATGTCATCAGGATGTACTTTATAAGTCAACATATATGTGTATTCATGCGGTGTACCATCTGATTTTTCTCCTTCGTAGGTGACATTGATTAGCAGTTTTAAGTAGATATTGTCAATTATTAATTTGTTTTCATCTTCGTCGGCGTTTTCATTGGATTCAAGGTGATCTTGATCACAAATAACGGGATCAAAAGCCTCTTCGCTTCCAAGTGTTAAAGTAATGTCTTCATGCAGTGTGCCAAAACTTCCCACCGTATTAATTAGAGCATTAATCGGAACATAAATGCTACTAAAGGATATATTATCAAGTTCTTGGTGTTGAGTAGCGCGAGTTGTTTCGTCCAATTCCTCAACTTCATCAACATTATGTGTTATACTTTCAATATTAACATTGTATTTTGGTTGATTAAGAACGGGTTCATTAGTATACGTGCAACTCGGACAAACTGAAGCAAGCTCATTAGCCATTTTGCCATCTATGACTATAGAGGCTTGTATGGAAGACTTTTTAATATCTAAAGCATTATTAAATGTATAGCTTAGCTTTTCGTTCAATTTGAATTGAGTGATTCTACTGTATTTTTCTGCTACAAAATAATCCTCACCTGTTCCAGTAGGAACTACTACCAATTCGCAACCTTCATATTCTAGAGTTTCAGAAACCTTAATTTTAGGACTTTTTAAAAGAGCAAACACACCCAGCGGATCGTTATAAACAGGATAATAGTGTTGGTCAGGCAAGTCTTCAGTTATTGAATTTCCATAGGTGCCTGGAGTATAGATAGTGGGACCGGGTTTGGGATCCACTTGGGTAAGTCGACCTTTAAAATACATTTCACTAAGGGTAACCGTTGGCTTTTCTGGAATAGTAGGGGGATCTTTCTTTTTAAAATTATTATTAACAAAAGTCGATATTTCTTTTCCTAAAATTCCTTCAGCCGCTTTAAATACTTTTTCCCATCTTTCACTTAATTCCGAAGCTGTGACGTTTGTTCCAACAACTCCAGAAGCATGTTGTAAAAGACTATTAGTGAGTGCAACAGATATTGGAGATCCTCCAGTTGCAGCAGTTATTCCTACATCAAGTGCATGCTTTACCCACTTCACAATTGCGAGATTTTTATCAATTTGTTCGTTATATTGCTGAACAATAGCAAGTTCTGCTTGATAATCTTCCATTCTTGAGATATAATCATCAAACAAATCTTCCATTTTTTTATACATAATGAATCCACCTTCATTAACTTCTGAGTCAAATTGATCTACTGAAAAACCGGAGAAAAAATCCTGATTTACAAGATTTCCATTAGCATCAACGATAGGCTCTTCCATCGAAATTTGCCTTCCGTAAAGTTTTAAATCAATGTTTTTAACTAATTCAAAATCGAGATTTATTGCAGAAGCAAAATTACAAACACATGGATCATGAGACACTGTGAAATCAGCACTGAACCAGCGTTGTTTATCATTTGGTGCCTCCGCTATGGCTCCTACACTCACCATGTCTGTTGTTTGATCTAATGCTTGATCATATCCTTGGTGCATTCGAAACAATCCGTTTTTCTCATATTTATTTTCACCATTTAATGTTAACCTTATTCTGACCGCATCATAAGCATTATTGGCCGCCCATTCGTCTCCAATGTTTGCAAAAACTCTTATTTTTTCTAAATAACGATGATATAAAATAACATAAGGAATTCTTGGATGTTTATTTGATGCTCCCGGTACATCTGTATACGGGCTGCCATCAGGAAAAAAACCGAGGTTCACTGCAATAAGCTCCCAACCATTTTGATGACTGGGAAGAAAACCACCCTGTCCATTCTCGGGCATAACCACCTCATTATTAAGATAATCATAATATCCTGAAAATCCAGTAGGTACTGACCCCATCAAAGGAAACATGTACTGTGAATTTCCTAAATGAGAAAGACCAACAGTTTGTAAATCTTCTAGATTCCCAGCAGAATTAAAAGGGATCCAATTGAAACTGTTAAGAAATCTAATGTCATAACCGGGTTCTATTTCGTTAGGCAAATTCGAGTTAGTTGGATTTTCGTGATTCGTACTAACCTCATTTGTACATGGATCCTCATTCTGCTGTCCATACAGAGTATTAATTTGTATAACTGACAGAAAGGCAAAAACATTTATTAATAGTGTTGCTTTCATGATTTTATAATTTTCTTCCAAATAATTTTTTGTTTACTTCTTGATTGATATCACCATTTACGTAATACCTGTAATTCATTTCACATACTGCATTCAAATGTAACCATGCTTGAAACGCACCTAAACCTTGACAGGAACCATTAAGATTAGTTCCTCCTTGTTCTTGCATGTATCTATAACTTTTACTCACGTCAAAATAATTTCCTGGACAAGTACTCCCCTGCCCATCAAAATTTGTTATATCCGCAGTATAGCAATTATTGTCAGGTGGGTATTCTTTAAAATCAATAACAATATCTATTGAGTCTGTACTGTTTTCTTGCGCCATACGGAAAGTGCCCTCTAGCAAATAAGGCTCATAACACATGTCGTAGATATTAAAGGATTTCGTAATCGAATCATATCCATCATCGTTTGGGAAACATACTGAATTTGGATCTTTCTTTACCACAAGCGTAATAGGTATTGTGGAACCGACATGTTGAAGATCAAAGGTTTTATATGTTTCTTGATCTGTTTCGACATCTTGTCCTATATACCAAGTATAGTCAGCATTTTCTTCCTTGGCTCTAAACCGTATTTCTTTTCCATTTCGTCCAAAAACATGATCGGTAACAATCAGTTCACCATTTGAACCACCAAATCCATGCCTCTCCAAAATATCAAAATCAGCACTCACCTCACTCGCACAACCACAGGGGTCTTTAGCTTCATTGTTCATCTGTGGCTGTTCTTTTTTGCAGGAATAAATCAGAATAAAGACACCAATAAAAAGTAATGATACAACATGTTTCAATTTCATAATTCGAGGTTTTCAGTTAAAGTAAAGACGTAAATAAAGTCCTGATAGTTTGTTCTATAAAAGAAACGTGTATATCAGATCGTTATTTAACACAGACCTCTTATTGTTCTTCAAGAAGTTTCTTTACCATTTCTTCTAGTTGACGAAGCCTTTCTTTTAAAGCCTCATTTTCATTGCTCAGGGATTCAACTTCCTTATCCAACTCTATAATGTAAAGCATCTGCTCTTCACTAATTTGTAGATTTGCCATCGCAATTTTACCGAGCCCGATATTTTCATCGAGAATTTGCTTTTCTGAAGGCATTCTCATCAAGTGACCATTTTTATTTATAAAAGACGCCTGCTCTTCTAAGGTAGGCAATTTATACTCTGGTAAAAAGACAAAGTCAGGAATATCTTGCAGAGTAACTTTGACATCACGGGCTGTAACAAAACCATTTTGATCTACTTTGAAAACAGTTTTAAGATTGTCGTTGTTATATCCATTCACGTACTCGTCAAATCTTAAAAAGTCTCCTTTATTATTTGCGGCCAGACTGATCGTATTGACAACATGGATTCTCGCTAAATCATTAAACGTGAACAGAGCGGGCGTCCCTAGAAAAATATTTTGGGTACTTCTCAGTTGGCCGCGCACATCCAAAGAAAACAGTGGGTTATCCGTACGTATTCCAACATTTATAGGACATTCATTATATATTTTGTTAAGTCCGTTATGCCATACAGGGGAAATGACATTTCCGTCGTTATCGATATTACAGTCACCATATATAGGTGTATAAATAGCATCAAAAAGGGATTCTAAAGTTTTTGGATAAGTTTTCCCGTTTTCATCTACAAAAAGAAGCTTGCCCAAAGTATCGGTTGGATCCGCATAACCTGAAAAAACCACATCTCCTGTTAGTTTAAGGTTACCTTGTAATTCAAATCTTTCAAGGGGGTTAGAAATTCCAATACCGACTTTACCGTCTTCGGTAATTCTCATTCGTTCGGTATTATTGGTTCGCATCTTTAAAGGAATAGGGTTAGTTGTTCCGATAAAATGAGAGGTGTCCGCATTGTTTCCTTGTGTTTCCCACTTTAGAGCGTTTCCATTCGCATTATTGTTAGGATTAGCATTCCCATTATTGTTTCCCTGAGCATAAGAACTTTGGTTCGTTAAGCAAAACATTCCGAATAAACACACCATAAGAGTGGTTAGTAAAGTTGTTCGTTTCATAAGTAGAAAATTATATAAGTTATTAATTATTAGCAATAATACCCCCCCCCCAAGCACTTTACCAAATATTAATAAAGTTTTAACATTTTTTGTATAAATACTGTTAACAAAGTGGCTTTCAATTAATTCTATGTTGCCGAATCAGTGATTTATAGGAACTATGAAGTGACGGTCTATTTTATCTTTTGATCATATTGAAGGCAGCATATCGAATCCGGATTTGGGACTGACACTAGTTAGTTGTTTAGACTCCTGATATTAGATCTAAAAATCTAAACTCTTTCAACTAATTTAATCCCTGATGATTTCATTTCAGTCTTTTATACTTCACTTCCAGCGTTAGTGGTAACTTATATTCATCAAAGCTTTTCTCGTAGATAAAACTCGTATCCGTAATTTCAACGATGGGAAATATATATTCAGTTTTGGCTGTTTTAAGGTTTAATTTTGATAAATCTGAGCTTACCGAATAGTAACCCTGAACAGATGTTATTCGATCCGGAGCGCCTCGAAAATGCTCTTCATAGGTTCCGTCAGGTCTGAAAATAATGATTGAATTCGTGAGTTTCTTACCATCATCTATCCAGGTGTCTACGGTGCTTTTCCATTCTTCAGGGATAAATCCTGCGAGCGCTCCAAGACCGGAATCTGAGGCTTTATAGGAATGATACTCCCAGGTACCCACAAAAGCATCTTCCGGTTTTTTACATGAGAAGACAAAAACACTGAGAAAAAATAGTAAAATCGAGATTTTAGGCAAAGTTGTCATAAATTTGTCTATATTAATCCTTAACAAATTTACCAAAATTTATGGCAACGGAGGAAATAGTAAATAAAGTTCAGAAAAGTAATTTAATTCAGTTGGATTTGGCTAATTACAAGCCGATTGAAACTATCGTCTCCATCGATCTAAAAGAAAATTTATGGGAAGGATTTGTGCTTAAAGAAAAAGATTTCAGAGCCTTTCTTTCCTCACATGACTGGCAACAGTATAAAGGTAAGGTGGCAGCCGTATACTGTTCTGCCGATGCAATTATTCCAACCTGGGCATTTATGCTGGTAATTTCAAAACTTGAGGAAAACGGAATTCAGGCATATGTAGGTAATCCTGAGGAAGTTGAGCGGGAAATAACCAGGCTCAACATTGCTAAAGTTGACGCATCCAAATATATAGACGGTAAAATTATTATTAAAGGCTGTGCGGATATCGCTTCCCCTGCATTTGTTATGGCCGAACTTCTTAAAAAACTTCAACCCGTGGCTTCCAGCATCATGTATGGTGAGCCTTGCTCCACGGTCCCTGTCTTCAAGAAAAAGAAAAAGTAGTACTTTCTATCTTTTTGACAACTTACTTTTCTATTCGTTAATTTAACGACGTGTCGGAGCCAAAAGATCATATTAAAGAAAAAATCAAGGTTTTACCGGAAAAGCCGGGCATCTATCAGTATTTTGACGAACACGGCAAAATCATTTATGTCGGCAAAGCCAAAAATTTGAAGAAACGTGTCAACTCTTATTTTACCAAAAGTCACGATACAGCTAAAACCAGAATTCTCGTACGTAGAATTCGGAACATTCGTTATATCGTTGTAGACACCGAAACGGATGCTCTTTTACTGGAAAACAATCTAATTAAAAAGTATCAACCCCGATACAACATACAGCTAAAGGACGATAAAACATATCCCTGGATCTGTATTAAAAACGAACCATTTCCCCGGGTATTTTCAACCCGTAGAATGATTAAGGACGGTTCCAGATATTTCGGTCCTTACCCCTCTGTAAAGATTATTAACACGCTGCTCGAACTTATGCGCGAGCTCTATCCCTTGCGCACATGTCATTACGACCTAAGAAGAGAGAATATCAAAAAGAAGAAGTTCAAGGTTTGTTTGGAGTACCACATCGGGAACTGCAAGGCACCTTGCGTGGATAAAGAAAGTGAAGAGAATTATCACGAATATATTCAGCAAATCGAACATATTCTGAAAGGAAATATTGCATCGGTAATAAGAATCCTAAAAGATAAAATGGAAACCGCGGCCCAGGATTATCAGTTTGAAGATGCAGAAAATTTCAAACAAAAAATCCGCTCCCTCGAAAATTATAAATCAAAATCAACCGTCGTTTCCCCAACGATACATCAGGTTGATGTCATCACGCTTGATAAGGGGGAGAACAATGCTTTTGTTAATTATCTTGTCATAAATAATGGTGCCATTATTCACGGTCATACCGTTGAGGTAAAAATGAAGCTGGATGAAATTGACGAGGATATACTTCTTTTTGCTCTTCTGAACCTAAGAGAAAAATTCAGCAGCATTTCTAAAGAGGTTCTGGTAGAAAAATCAAAGGGGCTTAAAATGGAAGGTATTAAATTTTTTACTCCTCAGCGGGGTGATAAAAAACATCTTCTTGAATTATCACGAAGAAATGCGAAGTTTTATCGTCTGGAGAGACAAAAACAGGAAAAACTTAAAAACCCTGAAGTGCATACAGAAAGGATACTTTCTAAAATTCAAAAGGATTTCAGATTAAAAGAACTTCCTTCTCACATGGAATGTTTTGATAATTCGAATATTCAGGGAACCAATCCTGTTTCTGCCTGCGTTGTTTTTAAGAACGGCCGACCGAGTAAAAAGGACTATCGGCATTTTAACATAAAAACAGTAGAAGGGCCGGATGATTTTGAATCCATGCGAGAAGCAATTTACAGAAGGTATAAAAGAATGCTTGAGGAAAATCAGTCCCTACCACAGTTATTAATTGTTGACGGAGGAAAAGGTCAGTTGAGCGCTGGTGTTGAAGCCCTTGAGAAACTTAAGCTGCACGGACGCATACCGATCGTTGGTATTGCAAAAAGGCTGGAAGAAATATTTTTTCCCGGTGATAGTGTTCCGCTATATTTAGATAAAAAAAGTGAAAGCCTCAGAGTAATTCAGTATATGAGAAATGAGGCTCATCGTTTCGGGATAGAACATCATCGAAACAGACGGAGTAAATCAGCGCTCTCTTCGGAACTTATTGAGGTCAAGGGTATTGGTGAAAAAACGCAGCGCGATCTCATGAATCACTTCAAAACGCTGTCAGCCATCAAAAAGGCAAGTGAATCAGAACTCAGCGAGATCATTGGTCCGGCAAAAGCTAAAATTCTAAAAAAAGCGTTCTAATTCTAAAGCCATACTGAATCCCGTAATAAAATTACCTAATACTACGGATATCATTTTGACTTATTTACATTACTTTTACTGAGCAATTAAAGCACCTTTTGTGAGACCGGCAACATTGTTCATTTTACTCTTAGGAGTGTTGGGGTTTTTTATGACTCCGCACCGGAGTTATGCCCAGTGTAATAATGTCAATGTTTCCTTCACCGCCAATCAGAATAACTTTTGCGGCCCCGGACCACATACCTTAAATTTTACGAATACAAGTGGAGGATCTAATGCCGGCTCCGCAGATTACGAATGGCTTCTGAACGGAGTTACCTTTGATAATACGACAGGGCTAACGGCTCCTTCCGGTGTTACGCTTAATGCGGTCGGAACATATGTTATCGAGTTAATAGCAAGTGATTCTCCTCCGCCATGTACCGAGAGTACAACACTTACCGTGGTTGTTCATCCTTCCCCGACCTCAAATTTCTCATTCACCCCTAACAATGCCTGTCCAGGAACCCTGATCAGCTTCAGCAATCTATCAACGGGTACAACAGGTTCAACAACCTATAGCTGGAATTTTGGGGACGGAAATACCGGGAATGGAACCAATCCATCACACACCTATGCCTTTGGAGGAACCTACAATGTGACCTTAACGGTCACAAATTTTCCGGGTTGCAGCTCAACATTTAGTCAGACTGTTACCGTTCTCGATGCACCATTTGTAAATATTTACGGTGATGACGGAGATGGTAACACCATCAACTGTTTATTACCGGGAGACCCCACTGTCTCTCAGACTGTCCAGTTCTTTAACAATACGACAGGTGCTGTTTCTTATTTCTGGGATTTCGGTGATGGTAACACCAGTACTGCTTTACAGCCGAGTCATACCTACAATACCTACGGAACTTTTCAGGTCGTAATGACAGCAACCGGTCCCAATGGTTGTACATCAAGTCAAACAATCGAAGTAGTATTTGAAAAATTCGTTTCAGCTTCTTTAACCCTGAATATTACCGAGTACAGCGGATGTACACCTCATGCACTGACAACGCTGCAAAACCTCTCGAACAATGCAAATACCTATGTCTGGGATTTTGGAGACGGAACTCCTCCGTACACGACCAACAGTATTACGCCTCCGAACCACATTTACAATACCCCCGGAACGTATACCATTTCACTTACAGCTTCAAACAGCTGTAACACGGCCAATGCGACGATAAGTCCGATAACGATCGTCGGACCTCCGGTGGCTCAGTTTACTCCATCGATACTGGCGGGCTGTGCTCCTCAAACCGTTTTCTTTACCAACAATTCTACGGGCGCTTCCCCTGCAAATGCCTATCAATGGAATATGGGCAACGGAAACACGTATAACAATACCATAACACCTCCCCCGCAAACTTATTCAAATGCTGGAAATTATACTGTTTCCTTAACTGCCAGCAACGCCTGCGGAACTTCGACCGTAAATCAAACGATCGTTCTGGACACGGTACCAGTTGCAGATATCGAAGTTATGCCGTTTGAACAATGTTCCCCTGCAGTATTTACCTTTGATAACTTTAGCTCTGCCAATGCACAGAATTATGCATGGTATCTGGACGGTGCCCTCTACAGTACGGATTCAATCATTGCTCCGATGAATTTCAGTTACCCTCCGGGCAATTCTCCGGTAGCGCATCAAATTATTCTGGTAGTGTCCAACAATTGTGGTTCCGATAGCGACACTGTCGATATTTTAGTACACCGACCTACTCTTGCGCAGTTTGCCGTTTCAAATACTACCCTATGTCTGGGAGATGCGATCACGCTAACAGATCAAAGCCTGGGTGAAAACTTAAGCGTCGAATGGGATTTCGGTGATGGAAATTCGGATAATACCTCAGGTCCTCACACTATCACTTATTCAACACCAGGAACCTATGTCATTCAGCTGATTGCAAATGGATACTGCGGACCCGACACTGTGCAACAGACAATTACGGTTAACCCTGTCACCGTAGCCGACTTTCAGGCACTCGACCCCATAGAAGGTTGCTCGCCGCTCACAGTTTCTTTTCAAAACACCTCAACCGGAACAGGGCTAACTTACTCCTGGACTGTTGATGGCGCTTTCGCCACCAACTCAACTGATCTCGGTCCGATCACCTTTACGGAAACACCCGGAAACACCCCTGTGAATCATACGATCGAACTTACAGTTACAAGTGCCTGCGGCACTCAAACCACTCAAACCGTTGTCACCGTTCACAGACCCACTCAGGCCAACATGGATGTCTTACCCATTGAGGTTTGTCTTGGCGAAGTTATAACCGCCACCGATCTTTCCTTAGGAGAAAACTTAAGTTACGCATGGGATTTCGGCGACGGATCGAGTTCAACAAATCAAGGGCCACATGCGCTGACTTACGGGGCGACAGGTACTTATACTATTCAACTTATCACAAACGGCTATTGCGGTCCTGACACCATTGAAAACCAAGTCACGGTCCATCCCTACCCGGTCGCGGATTTTGCTCCTGATCTTCCCGATGGTTGTGCCGTCTTTGAGACCACATTTACGAATAATTCCACGGTTTCTGCAAATCACAACTGGAACTTTGGAGTAAATGCCACGCCTGCAACGAGTGTAAATACAAACCCCGGAATCGTTGCTTTTCCGCAGCCCGGAACAGAAATGATCACCCTGGAGGTAGAGGAGAATGGGTGTATTTCCAGAGACACTGCTTATGTCGAAATATACCCGCTGCCCAATGTCGACTTCATTGTTGACCCCTCAGAAGGATGTTCCCCGCTTGAAGCAGATATCATCAATAATTCTACGAATACGGGAGTTGAAAATTTCGAATGGGACTTAGGAAACGGAAACACGTTCACGGGGTATTCACCACCCGTTCAAAATTATGTTGCCATATTAAACGATACAGTTGTAGATATTCAACTTACCGTGACAAGCGGAACAGGTTGTGCGGATTCGTTAACCTTAACTGCTACGGTACACCCCATTCCTTTAGCTGATTTTGATCTCATCAGCGACTCTATCTGCTTGAATGAACCTTTGGCGCTCACCAATAATTCAACGCCCGGAATGTCTTATGCATGGAATCTTGGAGACGGCAATACTTCAACGGTATTCGTTCCGACACATACCTATTCTGCTCCCGGCACCTATACTCTAACCCTCATTGTTAACTCAGCTTTCAACTGTTCTGATACTATCAGTAAGGATATCGAGGTGATGCCTATTCCGGATGCACAGTTTACTAATACAACCGAGTGTCTGGGGTATGAAACAGCGTTTACGGATAATTCTACCGGAAATGTTATCGGGTGGCTCTGGGATTTTGGCGATGGAACCGGTGATAACCAACAGAACCCAACGCACGAATATCTGAGCGCGGGCTCTTTTCAGGCTACCCTTACGGTAGAGAATAATTTTAATTGCACAAACAGTATCACACAAACTGTCGATGTAAATCAGATACCCGTTGCTGATTTTACTACCTCCGATTTTTGTTTAGGTGATGCCACACAGTTCAGTAACCTCACCACGGGGAATACGGTTCAGTTCGAATGGGATTTTGGGGACGGTTCTCCGGTTTCGAACAGTACAAATCCTGTACATATTTATGCAAATACGGGTTCTTATGCTGTTCAACTGGTTTCCTTTGGAGGAAGCGGTTGCTCTGATACGATCACTCAAAATATTACCATTACAGGCGTTCCTGCAGCGGATTACTCTTTTATCACAGCCTGTACGAATGACACGACATTTTTTACAGATCTTTCCGGCGGAAACCCAGACACCTTTAGTTGGGATTTCGGTGACGGAACGCTGGATAATTCAAACAACCCGAATCCGTCTCACATCTATATTCAGCCCGGATCGTATCAGGTTACCCTGACTGCGGGTTACAGTGCTTCTGGATGTACCAATTCGATCACCTATTCAGTGGATGCACATCCCCGCACAGTACCTCAGTTTACGGCGAATACCCCATGCCTCGGTTCGGAAACTCAGTTCATCGATCAAACCGTAAATAACCCTATAATCTGGCAGTGGGATTTCGGCGACGGATCGCCGGTTGTCAATCTACAGAATCCCGCATACGAATATGCTGCTCCGGGAATATATAATGTCACACTGATCACAGAAAATGTTTTCGGCTGCCCGGATACTCTATTGCAAAGCGTTGATGTTTTCGAGTTACCAATACCCGGTTTTGATTTTGATACAGTATGTCTTAATGCGGCCACTCAATTCACGGATATTTCTCAGAATGCCGTCAGCTGGGAATATTTCTTCGGTGACGGCAACTCCTCGAATGTTCAGTCTCCAAACCATGTTTATGCCGTTGACGGAACCTTCAATGTAACTCAAATAGTGACGAATGGCGTGGGATGTACGGACACACTTAGCAGAAACGTCATCGTAAGGCCTAACCCTCAGGCGCTTTGGACAGCGGATACAGCCTGTTATTCTTATCTAACCTCTTTCACAGATAATTCGATCGACGCTGTTTCGTGGCAGTGGGATCTTGGAGATATGGCTAATTCAAGTTTAGCGAATCCGCAGCACACTTACAGCTCCGACGGACTTTTCCCGGTTGAGTTGGTCGTTGAAAATACCTTCGGATGTACAGACACGCTTTCTGAACCTATTCTTGTTCATCCTCAACCCGAGGCACTATTTACGAACTCTACAGTATGTGCCGGGAATCAGGTTTCTTTTACCGATATTTCGCTGGGAAATCCTGTTTCATTCTTCTGGGATTTTGATGATGGAAGCCCTGGGGTAACAACGCAAAACCCTTCTCACACTTTTAATACAGGTGGTTTATACGGAATCACTTTCATTGTTGAAAACAATGTTGGCTGTTCAGACACATTAGTAGACACAATTGAAGTTTATACTGTACCGGAAGTAAATTTCGTTGCAGATACCGTATGTCTGTTCAGCGTAACCAATTTCACCGATCTGACCCAGGATGCAACTCCTATCGCTTCTTGGGACTGGAATTTTGGCGACGGAAACACATCGTTCCAGCAACATCCGACCTATATTTATCAAAATCCGGGAGTCTTTAATGTTTCACTAACGGTTACCAATACAAACGGATGTGATTCCACTTTTATGCAGGATGTTCTTGTTTCAGAGGTACCCGATGCCGATTTCTCTTTTACGAATGATTGCTTCGGCGCTCCTACGATCTTCACCGATCAATCTGTCAATAATCCGGGAATATGGTTGTGGGATTTTGGCGACGGTACAATTGTCAACGGAGGACCTCTTGAACAGCACACCTATTCTGCTCCGGGCAATTATGTGGTTAGTTTAACCGTGCTCGGATCAGACAGTATTTGCAGTGATCAGTCTATTCAGGTTGTGACTATTACGCAACAGGCAAATGCTGACTTTTTCATTCCTAACCCGGTTTGTGCGGGAGAAGTATTCTCCTTCACCGACAATAGTTCCACAAACCTTGGGACAATAGATGCTTATCAATGGGATATGGGAGACGGAACCGTCTATAATACACAGAACGGAAGCCATGTTTATTTAACGGACGGAATCTATACGATAACTTTAACAGTAACTACAACCGACGGTTGTCAGAGCACCCATAGCGAATCTATTCAGGTTTTACCTTTAACCGCAGCTAACTTTGATCATACCCTTGCCTGCAGTGGTCAAAGCATTCAGTTCACAAATACTTCAGCAGGAAACACAAACAGCTGGCTGTGGGATTTTGGTGATGGTAATTTCTCCACTGATCAGTTCCCCGTACATACTTACAGTTCTTCAGGTTCTTATACCGTGATGCTGGTTGTTCAAAACCTCGGAGGATGCAGTGACACAATCATACAAACTGTGGAGGTTTATGACTCACCAACGGCCAACTTCTCGAATGACATGGTTTGTTACGGCGATCCGACAACCTTCACTGATTTGTCCATACCTGTAGGACAAATAAGCAGCTGGCAGTGGGATTTTGGTCAAAATGAGGGAAGTTCAATACTTCAAAATCCACAGTACATTTTCCAAAACTATTCAGAGGTACATACGGTAGAACTTATTGTGACTTCTAACGACGGTTGTACAGATACCCTCGAAAATGATGTATTTATACATCCGATAGTTAATTTCAATGTATCTCTGGAAGAAATGAGCGGCTGTGCTCCACTGGAGGTGATTTTCGAGAATCTAAGCAACACGTCCGGGGCTGCGGATATTATTACCTACCAATGGGATTTCGGAGACGGAAGCACAGCATTTACGGAGAGTCCGGTACACCTTTACACCGAACCCGGAAATTATCCCGTCACCGTTTCTATGGTAACATCTACAGATTGTCAGTTTGTATTCGATGATCAGGTAGTGATTGACGTATTCCCCGTACCCGTTGCAGGATTTGCAGTCTATCCGCCTATAACGACCATCACAGATCCGATGATCGAGATCAACAGCGAGGCAATTGGGGCTACCGACTGGGAATATTATCTCGGTGACGGTAATTACCAAAACAGTGCAGACTTTATTCATGCATATCAAGAACCCGGAAATTATACCGTTATGCAGATCGTCCAAAACGAATTCGGTTGTATAGATACTGCTTATCGAGGAATTGAAATACAGAGTGATTTGATATTTTATGTGCCGAACGCCTTTACACCTGAGGATGATGGAAGAAATGATCTTTTCCGATGGGTTGTGGACGGTTACGCCAGTTTCAGTTTTAGAATTTTTAACCGCTGGGGAGAGGAAATATTTAATACAAATGACCCCTTTGACAGTTGGGACGGAAAGTACATGGGACAAGTTGTTCAGGATGGTGTTTACGTATGGCAGGCAAAAATTCTTGATCTAAAGGACGAGGAGCACCTCATCACCGGTCATGTCACAGTTCTCAGATAAGTACTTTCTTATGGTTTGTTTGAAAATCAATCGACTCTGAATGTGTGCATAAATGTTTCCTCCCGCTTTCCATTCTCATGAATATTGAATATTTTTGTTAGGTGCACAACTTATTAAAAGTATTGATATTTCATTTTTTGGTCCTTTTCCTGAAACCGGTTTCCGCGCAGGAAGAAAACACCTGTTCTCTGGAACTTGAGTTCTTTTGCGATCATTCTCAAACCACCATCATTGCAGACGGAGGAATTATCGTATATGTTCTTTCACCGGATGATCAAATGCTGGTCTCTTCAACGACTTATGCGCTTGGTAAACAGCTTAAGGTAGCCAAGGGAGTATACCACATCGTGATTGAAAGTGCCAAGTATTGTACCTATCAGTTTACGAATTTTCCAGCTACGGATGATGCCCGAATACTGAAGGTTGATCTAATCAGGGAATCAGACCCCGACTGCACAGACGAGCAGAATTTCGAACCGCACCCAACAAAATTTAACAATTAGGACGCCGAAGCATGACAGTATTGTTCCTGGATACAGTGCATGAAGTATTACAGCAACGACTCTCACAGAAAGGGTTCGAATGCATAGACGCTTCCGGATGGAGCAGAGAACAGAGCCTGATTGCGCTCACGGATGCGGAAGGGATCGTTATACGATCACGATTTCCTATGAATGCTGATTTTCTCTCTCGGGCGAACAAACTAAAGTTCATTGCCCGAAGCGGAGCAGGGATGGAAAACATAGACCTTGATTATACGACTAAAAGAGGAATACTATGTTTTAATGCTCCGGAAGGAAACCGAAATGCGGTTGCAGAACATGCTCTTGGGATGCTGCTTTCGCTTTTCAACAAGCTTAATAAGGGGGACAGAGAAGTCAGACAAGGCATTTGGGACAGGGAAGGAAACCGCGGAATTGAACTGGATGGTAAAACTGTAGGAATAATTGGGTATGGAAATAACGGCAGTGCATTCGCCAAAAAGCTCAGCGGTTTCGAAACGGAGGTTCTTTCATACGACAAATACAAACAGAACTACGAAGACGGATATACCCAAGAGGCCACTATGGAGGAGCTTTTTGAAAAATGTGATGTTCTGTCCTTTCACATTCCACAAAATGAAGAAACGATATATATGGCTGATGAGGCCTTCTTCAATAAATTCCGTAAACCGATCTATGTTATTAACCTTTCAAGAGGAAAGATCATTAAAACCGCTGCTCTTCTTCAAGGCCTTTCCAGCGGAAAAATACCGGGTGCCTGTCTGGACGTACTTGAATATGAGAGCGCTTCCTTTGAAAAAGTGCTGGATGGAACAGAGAACAACGAATTCAAAGCCCTCCTTCAGTCTGAAAAGGTAATTTTCTCTCCCCACGTCGGAGGCTGGACCAAGGAGAGTTACTTTAAGCTCAGTAACATTCTTGCAGATAAAATCCTTAATGAATACGGTCTCCTCTGAGCGAAATCAGCCCGGATTTTTCATTACAATTCGCGCCGTTTGTCTGGTCTTTTGTTCCATCAGAATCTCTTTATTTGCCGTCACACGGTCAATTGTATCCCGGTCATAATGTCTGATTGTTACAAGTTCCAGATCCCTGTTGTATTTAACCACGTAATCTCCACTGAGCATATCGATGAGTTTGTTTAGGCGGAGTGTATCAATATCCAGACAAACAGAAAAACTTACTGCAGAATTCTGCATGATGTTGATATGTCCACCGGCCTTGGCAAGTTTTGCAAAAATATCGCTCAAATTTTCTTCAACAATGAAAGAAAAATCCTTGGGAGTTATCGAAAGTAGTACCTGATTGAGCTTGAAAATAAAAGAAGGCACCAGATGATCGTTCTCTGTTGAATGCTGGATAACCGTACCTTCCTCTCCAGGATGAATAAAGGACTTTACATACAACGGAATTCCTTTGTTTTGTAATGGTTTTATCGTTTTAGGATGTATTACCGAAGCACCGTAATAAGCCAATTCGATCGCTTCTTTAAAAGAAATTTTATCCAGTTTCACCGTGTTGTCGAACCACTTGGGATCGGCGTTCAACATACCTGGTACGTCCTTCCAAATCGTTACGCTTTCGGCATCTGTGCAATAAGCAAATATCCCGGCGGTAAAATCGGAGCCTTCCCGCCCCAGTGTGGTAGTAAAATTCTCTTCAGTGTGACCTAAGAAACCTTGCGTGATGATCACGTTTTTATCGTTGTGCAATGCGATGTATTTGGTAATCAGTTCTCTTGTTTTTTCCCATTCGATTTCGGCATATCGATAAGTATGATCTGTTCGAACGAGTTTTCGTGCATCGCTCCAAATGACATCATTTCTCTTCTCCTCGAGGTAGGCCGCAACGATCTTTGTGGAGACCACCTCGCCGAGGGATACGATCTGATCGTACTCAAAGTCAAAATTTTCAGCAATCTGCAAATTTGATCGGTTACCCAGATCATTAAAAATGGTTTTGACCTCGTTAAATATCGGGTGAATCTCGTTGTCAAACAGATCCTTGAGAATATCCAGGTGAAATTTTTTTCTTTCCTCAATAAGCTCGCGAAAAAGATCATAATTCTGCTCATAAAGTGCATTCACCACGCCTTCCAGAGCATTTGTTGTTTTTCCCATCGCCGAAACCACAACGATCAGTCGTTCATCCCTGAATCTTTCAAGGATGGTCTTTACATTTCTGACAGCAGCTGCATCTTTCACGGATGCCCCTCCGAACTTAAAAACTTTCATTCACCTTAATTTATTTCGCGAATTTAATTTTATTACTTTAGATGAGTACCAAACGTTGAGAAACTTACAGAATTTGAATAATAGTGAAATAATTAAACGTTTCGATGAGCAGGAATTCGTTCTGGCCACAATCGATCAGATCACAAAAGATTTTTTAAAGGTTGGAATAAAATTAGAATTTCTTCCTGAACACACCCAATCTGCGGGTTCACTTATCGAATATTTGAACAACGAACTGGAAATTGTGATGCGGGAAGCACCTTCATTACTTACCCGTTTATTCTATCTTGTGGATATACCTGAAACCAACATCCGGGAAATCTTCGATTCCTCAGACCTCCCCTCCCGTGATCTGGCTGATTTGTTATTGTTAAGGGCCGCTCAGAAAGTTTATTTCCGAGAGAAATATAAATCTTCCAGCCTTTGAGGTCACTCAAAATGGTTTTTACGGCAAACAATTTACCCCATTTTGGTGTCATAAGTCTTAGAAAATTGTAGTTTTGTTATTCCATAAATGTTAAATAATAACATGGATAAAGTATCATATGTAGGCAACGCAGATGTAAATGCGATAAACGATTTATACGAATCGTACAGAAAGAACCCCGATAACGTAGACCAGGGATGGAGAAAGTTTTTTGAAGGATTTGAATTCGCTCAGATAACTTACGGAGAAGATGGAGAAAATGCCGTTCCCGCGAATTTTTCCAAGGAACTGAAAGTCATGGCTCTTATCGACGGATATCGTTCCAGAGGTCATCTTTTTACCAAAACAAACCCGGTAAGGGAACGAAGAAAATACAGCCCTACTCTCGATATTGAAAACTTCGGTCTCGAAGAATCCGACCTCGATGAAGAATTTCAGGCAGGTGCAGAAATAGGCATAGGGAAGGCCAAACTGAAGGATATCATTTCACATCTCAAGGAGGCTTACTGTGAGAGCATTGGACTCGAGTTCCATTATATCCGCGACCCGGAACGCAAAAAATGGTTTATGAACAAGCTTGAGCTTGATAACAGGCCTAAATTTGATTCCGAGACCAAAAAGGAAATGCTTCGTAAACTCAGTGAAGCAACACTGTTTGAACAGTTTCTGCAAAAGAAATATGTCGGTCAAAAACGATTCTCCATTGAAGGTGGTGAGGCGATCATCGCAGGGTTGGACAGACTTGTAAGAAAAGGTGCTGATCTTGATATCGAAGAATTCGTGGTGGGAATGGCTCACCGCGGAAGACTAAACATGCTGGTAAACATATTCGATAAGGACATCGAAGAGTTATTTGCAGAATTTGACGGAAAAGAGTTCGACGACGATGATTCCTTTGACGGAGACGTAAAATATCACCTTGGTCAGACCAGAACCATTGAAATCGGAGAAAAGAAAATTCAGTTGACCCTTGCGCCAAATCCTTCACACCTCGAGGCAGTGGATCCGGTGGTTGAGGGTATTTCACGAGCAAAAATTGACGATTACCTTAAATCCGAAGATAAAATTGTTCCTATTCTTATTCATGGAGATGCAGCAATCGCGGGTCAAGGGGTTGTGTATGAAGTAATTCAGATGGCACAATTGCAGGGTTACCGAACAGGTGGAACCATACATATTGTGGTAAACAATCAGATTGGATTTACAACCAATTATCTTGACGGTCGTTCCAGTACCTACTGTACCGATGTGGCTAAAACCACGCTGAGTCCTGTTTTTCACGTAAACGGAGATGACATTGAGGCGGTAGCTCAAACCTTCCTTATCGCACTGGAATATCGTCAGAAGTTCCACCAGGATATTTTCATCGATCTACTGTGTTACCGTAAATACGGACATAATGAAGGAGATGAACCGAAATTTACGCAGCCGAAATTATACAAGGCGCTTGCAAAGCATCCGAATCCAAGAGATATCTATAAAGATCAACTGGTTAAGGAGGGCGTAATCGACCAGGAGTACGACGACAAGGTAACTGAAGAGCTGAACGAAACATTGAATACCCGTTACGATGCCTCTAAAAAGATGGAGAAAGTAACGGTAACGAACTTTCTAGGTAAACTCTGGGATAAGTTTGATTTCGCAACGGAAGATGATTTCAAGCAGTCCCCTAAAACAGGTGTTTCGAAAGAAAAACTGAAGGAATTAGGAAAAAAGCTCGCAACCGTTCCCGAAGATAAAAAGGTCTTCAGAAAAGTGCACAAACTGTTTCAAGACAGG
Source organism: Brumimicrobium sp. (assembly GCA_033722555.1). GTDB lineage: Bacteria > Bacteroidota > Bacteroidia > Flavobacteriales_D > Crocinitomicaceae > Brumimicrobium. Next base: position 95,089 of record JAWVYS010000002.1, read on the forward strand.
CTTGACATGATAGAAGACAATAAACTCGACTGGGGTATGGCTGAGATGCTTGCTTACGCTTCACTTCTCGTTGAAGGGCATCCCGTACGCATTTCCGGTCAGGATGTGGAGCGCGGTACTTTCTCACATCGCCATGCGGTAATCAGAACGGAAGATGATGAGGAGCGCATTGTTACCTTGAATCATCTGGAGGAGGATCAGGCGAAAATGTATATTTACAATTCACTGCTATCCGAGTACGGTGTGCTTGGCTTTGATTACGGTTATTCTATAGCTCAACCGAATGCCCTGACGATCTGGGAAGCTCAGTTCGGGGATTTTATGAACGGAGCACAAATCATGATCGATCAGTTTATCACCTGCGGGGAAGACAAATGGAATGTACAGTCAGGTCTGGTAATGCTCTTACCACACGGTTATGAAGGACAAGGATCCGAGCACTCTTCAGCACGGATGGAACGTTTTCTTCAGAACACCGGAAATCTAAACATTCAGGTAGTTAACTCTACTACTCCGGCCAACCATTTCCATCTTTTAAGAAGACAGTTAAAGAGAAATTTCAGAAAGCCTTTGATTGTTTTCTCTCCAAAATTTCTTCTGCGTTATTCTAAAGCGGTGTCTACTCTGGAAGATCTTGCTGAAGGTGGTTTTCAGGAGGTTATCGACGACCCAAGAAATATTCATGATTCCGCAAACAGCGTTGTGCTGTGTTCGGGTAAAGTGTATTATGACTTCCTGAACGAGGCTGAAGAACGTGGTGTAGAATCAATGGCATTCGTTCGAATAGAACAACTTTATCCGCTACCTCTGGACCAGATCAATGAGGTTCTTGGTAAATACAAAAATGCCAAAAACATCATTTGGGGACAGGAAGAACCGGAAAATATGGGTGCCTGGAGCTACATGGCGCTGAATCTTCGCCACATAGATCTCAAATGCGTTTCGCGACCACGTTCTGCCGCTCCGGCTGCCGGATCCAAGGAAATCCATTTAAGAAGGTTAAAGAATTTATATAACAATTTATTTCAGTATGCAGCGGTAGCTGCCGATTAACAAAATTAAAAGATACAGATTATGTCAGTGATAGAAATGAAAGTTCCCAGCCCCGGAGAATCCATATCGGAGGTTGAAATAGCAGAATGGTTGGTTTCTGACGGTGATTACGTGGAAAAAGATCAGGCAATCGCAGAAGTTGATTCCGATAAAGCTTCCCTGGAATTGCCAGCAGAAGCTTCAGGAACGATTACTTTGAAGGCAGAAGCCGGGGACACTGTTGAAGTAGGACAGGTGGTTGCACTAATCGACACATCGGCTGAAGCTCCGGGAGACAAAGGAGGAGAAGATAAAAAGAAGAAGGAAAAATCCGATAAAGACGAGGAAAAGGAAAAGAAAGAATCCAAGAAGGAAGAAAAGGAATCTGAAGAGAAGAAGGAGTCTGACGAAAAGGACAAAAAATACGGCGAGAAAAAAGAAAATGAAGAAGACGAATCTTTTGAGAAACTCGGCCCCAAAGACAAGAAAACGCATGCTTCTGGTATAGCTTCTCCCGCTGCGGAAAAGCTGATCCGTGAACACGATGTTTCAAAGGATAAAATTTCAGGCACAGGAAAAGCAGGACGTATCACTAAACAGGATGTCGAAAAAGCTATTGCGGCAGGATTCGACACCGATTCACTAGCGGGATGGGGCGGAACCAGAGAGAAAAGTTCTGAAAAAATGTCCATGCTTCGCCGCAAGGTAGCTGAACGCCTCGTAGCTGTGAAAAATGAAACGGCTATGTTGACGACCTTCAATGAAGTGGATATGAAGCCTATCATGGATTTAAGAAACAAATACAAGAAGGCATTTGCTGATCATCATGAGGTGAATTTAGGGTTCATGTCCTTCTTCACCAAAGCATGTACTGAAGCCCTGAACCTCTTTCCGGCGGTGAATGCCCAGATTGAAGGAAAAGACATGATTCTGCATGATTATGCGGATATAGGAATTGCCGTATCCTCTCCGAAAGGATTGATGGTACCGGTTATTCGCAATGCGGAACGAATGAGCCTTGCAGAAATTGAAAGCGAAATCAAAAAACTGGCTACGAAAGCCAGAGACGGGAAAATTACGCCGGACGAAATGACCGGAGGTACCTTTACAATCACAAACGGTGGTGTTTTCGGATCCATGCTTTCTACGCCGATCATTAACCCACCACAGTCAGCTATTCTGGGCATGCACAACATCGTAGAGCGTCCTGTAGCCATCGACGGAAAAGTGGAAATTCGTCCTATCATGTATGTGGCGTTGTCTTACGATCACCGCATCATCGACGGAAAAGAATCTGTCAGTTTCTTGGTGAAAGTTAAGGAAATGCTTGAAAATCCTGAAAGAATGATTTTCGGAGGCAAAGACCCTTATGAAGTCTTGTTAGGACTTTAATTTTATATTGAATTATTTTTAAAAAGGGATCAGTAAACTGGTCCCTTTTTTATATTTTAGTCCGATGGATGATCATTCGAATCTCGATAGTCTTGAACTCAACGTTGAGAGTAACGCTATCCACCGTAAGCAAAAACAGTATGTCAAGGTGTTCGGTTGGATCACTTTCGGCATATCTATCTTGTATTTTCTAGCATCGCTGGTGGCATTATTCCTCTATTTAACCTTTTCTTCTTTCGTTCAAGGCATCAATAATAATATAATGGGTAAGGAATTTGAACAAATCTGGAGTTACCAGCTTTACCTCACGATATTTTCGGGCATAGTAGCCGCGCTGTTTATCGCTTCGAGCCTTGGTTTTGTTTACTTTAAAGAATGGGCAAGAAAGCTATATATTGTATCGTGTTCTGGGAATATTCTATAACATCCTTTACGTCTTCAATTCTTATTACTCCACGGTGATCACTCAAAAGAACACGTTCAAAGGATTCAGTAACCCACAAGCTCAGGAAAACTTCAATGAAATGACTCAGACTTTCACATTTATTGGTTTGCTGTTTTATATAATTCCCGTTGCATACTTGATCATTAACCTGGTTATTGCCGTCAAACCGACTACGCAGGAACTTTTTAAAGCCAAAACTAAAACAGCTGTTTAGTAAACGGTAAAAATCTTTGCCTCAACAGTATTCCAAAGAAGTCCAAACTCTTTTGTTTTCATTATCTTTGTAGCTCTAACGGGAAAATTCACCCTGATGTTAAAAACAAAAATCCTCTTTTTATTATCCGGCATCATTGCCCTTCTCGTCGTTGGTTGCAATAACGAATCAACAGTAAAAAATGAACAGTTTTTTGAAAAGGAAGAATCTCTTTCCGAGGCCGAACTACTTTTGCAGATTGAAGATAGTCTGAAAAAACATCCCGACAATATTGCTCTATGGTTAAGAAAAGGTGAGATCTGTCGTAAAAACCTGGATTTCAAATGTGCCCTGGATGCCGGAGCCCGAGCGTTCGTGCTCGACTCAACAAATATAGAGGCTCGTAAATTGTATGCTTGGACGCTTATCAATAAACCAAATCCACCACTTGAGGATATTGAGCGTGCAAAACGTCACTACAAATATGTACTTTCAGTAACCCCCAACGACCCTGGAGCGATGGTAGAACTGGCGAACACATACTCGCTTACAGGAGACTTCAAAACTGCCATGAAATTCATCAACGATGCGCTAAGGATTGATGACAAATACCGCGATGCATATGTTTTGAAGGGGTCCATTTACAGAAACGTAGAAAATTATGACCTGGCACTGTCGAGTTACCAGACAGCCGTGCAGATTGATCCCGATTTTTTCATTGGCCACCTACAGATAGGCTGGTTATTGACCGAAATGGGAAACCATGAACTCGCGCTTGAATATTATGAAAACGCATCAGAACTCAACCCCGAAAACCTGAATGCCTTATACGGGATTGCAAAAAGTTTGCAGGATATGGAGAAATACGATGAAGCATTACAAAATTATCGTCGCTTGCTGCATGTTGATTCGACAGCTGTCGTTGCTTATTTTAATCAGGCCTACATCAAACAATATCATCAGGCTGAACTGGACAGTGCCGTGTATTTCTACAATGAATTACTCGACAGAGATCCTCAGTACATCCATGCCTGGTATCAGCTGGGTGAGACTTATTTTTCTCAAGGAAGAAAAGCCGATGCTGCCCGTGCCTTTGCTGAGGCATTACGAATAGACAGAGATTACGAGCCGGCGCGTGAAGCCTCTCAAAAACTGAGATAGATGAACCGGATGAAATTGATCCAGGCGACCGGAGAAGCCATTATTCCTCTCGCAGGGTATTTCTTTTTCGACTGGAACCTGTACTTCATTCTCCTGTTTTACTTCATTGACCTGATTGCCGGCGAAGTATTTTTACATCTAAAACTCAAGAAAATCCTGAATTATCAGGGGATTTCCGATTATTTTTCAAGAACACGCTTTTATGCCGCATTAAATGGGCTGATGATATGCGTAATAATTGCAGGCGTGCATGTTCCTGTTCGTTTACTTTATCCTGAGATCTCCTTTAAGCATGAATTCATAGAATTTCTGATGTATGAGGAAGCAGGTATACCGATCCCACAGGGATTTATATTACTTCCACTTGTCATTCTCGGAAACTATCAACAGTACAAAAGCAATTTCCTGCATCCGAAACGGTATCGCACTTTAGCGTATAAACAAGTTACGCTTTCCAGACGAAGAGCACTCATTTTCTCGCTCTCAGGTATTGTTGCAGGAACAATATTGGCCTATTTTACAAACCTTCCTGTATTTTCTTACCTTTTGGCTTTGATAGCCGTTAAATTCTGGGTGGATTTAAAATACACTTCTTGAAAAGGCCTCTTTCACAAAAAAATAGTTCTTTATATCAATTGTTTTTCTAAATCCTTCTGTAGAAGGATTCTTCGATAAAACATCCAAATAACTGGCTTTGAGGGCTATTCTCCGTACAATTATTTGTTATAAACTCACATTATTTTTGTAACTATTTGAAAAATAATTGCATAAAAATTTGTTTTTCTCATTGGGGGGGGGATATTTACGGTCATCATTTAAATTAAAATACTTACTTTATGAAAACAACATGTAATCTGATCACCGGAATGCTATGTCTCTTTGGTGCAACACTTTTAATGAATAACGCCCTTTATGCTCAGGGGAATAGCGGAGGAAATGCGAATTCAAACAACAATGCAAACAACAATGCTTTGAAATGGGAGATGCAGGGTAATACCGCAGACACCTCCCACTTTATAGGCACCACAAATGCCGCTCCGCTTAAGTTCAGAACCAACAATGTTGAAAGACTTCATCTTACTCCTGATGGGAAACTTGGAGTAGGCATCTCCAACCCTATTGCAAGGCTTCAAGTGCAGGGAGATTTAAAATTGTCAGGAGATGTTATATTTTCAGGTTATGAGGATCTTACGGACTCTCTGGGCAGGCTACTTTTCGTTGATGAAAATGGCAAGACCTATACTAAAACCTTAAAATCATTGTTCGATGCTATTTATACGCCGATTTATGAAGACTGCCAAGTAGAACCTAACGGAGATGTATTAGCCCCTATATGGCACAATGGACTTAACAAAATCTATACAAATTGTCCTATAAATGTAGGAATCCGAACCTTAAACCCATTATACGCCCTTGACGTAAGAGGCCAGATCAGAGCATCTCAGAACATCTTTTTGGGAATTCCCGGCCAGTTTTCATTCAATCCACTTGCTCGATTACATATAGTCAACGTTGCAAGTTTGGCTCCAAATAACAAAGGTGATTTTTTAAGGTTTGATGATTTTTCGATATCTCATTTAGAGAATAATCTTTTTAATGTCCTAAGAGTTGATGATAAAGGAGGACTTATAATGAATTACATAGGCCAAGGAAAGGTTTTGGATATAAGCTCAAAAACTGAGAATAGAAAGTTACTTCAACTTTACAACAATGGTTTAATGCGCGCAAGAGAAATAAAAGTTGACATGGAAATTTGGCCTGATTATGTTTTTAGTTCAGATTATATCTTGATGCCTTTAAATCAGGTAAAAGAATTCATTTCTCAAAACGGACACCTCCCGAATGTGCCCTCAGCAGCAGAAATAGAAGAGGATGGATTAAATCTTGGTCAAACTGCCAGAATTACCATGGAAAAAGTGGAGGAGCTTACACTTTATGTGATTGAGCAGCAGGAAAAGTTGGAGGAGCAACAAGAGCAATTGGATGAACAAAAGAAACTCCTTGAAGAGCAAAAAGAGTTAATTGAATTGCAAAAGAAAGCATTGGAAGGTTTGATGTTGAAACTGGGAAAACAGTAAGGTTATGAATGTTAAAATAAGATTATTCAGCTGTATTTTACTATTTGCTTTATTTGCTAGAGGTCAAAGTAGTGATACCGTTGCTATGAATTATTATCAACAAGTAGCAGATTCTGTTTATGGGAATTTAGGAACGTATGTTTCTTCCGGCTACTTGTTAAACAGAGCTTTGATGGATACTAATGCTTTAGCTTACAACACGGGTAAGTTAAGTGACTCTTTAGTCAATGCTGACTATATCTATGGTCTAATGTATGAACTTAAACTCATGGCATTGGATTCCAGCCAGGTTCCTGGTCTAATGACCATCTATGATGATGTAAATGATTTTATGGGGGAAATTGAATTTGAAGAAGATAGGTATGTCTATCCTTTTGGAATTGTTGATTTAAATTTTGAATGGCTAGATGAAGAGGCCGCTTTAGCAAATGGTTCGATTAATAAAGTTGATGACCAATATTTTGACAACGGCAATAGTCATTTAGCGTATCAAACATATAATGCCAAATTGATGGCTCCATTATTTGATTTATATTCTTCTGATATTATGGGAGTTGTTTTTAAACCAGAATATTTTTACAGCAATTATCGGTCAGTTGAAGATATAGCAGCTATAGAAATATCTTATAACGAGCGTACTTTTGCACTTGGTTTTAATGAAATCTTTGAATTTACTCCAAACTCCGACCTAAATCAATCGTTTTTGGTTAAAGTATTTTATAACAATGGTGATAGTATAGTCAATCAATGTGCCATATTTACACCTGAACTTGCTCTAATAAATAGCCTTGAAAAAACGGGCACAAAATTTCCTGAGTGCACGCACGAAGATGATTTTTCTGATAATGTTAATAATAAACTTCAATTCTGCTTTATAAATAGCTGTCTTAATAATGTCTCTAGTTATCGTCCTAAAAAGCCGTATATTTTAGTCACAGGTTTTAGACCGCCGATTATAGGTCAATCTTTCAAAAAAACATGGAAGCTTTATAGTAGCCAACATCGGAACTTATTATTTAATTTAAGGTTAAACGATTATGACATAATCTTGGTACGATTTAATATACAATGGAAACCTTATCAGCATGGCATGCTAGAATCAGCAGATCTGTTTATAAAGTTTTTGAGAGATTTGAATAATAAAAAAGGATTAGGGGGGTACCATGAAAATGTTATTCAAGGGTCGTCTATGGGGGCTGATATTGTTAGATTAGCCTTGCTCAAAATGGAAAAATTACACTTTGAAAATAACAGCTACCCACATCATCACTCTCGATTATTCTTAGCTTATGATGCTAATTTTTACGGCGGAAATATCCCTTTAGCTTATCAGTATCAAATATATAGCGGTTTTTTATACCCCAATCTTATCGGCAATCTCTCCCTGCCTAATTCATTTCTAAAAACATTTTTATATGCAACAATGGAACAAAAAACGGTAAAGGAGTTATTAACTTATCATGCAAAAGGGACTGGGAATGACTTGTTTCTCTATCCCCAAAATACGATTAACTGGAAGCCAACACATCACAATAACAGACAGGTTTATTATAATGCATTAAACCAATATGATAATCAAGAACATTTTTTTCCACTCCAGTCTGCTACAAGAAATATTGCTATTTCACTTGGGAAAATCTCTGGAACTAATGATGAAGAGGAAGAATTGAGCTTTAATAAGGCCGGTGAGTATTGGCGCAAGCAAAATTTATTGTTAACGCAAAGTGAACTGAGAATAGGTTTATTCAGTACTAACTTTGAACGCCTTTTTAAAAGAAGAAGAATCAATATGCTTCCATTTCCTTTTATTGCTGTAAACCATGAAATAAATGTACGTGAAATGCAAGAAATCGACAATGCGCCTGGATCTTATTTAAAGGGAGCAGGAAACATCATCGCCGTAACCGATTGGGCACATTTTACACTTCAGAATTTAGTGAACGGGAAAAACTTTTTCTCCCATAAATCTACTTTTACAGCTTTGGGTATTAACCCCAACCTCTGGCCGAGTGATGGTTCGCATACGCTAAATATGCAAGGACTGAATTTGATGTTTAATGATGTTGATCCAAACACAGGAGTTTTAATTGAATCCAACTACTTTGGCTACCCCAACCTCGGGCGCCCGAACGACCATTTTGATGTAACACCTTTTGAAGCCATTTATGTGGGAGAAAATATTCACCCCCATATTGTACTTGAAGAATCAGATGATGCCGATGTAGATGCTATTAATGGTTTTATTCTAAATGAAGTAGAACCCTGGTACTTAGGCTTACAAAATGAAAATTTAGGCGCTCAAGCACGGAGTAATTATACTTACAAAGCCCACCGCAGAGCTAAGTATAGAATTACCACCGGTCATTTAGTAACACCAAAAACTGACCCCGGTGATTATAATGTAGAACCCAACGCAGACCTAAAGTTAGAAGCAGGAGAGAGTATCCATTTAAAACCAGGAACCTATATAAAGGCGGGAGCTAAAGCCCATCTGTTTATTAATTATGCAGCATGTTCAGGAGGAAAAAGCATGTTATCTTCAGGTAATGAAGAGGATAACAGCAATTCATCTTCAAACGATAGAGGTGTTCAAGAACAAATGAACACAACTGCTGAAATGAAAATAAACATCAATTTGTATCCCAATCCTTCTGCTAATAGTTTTACAGTAGCTTCCATGGAAGATATCCCGATTGATAATTTGTATATCTTCAATTTAAGTGGTAAGTTAGTGCATAGTGAAGATAAAATAGATGCAGCAAGATATGACTGTGCACACAATTTGGAAGGAGGAACTTACCTTATGGTAATAACATGTGTGGATGGCAGTATTCACCGTAAAAAGATAGTTGTGTTATGAGGTACGTGATATTAATCTTAATCAGTTTTTTGTTTTTGGGCACAAGTTCTTGCACGAAAGTAGGCAGAAACATTACCGTTAAAGGTAAAGTAATAAACCCTATAACAGGAACAAGGTATCCCGATTTAAAAGTACAATTAGTTAAATCACAGTCACTCAGTCTTCCAGGAGGATTTAAAGAAATCAAACATACCTTTACCGATGAAAATGGTGAGTTTGAACTAAACGCCACAAGATTAGGAAAGATTTGGGTTCAGGTGCAAAGTGGAAGCGATTTGTATGTAATCGGTTGGTATCAGGACGGTGAATACATCAGTGACAACTTTAGGACTACTGCACAAAAAAGAAAAACAATGGAAGCGGATTTTCACGTGGTGCCGTATGGGGAAATGATATTACATATAAAAAATCAGAATTGTCAAGGTCCTAATGACACTTTAGAATTATATTTGGATGGTTCCTTTATAACCTATACAAATCAACAAGGACTGTTAACTACATTAACAGGATGTGCTGATGCTATGGGTAATCCACAAAAATTCCCAATGGGAGAAAGATATTACCATTGGGTGGTAAAAAGAGATGGTTTTCCAGATGAAATAGTTTATGATACTGTTTTCGTACAACCTAATCAAGAGACCATACTTGAAGTGTTTTATTAAACAGGTGAAATATGTGGCTTGAAAGACCCTGGTAGTTAGGCTTACAAAATCAAAACTTAGGTACACAAGCACGCAGCAATTACACTTACAAAGCCCACTGCAGAGCTAAAACAGAATAACCACCGGTCATTTAGTAACACCAAAAACCGATCCCGGAGACTATATCATCGAAAAAACGGGAGACATCACCGTTTATGCCGGTCAAAGTATCTCCATAAAACCCAGTTTTCATGCGCAGAGTGGAAGTGATTTCCATGCTTTCATAGACGTTCAAGGATGTTCACGGCGACGGGGAGCAGAAAAATCATCAGAAGAAAACAACACCTCTCAAACCGAAGTGAATAAGACCCTCTGGGAAGAGGGGAAAGAAACCAATACGTTTCCTGATGACTCTTCTTCCACCTTAGTTATCTACCCCAACCCGAACAACGGTTCATGCGTTGTAAAGATACCAAGAGCGCAACTAGGAGGAAGCTATGCCATTGTCAACACTAGTGGTGTTGTTTTAAGAAATGGTATCTTTCATGAGGAAAATGAAAAGATTTTTGATTTACCCAGTGGTATTTATTACTTTCAATGGAGATTCCAAGATGAAAGGGAAATAAAAAAATAATAGACTTATGATCATTAGAATATTATTAAGTATATTGATAGCTACAGTTCTGTTTGGCTGCGGCAAAGAACGTTACTTTCATGTTAAAGCGCTCAACCCTGTAACGAATACTCTTACGTTAATATATTAGTACGGTTGTACGAGGCAAAAGCCACATACGACGGTAAAGAATTTAAACAGATATATGAAGGAAAAACGGATGGTCAGGGTAGTGCTAAATATAGCTTTAAGGCAGCACTAGGTAATAGCTATTAGAATTCCGTCAAAAGAGAACGGCCTCATCCGCACAAAAAAAAAGAGTAAAAAGAATACGCCTGTTCTATTCCCAGCGAACCTCCTCGTACAAACGCGGCGGATGGATCTCCCGCTCTTTAAAGATGATGCCGTAAGATTCGAGTTCTTCCAGAATAGGGTCATAGATTTCCTTTTTCGTAGGAATATGAACGCCCTTTAGAGCGATGGTTCCGTTTAGGATCATTTTCGCACAAATCCCTAGTGGCAATCCAACAGTATTACTCATGGAGGTGAAGGTTTGATCTTCGCCGATATTTACCATTTCAGAAGTAATCTCCTGAAACTCTCCGTTTAATTTGTAAACAAATTTGTGATACATAACGATCATATCCTTATCATCAGGACCTAGTGACCATTTATCTTCGAGTATTTTCTGAAGCATTTGAGCAGGTGTAGCATCCTTCAGTCCTAATTTTTCCTTTCCGTCAAATATACCGAGCCATACAAGCTTGTCCCATAAACTATCGTCCAGATCAATCTTGAGGTAATGGCGCAGTTTCAGCTCCACGGAATCATTTTCGTTATAGGGAAGAAAAGAATTTATAAAATCTCTCTTCGTCATCTCTTCACTTCCTTCGAGGGTGTAGCTATCGTCCGTTGCACCCAACTGCACAAAGACATCCCAGGCACGCGAAAAACCTTTTCTTCTGAGCGTTCCCCTGTAAATGGTGGGAATTTCATCCAGCCCGTAAATAGACCGATACATTAGTGAGTTTCTGTTCGCATAACCCTCAAATAAACCATAACCCTCGATGGGAATAATCTCGGTTCTCCTGAAAAGCTTATGGTACGGTATATATTTATACTTACCTTCCTGGATGAACTGAGCAGCCCCGCCCTGACCGGCCAAAACAACGTTTCGCGGATTCCAGGTAAATTTATAATTCCAGGGATTATCATCACTCTCCGGAGCTACCAGGCCACCCGTAAATGATTCGAAAATATGCATTTTACCCCCTTCTCCGCGTATCTTGTCAATAACACGCATTGCACTCATGTGATCAATACCCGGATCCACACCTATTTCGTTCATGATAATAATACCGGCCTCCTGCGCCTTTTCATGAAGCGCCTTCATCTGAGGAGCCACGTAGGAGGGTGTAATTAGATCCGTCTTAAGATCTATACAGTCTTCAGCCACCTCCACGTGAAACCTCGCAGGAAGCATACTGATTACCAGATCGGCTTTTTCAATTTCCGGTCGTCGTGCTGCGGGATCCAAAGCGTTGAATACTGCTGCTTCAGCATGGTTTGAGCCCTTGATTTTCTTTTCAATTGCTTCACGGTTCTGGTCAACGATCTTTAAATGCCACTGATGTTTGGGGGCATTCTGAAGCAAGTAACGAATAAGCGAGGAAGCAGAAAGCCCGGCGCCGAGAATTAAAATGTTTTTCATCTGGTATAAATTTATTTAGTTTGAATGTTTTGTGAAGTCAATCTAATTATTTGATAAGAATTATAGAGTAAACTTTTGTTTTATTTTTTACAAAATAATCGAAAAACGTGAAGTAATCCAAAGATTTTAGTGGTTTCTTTCAACATGTAGAGGAATTTCCACCGTATAGGGTGAAAAGCAAAAGACTTAAAAGACATTCAAGAACATTTTCCGGGTTGATACCCCGGCATCGGACTTTTAAAACAGGGAACCTTGAGGATTAAACAAGGCATCATGGATCTTTAACAAGGCATCGAGGATCTTAAACAGGGCATCGTGCGTCTTAAGATGGGAATCATGCACTGTAAACAGAGCATCATGCATCTTAAGCAGAGCATCATGCAATAAAAAGAAAGCATCGTGCGTGTTTAACAGAGCATCGAGCGCACTGAACAGGGAATTGGAGCCGATAACGTGAATACCATGTGTATTCTTTCAAGATGAATGGATCGTTTAACCTAATTAAATAACATTCAAATAATTCCTGAAGCCTGCAAAGTTCATTCTGTACTAAAAAAAAGCGTCCGCTTCTATCGAGGCGGACGCTGATCTCTGTTTAATTATGCGCAATTAAACTTAGAAATTTATACTAAAGTTCAAGCTAAAGGTAGTTCCTATTCCGAGTGAAGAGAAATACTCGTCCTCTGCACCGTAAGATTTAAATACCGCCTCTCGTTTGTCATTTAAAATGTTTGCAACTTTAAATCCGGCACTCATGTTTTCATTCTTACCGAACTTTTTATTCATGTTGAAGTTAAGGCTGTGGAACGGAACAGTATAGATGTCGGGTCTGTCCACAATACCCGCAAATTGAAGTGTTTCACCCTGCACATTGTAGAAAACTCCTGCTTCAAACGATTTGAAGAACCCAGCATCTGTACCATCGAAACTCAAACCTCCGTTAAAGATCATTGGAGCTTGTCCTGCCATATCTCTGTAACGACCTACCTCCTGGCCTTCTCTGGCGTTATTTAATCTACTCTGATATTCAGTAGTACTTAGCTCGATTCTCGACTGTGTGATTGTGTAATTGAAGGTAAGTGCAAAATTTTCAAGTTTTTTACTGATTACAGAAAAGCTCTGACGTACTTCAATTTCCCCTCCTACCACTTGTCCGTCTCCTACGTTTCTTGGCTGAAAGGAACCTGCCTGACTTGCAAACTGAATGATCTCAATAGGATTGATAAAGTACTTATAAAAACCGCTGATAGAAACCGTTTGGCCACGTCCGTGGAACATTTCCCATCGAACGTCGAAATTATGAATATCCGTACTTACAAGGTTACCGTCCCAGTATTCAATTCCGGCAGCGTCATCTGCGTCACGGAACAACCCTCCGATAAATGTTCGTCCTGTAATAGGATCCACAATTTCGGCATAAGACAACTCCTTAAACGATGGACGTGCAATGGTTTTACCGTATGAGAGACGCAGGTTTTGCTTGTCGGTAACAGCGTATACCATATTCAACGTTGGAAATATTCCCAAATCCTGTAAAACGATATCATCAACAAGAACATTGGTTCCAAGCTGGTCCTGCCCTGTATATCGCTGAGTATAATACTCTGTTCTTACACCTAAGATCATTTTTAGTCTGTTAACAGGTGTAATCTCCGAACTGAAATAAGCCCCTGAATTATTAACAGATGCACTGAAAGTATTTGGGTTTACTGGAATAAAAGGAGCTTCAAAAGTTGTACCGCTCGCAATACTTCCGTTGTAAGGCCATAGGTTTTCAGGAGCAAACAGTTCGTTTGGATCACCTGTAAGAGGGATATTTCTAACGTTAATAGCAAAATTCTGAATATTGAAATCTCTTTGCTTGTAGGTATGAATCCCTCCGAATTTAATACTTCCTTTTTGACCGAAAATGTTCAGTTCCTTGGTAGCGTCTGCTTTACCGGAAACATTGATCTCGTTCAGCTCTCTCCAGATTCTTTCGGGAAAACCTGACTCTGTACTGATCGAGTAATTACCATCGTGTCTTACTTCGTAGCGCGTGAAGCGAATATCCGGATCCTCAATTTTTGAAAGGGAAGAAGAAATTCTCCAGTCAAGTGTCCAGTTCTTATCACGGAAATCATTTCTACCAGTTAGAATGGCATTAGTCAACGATCTCTCGCTATACTCAATATTATGCTGGAAACCTGAAAACTCAGCTCCCTGATCGGTGCTGCTGTAATCAAATATTCCCGCTTTAGATTCTCCGTTCTGTAAGTGAAGGATGTTAAGCGTATATTTTGATTTTCCCGTTTTGAAGGCAATTCCTCCCATCAAACTACTCATCACATTGTTCACACCAAAATCTCCGATTTGGTATTCGCGCTGATCCATTTTGTAAACTCCTTTATCACCGCTCAGTCCGTATCTTCCGAAAATGGCATCCTCATAATATTCTGTAGAGTTTTTGTATGAGAGAGAAACATTATATCCGATGGAATAACCTGTTTTCTTGAATTGATCACCAACAGAGGCTCCGAACCCGAAGTCCATGAACGATTGTTGTCTCATCGCAGCGAGGTTTGGATTAAATTTGGATAAAATCTCCTGATATCGACGTGCTTCAGGTCCGTTAGGATCAGAAACCGCTTCTGTAAAGAAAGGTATATTATTTTCCGCCGGAATATCGCGTGTCCCATCATCAAAACCGAGGAAATCAGTTGCTCCTCCCTCAGCGGTCACATAATTAGGGTTGAAGTGATAATTTGGATTGTATGCTGTGCTGAAAGAGAATCTTCTCACACGGTGATCCGGGAAATTCTGTAAAGAAAGATCAACCAATCCACCTGAAAAATCGGCAGGTAGTTCTGCTGAAAAAGACTTATGTACAACTATATTATCAATAATATTCGTTGGAAAGATATCCATTTGAACGGTGTTTCTGTCCGGGTCGAGTCCCGGAACGTCCAAGCCATTTAGCAGTGTTTTACTGTACCTGTCTCCCAGTCCTCTTACAAAGATATATTTTCCGCCGTTGAGCGAAACACCCGGTACTCTTTTCATAGCCGCTCCGGCATCGGAATCACCGATCTTTCTGAAGTTGGCAGAGGAAATACCGTCTATCATGTTGGACGATTTTTGCTTTAATGAAAGGATTGCATTTTCCGTGTTAGTAATCATTTCAGCGGTGATAACCACCTCATCAAAATTACTTACATCCTCACTCATCTTAATATCGTCGAGGATCACTGTTTCTTTTGGTTTAACCTCTACATCCTTGATACGAATGGTATCAAATTCCATGAAAGTAATCTGAAGATTATAGATGCCTGGCTCAACCGTGATGCTAAACTTACCGTCGATATCGGTGTAAGCACCATTTTTGTGATTTTCGACCATTACTTTAACACCGGGAAGATATTCTCCCGTTGCTTCTTCAAGAACTGAGCCCCGGATAAATCCTTCCTGGGCAAAAGAAGGTAGAACAAGTCCTACCAGAATCAATGTTTTAAAAAATTTAATTGCGCGCATAATTATTGTTTTTTCTGTTTAAAAATTTAAAGAAACTCACAGGCCAGAATCACCTGTGAGTTTCAGTATTATATTACTGTTAGAAGTCAGTTAACTGTCCGCGAGCGTCAGCCATTGTCCAACCTGTAAAGGCTGATTTGGTAGCTCCAACCGTGTTGGCACCTAGAGCAACGCTTGTAGCGTGAACATCCGTTCCATTCAAGAATACATTACTTAGCATAACACCTGCAGGAAGTGTTACCTGTAGATTACTGAATGTTAGGCTTCCACCGGCAAAGTTATCCGTTGTAGCAGTTCCTGAAAGTGAGAAGTCACCTCTTCCCGCTGCGGCTGGATCAGGGAAATTGAAGAAGTAGATATTCTCGAAGTTTCCTCTCGCTCCATCTCTGAAATCAGCAAGCTCAGAATTAGCATCTCCTTTGATTGAACCGTTTCTTACTGTGTGTCCATCCAGTAGAGTTCCTTCAGGACCATCAATTTCCAAACCGTGATCTGTAGAAGCACCTGCAACAACAATGAAATTATCCAAAGTTCCGGCCCAAGCCTGATCTGTATCGATGGCATCATCACCTGCATTCCATACAATCACGTTGCTTACGTTTACAGTACCACCGAAAAATTCAACACCATCATCCTGGTTTGCAATTACTTCGATATTCTCAATTACTGTCGCATTACCAACACCTCCAAGCGTTAAACCGTTGATTTCGTTTCCTTCACCAATGTTAGCACCACCGTGACGGATAGAGATGTATTTTAAAACACCTGAGTTATCAGCAGCATTCATACCACCGTATAAACCGTTTTGATCAGAAGCAGGAATCCCTTCTATTTGTACAGACTGAGCATCCGCTGAGATTGGAGCATTTCCTAAAACCAATAATCCTCCCCAGAGACCATCCAGTTCAGGATCCATATTAGGGCTGTTTATTTGTCCGGATACAATCTCATCAGCAACTGTAGTGAAAATTATAGGACTTGTAGCAGTTCCTTCTGCCATTATTTTTGCACCTCTTGCGATGATCAAAGCAGTTGCATTTGATCCTGTTCCTACTTCACCTTTGATTACTGTTCCCGGCTCAATTGTCAAAGTAGCTCCTGATGTTACAGCTACTCGAGTCGTAAGAATATATACTTTATCGCTGGTCCAGGTAGTGCTTGAAGTTATATTGGAAGAAACAAGAACTGTAGACTCATCCGCTGGTGTTTCAGGGTATATACAAGAACCGTCATCCTTTTTAGCATCTTCGTTATAATTAGTTGCAGTAGGGTCGGTACATCCTTCTTTTTTACAGGAAACCATCCCTCCAATAAGTACTGACATCATCAGCAGCATTCCAAATTTCATCTTTGTCGTTTTCATAAAGTTCATTTTTCAAATTGTTGATGCAAATTTGCGACGATATTCCCGAAAGGGTGTTTCTATTAATTTATGAGTAAATGAAGTTTATATTAACTAAAAAATATCGATGGATGGCTAAAAAGCCTGAATAGATAGGTTTTAGGTATGATCCCAAAAAGTTAATGTTAATTTAACACGAGAGCCAAATAAGTATAATCTACATTGAGCTACTTTTGACTACTTGTATTTAAGGTCCGAACAGCCTTAATTTCGGGTTCAAAACAAACGTTATGTATAACTTTTTAATGGTTTTAGGGGCGCTGATCCTTTTTGTTTACAGTCTAAAGACTTTAAGTGAAGGTATTCAGCAGGCTTTTGGTAATCAACTTCGGAATCTGATGGGGGCTGCACGCGGCAGTCGTTTGAGGGGCATTCTGGCAGGACTCGGCATTTCCGCTTCGGTTCAGTCCTCTTCGATAACCACTGTAATGGTCATTTCCTATGTAAACTCGGGCTTAATGTCTATGGCACAATCGGCGTCAGTGATCATGGGGGCCAATATCGGCACAACCATTACGGCCTGGTTGATATTTTTGTTCGGTTTCTATTTTGAGGTAGGCCTCTCGTCTATTGTTCTTGTTGCTATAGCTTCCCCATTCGTATTCTTGAACAGCGGCAAAATGAAAAGTCTTGCTTCTGTTCTAATAGGTGCTACGCTTATTTTGGTCTCTATCCATCTGATGAGGGTGGAGATAGAAAGTTTAGGATTCACTTACATAGAAGCGATTCTCCCTGAAATATACGACAGTTTTTCTTTTCTGATCATCCTGTTTTTTGCTTTACTCGGTGCGCTCCTGACCGTTATTGTACAGTCATCTGCCGCAACAATCGCACTGATCATGACCTTCGTTTCGGCACTTATCATTCCGATGGACCTTGCAGTAGCCATGGTGATAGGAAGTAACGTTGGGACCACAATCACGGGGGAGCTTGCTTCTTATCGCGCTTCTTTGGAAGCAAAACGAGCTGCCCGACTTCACGCCTTATTCAATATTATAGGTGCTTTCTGGGTAATAATTTTCTATCCATTTATCTATCCCTTATTTGAAGATTTAGTTTCGTTCATTTCATCAAACGAAGAAAACATCCTTATTTCATCTTTATTAGGTGTTGCGTTGTTCCATACTTTATTCAACGCTGTGAACACACTTTTACAGGTCTGGTTCATACCACAACTCATCAAAGTAACCGAAAAATCGGTGGTAAGTGAATCATTTAAAAATAAAAGTCTACATCTGACCTTCATCGGTAAGGGAGTTATGTCCAGTGCCGATCTTTCACTGCTCGAGGTTAAAAATGAAATTGCCCGTTTTGCGGAAATAACAAGCAAAATGTCTGGCTTTACGCGGCAGCTGCTCTATGAGAAAAACGCCAAGAAAAGTGATGAACTTCATCAGAAAATCGCTAAATACGAGGATATAACGGACAACGTTGAAATCGAGGTTGCAAACTATCTTACTAAGATTTCCGAAAATAAACAAAGTGAGTCTTCAGCGATCCGTATTCGAAGCATGAACAGTATCGTTAATGATCTTGAAAGTATCGGTGATGTGTTCTACAGAATGTCTAAAATGCTCAAAAGAAAGGATGAGGAGAAAATTTGGTTTACGCCTGAACAACGTACAAATCTGAATAAAATGTTCAAAATAGTGGACGAGGCCTTTGAAATAATGATAGCCAATCTCAACAGAGAATATGATCAGGTGAACATTCAGTCTGCGAGAGAAACAGAAAACAAATTAAACGATAAGAGGGATCAGCTGAGAAAAGAATACATAGAAAGTATTACCAGCAGCAATGATGGTAACCTACGAGGAGGAATGATTTACAGCGATATTTTTGAATCCATCGAAAAAGTAGGGGATCATATCATTAATGTAAGTGAAGCTATTGTTGGTGAGATTTAAAACGAGTAATAATCCCGGAATAATACTCCCCGGGGTGCAACCAAAGTATTTATTACCTAAGAAAACTGAAATAAAATGAAACTATTTAACAAGCGAAAAACGAGAACGATCTTTCTCAATACGATAGCGGAATTCGCTGCCTCGGTCATTTTTTCGTTACTGTTTTTCATATTCATAAGCCGCTATATCTCTGAGGATTTCGGTTTTGATTTTATAACACTGTCCTTTGCGATAGGGCTTTCGTATTTCGTGTCAGTTTACATTCCTTTCTATACCTACCGTATTCATATAATACCATTCATAACCGTATTAAGAGCTTTACAAAAGAAGAATTTTTCGCTCATCATTTATAAGGTTCCTGCTCAGATATTAGGAGCACTCGCGGGAGTTGGATTGTTCACCGCCGTAAACAGTTTCACTACAGAAGTCAACGTGAATATCGTAAATAAAACAAGTATCGATAACATATATTTCCTTTCACTGCTCAATTTCCTTCTAACGGCTGTTCTGTGTTACGGATTTTATGTCATCCGCATTATTTTTAGAAAGAGAAGTATAAACGGAACCATATTTTTAGGACTTCTCATTACTATTTTGTTTGCCTTTTCCGGAGGAATACAAGGTTTAACTTTTTTAAATCCCTTCGGATATCTTGCAGTTGAGGTGTTCAGACTGGCATTTAATCCTATAGCGGTGCTGGATTTCATATTACTCCACATATTATCACCACTACTGGCTACTCTGTTGAGTTATTATTTCATCAATATCCGCTTCGGAAAGGAAAGCGCTCCTTTCTTCCGAGCAGGCAGACTAAAAAGATCTTAAAAACATTATACTATTATGAGCAAATACAGTTTAATTTCGGAGGTAATAGGTGAAAAGAGATATCAGTCTCTCAGACTTTTCGGTATTCAGGAGAGAACGTTTATTCGGTTACTTGCCTTGTTTTTGGTACTTGCAGCTGTTTTCTATCCCTACCCAAAAATTGCCATGTGGTTAGGATTCATGCTTGCAGGTTATTCGGCCATTGCGAATGATTCTATACAGAGTATTGGAACTTTTATCGCCTCCAACGGTGATCAGAAATGGTGGAAACTCTGGTTATATATCGGGGGAATATTCGTGGTAACGGTTTTCTACAGCTGGATTATGTACGACGGGGATGTGAGTTTTCAAAGATTGAATTCCAAGGGATTCAGTGAGTCTCCAACCGAATTTCACTTTTTACAGATCGTAGCACCAATCATTCTTCTTTTCATCACACGACTGCGAATGCCGGTGTCAACGACCTTCATGCTCCTCAGTTGTTTCAGTTCTTCATCCGAAGGGATCATAGGTGTTACTGAGAAAAGCTTACTCGGTTATTTCATTGCTTTTACCGTTGCATTTTTAATTTGGTACTCTTTCTCGGGCCTATTGAATCGACTAGTTCGGGGAGAATCACATCCTTTCTGGAGAACGGCCCAGTGGTTGATCAGTGGCTGGCTATGGAGTATGTGGATCACTCACGATGCCGCAAACATTGCAATCTTCCTAAACCGAAGCCTTGGAGTATGGGATTTCATATTTTTTGCGTCTTTCATTTTCCTTGGTTTGGGTATATTGTTCTACTTAAGAGGAGATAAAATTCAGAGCATAGTGAAGGAGAAATCTCAGGTTGAAGACGTTCGTACCGCGAGTGTTATTGACCTTGTTTATGCACTTATTCTTTTCGTATTTAAAGAGTGGAGTAATATTCCTATGAGTACTACCTGGATATTCCTGGGACTTCTTGGAGGACGAGAAATTGCAATTCAATTCTCTAAAAATCTTAGCACCGGCAGATCAGCAGGCTTCACATTTAAAATGATCGGTCGCGATATCCTTTATGCAACCATAGGTTTGATTATTTCAATACTGATTGCTTTGGCTGTGAATCCAAACTTACAGAAAGAATTATTCGGTTTTGATTAAAGGGTTAATGATGTTTGTTTTGAACTGAATTGTTTCCGGTTCAGTAACTGAGTACGTTTTTCTCCGAAACCCAAACAGTCCTGTCATTTTTGGTGAGAATCTTGAACCATCCATTTCGGGATTCAAGTATTTCGTAACGGACATATGATTCGAGATTTTCTTCAATTGCTATACCTCCCGGCGAAACGTGTGTCTGAATACCATTGCCGGAAGCATACAAATAATGATCTTTACGGTAATGATCACTAACGAGCATAAAACTGTAAAAACAAAGAACAAAAAGTACTATGGAAGGCAGAAGGCTGAATTTAGAAAATTTGCGGTATTTGTAATTCTCCGAACCCGATAGAAGAATAAAAATTGCAAGACCACTGATTAATCCAAAAATAAAAGACAAACCGCCCCAGATTGACGAACCAAAACCTAACAACAAACGTTTTGACCAACTAAAAGGATTTTCCCAGTCGGAAGATGTGTTCTCCAGTTTTTCATAAACCAATGCCGCATTGTAAGCAGCATCCGAGGAACCGGGTCTGTACTTGAGCGCACTTTCAAAAGCCCAAAGGGATTTTAGCCAATTTTCCTTACCTGCGTACGCCATGCCCAGGTTATAAAACGCATCGTGGCCGGGTTTCTTCCTGATATCTTTCAAAAATGACTCCGAAGCCGATGAGTAATTTGATTCTGAGAGCTGTTTAACCCCCTTAAGAAACAGTGAGTCTGTCTGGGCCCTAACATCGGCACAACACATTAAAAGAAATATCAGGATCAGTTTAGCTTCTTTCATCATATTTCAAGCTATCCATTATTTTCTTACATTTTACCTTGAGTTCAGAAATGTCTTTATTTTTTGGAGCGAAACTATAGCGTAATTCATCAATTTCGTTGAAAACTGACAGAATCTGTTTGGCTGTTTCCGGTTCAAGCTCTTTGTCTTCTATCTTTTCAGTGATGAATCCACGCGTAATCTCTCCGGGGATGACCCCCCAGCGGTCTGCCAGAAACTGAGTAAAAGCATCACTGATCAATTTCAATTTCTCCTCATTGTTATTCAGTTCCTCGACCTTTTCGAGTTTTTCTTCAGAATATTTAAGAGCGATGAGTGTTCGTTGACCCATTTCTTTCTTTGCGACCGCATCTTTTCTTATTCTGAAAGCAAATCCGAACACAAATCCCAGAAGAAGGGGTGAACTAAGAATTAAGGCCGTGGTCCAACCTTGAAAAGTAAAATATCGGTTATTTTCTGATCCTTTTTCACTGATATAGGGTATCAGGACTCTTTCATCTGAACTTTCATCAGGTTTATGAATATCAGGAGAACCGGCAAAATCTTCAGAGGGGATTACTCTGATCTCTTTGATCGCTGCTTTTTTAATCACGTACTCCTTCTTTTCAGGATCAAAAAAAGCTATCTCAAGCGGCTCAAACATTACTCTCCCATCCTTATTTGCCTGAATATAATAAGTAAAAGTTTTCTTTCCCTCCGCTCCCAGTTCACTGAAGGAAACTGAATCAACCACTTCCGGGTCACCATATAATATCATACCCTTCGGGAGCGTAAGTTTAGGGGCCTCGATATTATGTAAATTGCCGTGACCGCTAATACTCACCTTGAGCTCGACTACCTTTCCCTGTTCTACCTTGCTTTCATTCATGGAAGCCGTCAAACTAAACTTACCCACTGCTCCAATAAAGGAAGAAGGAGTACCATCCGGAAGCGGTTTAACTTTAACTACTGTTTCATTCGATCTCACCCGTGCTCTCTCCGGAAATACTTTCCTGGGGTCGTCATAAAGCAGGATGATCTCAAAAGGAGAGATCTCATATGTTCCGGTTTTATCCGGGAAAACCAAGGATTTTCCTATCTTGAATGTCATGACGTCTCTTCCTGCAATTCGTTCATGGCTTCTGGATACGTGGTTTGTTGTTTGAAGGGATTTCACCTCTGCGGGGCCTTCAAAAGCAAAAGAATTATAACTTTCTACCTGAAGAATGTCAATCTGAGCGTAGACTTTGCCTTCAAGAATAAGCGGTTGTCCTTCATAAATTTCCTTTCCGGATTGCTGAATGATTCCAAAAATGGCCTTGTCCAGATTCTTGGCCGGATCTACACTTATCATGTTCCTCAACTTTCGTACTTTGACCATTTCAGTTTGGGAACTTATTTCACCCTTGGCCGACTGAATCTTAACCGGTCCGATTTTGTATTCACCCTCCTTTGAAAAATAACCGCTGAATTTCTGAAAACTGTATCTAACGACCTCTCCACGTCCACTTGAATAGTTAACGGATGAAGACATTCCCGAATGCGTGGGCCCACTCTGAACGAACTCATCCGGAAGTTCAAACTGAACGTTTCCCTCGACGTTCGTTTTGATGGTAATACTTATAACCTCACCTTTTTCACAGGTGTTAGGCTCAATTTCGAGCTCCACGAAAGGGTCCTGAGCAAATACGAAAGAAGTCAGAAACAAAAAGAGATATTTTATCAAAGATTGCATCGTTACCATTTTTTCCCGGTCTTAGACTCACCCTTTCCTTCCTGAGATTCGAAACCCCTCATTTTGCGTTTGGTTTCCATCTCTTTCTTTAATAATTCCTCGAGTAATCGCTCAGATTTTTTATCCGATAATTTTTCTGAAGGCGTTTGAGGATCCTGCTGACCAGAATTCTGCTGTGTATTCTGGTCCTGAGTATTTTGATTCTGTGTGTTCTGATTCTGCTGTTGTTGATCTTGCTGATTCTGTTCCTGTCCCTGCTGCTGATTCTTATTCTGCTGATCTTGATTCTGCTGATCCTTATTTGGTTGCTTTTTCTGCTGCTCTTCTTGCTGTTGCTGAAGTCTTCTTTTTGCCTCGGCCAGATTATATCTTGTCTTCTCATTCGAAGGATCGAGTCGCAAAGCTTTTTTATAGCTTTCCACAGCACCCGAATAATCTTTTTGTTTCATCTGAGCATTTCCTACATTGTGCCATTTCTCTGCCTGATCAACGGAGGTCTCGGCATTTGAAGCAGCCGATTCAAAAGCACTTCTCGCCATTTTGTAATCGCCCTTTCGATAGGCTGCATTTCCTATGTCTTTGGAGAGATCCACACCTTGGGGAGCAATCTTTTGTGCTTCGAGCAGGGTAGAATAGGCTTGGTCATACTTCCCCTCCTTATAAAGGTCTTTTCCTTTACGCAACGAATCCTGCCAGGACTGAGAATAAGTATTCAGGCCCATTAGCAATAAGCTCAATATAGTTACGAATCGAGTCATCTGACACCGGAATTTTCGTTCCTTTTGAATATTTCCCAAATAAATAAAATCATTAAAAAAATCAGCCCTAAAGTCAAGGGCCAAACATATCTGTTTTCCTTGACTTCGAACTCCAAATCTACTGTGTTACTTGCATTCTTGCTGTTAATTTGAGTTAAAAGATCTGAAATTATCGGAAAAGATTCGTTTGAAATATGGTATGCGCCTCCGCTTTCTTTTGCAATCTCACGAATCATTCCTTTATTGAGTTTAGAGATGACTGATCTGCCGAGATCATCTTTCAGATAACCTGAACCGGGAGTATCGGATTTAGGAACGAGTGCGCCTTTTTCGGAGCCCAGACCAAGAATCAGAAGTTTTATTCCCGATTCATTTAGTGCTTCATAGGCTGATTGAAGTCCACCCTCGTGGTCTTCGCCGTCCGTAATTAGTACAACGACTTTCTTTACTTTATCCTCGGTGAAGAATTCGCTGGATTCTCTTAAAGCAGCGCCGATATCGGTTCCCTGATTGGACATGATGTTGGTAGAAAGATCCTCGATATACATTTTCGCTGCACTTTTATCCGCAGTTAAGGGCAGCTGAGGATAAACACTACCCGCGAATACGAGTATACCTATCTTTCCTGCTGACGCCTGATTGACAAACTGAACCATCGCTCTTTTAGCCGCCTCGATTCTCGAAACATCACCTGACATATCCTGGGCGTTCATGGAGTTCGATACATCCACGGCAAACACGAGTTCAACATCGCTTGTCTGAGCCTGTACCTTTTTATTTCCAAAGGCAGGCTGCATGAGGGCCAGGATTACAAATACCAACGCATTTCTGATCAAAAAGAATCTGGTAAATGCACCTAACGTTGAAACGGGATTGAGAAAAGTTCGCACGACTTTTTCACCGCCAAGTTTATCAATGAATCTATTTCTTTGCCCTAGATGGGAGAAAAAGATAAACATGAGCAAAGGAATTATCAACAGAAACCATGCATATCCCGGTGTCAGGAATTCCACTTTTTCGCCTTTCATATTCTCATTAAATACTCCAAGCAGGTTAAGAATCTGGTATAGCAGAATCCAAAACAGTACTTCCCAAGACAATACTGAGATTATTGCCGCACGGATATTGTATTTATACCATTCTTTTTTACCCATTACTTTTAAATAAGAGTTGTTCTACACCAAGTCCGAGAAAAAGAAAAATAAGCCCTGCCGTTAAAAATGATAAGGGTCTGTAAGGAGGCTCTCTTTTAATGGTATTATCAACCATCTTGGTTTTTTCCATTTCTTCTATTTCAGCATATATCTCCCGGAGTGAGTTTTTATCCGTGGCCCTAAAATATGCCCCTCCTGTGATCTCGGCGATCTTTTTTAAAACCTTTTCATCAATACTTACTTTGGTATTCTGAATGATAGGTCCTAAGATCGTATTCACGGGCATCGAAGCATACCCTTCTTTGCCTACTCCTATTGTGTATACCGTAATATTTTTATTCTGTGCAAGCTGAGCAGCCTCCAAAGGTTCAACCTCACCCTTGTTCGATTCTCCGTCTGTCAGCAAAATAATAACCTTTGATTTTAAACTGTCACTTCTCAGTCTTGCCACCGCAGTTCCGAGTCCGGTTCCTATAGCCGTTCCGGCCTCAAGGTAGCCCGACTGGATATTATCAATGGCTCTTTTCAAAAAGTTATAATTCCGGGTAGCAGGACAAGCAGTGTATGCCTCTCCTTCGTATACAACCAATCCAATACGGTCATTTTTCCTACCATCGACGAACTCTTTGGCGACTTCTTTTGCAGCTTCTAACCGGTTGGGAAGAAAGTCTGTGGCCATCATACTGCCCGAAATATCCATAGCGATCATGATGTCTATTCCTTCACCATATTCTTCCAGGTTATCATCCGAATATGGCAATACAGGTTTAGCCACGGCAAATATCAGCATGACACTGCCGATTCCAATACATGCGTAGATTCCTATCAGGAGCCATTTTATCGGATGAAACTGAACAGCTTTCAGGTCACTCGCAGGTCTGGAGAACTTGAAATTACCCCTTCTCTTTTGAAAAATTCTGTATCTGAAAAACAGCACAGGCGGTATCAGAATCAGTAACCACAACCAGTGCGGAGCAGAAAACTGATACTCCCAAAATCGTATATTTAACAGGAGATTATTCATCATTTATATTCAGATCAAGATCCGCAACCTCGTTCACTATTCTTCGCGCCTCATTCGTTACCGCAAAAACCTCTTCTCTGGGAGGATTTGAACGCGCAAATTTTACCATATCAGACTGCGTCAAAACTTTCGTAGTCAGTTTTACCGTATGCTTCTCCAAACCCTTAAAAGCCAAAATGTCTTCTATTTCAGAGGTGGTTTTGTCCAGCATTCTCATCCCATAATGTCTTGCCAAAAAATCCCTGAGCAGCAAGGATAGATCAAAGTAAAATTCTTTGAGATCATGCTCGTATCCCTTTGATTCCTCAAGCGCATCTATTTTCTTTAGGGTTTCCTCTCTTAAACTGAGCGGAAGGATAACTTTGCCTTTTTTTCGTTTCTTAAGTGTGTAAAATATGATTGACCCTGTAAAAATCAGAATCAGCAGGATCCACCAGCCGTAATTAAAAAAGAAATTTTTCCAAGTGAAGGTATCTTCAGGTATTTCAGTGAATTCTTCATTAATATCATAAATATCTTTTGAAGGACCGGCAGAGGGACTTGTTACCCTAATGAGCGCGGGTGGAAAATAATAGAGACTGTCTTCGACATACACCGGTTCAGGGGGGATAACCACAAAGGCACTGTCCCAGGCCGTAAGCGTATATGTTCCTTTCCAGATATATTTTTTTCCTTCTTTATAGACTGTATCGCGGAATTCATTCAATATTTCCAGTTCGTAGTTTTGGCCTACATTACCTTCCTGGTCTGAAGAGTTTCTTCCTAAAAAAATTCCGCGCTGAGGTTTATAAAAAATACTATCCATTTTTTCTTCAGAAACGATGGAGAAAGTGGCGCGAAGAGGTTCTCCGATCTGAATCTCATCCTGGTCAATAGAGAGATTCAGTTCCTGAGCGTGAGCCAGCAAGGAAATACATAAGAACATGAAATAAAGTGAATAAAATTTCATTTGGCTCTACTCAAAAATAGGTTATTAAGTTCAGTGAGATATTTTCCTTCTGTTGAAAGAACAGCATAATCTATTCCCGATTTTCGAAAGTCCTCGTTCAGTTTTTCCTCAAACTTCTCAAATTTGTCCCTGTATTTCTTTCGCACCCATGAAAGACCAGTGTTAACCCATTTACTTACTCCTTTTTCCGAGTCATACATTTGGATCAACCCGAGATTGGGCAGTTCTCTCTCCCCAGGATCGAAGAGCCTCAATGCTATCACATCGTGCTTATTACCTGCTATTTTTAATCCTTCGATAAAGTTATTGGAATCAAAAAAATCTGAGATCACAAAGCAGATACTCCTTTTCTTAACGACATTTCTGAAATATTTGAGTCCTTCGTTAAGATCGGTTCCTCTACCTTTTGCCTCGTAGTCTATAAGATCGCGCAGAATCATCATCGCATGACCTCTCCCCTTCTTGGGAGGAATGTAACGTTCCATGCGATCCGAGACAAAAATAGCACCTACCTTATCGTTGTTCATAACAGCAGAAAAAGAAAGTACGGCAGCTACCTCAAGCATCAGTTCTTTTTTTGATTTTTCCGAAGTTCCGAAGTTTTCGGAAGCTGAGATGTCAAGGACGAGGATAACAGTTAATTCCCGCTCTTCTTCGAAGACCTTCACAAAGGGTTCGTTGAATCGTGCTGTAACATTCCAGTCGATATTTCTTACATCATCTCCGAAATGATAATTCTTAACCTCAGAAAAGGCCATTCCTTTTCCTTTAAACGCAGAGTGATATTCTCCCGAGAAAACCTGTCGGGTCAACCCTCGCGTTTTTATTTCAATTTCCCTAACTCTTTTTAGAAGCTCTTTGGTATCCATTCGGTACTTTTTCTATCAGGGCACTTCAATACGGCTCAGAATTTTGTTAACAATGGTTGTCGCATCGATCCCTTCTGCCTCCGCTTCATAAGTCAGGCCTAATCTATGTTGAATAACATCGGGAGCTACTGCCCGAATGTCTTCAGGAATTACGTATGCCCGGCCATTAAGAAAAGCATTCGCCTTTCCGGAAAGAGCTAGATTGATACTTGCTCTTGGCGAGGCACCGAAAGAAATCAGAGGCTCCAGATTCACGAGGTCAAAATCTGAAGGCTTACGGGTCGCAAAAACGATATCAATAATATATTTTTCAATTTTTTCATCAAGATAGATATCACGCACCATTGCGCGCAGTCTTAAAATTTCTTCCGGATTTGTAACAGCGGATGCCCTAGCCAGTCCTTCAGCACGGACGTTGCTTCGTAAAATGAGTTTTTCTTCTTCAGGCGTAGGATAATCGAGCCTTACCTTGAGCATGAACCTGTCAACCTGGGCCTCCGGTAACGGATATGTACCTTCCTGTTCAATAGGGTTTTGAGTAGCAAGTACTAAAAAAGGCTTTGGAAGCAAGAAGGTTTCATCCCCTATGGTCACCTGACGTTCCTGCATTGCCTCTAAAAGGGCGGATTGTACTTTGGCAGGTGCTCTGTTTATCTCGTCAGCCAAAATAAAATTTGCAAAAATGGGGCCTTTCGTCACTGAAAACGACTGTGTCTTCTGATTATATATCATGGTACCGGTAACATCGGCGGGCAATAAATCGGGCGTAAACTGAATTCGACTGAAATCACCACCAATAACGTCCGAAAGGGTTTTAATAGCCAGGGTTTTGGCAAGCCCCGGAACACCCTCCAACAATATGTGGCCATCCGCCAATAATGCAATTAGAAGTCTATCCATCATTCTTCCCTGCCCTACAATCACCTTTGATAGTTCTTTTTTCATCAGGTTGATCAACGGGGTTTCCTGTTGTATCCTCTCTGAAAGCTGCCTGATGCTTTCGGCGGGTGTAATCGAATTGGGGGTATTTTCTTCCATAATTGTAAAAACTGAATGATACAAAGATGCCTAATGATAGGCCTTATGAAGGTTTGAGCCCTGTTAATTTATGTTAACAATCTGTTTTTCAGTACATAGTTAAAATTAAATTTAACGACCATGCAACTTTTCAGGCAATGAATCGTTTATGTCTCTAAGTATTTTTACGTAGGTTAAACGAAAAATTAGTATATTGGCTTTGTTTTAACACCTTTATCGAAACGCTTACTTTTATGAAAACGAAAGAAAACGGCCGCTTATGTCTTGAATGTGAGACTCCTCTTAATGGAAGGAAAGATCAAAAATTCTGCGGCGACTACTGTAGAAATACTTACAACAATCGACAGAATGAGGACGCCAACAATTATATGCGTCGCATCAACAATATCCTTCGAAAAAACCGCAGAATATTGGATCGTTTAAACCCCAAGGGTAAGAAGACTGTTGATGCTATGACCCTCGCCGAGGAAGGTTTTAATTTCCATTATTTCACGAATATATACACCACCCAAAAGGGAAGTGAATATAAGTTTTGTTATGACAGGGGTTATCTCAAGCTCGAAAATGATGAATACATGCTTGTCCATAAGCAGGATTATGTGAAATAATCATTTTACCGAAAACTTATACTGTAGGGTGAAATAACCGTTAATGCCGTCAGAGGGTAGTATACCCGGCCCGGGATAACCCGTTGCTCGTCTTGTAAAGTATTTGCTGTTTGTAAAGTTATTTACCCCTGCTTCGATCCGGAAGTGCTTTTTGAATTCATACCGTATTGAAAAATCCAAAACATAATATGCAGGAACTAATCCAATCACCGCATCACCCGAAGGCTCTACAGCGTTCGAAGCATCCGAAAACTGTTCAGAATTATAACTGAACTGAATCTGTGTACTCAAACCTTTAAACTGGTACTTCAAACCGGTCTTAAGAATATAAGTGCTCACGTATTCAACTCTTTTATCAAGGAAATTAGGCTCCTTGGAAGAAATATAGTTAGCGTTGATGTAAGAGGTATTAATAAATGTCGAAACGGAATGCAGGCTTGAGTCACGCAACATTTTTATCCAGTCCACTTCCGTGAAAAGTTCAAGGCCATAATTCTGAGCATCTCCGATATTGGTTCTTTCCTTGAGAATCGTTCCCGCTTTGGGAGCAAGACCAATTTTATCCCCATAATAAATGTAAAAAGCAGCAAGGTCGTATATGAAATAATCCTTGCGCAGTCCCCTTAGCCCAAGTTCAAAAGTATACCCGTGCTCATCCCGAATATTTGTGTCTATTACAACATTGGGATTGTTAACTCTGATATCTGTAAAATTAATTGCTCTGTAATTCTGAGTAAAATTTGTATATAAAGTCGACTGCTTTCTTATTTTGTATGAAATTCCGGCACCAAAAAGGGGTACTCGCCGTTCCACAGTATTCGAATCACGTACCGTATAAATGCCAAGAGTGTCATAATTTAACGGGTGAATGAGGTATCTTTTATAATATCCCATAGCACTGCTTGATATATTTTCCAGACGTGCACCAAAATTTGCTCTCCATTTTTTACCGAAAAAAAGCATGTTTTCGGCAAAGAAGGCTTGATTCATGGACGGATAAGAGAATGAAGAGTTTTCGAGATCATCCGGATTTTTGAAAGTAAAATCAGCATTTGTACCGTCTGTAGCAGTTCCCTGTTCCGTAACCGTGCGCCCCTGATAATATCTTCCCCCGATAAGTAATGCACCATTTATATTTAGCCTAGAATCAGCATTGAAAGCGTATTTATGAAGTATGCGCGCTTCCACCCCTCCGTTCCGGAAGTCTGAATTAATCATCTCACGGTTTCCTCCTGGGTCGGATTGTGTAATCTTACCCAAAAATCCGAGTGTTTTTCTGTTCGACACCATTCCAAAGGCTCTAACATTAAACGTGGTGTTTTTCGAAATAAAATAATCAGAATGTACCGCTAATAAATTCCAGTCAACGGAAAACCAGTTACGATCCCTTATACTTTGTCTCGGATCTTCTTCAAAAAGCACATCTGACAGTCCTCCAGCTTGTTGCGTCAAATAATTCATGTGCGTCATTTCAAGCCTTATTTGCCAGTCTTCATTTAAATAGTATCCTAACTGGGCAAAAGCCTGGTGTTGTTGAAATTGACTGTTCTCTCTGAAACCGTCACCCTGTTTGTACAAGTGATATGCCTGATAAGAAAGTCGGTTTGAAGTTCCCGAAATACGATTGAACGTACTCAGGTAACCGTAGCTACCCACTGTATTTCTCGTGGTGAACTCAAACGGGGTATACTCTACAGGATCCTTAATCACGAAGTTAAGAAGGCCTCCGAATTGTGTTCCAAACTGAAGGGCAGCCGAACCACGTATAATTTCTATGGATTGTAATGCTTCAATCGGTGGGGTATAATAGCTTTCCGGATAACCCAAAGCATCTGCGCTGATATCATAACCGTTCTGGCGCGTATTAAAATTTGCCGTCCTCTTTGGACTCAGCCCTCTGCCTCCGATTCCCATCTGTATTCCGGCACCATCATTTTCCCAGATATTTATTCCCGGTACCTTGGCAAATAATTCCCTGGGATTTCCAGTCGATTTCGCTCCACTCAGATTTTCAAGTTCAATAATGGCATTTGTACCAGTGTTTAGTCGTACACCTTTGATTGCCGGCATAAATCCTACATCAAAATCCGCCATTCGCTTGCGCACAATCTCTACCTCGCCGATTTCCCTCGTTTGATAATTCAGGGTGACTTTCAGTTTCTTGCTGCCTAGTATTTCTTCGGTCACCAACAGATTCAGTGTATCGCAGGTCTGAAAAGTAAATTGTAAAGTATCGCCACGTTTACATCTGACCTCAAAGATACCTTGAACAGACGAACGATGCATCTGACCCGAAGATAGATTTTTGATCTTCACTGCAGGCAATGATTCCCCCTCTTCGTCAACCACGAATCCCTTGATTTCTTGACAGAACAGTGAGGAACTCAAGATAACAAACAATATGTTTAAAATCAGTTTCATTCTTTGAAGGGTTCTATCCATTCTCTGTGTCCGAGGTTGTATTCCAGTTTGGTAAGGTCATGTTCCTTGCTTACAAATAATTGAGATGGTCTTCCGTTCAGACTCACATAAATCTCTGCACGAATTGCCGGATCGGCTATTTCAAAAATCTGATCACCGTAATGAAGCCTTCTTCCGTCGTAATAATTTTTAAGAAACTGTGCATACTGCAGGATCATGTCGGGCTGAGTGGCCATTTGATCTTCCTGAGTTCGTGTAAGAAAGCGGGAGTTCGTGATTTCCGATTCCCTTCCCGTATTACTATCAACCAGATAAAAAGTAGCGTGTCCTTCTTTATGCATAAGCATCACTCTCCATGAAAAGCGAAATCCTTCTTCGTTCCAGAACAGGTTTCCGGGATACAGCACATACCGAAAAGGAATTATCAGTTGTAAGATTACATAAACGAAAATCAGTGCCTTAACCATTGGTTTAACAGTAATTTTTGGAGGAGAAATTAAGTGAAGTTTTCCCGGGTAAGCACCAAAAATCTTCATTAAAAAACGGATAATATTTTTGTGAAATTCAGGTGAAAAAAATATTAGGGTGGAGAATATCATCACCCACGGAAAAACACCTATTGGAAAAAGGTACCATGTAAGCAGATGGAAAATTATTACGAATACATAGGCAAATTTTCGCGTTGAGGATTTAAGTAAAAAAAAGACAATAAAAAGGTCATAAAAGCAACCAAACCAACTAAACAAATAAGCTACCCAGTCTTCCTGAAAAAAAGTACCAATTAAAGGAATTTCGTGATGAGCCTGTAACCATGTTTTTAACGGTTGAGCTTGAAAGAGCCAGTCCGAATTAATCTTTGCAATACCCGCAAAAATGTAAACGACGGCCAGTTGGAATTTAATTATTCCAATATGCCATCGGGGAGTATAAAGGGATTTAATGGATGGAAATAGTCTGGAGTCTACCGAAAAATACCTGTGAGCCGGTACAACGGCCATCAAAAAGCAAATGAGACTCACAAAATAGTAGTGATTGAGGTAATTCGATTTATCAAGCAGTTCGACGTAGGTAAAGCAGATGAAATACGTTAGACTGCTGAACCGATAAAAAAGACCAAGAATAATTCCCAGTGATGCTATGAGCATCAGAATAAAAGGGATATACATGAACTCACCGGGCAAGGGCTTGATCCATTCAAAGCCAAGGTATCCGAAATAGTACTTCGGTGTAATATAAAGGTCCTCAACCCAGCCCTTACCTATAAATCTGAGTGTTCCAAATAAAAGCAAGGCCCCAAAGATTATTCTGAAAACAACCAAAGGGGCAATACTCACCTCTTCAAAAAGGAGCGAAGATATTCTGGAACGCGGGATCTTAGTCACCATCATTATCCTGATAAGTGATCAGTACTCCGAAGGCTGAGGTCATATCGGTTTTAATATATACGACCTGTTGCTGAAGTAAAAGATAAAGTTCATCCAAACCAGTCATATTTTGTTGTATTTCTACCTCCAAACTAGAAGAAAATGTATCAATCTTGTTTTGTATCGCTGTAAAATTCGTATTAATCGTGGTTTTCAAAGATTCTTTGTCAAGATGTACCAAATAATCATCGAATCCTACCCCCGGGTTACTTGTTTCATAGCTATTGCCATTAAATACTTTGGTAAGTGCTTTTATGCTCGCATCGAGGAGTTCGAAGGAAAAGCCGCTGTAACGTGCTTCCACGTATTCCGGCATGGGGATTCCCAAACTTTTCTTTCCAATTGGAATTCCAACCTTCGCATTTTTAGCAAGTTCATAATCACGATTAAATTCATTTACCAGTTCAGAAAAAGAAGAGGTAGATGAGGTTCCTGTTGACGCATCAAAAGTTGCTTTGTAACCTTGCCACTGATCCAAAACGAGCGTGCTTTCGCTTTTCATTTTGTTGATCACTGCTTCCACATAGTTTAAATAGTCTTCATTATTCTGAAGTTCAACCAACGCATTCGGCTGGAAGAAGAGATAATCGAGTGCAGGGAGTCCGATGGCATCAACATTTGCCGCTGATCCGAGATTGTAAGATCCTGCGGAAATATTTGCACGAATATCAAGCGTGTCAGTGGGATATGTAGCCGTTGATGCTTTAAAACCATTGTTCTTTATTGGTCCCAGATCAAATATCTTAACTGTTTGAAAGGTTAAATAACTTTTTTTCCAGTCATTTCGCACTATTTCAAGATTTGCAGCAGTTCGGTCGTTTCTAAAATTCATAAAACTGGTCTGAAGATCTGACAGATCGCTATCAAAATCATTAAGGGAAGGCAAAATTATCTGTCCCGAAACATTCGTCAAAAGTTGCCCTTTATTAAAATCAGGGGTTTCCTCTTCCGTTTTTTTACATCCCAAAAATACAATTCCGACCAGAGATGTAAGTATAATAATCGATCTAAAGCCCATATCCTTATAATTAAAAATTAGGAACCGTGCCTTCTGAGATTGCGAAGGCACGGTGTAAAGTTATATTTAGAATTTTGCGTTAATTGTAGAAATTATTGCGTTAATGTCTGTAATGGTCATATCCCAGAAATTTGGTTTAAACTGAGCCATCAAAGCAGCGTGCTCCGTCTGTGTCATTCTTCGTGTTTCGGTTGGAGCATAACGCAGATTCCAGGCAAAAGCGTAAGCCTCAGACAATACATGTAGGAACTTGGCATCGTCGTTTCCGAAGGAAGTCAAAGCAGCCTCAAGATAAGTTATAGTCTGGGCAGCTGAAATATGCTCCCATTCTGCACGTATAGCTGCAATTGCCGCATCACGATCAGCGAGCACATTGTTAGAAATAGCCGCTCTACCTTTGAGGAAGTTATTCATCATATCGGCGTTAGAATTTAATTCAGCATTTTGCGTGTTGCAATATTTTCCCCAAAATCTGTTTGGAATATTTGTAGGGAAATCTATATCGACCCCGAAGTAACCAAACGCCTCATCGAAATGGTGTTCCATCGCCGTATAATACTTTCCATTGGCCGGATCAACAGCAGTCGAGTTGTCTACATCCATTTTCCCGCTTCCGAAATAAACATTCAAGGCCTGGTGCATGAAAACAGCTCCCATTAAACCTTTTTCGATCAGTTGCAAATGTTCGATTCCATTTTCATCAAACAGATATGTGGACGTTCCCGTGGTTAACGTTCCTGCCTGGCCGTTGCTGGCAGTATTTGCGTTACTTACACTGGCATTTGCGATACTATCCATCCATCCTTCGAATAGCATTTGATCAGCAGCGAAACATTTATCCTTCAGTTGTTTGGTAGAAGTAAAAGTAAAATTCCCGTTACCATTCCCATTTGCGTTGGCGAACATATCTTTAAGATCCTGAGCGTTCAGAACAGTCGAAGTACCGGTTTTCATCAATACCACCATTTCGCTCAACTGATCCAATCGATCGGTTTGACCTGAATAGCTAACAGTTGAATTTCCGTTTCCATCCGTAAAATTATAGGTAGCAGGAATGGTATATGAATTGTCTACAGTTTCATAGATACAACTTCCATCGTCTTTTTTTGCATCCTCGTTATAATTTGTAGCTTCAGGATCAGTACAACCCTCTTTCTTACAACCCCACAAAACTGCACTCGCAGCAAACATTAAAATCAAACTTTTAGCCTTCATAAATATTAAAATTAATACATAATTAAATTCACGACGCAAAGGAACAACCAACAACCTTTTTATGCAATACCATAAAAGTGGTATTTTAGAATCATTTTAAATAAGGGATGCATAATCAGGTTGTTTACTCCAACTACAATGTGATATAATTTGTATTCTAATCACATATCTTTCATTATTTTCGTCACTCTAAAACATACTTCAAACTCAGATGTTATTTAGCCGAGATCTTTTTGAAAATGGAAAACGACAAGAAAGCTTTTAATGAATTGACTCCTGAGGAAGCGCATGTTATTCTTAAGAAAGGTACTGAAAGACCTTTCACGGGAGCGCTGCTTAACAATAAAGCGAAGGGTGTTTACACCTGTAAGCGCTGTGATTCCCCATTATATACCTCTGAATCCAAGTTCAATTCAATGTGCGGTTGGCCTTCTTTCGATGATGAAATACCTGGTGCTGTAGAAAGGGTGCCGGATGCCGACGGCCGAAGAACCGAAATAATATGCTCCAACTGCATGGGACATCTTGGCCATGTATTCCTCGGAGAAGGGTTTACTGTAAAAAATACGCGTCACTGCGTAAATTCACTTTCGATGAAATTCGTTCCTGCTGAAGGGGATAAGGAACTGAAAGGTTAATCTCTATCAAACCTGTCAGTTCGCCAGGATTTTAAATTCCGTTCTTCGATTTTCCTGATGAGCAGCTTCTATCTCTGAGGTTCTTTTTAAAGCCTTTATTTCTTCATCCGTCCTCAGGGGTTGCTCCTCTCCATACCCGGCATAAACAAGCCGGTTTTTGTCAATTCCCTTCCCAATTAAATATTCTACAACCGCTTTGGCCCTGTTTTTAGAAAGTTCTTTATTGTATACATCAGAACCACGCGAATCTGTATGTCCGCTAATTTCAATTTTCAAACCGGGATTATCATTTAGAAGCTTCGTTAATCTATTCAATTCATTCTGAGATTCATCTCTTAGGGTATATTTGTTAAGATCAAAGAAAATATTTCTCAACACTATTTTCTGTCCTATATCTACTTTCTTCAGGTCAATAATCTTTTCAACTTCTTTATAATCCTTGTCTTGTGTGACGTCGAAGTTTTCAGAATGAAACAGATAACCCTCTGCTTTAACGGCAATTCCATAATTTTTCCCTCCCGGCAGAGAAACAAGAAAACGTCCGTTTTTAGAATCGGAATAAAATTCGGCGATCACTTCTCCTGATTCATTATCAACCAGTTCAATATCTGCCCGTAACGGATTTTTTGTTTTTTCATCCCGAATTATTCCTTTCAGAATAGCCAGTTGACTACCGGTTATTTCAACCTTCGGTTCGATTACTATTGCCGTACTTGCCACCCCCGAATTTGCCAGAAGGATATCTTCAGAATTTAATATGGGTTCCTTTGGTGGGCCCAGTAGAGTAATTTTATAAAGGTCTTTATCGCCAAATCCTCCTTCCCTGAAAGAGGTCATGTAAGCATCCCGTCCATTTGCAGCGACCAGAAAGAATACATCATCGTCCGGGGTGTTTATGGGGTAGCCCATATTAACGGGGTCTGACCATGATCCGTCATCCGACTGAACGGTCTTAAAAACATCGTATTCACCCATGCTATTGTGGCCTTTCGAGGAGAAATAAAGGGTTTTCCCATCCGGATGTAAAAATATTCCGTCTTCATTATACTTCGTATTTACATTGTCGGGAAGGCGGGTGATTTTTTTCCAGTCTTCCTTTTCGTCATCCCAGTAAGCAACATAAATATCTCTGTCTTTGGGTTCACCTCTTTTTTCCAGGGGTCTTTCACTTACAAAAAACAGGCGTTTACCGTCGGCGGAATACCAGGCAGAGGCCTCATGATAGGGACTGCAAATCTCGTCATTCAATCTTTTAGGTTTACTCCACAAACCCTGTTCGCGGATACTTTCATATAAATTACCGTCTCCCTTGTCGTCAATGTAAACAATCATTTTGCTTCCATCTGCGCTGAGGGCAACGGCCGCGTCGTGTCCTTTGGTATTAATCGGATCTCCTACATTTACTGAGGGCGACCAATTACCTGTCTGATACCTGTTTGAAGTATAAACATCCTCGAAATATTCGTCGATCATTTCATCCTTTCCTCCGCCGGTTGTGGAAGGTCTTCTGCTCGTAAAATAAATCTCAGAAGCGTCGGCGGTCATAATCATTCCGTATTCAGGATATTCTGAGTTGATATTCCCTTCCATGTTGTCAATCCAAACGCGAACAGGTTCCGCCATTAATTTTTCTCCGGATTTACATTCGAAAATATATTTATTAACAGCCAGAATTTCACCCATCCTGCTAGACTTGTCCAACCTTTGTTTATGAGCCTCATAGAATTTAATAGCGTTCTGCCAATCAGAACGAAGGTGATACCCTCTTCCGATATAAAAAAATATATCCGGAGTATAATTCGGATTTAAATCATAGGATTTAAGGAAAAAATCCAGTGCACTGAATTTATCTGTGGTGTTAAGATAACAAAGTCCTATTCGAAAATTAAGGTGTGCGCTGAGCGGATTAAAGTCCTGTGCTTTAAGATATAGGGGGAGAGCCTGTCTGTATCGTGGAAAAGGATTCGGCAACAAAAGAGCATCCCCTTGTTCCAAAAAGTCAAGCGCTTCTTTGAATTCCTTTTTGTTGTCTTTGAAATTGCTTTTATCGAAAGTAACTTCCTTTTGTGCAGAAAGTCCAAAGCATAACCAACAAATGTGAATGGTGAGGAGAATACGTTTCATTGTTTCGAAATTATTTGTTCACAAGCACTACTTGTAAAATATTTATCTGCTATAATTATCCCTAAAGAAGCTGCTTTCAACCAGTCCTCACAGGCCTTGTCTGAAAGTCTAAGCATTTCATAAGCGACACCTCTGTTATAATAAGCCGAACCCAGAGTCTCATCTTTTGCAATGGCCAGACTCGCAAATTCAACAGCTTTTTGAAAATCTTCCTTTTTCAGAAAAACACTTGCTATATTATTATAAGCCGAAGCGTAATCCTTGTTTAGTCTGACGGCCTCTTCGAAATCTTTCTGAGCACCATCAAGGTCTCCACTTTCGAACCGAGAATAACCTCTGTTATTATAAATAAGGTAATTCGAGTTGTCTAAAGCGATGGCTTTATTATATGCAAGGATTGCATTCTTATAATCGCCCTTTAATCTATAGGCACTTCCGAGGTTGTTGTGTGCAATAATCAACTGGGGATTAGCCAGGATAGCTTTTTTGTAATCTGCAATAGCTTCATCGAGGTTATCCGATTTTCTGTAAGCACTACCCCTGTCGTTATAGGCATCCGCAAAATTCTTTTTCCGATTAATAGCCTCGGAAAAGTCCAGTATGGCTTGCTCGTAATTTTGCAGTTTAAAATTCTGAATCCCCTTCTGATAATGATAATTTTCATTTTCTGCATTATAGATTATCGCATCGGAAAAAAACTGTATCGCTTTTTCGGGTTCATCCTTGTTTGCTGCGAGCAGACCCAGTTCAAAATATATTTTATCTGCCGTCGGATTAAGTCTAAGTACTTCTTTGAAGTCGGATTCAGCTTCGCTCGTTGATTTCAGGGCAAGATTTGTATACGCCCGATTATTGTATGCTTTTTCAAAATCAGGAGCAAGCTGAATCGCCCGCGTAAAACTTTCCTTTGCCTTTTCGAATTGTTTCATTTCATAGGCAGAGATTCCGTCATTATACGCCTTTTGTGCTTCCGGGTCAATACCCGACGAATCAATCTCCACATTTTTGGCCACCACCATCTTCACAGAATCCTGTTGACCAAACGAGACCGAGATCTGTAAAAAAATACATATGCAAATAATAGGTCTAATCAGTTTCATACGAGTCGTTTGTCAAAAAACAATGCAATATAAACCTTTTTTAGAGAAATTAAGTACTGTAATCAAACGCCATATTATTACCAAAATCAAAAATCCGGCTTGTTCAACTCATTTCTTCCAGCTGTTTGCATCTGCATAACTCCAAGCCGAAGGGGCAAAAATCGTAATCGAAATCACAAAAATCGATGATCTGTGTATCGCGGGGGTTGAAGGAAAATTCATCCTCCCAGATGTCGTGCAGTAACTCATATTTCACTTTGACCTGAATCTTTTCAGGGAAGTCAAGGATAAATCCATAAGCACTGAGTATTTTTTCCAAATGCAGAAATATAAGTTCCATTTGCACTTTCGAAAGTTTAGATCCAGGTGGAAGAATATATTTTTCTATTCCAACAATCCTCGATAAAGGAATCGCTGAGCAGGAACATCGGTCCTGTTCAAATTCCATCCATATTTCATCCGGATCTTCATCATCTTCCCCCAGCGTTGAAAAATCAGGCAGATCTTGAATCATACTTTCCAGATCTTCTAGCAGTTGGTCGACATAGCGGTTCATGATGGTAGTGTTTGGAAACCCAATTTAAAACAAATGAAGGAGAAAAAAAAATTGAATTCAAAAGTATCGAAGAACGAAATGTTCCTTTTCCTTGGTAGGGTTTTTCATAATCACACCAATTTTGAAAAGATCCATAGTCAGGTGATACCTTTTATCCTTTTTAAGTTTTTTCCAAGCACTAAGCATATCCGAACTCCAGCGGATATCGTCCAAAATAAAAATCGTATGCGGGTGGGTTATTTTATCCAGACCTTCGAGGAGTTCAAAAAGTTTATCTCCGCGGTGATCACCATCTATGAAAACCAAATCGAATATTTCGTTTTGATTTGTGCGGAGATAGTCGCTGAATGTCGTGTTTTCAAACGAGACATTCGTGAAATTTGTTTTGCTGAAGTATTTCTTTGCCACGGAAGAAGTTTCTCCGCATCCATCCACTGTGGTGAGTGCAGAGTCAGGACTACCGGCTTTGAGCATGAATGTACCGATACCCAACGAAGTACCGAGTTCAAGAATCTTTTTCGGCTTATAGTGTCGGGCTATTCTGTATAACAGATAACCGGTTTTTTGACGGGTACCCGAGATCCTTGCAATGTCGCTCACCTTCCTCAAATCACCCAACTTTCTCGATCCTGCACCATAATCCGTAATCCGAATCCGGGAATTATCTTTTAAAAAAATATGTGAATACCGTTTGAAAGCCTCGGATACATCAGCAGGGATTTTCTGAGTAAGGCATTCGTCTACAAACTCATAAA
This sequence comes from Brumimicrobium sp., assembly GCA_033722555.1. Lineage (GTDB taxonomy): Bacteria > Bacteroidota > Bacteroidia > Flavobacteriales_D > Crocinitomicaceae > Brumimicrobium. The sequence goes on from JAWVYS010000002.1 coordinate 136,139, forward strand.
CAAACGGGGAATGAATTCCGTGCCTGCCTTTTGCTTTAAGTTTATAATTTATATATTCACCAAGAATTTTCAACATATCATGGACGAAATTAAGTTAATTTCGTAATGGATCAAATAAAATCTTTATTACCGTTATGACCTCTGATACAGAAATAGAGAAGCAGCGAGCGCTTGTCTTCAGTGAACAACCTGAAATTCGTTTGGTAAGCCCTTGCAAGCTAAATGAGGGGATTATCAGGCATTCTTCTTTTGAACAGAAAAAATATGTCATGAAATTCCTTCGATCGGATGAGGAGGTTAAGTTTTTCATTCCGGCGTCAGGATCAGGGTCGAGAATGTTTCAGTTCCTGTATGATTTTTTGGAAAACCCAAATGAGGAAAACAGAAGTAAGACTGAAAAATTTCTCAATGCTATAGAGGAATTTCCTTTTTTTGAATTGCTCCCATATGACTTAAAGCAAAAGGTAAGGGATTACGATGTCAATTTGGATGAATTTGTCGCTTATTTACTTAAGGAGGACGGACTTAATTTGGGTGCTCTTCCGAAAGGGCTTTTACCCTTTCACCGCTCTCGTAGTTTTGTGCTGAATGCCTTTCAGGAACAATTATTACAGGGTATAAGGATCAAAGAGCAGCCGGTAAAGTTTCATTTTACGATCAACGGAAACTTCGAAGACCGCATATTGTCTTCGCTTGATTCGATCAGGCAATTAACGGCCAGACACTGCGATATTTCATGTTCAACACAGGATCCTTCTACAGATGCAATAGCTTTTGATCATGAACAGAATGTTATTTTAAAAGCTGACGGTTCAATACTTAAACGCCCCTCCGGACATGGTGCACTTCTGAAAAATCTGAACGCTGAACAGGGAGACGTAATCTTTATCAAGAACATAGATAATATACAACACGAATCAAACGCGGAAAATTCCATTGAAAACCTGCGGTATCTGGGAGGCCTGTTACAGGAATTCAGGGAGTCATTGAAAACTCTGTCAAGTGCAGATGACAAAAGAAATAAATTAAAGGTACTGAACGAGGAATTTCAGTTCATGGACAGAAATACCGATTTTGAAAAAATGACTGAAAACGACATACATACCTTGATCAATAAGCCTGTACGCGTTTGCGGAATGGTAAAAAATGAGGGACAACCCGGAGGTGGTCCTTTCTGGGTTGAGGAGAAAGGTGAGCGCTCGAAACAGATTGTAGAAAAATCTCAGATAAAAATGAAAGGTGAGCAATACCGTCTTATGGTTCAGAGTCAGTATTTCAACCCCGTATTAATGGCTATCTCCACGAAAGACCTGCAAGGAAATAAGCTTGATCTAAACAAATATGCGGATCAAAGTAAGTACTTTATAGTTAACAAAAAACACGAGGGGCAGCCCATTAAGTTTATGGAAAGACCGGGGTTGTGGAATGGAAGCATGCATTACTGGCTGAGTATTTTTGTAGAGGTTCCCTCAGAAACATTCACTCCGGTCAAGACTGTCCTTGACCTGTTGGATAAGCCTCATAAAGAGGACTAAAAAACGGTATATAAAAAGGTGAGCAACAGTCCTGAAACGAGAAGTAAGAGTGTGATAATTGCGGTAAATTCTCTTTTTTTTCTTTGATACTTCACTGATTTGATTCGAAGTAATTTAGCGCGGGTTCTTTTCGGAAATCCTTTCAGTACATCTTTCTTTGACTGTTTTACACCCCCGATAAAATGATCTTCATCCGTACTCATACAACTAAATTAGCTTTTTTAGTAGAAATAAACAAATGATTATCCGTGAGATAAACGTTTTAAACAACCATTTTCAATCCGTAATTCTGAAGGAACGTTATCCTTGTAGAGCATACCTGTACCAAGTCCCTGTGGCAATTCAATATCATAAGTACTCGTAAACTGAGCAATTGCATCCAACCCGATATTGGATTCCAGGGCACTTGTTATCCACCAGGATATTTTACGTTCTTCAGCAAGTTCAATCCATTCCCTTGTTGAGTGAAATCCCCCAACCAGGCTAAGTTTCAGGATGATAAACTGAGGCAGGATTTTATCCAGCATTTCAGTTTTAGCCTTTATGTCGTGGAGTCCGATAAGTTCTTCATCCAAAGCGATAGGTACAGGGCTCGATTCACACAGTTTTTTCATTTCACGCCACTGACCCTGTTTTATGGGTTGTTCAATCGAATGCAAGTCATATTCAGACAGTCTGGTTAATTTTGCCATCGCCTCCGGTGGTGTAAAGGCGCCGTTAGCATCTACTCGCAGTGTGATTTCACGGGAAGAATAATTTTTTCTGATCTCCTCAAGTATCTCAAGTTCCTTGCTGAAATCAATGGCTCCGATTTTCATTTTTATGCATGAAAATCCTTCAGAAATTTTATCCTTAATCTGATCCTTAATGAATTCGGGATCACCCATCCAGATGAGGCCATTAATTGGTATTGATTTTTCGCCTCGGGTAAAGGCAGAATCATAATAAATTCTTTTACCTCCGTTCTTAAAATCCAGAAGAGCCATTTCCAACCCAAAAAGAATGGAGGGAAACTCCTTGATTTCAGTTAATTGAGTGCTGTACTTTTCAATATTCAGTACCACTTCTTTTAATTTCTCCTCGTAAGCTGAGTCGTTCAAATAATCGGGTGATAATCCCGGTATCACACTGCATTCGCCTATTCCTTTAATTGCCGGTTCATTCTCATCCCATATATAAATAAACCATGATTTTTTTTCGTTGAGTACTCCCCGACTCGTACCTGCAGGTCTGAAAAAATGAAAAATTCTTTTTTCTATGGAAGCCGCTAATTGCATAACAAAGATGATATCATAAATAACAAAGAAATACCAAATGTGGAAAGAGCAACTTTTTTCAATTCAGGATCCAGATCTCCCGGATCTTTGGTTCTCCAAACGGTATTCAGATGTCTCAAAAGAATTATAAAAGGAAGAAGTCCTATCAAGCTGAGGTACCATTCATTCCATTGAATAAAAAACAGATAGGATAAAAAAGACAGTATAATCAAGGAAGAATGATATTTTTTAGCATTTACAAATCCCATTGATACCACCATCGTTCTCTTTCCAACAGCAGCGTCGTTAAGGTGATCACGCATATTGTTGAGATTTAACACCGCAACACTGAGTAAACCAATAGTAACTGCAAGAGGAAAAATTTCGGGGTCTATACGTTTCGAATAAAGGGTGTAAACGCCTAACACGCTTACAAGACCGAAGAATATAAACACCATTAGATCGCCAAAACCACTATAACCATAGGCCCTTTTTCCGACGGTGTATGTTATTGCGGCAAGAATACATGCAACTGCAAGAACTACGTATGTCCAGACCACCGCTGAAGGCATGTCACGCGTACCTATCAAAATTAAAGGAATAGCGGTAGCCAAAGAAAGTAACGACATTACAATTATTGCCGTGATCATCTGCTTTTGAGAAATCTCTCCGGACTGTATCGCACGTTGCGGTCCGATTCTCCCTTCATTATCGGCTCCCTTATAACTGTCGCCGAGATCGTTTGCGAAATTAGAAAGGATTTGAAGAAAAAGAGTTGTAAAAATAGCCAGTATGAAAATATTCGTATTCCAGTCGCCTTGTTTATATGCGGCGAAACTTCCGGCAATTATCCCCGATAGAGATAGAGGAAGTGTTCTCAAACGTGCCGCATGGATCCAAGCTCTAATCATCATACAAAAATCAGTATTTTTTCGGACATATTTTGTAGTGACTAATTTGTAGGGCGTATATTTTTTCAATGAAATCCAATTCGTCACTAAACCGAGCTTTACGATGGTGACGTCACTCCGGCACTAGTCACTCTTTTAAATAAATCATTTCCTAATTAAACTTTTTCACTATCTTAATTTACACAACCTAAAAATCTTACACCATGAATGAAAATATCTTATCACAAAAATCTTTTAATTTCTCACTGGCAATCATCGCTTTATATAAACAACTAAATAAAGAAAAAGAGTATGTCATGTCGAAGCAATTATTACGCAGTGCAACATCTATAGGAGCGAATATATATGAAGCTAATTATGGATGCAGCGCTAAAGATTTTGTTTATAAGTTAACCCTTTCAAGAAAGGAGGCGAATGAAAGTCTTTATTGGCTACAGTTATTACAATTGGCGAAATACATGAACGACCAACAAGCAAAATGCCTCATAAAAGAATGTGAGGAAATCATGCGCATTTTAACAGCAAGCATTCAAACAGCAAAAAGAAATCACGGTATTTTAGATTAGTCACTAAATTTTAGTCTTGGGAAAGAGTATAACTTTATGGCCTGAGACAGGTTTTAGTGACTAATGAATTAGTGACGGCGACTATGCTGGCGCTTGTCTTAGTGACTAATTTGTAGGGCGAATATTTTTTCAGTGAAATCCAATTCGTCACTAAACAGAGCTTTGCGATAATGACGTCACTCCGGCACTAGTCACTCGCCCTCTTGTTCCTCGGATGGAAACTAATAATTGCCTCCCGAATGAATGACTTATCCAGATGCGTATAAATCTCGGTGGTTGTGATCGATTCATGACCCAACATTTCCTGAACGGCTCTCAGGTTTGCTCCTCCCTCAATAAGATGCGTTGCAAAAGAATGTCTGAATGTATGCGGACTTATCGTTTTCTTTAAACCGATTGAAGCAGAAAGGTCCTTTATGATCGTAAAAATCATAACTCTTGTAAGCTGTTTACCCCTTCTGTTCAAAAAAACAAAATCCTCATGTCCTTTTTGTATGTTCATATGATTGCGTGTACCCTGAACATAGAACCCTATTTCTTTTTCCACACTCGGACTGACAGGAACAAGTCTCTCCTTATCGCCTTTACCGATAACCCGAATAAACCCTTCCTTGAAAAAAATATGAGAGAATTTGAGGTTAATGAGTTCAGAAACCCGCAAACCACAGCTGTAAAGCGTTTCCAGCATTGCCTTGTTTCTGTGCCCCTCCGGTTTGCTAAGGTCCACTGCAGCGATTAGGCGATCAACTTCGTCAATGGTCAAAAAGACAGGTAGTTTTTTACCTATCCGCGGTAATTCCAGCAAAGCACTCGGATCATAATCCAGTTCACCCTCAAGGATGAGGAAATCATAGAATTGTTTGATACCACTGATAATGCGTGATTGACTCCTTGCCGACAAACCCAGATCATAGAGCGTGGCAAGAAAATCTTTCAGATGACTGATGTTTACTTCTAATGGATCAATGTTTTCAGGTAGACAAAAATCTTTCAGCTTTTCGATGTCACTCTGGTAGGCGAAAATAGAATTTTCAGCAAGTCCTCTCTCAATTTTAAGATAGTTCACAAAATTCTTGATTCGAATCTCCCAGGCTCTCATAAACGGTAAAAATAAATAATTTGCCGCTTTGATTTAAAAATTTAGTTCTTTTGAAAAATTGTATTTTTATATCATTTAATCTACTTTTCTTCAGGAATGAAAATATTAATTATTAACGGTCCAAACCTTAACCTACTTGGTAAAAGGGAAACGCATCTTTACGGAGAAATGTCATTCGAAGATTATTTCGAACAATTACGAAAAAAATATGCCGATCTTGAGTATTTCCAGTCGAATATAGAAGGAGAGATCATCGAAAAGTTACAAAAAAACAATGCCGACGCGGCTGTTTTAAATGCAGGAGGATACACGCATACCTCTGTTTCAATCCGCGATGCAGTGAGTGCTATTAAAAAACCTGTAATTGAAGTCCACATAACGAACATCTCATCAAGAGAGCCGTTCAGGCATGAGAGTCTGATCAGCCCTGTAGCACAGGGATGTATTTTCGGTTTCGGACTAAAAGGATATGATCTTGCGCTGGATTATCTCATCAATTATCACAGCTAAACAGTATTAATTCCGTTGAAATAATCTTTTGTTCAATGCGCCGAAAGATTTTATCCTTTTGAAATAATAAGCCCAGATAATTGACCCTCTATATAGGCCGATATCATTGAATTCCGTGCTCGATTTCCGGATCATTTTTCTTTTAGTGTTTAATGTCCCTAGCTTTCTGTAATAAGCCATATGTGCTCTGAAAACAGCACCGAAATGTTTGAATTTGAATCCGATCAGGTATTTAAATGCTGCCAGGCCGTCAAGAAAGAGGCGCTTAGTCATTTTAAAAAATAAATTTCCCCGGTGATTTTTATGGATCATAAACAGGTTATTCCTGAAATTCAGAAAAGTTTTTCCCGGATTTTCGTAATTGAGTGTTCCTCCGCCCACGTGATAAACTAAGGATTTAGGTTCTACATAAAAGGAGTGATTTTTCTTCTTAGCCCGCCAGCAAAGATCAATTTCTTCCATGTGAGCAAAGAAATCTTCATCGAACCCGTTTAATTCATGAAAAACATTGGCCTTTATCAGCATACATGCACCGGTCGTCCAGAAAATTTCCTTTGCTTGGTCGTACTGTCCTTCATCCCTTTCTAAATGATCAAAGATACGTCCCCTGCAGAAGGGATAGTAATTCTTATCAATGAACCCTCCCGAAGCACCGGCGTGTTCAAAATAATCCTTGTTGTGAAAAGCACGTACTTTAGGCTGCACACCTGCAGCACCTTTACGTTCTCTCATGAATATAAGCAAAGGATCGAGCCAGTTCTCCGTAACCTCTACGTCAGAATTGATGAGCACATAATAATCGAATTCACCCTGGATCACTTTTAGGGCATCGTTGTATCCCCTTGCAAAACCTCCATTGATTTCATTCGTTATTAATCGCGTATCGGGAAATTGTCTTCTCAAAAATGGAACACTGTCATCGGTCGAACAATTATCAGCTACAATAACCTCGTGTCCGGGGCTATACTCGATAAGTTTGGGAAGAAATTGCTCCAGATACGATTTTCCGTTCCAGTTGAGTATTACGATCGCGGTGCGTGACTCACTCATAATATTCAGTAACTGTTGAAATATAAAGAACTGTTGCCTCCGAAATGATCTCTATACCCACTTCCGAAAGGGTCATCAAGATCTTTGTCGGGAGTATTTCTTTTGTTAAGCATATATTTCCAACGGTAATTCTGAATTTCTCCTATCATATCGCTATGAATCAAACGATAATCATTGTTTAAATTCATTGGGTTATAAAAAACGAACCTCTTATTTGAGAACTGATTGATCTTATCATATTGCCAAATCTCGTAAGGATATTCTGAAGGGGAACTAGGAACGCTTGATATCTGATTCGGCTGACCGTATTGTAAATAAACACGACCTCTGTCCGTTTCAAAACCGACCTGGTAATTCGTGGCATACAAGCGTTGTACCTGTTGTACCTGAACCTTATACTGCATCCAACTTTCAAAAGGTGATTCAGGACTCGTCGCTTTCCAGAAAGCCTGAAGATACCTTTTGTTTAGTTGGTTATCCTTTTTCTTTAAGAGTTGAATGATGTTTTTTACCTCACCTGCACGGGATATCGGAATTAAACTTGCCACATAATATCCTGTTGAATCCATCGGGATACTCTCTTCGAAAGCCGGATCCAGGGTCACACTTTCGTAGGCAAGATTATTGACTTCCTCGGTATTATTCCGGTCGAACATGAACCTGGAGGAAGCAATCACCTGTTTGTCCCTGTTAAGTACATTAACCTCAATATTATAAGTCCCTGTAGGGAGTAAACTAATGTCTATAACTTTTGCCACGGGCTGCATTTCAGAAGCCCGGAAACGAAAATACCGGTTATATTTTTCCAGTTCCACCTTATTATTTTGTCCTACAATTTTTTGCTCAACAACGTAAACTGAATCATCATAGCCGGTTTCTGTATTGTACACTTCAAAATAATAAGGCAACCATTCAAGCTCCGTAGGATAGTAATTTGTCAGCATAGGTATTACATCATAGCCTGTTTTGGTAAAAATAGTGGGCTGATCAGGATCTGCTTTTCTGATGGTTTCCGCCGGACAGATCTCCGAAATTGATATCCCTTTTGTGTAGTCTTCTATTCTGACCGTACGATTTACGCTAATTGCCTCATTTTCTGAATGAAGATCACGAATGTAAAGTTCATAGCTGTAAGTTCCCGGGTCGAGAAGAAATCTTCGAATGTCATAAAAATCTTCTACGAGGCTGTCTATTACCTCAGGACTTTCGAGGATATACTTGTTATAGCTAACCACTTCTTCGTCTTTAAGAAAAATATGGGTGATTTCCAGCTCACCATAGGTTTTATTTTCTTCCGTAATATATTCAAGTGTATAACCAACAACATTGAGTTGAATTTCGATGTAATTTCCTTCGCCCGGAGCTAGGAACTGTCTATCATTCAAATAGGCCTTCACCGTTTTATTCTGAGCGTTCAAAACACCGGTTGACAGCGCTGAAAACAGGATTAAATAAAATAATATTCTCATATGTAATAATTTGTGCTCTATGCTACTACAAAGCCAAAAGTTAAGGCAAATTTACCGATTTATTCAAACTTTATCGCAACTATTGATTAAGTGGTGGTATTCAAGAATTAAACCAAAGAAGAAAAAAATATTTTCTGCTCTTGTGATATTAAATTCAGTTTACATTTCGAAGAATATTGAATGATTAAGCTACCCCAAAACTTCCGTGATCCAAAAAAAATGAAAATTCTTTCACAAAATGTTTCCCACAAAAAGAAGTATTGCTACTTTTGTCGCGGAGAAATGGCAGAGCGGTTGAATGCACCGGTCTTGAAAACCGGCATACCGAGAGGTATCGGGGGTTCGAATCCCTCTTTCTCCGCTGAGGCCTTGTAATTTACAAGGTCTTTTTTTTTATCCTAAATATTCGTAAAAGCAATCCTGGATATTAAAAACCAATGGGCCTCGAACCGAAAAAGAGCGCTTTGTCATTAAATTGATCTAATTTTATGTCGCATCAAGCTTCCAGAATGAGATATCTATACTTCCTTATCGTTTGCAATATATTTCTATCGTGCAAAACGAATCATTTTCATTACGGGGTTGCTTCCCCGAATTATCAAACACAGCTAATCAGGCATACATGTATTAGTATCTCCTATAATCCGGATTGCCGACAAGCAGAATGGGTCGTTTACAGTTTAAGGAAAGAGGTTTTGGAAAATGCTGAAATAACAAGAACGGACCGTTTTATTCCTGATCCGCTGTTGCCCGATTCCATTTCCGCCCATGACAAGGATTATTACAAAAGCGGTTATGACAGAGGACATTTAGCCCCGGCAGCAGATATGGCCGGAAGTCTTAAATGCATGCAGGAATCTTTTTATTATTCAAACATATCTCCTCAGCTTCCGGGCTTTAACAGAGGTATCTGGAAAAAACTCGAAGCACAGGTAAGGAAATGGGCTGTACAGTATGACTCCATTCTGGTCGTAACAGGCCCTCTGCTCGGTATTGATGAAAACAATCGGATTAAAAGTTCCCAAGTTTGTATTCCTAAAGGATTTTTTAAGGCTTTACTTATTTATTACGAAGGCAAGCCTTATGGGATAGGATTCTTCGTTCCTCATTTATCATTGAGCAAAGATATCTCAGAGTATCGTGTTAGTATTGATCAACTTGAAAAAATTACCGGATTCGATTTTTTCCCCTCTCTGAAAAAAAAAGTTCAGAAACGAATGGAGTCGATTGTCATTCCAGAACGATGGTTCACAGAATAAATGCACCGTAGAACACAAATCCTTCTCTTCAAAGTTTACAGCTTGAACAAAAAGTAAAAAAACTCCATTAATTTTACGGTCGACTTCTGAAAAGGTATGAAATACGGTAAATGGTTTGTACGGATTAACTGGATCACTCTGGTGCTCATCTATCTGGTTGTTATAGCGGGCAGTTTCGTACGAATTACCGGGAGTGGAATGGGCTGTCCCGACTGGCCAAAATGTTTCGGTCAGTGGGTTCCTCCGACCGAAAAATCCGAATTACCCGATAACTATAAAGAAATATATTCGGAAAAAAGAAGTGCTAAGGTTGAGAAATTCTGTTCGATGCTGGAAAAGATCGGAATGACTAACACCGCAAAGAAAATCCGAAGTGATAAAAGCATTTTGGTGGAAGAAAGTTTTAACGCTCAGAAAACCTGGACAGAGTACGTCAACCGTTTATTTGGTTTTCTTGCGGGTAACGGTGTATTGCTGATATTTTTATGGATTCTCTTCAAATACAGAAAGAAAAAACTGATCATTTTCTCCGGACTGAACCTTGTCATCCTGGCTTTTCAAGCCTGGTTCGGATCTATTGTAGTTGCCACTAATCTGGTGCCCTGGACAATTACAGTACATTTATTCCTTGCTTTACTTATTATCGGCATACAATTCTATATTCTTCGATTAATTGCTCCTTCACAGCAACGAAATATACCTGTATCAAGCACTGTTTATTACCTCATATTTATAATCTTTCTGGTAACATTTATTCAGATGTTTCTGGGCACACAGGTTCGAGAAGAAATTGATCATATGCGAAAAGCCGGAATTGAAAGGGAAGCATGGAGTGAGAACTTCGGTTTGGCATTTTTTATTCACCGCAGTTTTTCCTGGCTGGTGCTTGCTCTCATCGTAGGAATATACTGGATTAAACGAAAAGACAGAAATTTAATGATTTTACGGTGGATTTTTTTTATTTTAATCGTCGAACTGGTTTCGGGTGTTTTGCTTGCTCATTTCAACATGCCCGGATTGGTGCAAACAGCTCATCTCGTTTTTGCATCCATTCTTTTCGGAATGCTCTTGATGGCGGTATTTAGAATGAAACACAGAACATTGATTTTTTAGAACAAGAAAAAGGAAAAATGAGAACGAAATACATAGACTTAATCGAACAAACCTTTGATTTTCCGCAGCGTGAATTTCAGCTGGAAGACGATAAACTCTTATTCCATGGGATAGACCTCATGGAACTAATTGAAAAATACGGTACGCCTCTGAAGTTCAATTATCTTCCTCAAATCTCAAACAATATAGAAAGGTGTAAAGGTTGGTTCAGGGATGCCATGAATGCCATAGGTTATAACGGCACGTACAACTATGCTTACTGCACGAAAAGTTCGCATTTTTCTTTTGTCATGGAGGAAGTATTGAAGAATAACGTCAATATTGAAACATCTTCCACCTATGATATCGATATCATCAACCACCTCATCGATAAAGGCAAATTGACGGGCAAAGAACTGATTATATGCAACGGATTTAAACCCGATAGCTACATTCGAAAAATTGCTGATCTCATAAACCGTGATTTCGTGGAGGTCATAACTGTAGTAGATAATTACGATGAGCTCGAAAGGCTAACGAATCTCGTAGATAAAAAAATCAAGGTAGGGATTCGGATCGCTTCGGAGGAAGATCCCAAATTCGAATTTTACACCTCACGTCTTGGATTGAGATACAGAAACATCCTTCCATTCTATAAAGAACAAATACAGGATAATCCAAAGGTGGAATTGAAAATGCTTCATTTCTTCATCAATACAGGTATTTCAGACAGTGCCTATTACTGGAACGAGCTTACTAAGACCCTTCGTGTATATGGTGAACTGAAAGCAATTTGCGGAGACCTAGATTCTTTAAATATCGGAGGAGGTTTTCCAATTAAAAAATCGCTGGGTTTCGAGTATGATTACGAATATATGGTTCAGGAAATCGTAGGACAGGTAAAGATCATGTGTAAGGAGCAAAAAATTCCTGACCCGCATTTATTCACGGAATTCGGATCATTTACTGTTGGAGAATGCGGAGGTACAATTTTTAAAATACTGGAACAAAAACAACAGAACGACCGGGAAAAATGGAATATGATCGACAGTTCATTCATGACAAATTTACCCGATACCTGGGCAATAAATCAACGATTTGTATTATTGCCAATCAATCGCTGGAATGATAATTACGAGCGTGTTTTATTGGGAGGGCTGACTTGTGACAGCGATGACTATTATAACTCGGAACAGCATTCCAACGCTATTTATTTGCCAAAATTCCGCAAGGATAAAGACCTTTATATCGGATTTTTCAATACAGGCGCCTATCAGGAAAACATTGGTGGCTACGGTGGACTAAAACACTGTCTGGTTCCTGAACCGCGACATGTCCTGATTCAACGAAACGAACGAGGAGAAATCACAACAACGCTTTATTCGGAAGAGCAAAACGCTGAACAGTTTATGAAGTTATTGGGTTATACCTGAATAGGTTTACTTATTCCCTTTTATGGCAATTAAAGCTAGTTCTATTAAAGGCGGAATAAGCAAAAAGAGTGCACCGTACTTTGTGATAGCAAGGATATTATCCTTCAGAAAAGTTTCCGAAATGATCGGAAGTACTATTGCTATAAGCCCAAGATAGTATACCCAGTCATACCATTTGATATTCTTCTTTACATATCGCTTGAGCAACTGTCCCAGGATATAAATAATAATATAAACAAGCACGCTCATCGGGAGATCCCTTAACTGGCTTGCATCACTCACTGTCCAGTAATAATACACTATGAATGTTCCGGAAATGATCAGTGCCAGAACAAGCAAAAAATAAAATATACGGCTTAAAGAATTTTTCACGTTCAAGAAGTTTGTTGTAACAAATGTACATTTTTTGAGCTCAGCAAACTTACAGAGCATTTATAATTCGTATTTTTCCAGCATTATGAGAAACTATAATCTATGCTTAAAAAAGGAGTTTTTTGCTTGTTCTTACTGACGGTTTTCGGCAATAATCATGCACAAATACAGTTTGAAAAAGACAGTGTATTTATTCGAAACCTGTTTTCTGAATCGCTTGAGCACGGTAAAGCCTATGAAGACCTCAGAAGTTTGTGCAAGGATGTCGGTGCCAGATTGTCGGGGTCAGCTTCAGCTGAAATGGCCGTTTACTGGGGCAAAAACAAACTGGAGGCATACGGTTTTGACAAGGTTTATTTGCAAGAAGTAATGGTTCCTCATTGGGTAAGGGGCACGAAAGAAGAAGGGTGGTATAGAACAGCTGATAAAAAACTGCACAAGGTAAATCTTCTTGCTCTGGGCGGATCCGTTGGAACTTCAGGAATTATGGAAGGAGAGATCGTTATGTTTTCCAACCGCGAGGCCCTTCAGAACGCAGCTGAGAAGGACGTTAAAGGCAAGATCGTATTTATCTCTCAACCCATGGACCAACATATGATTAACACCTTCAGGGCTTATGGCGCCTGTTATCCTATACGCGGTTACGGAGCTATAGATGCAGCAAAAAAAGGGGCAAAAGCGGTTATAATCCGGTCACTGAGCCTAAGTGAGCATGATCATGCCCACACCGGCACGATGAAATATGAGGAAGGTGTTCCAAAAATCCCTGCAGCTGCGATTTCAACAGCTGACGCAACCAGACTTGAGGAGATTCTCTCCACGCGATCAAAAGGAGTTGATTTCATCTTTGAAATGAATTGTCAGGAATTACCCGACATCAAGTCCTATAACGTGATCGGAGAATTAAAGGGTACGGAAAGCCCTGACGAAATAATTACAATTGGCGGGCATCTCGATTCATGGGATGTGGGTGAGGGCGCTCACGATGATGGAGCCGGTATAGTGCATTCCATGGAAGCGGTTCGCTTATTACTTAAACAAGGTTATCGTCCGAAGCATACCTTGAGGGTCGTATTCTTTATGAATGAAGAAAACGGCAATATGGGGGGTAAAACCTACGCAGAAAAGGCTAAAAAATCAGAGGAAAAGCACATTGCGGCAATAGAAAGCGACAGGGGAGGATTTACTCCACGGGGTTTCGATTGTGACGGTTCTGCAGAGCAACTTCGTTTATTACAATCTTTCGCTCCCCTCTTTAAACCTTATTATTTGCATCATTTCGAAAAAGGTTACGGCGGTGTGGATATTGGTCCGCTAAGTGATTTCTATGAAGGAATTCCTCTTTTCGGCTTTGTTCCCGACAGTCAGAGATACTTCGACTTTCATCACAATGCCAACGATGTTTTCGAAAATGTTAACAGACGAGAACTTCAATTGGGAGCTGCCGGAATCTCTGCGCTCATCTATTTACTGGATCAATATCTTTAACCAAATGTATATAGGGGTCACGAGGTTTATGACACCAATAAAATATTTTAATATATTCAAAAATAAAGGCTTACATTTGAATAGATGAAAGGGCTGTCAGTAATATTCGCATTCATTTTCTCACATTTTGTTCTCATCGGACAGATCGTCCTGAATGAAGAGACGCTGGGAAATGATATGGCTGATAGGGCTTATGTTTTAGAAGATCCTTCCCGTTCTATAGATTTACAAAGTATCATCGATACGGACACCTTTGACTTCGAGCCCTTTACAAAACCTTTGGAGATTATTGATTTTACTCATTCCCGTTGGTTTATCCGTTTTGAAGTAACGAATGAAGGGCCTACAAGAGAAATTCTCTTCGAAACGGCGCGCCCAATTACGGACCGCGTTGATCTTTACGAAGTAAAAAACGGATCCGTAATACAGACTTGGAGAAGTGGAGATCAAAGACCTTTTGATGCCAAAACTTATCCTCACCGGAAAAATATTTTTCCCATAAAATTCGATGCTCACGAAACGAAACATTTTTATATAATTTTAGAGAGCGATGGAGAAGTAATCAGCTTACCTTTCGTTTTTCGTGAACAACAACAATTTCATCAGGTAGATTACAGGAATCAGCTTTTGCATGGTTTTTACTACGGAATGCTGGCTCTGGTGATATTTATTTTCTTCTTTTTCTATTTACTGCTGAAAGAGAAATCCTTCTTGTTCTATATCACGTATGTATTCTTCCAGTTCATGCTTCAGTTCAGTCTTGAAGGATTTACTTTTCAGTACCTTTTCCCGGAAAATATATATCTGGCAAATCAGAGTGTCTTACTTTCGGCCGGTGGTGCTGTATTTTTTGTCATACTGTATGCCTCTTCCTTCCTTAAAATTAAAAAGAGAAGCACTGGCTGGAAAAAATTCTTCAAGGCGGTATTAATTGGAATAATCATAATTACATCGATAAGCCTCATCCCGGGTATCACGCATTATCTTGCTTATCCTGTCATTAATCTTATTAGTCTGGTGGCAACTGTTTCTATTCTCTTTGCGATTTATGATTTACGCCGGAAAGGGTATCAAGTTAACCGGGCATTCTCCATGGGTTTCGTATTCTTGATTCTAGGAGCAGTGATATTTATCTTAGGAAATCTGGGTATTGTTGGAGACGCACGTATTTCTGAGATTGCACTAAAAATAGGGTCAGGACTTGAAATTCTTGCCTTGAGTATATCGATGGCCGGTAAATACAAAGAGTTACAGGAGCAAAAGGAAAAAGCGCAGGAAGAGGCTCTGAAAAAACTTGAATCGTTGGTTGAAGAGCGAACGGAGAAGATTAAGGAGCAGAAAATCCTTTTGGAAGAACAGCACCGCGATATGCTTGGAAGTATTAAGTATGCCCAGCGAATTCAGGAGGCTATTCTCCCTAGTGAGTCTCATGTTAAAAGGATTCTTCCTGAGTCATTCATCTATTATGTACCAAGAGATATTGTAAGCGGTGATTTTTACTTTGTTGAAAGTGTTACGACAGAAAGTGGAGAAAAGATCGATCTCTTCGCAGGCGTAGACTGTACAGGACATGGAGTTCCCGGCGCTTTCATGAGTTTTATTGGGAACAATTATCTGACCCAAAGTCTAAAAGTCAAATCCATCAACTCTCCAGGCGAAGCACTTGGTTTTTTAAATAGAGGTGTTTTCAAATCTTTAAAAATAGAAGAAGCAATAGAAAAAGGAGTCCAACTTCGTGACGGTATGGATATGACCCTATGCGGACTGAACAGAAAACGAAATCAGTTGTATTTTGCCGGTGCTAAAAACTCCATAATCATCATTACTGACAAGGAAAACATCGAGGAATGGCAACCGCATGAAGCGTTTATAAAGATCACCACAAGTGATGAATTTCCTGAAAAGATTTTAATTGAGGTAAAAGGAGACAGGCATCCAATCGGATTATACGGAGAATTATCCTCCACGACCTTTACGGATCACGTACTTCCTATTCATAAGGGCGATCTTATCTACTCATATTCTGACGGTTATATTGATCAGTTTGGGGGGGACAAAAATAAAAAATTCGGTACCAAAAGATTCAAGGATACTTTGCTCAACATTCATGATTATTCCATGGATGAACAAAAAAGACTACTGGATGAAATTTTCAGTGAATGGAAGGGTGAACGGAGCAATCTTGACGATATCCTTGTGATGGGAGTTAAGGTTTAGTCCTTTTTCGTGTAGTTTATCACCCGATAAACTTGGGTCTTCTTGAAGCGAAGAATATAAAAAGGAAAACCATCAGAGGAGCTTTAAAACGCACCAAAACGTTAAATAACCCCGAGGAAAACCCAACGAAAAAACCAAGAAGGAGTACGAATATTATAGAAAAAACCAAGAATTCCTGTTTTCTGATATAATTCAGATGTTTGAAAATATTTCCGTTCAGAAAGAAAAAACGAAATACGAAAAACAGAAGAATTGTACCTTCAAGGGCACTGACCAGAAGAAAAACACTGTTGGCCTCCCAGAGGAACGGCCTAAAAAAAGCCGTTATCAGTGCCATTGGAGCAGCAGCAAGCATACCTTGCGGGGTGTAATCATTTATTCCAAGATCGTAGCGATAACCGGTATAGGTAACGTTTTGAGCAAAATCCTGCTGTATAACGGTCACTTCCTTCAGATAAGGGTTATTACTGATAAACTGATCACTGCTTAAATAGCCAAAGGCCGCGAACAGGAGTGATGAAAACAATACCAGTCTCAGGCTAAAAGCGAGAATCTGATTTGAACTGATCCGAGCAAATATTTTTACAGTAAATGCAAAAATCAAGGGTCCGAATACAGCGATCAACATAAACGAACGTAGATGATACAGGATAAATACATGAAAGACAACCAAAAATATATTCCAAGGGTTGAGTTTTCGTTTTCTCTGAATCATTGTAAACAGCTGAAAAACAAGGAGATATAATGAGGAAAGTACGAAAGTATCCTTTGAGATGCCTGAACACCAGAAAGCGACCGTTGGTAAAAAGAGACAGGCAATAATTAATACCCATTGCGGACAAAATTCAAAGTCTTTGACCAGTGTAAATAATCTCCATGAAGCATAGGCGGAGATACCAGCACAAACTATCGTTAGAGCTATATAACTGTTAAGCGTAAAAAAGGTGAAAACAGAAAGGATCTTACATACAAAGAAGCTTTCCGGTTCTCTGTATATCCATATCGGGGGATAACCTGTTTCACGATTGAAATGCTCAGTAATTGTGGACTGATCAGGAGTTATGAAAAGTTCTTGGAAATAGTCCCAAGGTGATTCCCAGAACAGCTGATTCAGGTTATAGGCTCCTTCCCAATAAGCCAAAGTATCTCCACCCTCTGAAAGAATTATGGAATAGGTAATTCCGAAAAAAAGTCCGAAAAAAAGCTTAAATAATAGGTTGGGAAGAAAAAATTTATAATACCCACGATCTTTGTTCTTCAAATAAATTGTCCAACCGATGATCACAATCAAAATGATCCATGCTGATCCGATAATCACATCAATAAAGTCGAACAACTGTGGTTTCATCAGACAAATCGTTCATCAACCTCCATGACTGTTCCACATTTATCGCAGGTTCTGTCTTCTTCTGAGGAATAAAACTCCTTGAAACGAGGGATGAAATCTTTTTCAATATTGTCCAATTTAAACTTATAAGCCTTTAACTGATGATTACAGTTTTCACAAAACCACATAAGTCCGTCAATAAGTCCGGTGCCTTTTCGAACCCTTTCAATTACAAGACCCACGGTATTTTCTCCTCGTATTGGTGAATGCGGAACATTTCCGGGCAAGAGAAACATCTCACCCTCTTTGATATGGATTTCTTTTGCCTGTCCGTCTTCCTGAATCTTTACCAGTATATCCCCTTCAAGTTGAAAGAATAGTTCCTCCGACTCATTGTAGTGATAATCTTTTCGTGCATTTGGCCCTCCAACGATCATTACGATGAAATCACCGGCCTCTTTGTATAAATTTTTATTACCAACGGGGGGTTTAAGGAGTTCTCTGTTTTCCTCAATCCATTTGAACAAATTAAACGGAGCTTTCATTTTAAATAAAATTTTGAACTAATGTACGTATTAGAATACTATTCTTCAAGTTCTGAGAATAAAAAAAGCACCGCGGTTTTATACCCCGATGCTCATAATTGTTTCAGTAAACCTCTATTTCAACTTTTCATGAGCTCTCTGAATTTTTCCTGAAGATCCCTATCCTTCTCTAGTTCCAGATAGATCATGCGATAATCTTCCAAGGTCATACCCTCCTCTTTGATCAGAGCTTCTACTTCCTGCTCAAAATCGTTTCTGATCTCCGTAAGCTTTTCATTGATGCTGCCAAGCATATTCTCTTCTTCAGTAGTAATCTTTATTTCCGTAGCCGGATTTGCTTTTGCTTTTTGAATTTCAGTATAGCGCTCTACCTCCATTCCTTCCTCCTCTACTGAAAGTATCATTTCCTTCTGAATCAGCAGATTTTTTTCCTGAATCTGTTTGTAAATCACAACGAATTTCTCTAAATCCTTATTATTAACCGCTTCGTTTTCATCCACCGACTGAGAGAATAAGTTGCCGTTTATTCCGAATAATGTCAAAAAAACTATGCTTAATGTTGGTTTGAAATACATAAATAAAATTTTGATGAACCATAAAACTACGGTTATGTTTAAAGGAACAAAAATTTAGGTAACCCTTTCTGCTCAAATTAACATTACTTAACTCACTATATTTTTTAAAAAAATTTGATTTACTGCCAACCTTTTTGAATCCTGTATCGTCATAGAGATGCCGGATGGTTTTGTTGAAGGGGTTCAATATGACATCATACCGGTTTTCTTGCAGAAATTAGACTCAGAAAAAACTTCTACCTCGAAGTCAGGATCAACACACTTCACAAAAGTTTTTTTTGAGTCTTTTTTTATTGACAGAAACTCCCTGACTTCTTTTCAAAAAGAACTATATTTACATTTCTAAATTAGCTATTTATGAAAAGTTTAATCTCAACTTTATTATCGCTATCTTTTATTTTTGGAAGTATGTCTCAACAGCAATTCGAGAATGGTACTTTTGAAAACTGGGAAAATGTAGGTTCGGCCACCGAAGAACCCACAGATTGGAGTTCTCTGAAGACTGCAGATGCGCTGGCCTCCACAGCTCCTAAAGTCATCTCAAGAGATGCAGGAAGAAATGGCGGTTATTGTCCGAAGCTTGAGGTCAAAGAGGTCTTCGGAATAAAGGCGAACGGTATTATGACCTGTGGTCGTGTTCATGCAGATTTTAATCCTGAAAACGGATATGTTTTTACAGACAGCAATGACCCGCAGTGGCACACACCATTCACAAGCAGACCAGATAGCATTGTAGGATGGTATAAATATTCTCCGCAAAACGGCGATAAAGGAAAAATTGAGGTTGTACTTCATGTGAGTCAGGGAAATTTGCCGTATAATGGTACGTTTGGAAACATGGTCGGACGAGCAAAATTTGAATTTACAAGTGCTCAGGCGAACTGGACACGGTTTTCAAAAGCATTCGATTATTTCAATACCCAGGATCCCGCTTATTTGCTTGCCGTGGTTACCTCGGGTGACAGTACCGTATCTCAAACAGGTAGTACGCTCTGGATTGATGACATAAGTCTGATTTACAATACTTCGGGTGTAAATACGGAAGAGGACAGTAGAGAGATTGCCGTTAACGGATCCAACGGATTTCTATATTTCGACACCGATGATACAACAATCTCGTACAGTGTTTATGATGTATCCGGCAAAATAATTCAGGAAGGAATCGCTGCTCCGAAGGTAGAATTTATCCATGAAAGCGGTATTTATCTAATACGGATCGAGACCGCGAACGGCGTTTTTACTAAAAAACTATATATACGATAAGGTCTGAACGGCATGCGTTACTCAGTCTTATTTCTTTTTCTTTTCATTTACTCTTTCAATTATTCCCAGAAGGGTACCTTAACGGGAAAAGTTACCGATGAAAACGGTGAATCCCTGGTGGGAGCTTCCATAATATACCGGGGAGATATTACTGTCGGTGCATCGACCGATATCGAAGGAAATTATACCATTCAGCTACCTGTCGGTGAAAACACTTTAATCTGTCGATTTACAAATAAAATCACCGATACTTTCAGTGTCGTAATTCTTGAAAATCAGCTTACTGAACATGATATTGTTTTGAAAGACTACGAGAATTACAAAGAATTCGAGGGTGTAAATATACGTGTCGGAAAATTTGATAAACGCCCGGAAGATATTACCGTTTCTTTGGAAATCATCAAACCGGAACTTATTGAAGCTAAAAACACACGCAGCGTGGAAACAATTCTGGATCAGACGCCAGGTTTAAATATTCTGGACGGGGAGCCCCAGATCCGCGGTGGAAGCGGATTTACCTTCGGGGTAGGCAGTAAAGTGGCCGTAATCGTTGATGATATGCCACTGCTCTCCGGTGATGCAGGACGTCCTGAATGGAGCTTCATCCCTGTCGAAAACATAAAACAAATTGAGGTTGTAAAAGGAGCAGGATCCGTTTTGTCGGGAAGTTCAGCTTTATCAGGGGCGATTCATATACGAACAAAATATCCGACAACTAAACCGTTGACCAAGGTAAATATTTATTCAGGTTTATATAGCCAGCCGGAAGATACGGCACAAATCTGGCGAAGGCCTAATCCGTTTATATCAGGAGTAAATTTCCTTCATTCCCGAATAATAGGAAACTGGGATGTCGTTATAGGGGGCAATTTCAATTATGACCAAGGTTATATAGGACCACCAGTCCAGGATCCATACATTGAGGAGAGTTTTCCGGATACGATATCCAATTTCTCCAATGCCGATATGACCTCTAAAAGAGCACGATTAAATTTTAATTTACGTCATAGATCCAAAAAAATGAGAGGTTTGTTTTACGGATTGAACGGCAATGCCATGATCAGTGAATCTCCTATGATTTTCGCATGGCTGAATGATACTTCAGGCCTCTTCCGTGGATATCCCGGAGCAGTATTTCTTCAGGAACAAACGATTTTCAATCTGGATCCTTTCGTTCAGCTCAAACTTGAATCAGGATCAAGTCATAAACTCAGGGGAAGGTTTCTATATACCGACAACAATATTACCGCAAACCAGTCAAATAATTCTCTCGTTTATTATGGCGATTATCAGTTTCAAAGAACCTATAAACAATTGTCCAACCTGGAATTTATTGGAGGATTGTCAGGCAATTACACAGACTCCTATGCGGAACTTTATGCAGGTTCCGGTACACCGGACAACAACCTATTGAATCTTTCCGGATACGTTCAGATAGAAAAACAATTTCTTAAAATCATCAATATTTCCGTCGGTGGCCGTATGGAAAATTTTCAGCTCAACGATACAATTACCGATATCCAACCAATTTTCCGAGCCGGAGGAAACATAAAACTACATCAGGAAACGTATTTGCGAATGTCGTATGGACAAGGCTACCGTTTTCCGACGATTACTGAGCGTTTTATACAGACAGGAGTAGGAAATTTTGGTGTGTTTCCCAATCCGGATCTGAAGCCTGAAACCTCATCAAATAGTGAGGTTGGTATAAAGCAAGGATTGAAATTCGGGAATCTTTATGGTTATCTCGACATCGCCGGATTTTGGCAGGAATATGATAATACGATTGAGTATCTCTTCGGGTTCTGGGACCTTAGCTCTCCCGTCGGAGCAGGTTTTAAATTTCTCAATACAGGAAGATCACGAATAATTGGTCTGGACGTTTCTTTCTCTGGGCAGGCTAAAATCGGTAAAAAGAATAAGATTTCCTTTTTAACCGGGTATAACTATATATTACCAAAAACCTTAAATCCTGATCTCATCTACGCGGTTGACAGCCACCCGGTAAATCCGAGGGAATATAGTTTCAGCAATACCTCGCTTAATCCAGATAGAAATATCCTGAAATATCGTTTTCTTCATAACATCAAGGGAGATATTTCATGGACTTATGCTGAAAAATTATCCATCGGTTTTTCAGTAAAATATTTTAGTCAAATTGAAAATCTCGATGCAGTAATCGCTGAATTTGAAGAAAATACTGCCGTGGTAAGCACGATTCAAAACATCCGATATATGGATTATTTTGAAGCTAACCGCCATGGGAACTGGATTTTCGATGCTAGAATAAGTTACGATATAAACGGAAAACACAAAATTGCAGTGATCAGTTCAAACATTTCGAATAATATGTATTCGTTGCGACCCCTTAAAATGGAAGCACCACGAACCGTAATGATTCAGTATTCGCTGAAACTGGGTGGAGATTAAAGGTAATGTGGAAGCTATTGCTTACTTTTTTATTTAATTATCTTGAGAGAATAAAGTACCGCCTGAATTTTTCGCAGGTCATAACTTGCAGACATGGTAGGAGGAGCATCAAGGTATCCACTTACTGCAATGACTTTTTTTCTCGTAGGATGTAAAAAATGAAAACTCCAAAATTTTCCTCCCGAAGGTTCCAGCCTGCCGGTAAACTTATATAAACCCCTGAACTCATACCCCTGAGCGTCTCCTATCTGTATTCTGTTATGAATCGGCAAGACAGCGGGATGATCCTGCGTGCCCATGTAAACACCATCGATTTCATGCTTGGCGTAATATTTTAGAATGGTATCTCGTGCCTGCATAAGATAAGCAGGGTTGAGCTGAGAAGAATCCTTGAAATCAAACTGCCAAACCATGATACCGCTTTGAATGAAGTTAGCTTTCGAGCTTAAATATGCACCCCCGGCTTCAAGTTCCATTTGTCGTGAACGATCGGGGAAAAGAATATGAGCAAATTTGCTGTCTCTGGATTCGTAACGAACACTTCTAGGTAAGTCGAGTTCAATTCCGAACTGTTTTCTCAGCAGTTCTTTCGCTACGTTGTTCTTCTCAGATTTATGTCTTAAATATTCTCTCTTCCATTCCTGCTTATCAAAAAGCTCATAAAGTTCTGGGAGTTTCACCATCATTAAAGCATAAAGATCGTTAATGTTATTTGCCTTAAATTCAGCTATCAACTGGGTGCGTGCAAAGTAATCTTTCTTTAAAATCATACGTGGGTCTCCTTTTGGGATCTCATTATTTATTTCAAGAAACATAAGATTTCGCAAATGATGAGAACCGCTTTCGAACTGTTCCGGAGAACGTGTGAAGATTTCAAACTTCTTCTCCGGTGGGTAATATGGCCTGATATATTCTCCAAAAACCGAATCAAGCAAGGTCATTATTTCCTCCGTAAGCACAGTGTTTTCGGCCACCAAAACAAGTTGTCCCGGTTTACCGGTATACTGAGCCATGGAATTCCCCTGAACGACACCCGACGAATCAGGTTTCAAATTCGCATTATTATCATTTTTTATTTTTTTTGAGTTGTCGGTTTTACAGGCCATCAAAGCAAAAAAGACGGTAAGCAAAATAAGCAGATATTTCATGGTGAATAATTTCAAAGGATAAACAGAAAGACATCGCAAAAAGACCAATAATTATGCCAGTTTGAAAGACTCTTGCGGTAAAAATGTCTTCTAATAACTTCTCAGTTTACTCGAATTTTCTGACCTATTTTCAGATCATTCGAATTGATACCCGGATTGAGTTTTTCCAGTTCGCTAATCGTTGTAGAAAATCTGTTCGCTATTTTCCATAGACTGTCGCCCGATCGAACCGTGTAAACTGTTCCTTTTCCTGAACTTTCGGTTTTACCAATTTTCTTATCATTCTGTGCGTTCGATTTTTCAGGAGGCGCTGATCCGTATATTAGGAGGCGCTGCCCTACCTTCAGTCGGGTGGACCTAAGGTTATTCCAGTTCATTATATTGCTGACAGAGGTTCCATATTTCTCGGCGATAACGCTTAAACTCTCTCCTGATCTTACATGATGTTTGAAGGCCTCCTCTCTCTGAGGTTCTTCAGCCTTTTGTTCTTCCACCCCAGGAAGTACCTGATAGATCAAGGAATCCAAAGCATATAGACTATCTTCCATTTCTATCCATTTATCAACATAATACAAAGGTATTCTCAGGCATTTATGTTTCTCATGACTGGGTATATAAGTTGTCTTAAAGATCGGGTTCAGTAACTGGATATCCTCGACCTTCCAACCCGTCAGGCTATCAATCACATTCATATGAATACCCTGACGTAAACAAACCGTGTCCGTTTCAAAATCACTGATCACCGGAGTTCTCGGTCTGATATTGTGTTCGGCATAGTAAGTCATCATGTATGACATGGCGATAAAGTTCGGGACGTATCCCTGCGTTTCCCGCGGCAAAAAAGGCCTAATCTCCCAATAAGTCATTTTTCCTCCTGAACGTCGAATCGCTTTATTTACATTCCCCGGTCCCGCATTGTAGGCCGCAAGTGCCATATTCCAGTCGTTGTAGAGATCGTACAAATGTTTAAGATACCTGCAGGCAGCTTCAGTGGCGAGATCAGGATCCATACGTTCATCAATATAAGAATTCTCCTCCAGGCCATACATTTTGCCCGTTCTGTACATAAACTGCCACAAACCAAGGGCACCCGCATGGGATTTGATCTGTGGTCTGAGACCACTTTCGATGACAGAAAGGTATTTAAGTTCAATAGGCATTCCGTGTTTGGCCAGTTTTTCCTCAAACATGTTGAAGTAGAGAGCCGACCGTCCGATAGCCACACCGGTGAAGGTTCTCCTTTTTCTGGCAAAATAATCGATTGTGGATAAAACCGCCTGATTACAATCTAAATGAAATGGACTCATCTCATTCATTTTTGCGAGACGGTTGCAATAAACGGAATCATGGAAAAGCGGAACTTGCTCTTCTTCATAACCAAAGGAATCGATGATGGAATCTGTACGGAAATCCGTTGAATTCGCTTCGTCGTAATAAAGTTTAAGCGAAGATTCAACAACCTCAAGAAACTGTTTATAATGCAGCATTTCCTCATCAGGGTTATCAGGATTATCGTACAAAGTATCGCGCTGACTTATAGAAAAACCTGTGCTAAGCACAACAATCAGGGAGATGTACAATCCTTTCAACCGCATCGTCTAACAAAAATCCAGTAAAAATGAAGAGGCATCAATCAATTCCTTCTCAGCGAAATGATTTCCTATCAACTGTAAACCGTAGGGCATTCCGTTTGAATGCATTCCGATAGGAAGTGAAATAGCAGGATTACCCGACAGATTAGCCTGTACAGTGAAAATATCCTGAAGATACATCTGAATAGGGTCCTTCACGGCATTCAACTGAAAGGCTGTAGTAGGTGTGGTTGGCAACAATATGAAATCGTTCTGAGCAAGGATCTCGTTGGTTCTTTCACGGATCAGTCTGCGAACCTTCTGGGCCTTCGCATAGTAGGCGTCATAATAACCCTGGGAAAGAACAAACGTTCCGGTCATAATCCTTCTCTTGACCTCTGTTCCGAATCCTTCACTTCTTGATTTCACATAGGTATCTTCCACCCCCTTTGCTTCCGGACTCCTGTATCCAAAATGCACGCCATCAAATCTGGCAAGATTGGAGGACGCCTCCGCAGTGGTGAGTACATAATAGGTCGGGACCAAATGTTCCAAATAGGAAAAAGATACCGGAAAAAGTTCATGGCCGTCAGCTCTCAGGCAGTTCACCAATCGTTCTGTTCTGGTTTTAATTTCCTGATCAATTCCATCACGATCTATTGCTTCCTTAATATACGCTATCCGTAATTTCTTTTTAAGTGGTTCTGGTTTGAGTGAGGGTACTGCTCGCGAAGAAACCGTACTGTCAAACTCATCCTTTCCGGAGATCACTTCAGTTACCAGGGCGATATCTTCGATTGAATTGGCAAAAGGTCCTATCTGGTCGAAGGATGAGGCATAAGCTATGAGACCGTAGCGCGAAACACGCCCATAAGTTGGTTTGAGGCCAATTGTTCCGGTGAAAGAGGCAGGTTGTCGAATTGATCCACCTGTGTCACTTCCCAACGATACCGTGCATAAGTTAGCAGCAACCGCTGAAGCGCTTCCGCCGGATGAACCTCCAGGAACAAAATCCTCGTTTAGGGCGTTTCTTACGGGACCGAAGGCAGAATTTTCAGAAGAACTACCCATGGCGAACTCGTCACAGTTCAGCCTTCCAACAATTACAGCATCCTCGTCGAGCAATCTCTGAACAGCAGTAGCCGAATAGAGTGATTCAAAGCCATCGAGGATCTTGGAACCGGCAGAAACCTTATGGCCTTCATAACAGATATTGTCTTTAATACCCACTATCATACCGGCCAATTTCCCTGCGGTTCCTTTACTTATCTTTTCATCCACTTCAATCGCCTTTGCCAAAGCCGAAGCTTCAAAAACCTCAAGAAAAGCATTTAGGTCTTTTCTTTCCTCAATGTTTTTCAGATAAGTTTTTAGAATATCTTGTACGGACGACCCTTTTTCGAGAGCAGCCTTTATATCAGCAAATGTATTGTACATGGATAAGAGGTTATTACCTAGTTTTTTTCGTCTTCTTTTTTAGACTCGTCACCTTTGGTTGCATCTTTAAACTCCTTCATTCCTTTTCCCAGACCTTTCATAAGTTCCGGAATTTTCCTACCCCCAAAGAGCAATAAAATGACTACAATGATCAGTACGACCTGTAATCCTCCTGGAATTCCTAAAATCATTTTAATTCAAATTAAATTCGGCACAAAGTTACGTAATATTCACTTAATCCCAACGATAAAGGATTAAAGTTTAGGAAATAAAAAAGTTGAATAAAAAAGAGGAAACCCGTATTGAATTTCCTCTATGAATTAAGGTGGATTGATTTACTAAGAATGAGTTTTGTAGAACGATTCAACTGCCTTGTTCCAGTCATCCAGCATCTTCGCTCTGTTTTTATTCATTCGTTCGTTCGTTTGGTTAATAGACCCAACGGCCTCATTGTATTCATTAACAGCCTTGTTATACTTATCAACATCCTCCTTTGTTCTATCCTTCTGCTTTTTCGCTTGCATTATTTCATTGGCCTTGTCGAAATTGTCTTTCTTGATATAAAAATCAGATATTTTCGGGAATTCGTTTTCAGCTTCATTTTTAAAAAATTTCATTGACTCTATAGCAGCATCAACGATCGATCGGTCTCCTTCATAAGGACTTAAAGTATCCAGTTTTCTTAATGCTTCATCCGCTTCCATGATCAATGCATTTACATTTTGCTCAAAAGCAGTGATATCAACGGCTTGCTGAGCTGCGAGAACGTATGCCTCCTGTTTATGAACCTTAAAAAATATAAGGTACACCTTATTGTAATAAGTCAACATGTTAGAAGCCTTTTCAATTTTTTCTGACTTGCGATCCTGTTCGCCTTCAAGAAGAGTTATGTCATTTTTTTCCGCAAATTGTTTTTCAGCTTCCTTTAATTCCACCGATGCGGCTTCCAACTTTTCACCTGCTCTTTGATTTGCCAAGATATAAGCCTCCATTGCATCATACGACTCTTCTGCAACCGCTTCCATATCCACAATCTTAGCATAATCTTTTTCTAACACGGTGTGAGCGAGGTCTAAATACTTAAGAGTAGCGTCTTTCAGAGATGCATCTCCCTGAAAAGGCTTAATTCCATTAACCACTGTAATCTGTTTTTTATACTGATCAATTAATTGACTGCGTTTACTTTCAGATTTTCTTGCACTTTTTCCTTTAGTTATTGTTCGCAGATATTTCCAGGTGTCATCCTTAAGTTCAGAAAATGCTGCATTCAACTCATTCATGTGGTCTACACCCGTTTGTGCGAAACCTTTACTGGTCAAGATAATGGCCAACACCATCATCAACATTGTGTTCTTAATTTTTAACATTCTATTTGTTTTTTAAGTTAATAAGATTTTTAGTGATCAAAAAGGCCTCAACGATCCCTCTGTCATTTACAATTTCCTCCATTGCGTAGGCATTAATTTCTTTTTCTTTATCAAAAGAATTAGAATATCCTGCCAAATAGCTTGGGTTTTGAACAATGTACGGAGTTTCAAAGTCAACAGAATTAAGTTTCTCCAGTTGTTCAAGGTAAGTCAACCTCAGCCTGTTTTCTGCTTTTAGGCCATACAAGTATGTTGATGAATTCCAGTAATTCGAATATAGTTTAGCTAGTTCTTTAATATTATCAAAATACGGATCATTTGAAACGCGAGAATAAAACAAAATCCTTAACTGTTCCCTCGGGATGCTGTAGGGAGTTTTAAAATATGTCTCCTTCTCTATTGGCATTGCAATGATCGAAGTCGGATTGGACCCTTCTCCGATCTCGAAATTATCAAAGCGCGAAGGAAAAATAATATCGGGAACTACTCCTTTAGCCTGATAAGATTCTCCGTTGACCCTATAAAATGTGTTCACCGTAAGTTTAACAAAGTTTTCAGGCTCAAAGTCAATCAGGTTTGGGGAATCATAACGGTGGGCCTCTATTGGTAAAACAGTCTGAGCGGTAGATTTCCCATAGGAAGTAGAGCCAACAATTATTGCCCTGTTATAATCCTGTAAGGTGACAGCGAAAAATTCTGACGCAGAAGCACTGAACTGATCAATCATTACAGTTAACGGACCGCTGTATATTAGCCCTCTGTTCATGTCTTTAATTAATATGGGTTTTTCTTTACCTGAATGAATTACTCCGAGCGTCCCGTAGTCAATAAAAATCCCTATTAAATTTATTGCTTCAGGCATGTGACCTCCTCCGTTGCCCCTCAGATCAATTATAAGCCCTTCGATGCCCTCATTTTTAAGGCGTAAAAGTTCCCGCGAAATATCAGCAGAACAACCGTTCGTACTGACCCCAAACTCGTTCTGACTGGTGTAAAAAGACGGCAAATAAATATACCCGATTTTACTCAGGGAATCGTTTAAAATAAAACTTTGAACAATATTCTCCTGAACAGAAAGAAGGGTTTTGCTCAAACCAACAGTATCCATCTCCCCTGCTTCCATTTCAAAAACGAATTTGGCACTCTGGAGTTTGCTATCGTTTAAGAAACCCAAGGCCTCTTCATAACCGATACACCTGAAATCCTTTATCTCTGTTGCCGAGATCACCGCGTTTAAAACAGCTCCCTCATTGATTTTATTGGAGAGCCATGCAGCTCCACCGGGAATAATTGAGGCCACCACTAATTGACCTAGTTCGTTGCGACTAAGGTCGAATCCAAATGATAAACTTTCATCGCTGAGACCTCCAAAAAAATTTTCCTTAACATTTTTCGAAAAGAATGTTGTATGAGGATCAAAAGTGTTTGCCAGGGAAGTAAGATAAAGTTCACTAAGTTTTGTTTCCAGATCATTGTTTACATAATAACTTCCTATCCTGCAAGTTTCACGAGACAGTACAAGGTGATAAAGTGAATCAACTTCAGTTGTGCTCAATTCTCTCCCATCTATCGCCTTCAGTGTGAGGTACTGGATCCACTTCTTCCATCTCAACCCTATTTCATTCTGGGAGGCAAAGTATTTTCCTTGATCAATAATTAAGGAGTCTTTTTCTGGAAGAATTAAATTTTGGTTACTCATACCCTCCAACAAGATCCTGGAATTTTCTATCCTTTGCTTCATAAGGGCAGAAAAACTGTCAAAGAAGGTACAGTTACCCGAACCATTTTCATCAATTATCCCGTAGGCAGCTAATTTTAACTGCTCGACATCCTCTTTAACCAAAAAAAGTCCGTAAGCATCCGATTTTTTGAGCAGAATACTTAAAAACAGTTCACAAAAATTTGAATCAACCTGATTGGGTTTAAAATGAAACTTCTGTATCGTAGCCAGCATATCAGCAGATTTCTCACAAGTGGTTTGTGAGATGCTGTTGTGAAAACTTAGGATGAAGAGAAGAATAAAAAATAAGCGGCTTGGCATTAAACTCTGAATAAACAGGTTGCAAATATATAAAAGAGTCCTCGAAATTTTAAAAGAATTCGGTAAAATTGATGAAAGTATCCGTTTGTTTCCTGTTTGACCATTACTTTTGTACCATGAACTCAGTGAAAATCGGCATAATAGGAGGGGGTGCGGCTGGTTTTTTCGCGGCTATACATGTTAAAGAGAATTTTCCGGAGGCCAAAGTCGCCATTCTGGAGAAATCCAACAAATTCCTTTCAAAAGTAAAAATCTCGGGTGGTGGAAGATGCAATGTGACGAATGCCTGTTCTTCAATCAGTGAATTAAGCAAAGCGTATCCACGAGGAGGAAAACAATTAAAAAAACTTTTCCCGGAGTTCAACACAAAACATACCCGTGATTGGTTTGAATCCCGAAATGTGCCACTCATTGTACAGGAAGATCAGTGCATATTTCCACGTTCCCAAGATTCTCAGACAATTATTGATTGTTTTTGGGAAGAGGTTCATCGTCTGGGAATTTACACCAAAGCAGGAGTAAACATTCAGGAAATCACCTGTACAGAAAATGGTTTTCAGTTGATCAACAGGGAAGGTGAAACCTTTGAGTATAATAAAATTATCGTGGCAACAGGAGGGTCTCCTAAGCACAGTGGACTAGAATGGCTCGAAAAACTTGGCCATAAAATTGAAACTCCTGTTCCCTCCCTATTTACATTTAATATGCCCGAAGAACCCGTGCGAAACCTGATGGGTGTTGTTGTAGAAAACACAATCACCAAAATTAAAGGCGAGAAAATTTCGGCATCGGGCCCCTTGCTTATCACACACTGGGGGATGAGTGGTCCGGCAATTTTGGTTTTATCTGCCTTTGGTGCACGAATACTTTCTGAAAAAAATTATCATTTTACAATTCAGGTTAACTGGGTAAATGAACTCAATCAGAATAAGGTTTTCGAACATTTAACCGAGCTATCTGCGGAACATGCTCAAAAACAAATTCAGAACATCAAACCCTATTTTCTTCCTTCAAGACTGTGGCATTTCTTAATTAACAAGACTGAGCTACCTTTGGACAGGCGTTGGTGTGAACTGGGAAAAAAAGGGTTGAACAAACTATTAAACGTTTTGACAAACGACGAATATGCAGTGAAGGGAAAAACAACTTTCAAGGAGGAGTTTGTTACCTGTGGAGGGGTTAGCCTGGAAAGCGTAAATATGAAAACCCTTGAAAGCAAGGTCTGTCCGAATCTGTTCTTTGCAGGAGAAGTACTGGATATTGATGCTATTACCGGAGGATACAATTTTCAGGCGGCCTGGACCACAGGTTATGTCGCGGCCCGATTGGGAACCTAAACATTTATTCCGTCACAGGCATTATTTTTCCATATCTCGGATCAAACCGGAATTTAACAATATCGCCCTGCTTAGATCCTGACGAGGGCAACAGTTTTGGCTTCAGTTTCAAATATTCACTTGATTTCTTGCCTATTGCATAAGGAACTTCCCTGAGATCAATCTCAAAATAAGTCTTGAAAAACCCCTCTTTGACTATTTCCAGCTTATAATTCTCACCGGGAGGCAGGTAGAAGCTTGTTTTCTTTCTTTTTGTACCGATTTCAAAACTTATATTTTCAGTAGTTGTAACTATTACCTGAAAATCTCTGACCGTTTCATTATTTTCGGCGAGGGGTTGTATTTCAAGTTCCAGAAATCGTTCCTGTGCCTTTAAACCGGACGCTGTAAAAATCAGTAAGCTAAGGAGCCATTTGAACATAAAACAAAATTATAACTTACATTTTAAAGGAGATGTGAAGATATGCTAAAAGGTCTGATGTAAGCATAAGTCTACAATTTTTCTAAATTTACGACACGAGAAAGAGCGAAAATGGAAAAAATTCAGAACTATATTAACGGGGCATTTGAGTCACCGGTAAGCGGCAAATATTTCGACAACATTGAACCCGCAAAAGGAGAGGTTTATTCAAAAATACCGGATTCTCAAAAAGAAGATGTGGAAAATGCGGTGAAGGCAGCGAAGGAGGCGTTTCCAACTTGGTCCAGCATGGGTTTAGAGGAGCGTGGAGAATGGTTGATGAAACTGGCCAACGGAATAGCTGACCGCATGGAAGATTTTGTTAAGGCCGAAAGTCGCGACAATGGAAAACCTTTAAAACTTGCTGAACATGTGGATATTCCAAGAGCCATTTCCAATTTTAAATTTTTCGCGACCGGTATACAACATTTTGCCTCAGAATCTCATCACATGCCCGGAATGGGGATCAATTATACACTGCGTAAACCACTTGGAATAGTAGGCTGTATTTCTCCCTGGAATCTTCCCCTTTACCTTTTTACTTGGAAAATTGCTCCGGCACTTGCGGCAGGAAACTGTGTTGTAGCCAAACCTTCTGAAGTAACACCCTACACGGCATATCTTCTTTGTAAAGTGATGGAAGATGTTGGATTCCCAAAAGGAGTTTTGAATATAGTGCATGGTTACGGACATACAGCGGGAGATGCGATCGTTCGACATCCTGAAACAAAAGCAATATCTTTTACCGGGGGAACAGCTACAGGCAAAGCGATTGCCACCATTGCAGCGCCGATGTTTAAAAAGTTATCGCTGGAATTGGGCGGGAAAAACCCGAATATCATTTTTGATGACTGCGACTTCGATGAAATGCTGAAAACCACGA
The DNA here is from genome assembly GCA_033722555.1 of Brumimicrobium sp. GTDB lineage: Bacteria > Bacteroidota > Bacteroidia > Flavobacteriales_D > Crocinitomicaceae > Brumimicrobium. Next base: position 168,780 of record JAWVYS010000002.1, read on the forward strand.
TTCGATCAAGTTTTGCGAATCAGGGACAAATATGTTTATGCGGTTCACGCATCTTTGTACACCGAGGGATTTATGACAGATTCAAAAGGGAATTCGTAGAAAAAATCAGTCAGGCAAAAGTTTCAAATCCGGAAGATCCACAAGCTCAATTAGGTGCTGTTGTTTCCGAAGGCCACATGGAGAAAGTTTTGAGCTATATCGAACTGGCCAGGGAAGAAGGCGGAACAGTTTTAACGGGAGGAAACCGTGTTATTCTTGATGCTCCTTACGATAAAGGATATTACATTGCTCCTACGATTATAGAAGGTTTGGATTATAACTGCCGCACCAATCAGGAAGAAATTTTTGGTCCTGTAGTAACTATTATGCCATTTGATACTGAAGAAGAAGTAATTATGATGGCTAACTCGACAACCTACGGTTTAAGTGCAACGATCTGGACAAATGATTTAAAACGCGCCCACAAAATGGCGGATGAAATCGATGCAGGAATCGTTTGGATCAACGCCTGGCTTGTAAGAGATCTTCGTACTCCTTTTGGGGGAACTAAGTCTTCCGGTGTTGGTCGAGAAGGCGGTTGGGAAGCGCTGAAGTTTTTCACGGAGCCTAAAAATGTTTTTGTGAAAAGTTGATTCTGCCTTGCTTAATAATAATCCCATCAGAAAGCCCGAATCATTATTCGTTTTAAATGATTTAGGCAGGAGAAATACACAATCGCCGGGAGAACTCATTCAACAGAACACACTCTGTTCAGAGTTAACCACCATTTAACTTTTGTGCTTCACTAAAATTTCGGTTGTAATAAACAAAACAAATTACCCTTTGTTAAGCAGAGAATGGTTAATTTTGACCGCTAAAATTGAGTTTACACGCTATGATTAAAACAGACATAATCATTATCGGAGCCGGCCCTGTTGGCCTCTTTGCGATCTTTGAAGCAGGACTTTTGAAGCTGAAATGTCACCTCATCGACTCACTTCCTCAACCCGGTGGACAATGTTCTGAAATTTACCCGAAAAAACCGATTTACGACATACCGGGATATCCATCCATCTTAGCAGGTGAACTTGTTGATAATCTGATGGAACAGGCTGCTCCTTTTAAGCCAGGGTTTACACTTGGTGAGGCTGCAGTCACCATTGATAAAACCGATGATGATAAATTCATTGTAACCACCGATAAAGGCACTGAACATGAAGCACCTGTGGTAATGATCGCCGGAGGGTTAGGAGTTTTTGAACCTCGGAAACCGCCAATTGATAATATTGAGAAATACGAAGATAAAGGAGTTGAATACATCATTAAAGATCCGGAGTTTTATCGGGGAAAACGTTGTGTAATAGCCGGTGGAGGAGATTCGGCCCTCGACTGGTCTATTTTTCTTGCCGGGAAAGACATTGCCAGTGAAGTTGCCCTTGTACACAGAAGAAGTTCCTTCCGTGGTCACCTGGATTCCGTTCAGCAGGTGATGGATCTGGCTGAAAAAGGGAAGATCAAACTTATTACGGAATCAGAGGTGGTTGGTATTCAAGGTGATAACAAAGTTGAATCCGTAATCATCAATCATCAAACCGAAGGTGATTTTGTAATGGAAACCGATCATTTCATTCCCTTGTTCGGATTAAAACCTTCCCTGGGCCCTATTGCCGACTGGGGTCTGGAAATCGAAAAGAATGCGATCAAAGTAGACACAAAAGACTATTCCACCAATATCCCCGGAATATATGCGATAGGAGATGTGAATACGTACGACGGAAAGCTGAAACTTATTCTTTGTGGATTTCATGAAGGAACGATCGCGTTGCAATCGGCATTTGCCCGGATTCATCCCGATAAAAAGAATGTTCTTAAATATACCACCGTTAACGGTGTTCAGGGATTCTGATTTAAAAATAAGCGATATACCCAAAATGCACCTTCCCTTCTCTTAGTAGAATTGGGTTGTCGAACTGTTTTCCGAGTGCATAGGAAATAGAAAAAATCCCCAGATTCGTCCCGAAACTGAATCCTGCGCCAAACCCGAAAGGTGTGTCTTGCAAATAATTGCCCGCAGTATTTTCGTAAATCGTTTGATCGAAAAAGGCGAAGACGTGGGAATTCTTATCAGCGAGAAAGCGGTATTCGGCCGTGAAAGTACTCAGGGTTGAAGCCAGGAGTTCCTCCTCGTTGAAACCCCGCTGCATCTGTAATCCACCGAAACGGAACAATTCGTTCGTATAAACCTCGGGAGCATAATAAGTCCGTGTAACGTTTGCCAATCGGATCACATGCCGGCGGGTGACGGGCATAAACCATTCCGCTTCAAACCTTCCGGTAAAAGTTGTTGAAATCACAGAGCTATCACTTTCAGGGAGTCTGCTCGTTCTCCTACCCATGGCTGCATCCGCTGATATTCTGAAACCTCTGGATGGATTGGGCAGGTAATCCAGTTGTCTTCTGAAAATTCCTAACCCATATCGATTGGTGCTTGTGGAAGAAAATGAGGAATTCGGCAGTGAGGCAGCACCACTCAGGAGATTCGAGTTATCCGCCTCGTAGAAAACTTTAACATAATTTCCTCCTTGTAAAAAATACTGTACGCCGATATTCGCATTGGTTGTTAAGAACGTACTGTCACGCTTATACAGTTTGAATCCACCATCTATTCCGAAAGAACTATTGAATAAAAACGGGAAATTGAGCAGAATATTAAGATCCTGAGTGCCCGGTTGCAGACTGCGCCAGTTGAGATCAAGTAACTCACCTCGCTGTAAAACGTTCTGGAGTTTTAACCTGACATCCCCGGTTATCACATTGGTTTGTGTTACGGGATCGGGTTGAATACCTAACACACCATTTATCAAACTTACCGGATTCGACTTGAGGTAAAGAAAAACTTCTGCACCTTCTGGCGTAAATAATATTTCATGCGGTTTTAATTCGCTTAAAAATTGAATCTGTTCTATCCGGGCAGGAATTTTCCTCAGTAAGCGTTCATTGTAGGGATCGCCTTCTTTAATGGAAATATTATTCGTTATAAATTTCTTACTAACCTTAGCCTCACCTTTCAAGTGCACTTCTTTTATCGTAATAAACGGCCCTGGAACGATATTGAGTTTGGCAGGGGTGATTCCCTCCTCTATTTTATCTATTTCCAGATATACTTTTGCAAAGGGATAACCATTGTTTACAAGGTAATCGGAAAGGCCGCTCATCAACAAATCAACTTCTATAGGATCAAAGGGAAGGCGTGAGATCATTCTTTCACTCACCCGCGGAACCTTGCTTACCAAGTAACGATACTCGTCCTCAACGTCGATATCCAGTTTTTCAAAAACGGGTCCCGGGTAAT
>JAWVYS010000003.1:0-128999 GCA_033722555.1 Brumimicrobium sp.
GGATCTTATTGGGGTGCAAATAATCAAAACGGTTTTTATAGCGATAATTTTGATCAGGGAGCTATACATCCCAACTGGAGTACTGTTACCGGAAACTGGGACGTTGCAAACGGATACCTGCAACAGACGGATGAGAACCTAAGCAATACAAACATATATGCCTTTCTCAAACAGGATTTATCGAACAGATACCTGTATCACTTCCAGATGAAACTCGACGGTTCAGGAAACAATAAGCGTGGAGGGTTCCATTATTTCTGTGACGATCCAACTGCCACAAACCGCGGAAATTCCTATTTTGTGTGGTTCAGACAGGAACTTCAGACCTTGGAATTTTACAGCGTAAGTAATGATACTTTTACTCAGGAAAAGGTTATCCCTGTAGAATTTGATCAGAATGTATGGATGGATGTCAAAGTAATTTATGACCGAATTACAGGAGAGACTTTTGTCTATAAGGATGATCTCCTGATTGGTGAATGGACAGATAACACCCCTTTGACTTCAGGTGATTATATTTCGTTTCGCAGCGGTAACAGCAATCTCGCAATTAACAATCTGAAAGTTTATAGGACCCGCTATCCCTCCGTGCAGGTTACGGTGGGAAATGCATCGGCAGATATCCGTTATCAGAATGTTGATCCGGCAACGATCAGTGCAAAGGTTAAATCCATCGTTCAGGATACGGCACAAAATTTATCAGCAATACACTACCTGGATCTGGATGTTGACTGGACTCCGCCCACCGGTTTAAATAATGTAATGGATGGAATCACAGCGGATATAGATACTTTTTACACGACAAATGAGATATCAGCATTTTGGGATAATGCATCGGATTCTCATTCTGACCTGGCATTCTACGAGATGAGTGTTGGAACATCTGCGGGAGCATCAGACGTTTCTCCGTGGATGAATGTAGGAACCGTTACGAGTTATACGCTGACCGGTTTGAACCTTACACCGGGTAACACTTATTTCATTAATATTAGAGCAACCAACGGTGCCGGACTGAGTTCCAATATCGTAAGTTCTGACGGTCAGTATCTCGATACAGATGCAAGCCTAAACGCGGAAGAAAAATTGCCTTTTTCAGTCTTTCCTAATCCTTTTACGGATGAAATACTGATAGAATCAAGTGTTAAAATGAATCCCCTATTCAAACTTTATACTATCGGTGGCCAAACCGTTCCGTTCAAAGAGTCAGCAAATGGCTCAGGTTCTTATCGACTGAAAGTGGATGAAAATATTTCTTCAGGAATGTACATCCTGGAGATTCAGGAAAATGAGAAAATCTGGAAAATAAAACTGATACGGGAATAGACAGATATTCTTGAAGATTATTCCCCGGTGAAAATTATTCTCTGGACCTGTACTTCTTCATTTTCGCTATCTTTTCTTTGAGAGAGAGTGATTCGGTATTTTTTTCCTTCTCCTCATCTTGAGACTCTTTCCGGGTGTTATCAGACGGTTTTTTCTCACGTTCTGCAGGATGTTTAACTTCCTTTGTATCCGGCTCATGTACCGGTTTATATTTAGAAGTTCCTGACCGAAGTTCATCGACTTTTTCAGATATCTTTTTCTTGTGAATTTTCTCAGCCCTATCTACAGTCTCAGCTTCCTTATTTTTCTCGTATGCTGATTCAGAAAGGGTAGAAGAAGATCTATCAGAATCAGGAGTATCAGCTTGAGAGGCAGTCTTAATTGAACCTTCAAATACCTTGAATTTCCTGAAACTACATTCCAGACTTCCGTTGTAAACCTTATATTTCTCATTAGGTTTTAGTCCGATATTTTTGATTGCATCCACATTGGATGAAACCACCCAGCAATCATATCCGGTATAAGCATTTTTGAAAGTGTCCCCTAATTTCTTATAAAAATCAGTTATTTCCTCGCTCTCTCCCATTCTTTCACCGTAGGGAGGATTGCATATCAATAAACCCTCTTCTGTAGTTGCGGATGAATCGAATAAATTTTTGACTTCGAAAGTAACCATATTGCCAATCGGAGCCATGCGACTATTCCTTTTGGCCTTCTGAACCATTCCGGCGTCGGCGTCAAAAGCGAGAATTTCAAAACCGAGATCCTTGGGCCTTCTATTCACTTCGCCCTGAACTCGTTCCCAAGCCTCTGCATCAAAAGAACGAAAATTCTTAAAAGCATAATGCTGTCGCTCTATCATGGCAGGAATATCAGCAGCCCATAATGCGGCCTCTATTGCGATAGTTCCTGAACCACACATTGGATCTACAAAAGTTGATTTCCTATCCCACCCCGCCAGTCGTAGCAAGCCTGCGGCCAGGACTTCATTCATGGGAGCCTCACCAACCTCCTGACGATATCCGCGCTGAAAAAGAGGAATACCACTCGTATTTAGTGAAATTGTGACCGCCTTTTCGCGGACATAAACGTCAAACATCACCTGAGGGGCCTTTATATTTACATTCGGTCGGGCATCGTATTTTTCGCGAAAAACGTCTGCGATGGCATCCTTGACAAGCAAAAACGGATACTGTGTATGTGTAAACAACGTGGAAAAGACAGCTCCTTTTACAGCAAAGGTTTTTTCGAGATCAAAAAACTCTGTCCATGCAATTTTTTTGGCTTGATTGTAAAGATCTTTTTCATCACGGATATGAAAGGATGCGACCTCAACAAGAACGGATATTGCTAAACGGCATCGAAAGTTCAGCCTGTAAACATCTTCCCAGTTTCCTGTTAACTGTACGGCACGATTTAATTTTTCCGTTTTCTGGTAACCGAGTTCCGATAACTCATCCTGCAGAATATCTTCAAAATTATAAAGTGTTTTAACAGTGATTTTCAACTTCTCCATAGCTCCTATCTCCTTAATTTAAATCCTTGATTAAAGGCATTTCCCACGAAAAAATAACTGCAAAGGTTCTGAAAAGAGCAATAAAAGCAACAGATGACCAAAGCAACCATGTTTCTCCACCAAAACCTGCATAATCCCCCAGAAGGTACACCGCTCCCCCTGCGAGACAAGGAATGGCATATATTTCCTTTCGAAATATCAAAGGGATTTCATTACAAAGTACGTCCCTTAATAATCCGCCGAATGTTGCGCTTATCATCCCCAGAAACATTGCCGTAACCGGTATCTGTTCATGATTAAGGCCTTTTTGAACCCCCACAATGGTAAAAAATGCAATTCCCATGGTATCAAAAATGAAAAAGGTTCTGCGCAGATTCTTGAGTTTATGCCTGAACAAAATGCCTAATGTTCCTCCCAGGAAAACAGTCAGTACATGAGTTAATGATCCCATCCACGCTATATCAATGTTTAATAAAAGATCTCTGATGGTACCCCCTCCCAATGCCGTAATAAAGGCGATAATATACCCTCCAAACACATCCAGATTTCTGTCTGCTGCCGTCAGCATCCCGCTAATGGCGAAAAACAAAACTCCGAGATGATCCAAAAGTAAAAGCACGCTTTTTTAATTTATTCGTTTTGTGGCAAAAAAACTTATATTTTTGTACAAATTAACTCATTTTTAGGGAGCTTGAAACACAAGATCGTACTTTTTTTAATCCTAACGACGACGCTTTTTAACTTAAGTTCTTATTCCCAACGCGTAGGAGTTGTGCTCAGCGGTGGTGGAGCTACAGGCCTCGCTCATGTTGGTGTGCTCATCGCCCTGGAAGAGGCCGAAATTCCGGTGGATTATATTACAGGTACGAGCGCCGGTGCACTGATAGGAGCCATGTATGCTTCGGGGATTTCCCCCAAAGAAATAAAAGCGTATATTCTTTCCGACAAGTTTATGAAAATGGCCTCCGGGGAACTGGAAAAAGAAAAAAAGTTCTTTTTGAGGCAAAGAGATCCGAACGCTTCAATGCTGGAAATATCGTTCTCTAAGGATAGTATTTTCAAAAAGTTCCTTCCCACCAACTTCATCACTCCTTCTCTACTCGATTATGAAATGTTTCGAATCCTTGGCGTAACCGGAGCTTCTGTGGATAAGGATTTTGATTCGCTGTTTATACCCTTCCGATGTGTAGCTTCTGACGTCACCAGCAAACAAAGTGTAGTTTTTTCTGAAGGGGATCTCAACGCCGCAGTGAGGGCATCGATGACTTACCCTTTTTATGTAAACCCGATAAGGATAGACGGCAAACTGCTATTTGACGGAGGGCTTTACAACAATTTTCCATCTGATGTCCTTTACGATAATTTTCCCGTGGATTATATTATCGGAAGTAATGTTTCATTCAATGCCGACGCACCCACCGAAGATAATCTGCTTAGCCAAATAACAAATATGCTGATGAAACCTACTGACTTTACACTCCCATGTGCTCAGGGAGTAATAATCACTCCCAGCATGGATATCAATACCTTTGATTTCAGTGATGCAGAAAGAGCCATTCAAATCGGATACGATGCCGCTCAACCTTTTATAGACAGCATTAAGGCAGACGTGATTAGAAGAAAATCCTTTGAAGAAATAAGCCTGGAGAGAAAATCCTTCCGAAAAAAAGTGATACCCCTGAAAATCAATGAAATTTCTACGGGGCTGGATAAGTCTGGAAATAATTCCTTCATCCGAAGTTCTTTTATGAAAGATTCTCTCCGACGTCCGCTGGGAAATGAACTTTTTGTAAAAAGATATTTCCGTGCTTACTCATCTCCACAGATTAAATATATATATCCAACCGTTAAAAAATCTTCAGATTCTACATTCAGTCTTCATTTGGATATTACCAAGGAAAAACCCTTTGAATTCAGAGTGGGTGGCCATTTCTCTTCCCGTCCGGTAAATACGGCTTATATAGGATTGTCTTATTACGATCTTGGAAAAGGCGCTGTTGGAATTCACGGTGAATCATACTTCGGTAAATTTTATTCTTCTACGCGCGTTCATCTGAACTATGATTTCCCTTCCCTTCCCCCCTTCCGGGCAACACCCTATTTCACGTTGAATCGATGGGATTATTTCAGAAGTTTCTCTACCTTTTTCGAAGACATTAAACCATCCTTCCTTGTTCAGAAAGAACTTTATTACGGATTGAAATTAGCTTTGCCCGTGGATAACAATTCTGCCGTGGCAATTGACTTCAGAGCTTTCGACAACGAAGACGAATATTATCAGACTTTGAGCTTCTCAAGTTCGGATACTGCGGACATCACCCAGTTCGAAGGTCATTCCGCTATTTTTTCCTATGAGTATAACTCTCTGAACAAAAAACAGTGGGCCAGCGAAGGCAGTTCCATTAAATTAAATTTCCGTTATGTACAGGGCAAAGAGCAAAGTTTATCGGGAACGACTACTCAACAGGATTATGATCTAAGAAAATTTCATCAATGGATTAACCTTTCTGTAGAGGCCAACAGATATTTTAAACTGAATCGAAGTTTCAGGATTGGAATTTATGGAAAAACAGTGTTTAATTCTCAGTCACTTTTTTCAAATTATACGGCGTCTATTCTGGCCACTACCGCATTTGCCCCGCTTCCGGACAGCAGAACTTTTTTTATGCCGGAATACAGAGCCCCTCAATATGCAGGCGCAGGACTTAACCTCGTCTTTACCTATAAGAATCTGCTCGATTTTCGGTTCGATCCATACTTTTTTCAGCCTTTCAAACAGATCGTTCGTTTGAACAACGATGATTTTTCTTATTCGGATACCTTTACGCCGGGTACATTTATGGTAGGAGCATCCGTAATCTTCCACAGCATTCTTGGTCCTATAAGGCTGTCGACAAATTATTTTCCGGAACAAAGCAAGCCTTTTATCACTCAACTAAGCTTTGGATATGTGCTCTTCAATGACCGTGCAATTCGCTGATTCATCTATCAAAATTCTTCCCGAATTGTTAACTTTGTAAAAATTGTTGGAATGATTTTACCCATTGTAGCCTACGGTGATCCCGTTTTAAAGAAAGAAGCCGTTGAAATCGACGAAAATTATGAGGGTCTTCAGTCATTGATCAAAGATATGTTTGAAACCATGTACAGTGCTCAGGGGGTTGGGCTAGCAGCTCCTCAAATCGGTAAATCCATACGTCTATTCATTGTGGATGCTTCGCCCTTTGCGGACGATGAAGATGAAGAAAATCCGGATCCTAAAGCACAAGGTCTGGAAGACTTTAAAAAAGTATTTATCAATCCTGTCATTGAAGAAGAAAATGGCGAAAACTGGGCTTTTCAGGAGGGTTGTTTAAGCATCCCTACCATTCGCGAAGATGTTTATCGAAAAGAAAGAATTCGCATCAGTTATTATGACGAAAACTTTGATTTTCATGAGGAAGAATTTGATGGATACGCAGCGCGTGTAATTCAGCACGAATACGACCATATTGAAGGAATTCTGTTTACAGATCACCTCACGGCACTTAAACGCAGACTGTTAACTAAAAAACTCAACAATATTTCCAAAGGGGAAGTGGATGTTGCTTACCGTATGAAATTTCCCGTAAAAAAAAGAGTTAAATAAGCCATATATGAAAACAAATCAAGTTTATTGGATGGCCCTGTGCCTCATCCTGGTAATAGGTTCATGTGTTAACGAAGAAAAACAAGAAGGACCTGAAGTTAAAGAAGTTACGCCTGAAAGTATGATGTCGGATATTAAAGAAATGGATGACTCGCTTGAAGTACTTTTTGCTCAAAGAATGAAAAGTGACAATTTCGAAATCGATCGCCTGGTGTATCATGAGGCCATCAACCGAAACAAGGCATTTTATATGACCTATCCCGATCATTCTTACGCTCCGAAAGCAGCGGAAAAAATCGCTAGCATGTATTTGCAGTTAAACATAGAGCCTGAGGCAATAAAATGGAGAGATACTATCCTCATCAATTATCCTGATTTTGAACGTAAGCTGGATATTCTCGAATTACAGAAGGCTGCTTATGATAATTTTGACACCTACGACAAGGAAAAAATAATCTATTACAGCGATGAAATGCTTAAAATGGAGGGTCTTCCTGAAGAAAAAAAGAAAGACATTCAGTTCCGTTTGGAAAACATTGATCTTACCTTCAGAGAACTAATCAAACTTCAAAATCCTGACCTCGAAATGTGAGCGCCATTGTTAAGGCTTTGTTAAAAAAAAAATCACGGTGCGGTATTTGTTTATTTTTGATTGTACTTATTAAAAAAATTAGGAATTATGAAAAAAGCACTTTTTACTCTAACACTTATGTTTGCAACAGCATTCGCATTGAATAGCGTTGTTGCTCAGGAAGGAGCCTCCGTTGAATCAGGAGCCAAAATTGAATTTGAAAAAGAAACTCACGACTACGGTACTATTAAGCAGTACGGAGACGGAACATGTGAATTCAAGTTTAAGAATACAGGAAACGAGCCTTTAATGATCTCCAATGCAAAAGGATCTTGCGGGTGTACAGTTCCTGAATGGCCAAGAGAACCAATTGCTCCGGGAGAAACAGGAGTAATCAAGGTTAAATACGATACTAAAAGAGTTGGGCCTTTCGGAAAGAGTGTTACATTGCAATCGAATGCGGTAAACGCACCTACAAAAACACTTCGTATCAAAGGAACTGTTGAAGCAGCTCCGGAGGGTGGAGCGCCTGTTAACTCTAGCGGTGCACCTGCGAACTAATTTACATGAAGATATATTTCGCAACGATATTTATCATTTTAAATTCCGCCTTTGGCCTGTGCCAAACGGCGGAATTTAATTTTAAGGGAAAAACTACCGTGAAGTGGGATAAAACCAAGGAAGGTGAACTGCTTTCACATTATTTTATTTATCAAAATACGGGTAGTGTTCCTTTGATTATAGAGGATGCCAAGGTTGCCTGTCCCTGCACCAAAGTGATTTTCCCAAAAAATCCCACACTTCCTGGGGCAACAGATTCAATCCTGGTGACTTTCGATACCGCCGGTAAATATTATTATCAGGACAGGACCATCCAGTTAATTGCCAATACCGGCAAATCTGAAAAATTACGATTCAAAGTTTACGTTATTCCTAAAGAAGAAGAGTGAAGTAGAGCGATGAAAGTTTTTTTATAAAAAACCCTTTCAGTATTCTCTATATTTTATCTTCGTACTATAAAATTCGGAAAATGTCAATATCGGTAAAACATCTCACCAAATACTATGGCAATCAGCCCGCGGTTGATAATATCTCTTTTGAAGCCAAAAACGGTGAAATTTTAGGTTTTCTGGGGCCAAATGGAGCCGGAAAATCCACAACCATGAAAATAATCACCGGATTTATTCCAATGACTGAAGGCGAGGTTGAGGTTTGCGGTCTTGACATCAAAAAACACTCTCTGGAAGTACGGCAGAAAATAGGTTATCTTCCCGAAAATAACCCACTCTATCTGGACATGTATGTCAGGGAATATCTTCATTTCATTGGCGGCATATATAAGCTAAATAACATCAGTGATCGGGTGAAGGAAGTTATCGAACTGGTAGGCTTACAGCGGGAGCAACACAAAACTATAGGGGCCTTATCGAAAGGATATCGTCAGCGGGTTGGATTGGCTCAGGCAATCATTCATGATCCTGAAGTGCTGATTCTGGACGAACCAACATCCGGACTAGACCCTAACCAATTGGAAGAAATTCGTCGCCTAATTAAAAAAATAGGGGAAGAGAAAACAGTTATGCTTTCCACGCATATTATGCAGGAAGTGGAAGCTATTTGTGACAGAATTATCATTATCAAAAATGGAGTACTTGTGGCAAATGAAACAGCCACAGAGTTGCAGCGCAATAAAAATGCCCAAGTAATTTATGTGGAGTTTGACGGAAATATCTCCAGAAACCAGCTCGCCAAAATAAAGAATGTGAGAAAGGTAGAGGAAATTCAACAAAACAGTTTTCTACTTGAAACAAATCCGGATATTGATGCCAGAAAGATGATCGCTGAATATGCTCAGAAAGAAGGATTGTTGATATTAACCTTGCGGAAAGAGGAAAAATCGCTCGAAGAGGTGTTTAAATCGTTAACGACTTAATCTTCCTCCTCTTCTTCTGAAGAAATCTCGGTTGAATCAATTGCATGCTGAGCAAAGTCGCGTCCCACAGAGCGCTTGTAATCATAAATGTAATCAACCTTCAATTCCTCATACTGTTCTTTTTCATCGTCATAATGGCTGATGACGCCCAACCTGAATTCACGGTTCTTGAGTTTATTTATTTGTTTCAAGGTATTAAAGTTTGAAGCAAAATCGCTCATAGCGAGAACGACCAATCTTACGTTTTCCCAATTTGTTCCTTCCCAAAACTCTCTATCGGTTGTATCCCCCCAAATAATATTATAACCTTCCTCTCTCAAAGCCTTTATTTTATCCATGTTATAATCCACACCGACTACTTCGTTGGGATGAATTTCATTAAAATATTCAAATGCCGGCATCCCCAAACTACCGATCCCAACAACGACATATTTTGTGCCTGTAGTAAGACCAGATGGCTTTTCGATATTTTTAGTAACTCCGTTGATCTTGGTAAGCGGTCTCTTAAATCGCTCAAAAAGCTCATAGGATTTTGAAATCACCGGGGAGAAAGTTAGAAAGGAAAATGACATAGCAAGCGCCATAATCACTAACCACTCACTGGATAGCATCCCGTTATTCACGGCCACCGCTCCAACGATCAAACCAAATTCACTGTAATTAGTAAGATGTAAGGATGCCAGGAAATTAGTTCGCGCTCTAAGGTTAAATCGTGAAAAAATCTTCAAAAAAAGATACCCCTTGAACAACACAACGAATAATAATGCCCCTGTAACAATCAAGCTATTCAGTGTTGGCTTATCTGCTAGACCAATATTGATAAAGAACCCTATCAGAAAAAAGTCTTTGAAACTCATCATTCGATCATATAACTCTTCCGACTTAGGGTGATCAACAAGCAATAATCCGATGATGAGAGCCCCTAAATCGTATTTTACATTAATGAGATCGAAGGCCAACGCTCCGGCAATAAAGGGTGCAAAAAAACCGAAGATGGTCAGTAGCTCACCGTGACCACTTTTACTCAATAATTTTCCCAGTACCAGTCGAATAACATATAGATAGACAGGTAATGCTAAGATCCAGATACTAGGCATCACATTTTTTGAAACAGTTAAAAAGATCACCGCAAAAATGTCCTGCACGATTAAAACCCCTATTGCCAAACGGCCATGAGTAGAAGTAAATTCTCCCCGCCCTTCCAAAGATTTTACGATGAATACGGTACTCGAAAAACTAAGGGCAAAACCAATGATTAAGGCAGTCTCTATGGTTGTATTTGCAAAGAATTTAATTCCTAAAGCACTGAGTCCAAAAATCACGGAAGAAATACCGAGGGTGGTTATGATCATATGCACTCCTGAGGTTACCCAAATTTCTTTTTTCGCTAAGGACTTAACTTTTATTTTTAGCCCTATGGTAAAAAGCAACAAGGTAATGCCTACACTGGAGAGAATATCAAGAATTTCATCCAGACTGCCTTCTGTGTAACCCGAATAATTAAGGAAAAAACCCGTAGCGAGAAAGCCGATTAAGGGAGGTAAATTAAACCGTCGGGCAACCAATCCACTCAAGAATGCCATGCTTAGCCACAATGCATCTACGTAGATTGGAATCATATCGTCTTTTCTTGTTCCGTAAAAATACCGAAAAGAACCAGTAAATGCAAGAAAAGAAAATGCACGATTTCATCGTTTGAGAAATCGTGCATTCTTACAAAATTCAACAAATTTTATTATAAGCCGAAAGCCTCTTTAATCGTATCGGTATAATCAAGTTTTTCCCAGGTAAAGAACTCAACATCTTTCGTGACTTCTTGCCCTGCGTTTTTGAAAGTAACCTGCTGAGTGATGGGTTTTCTACCCATGTGTCCGTATGCAGCAGTGGGTCCGTACATAGGATTACGCAGTTTTAGACGTTTTTCGATTGCCGCCGGACGCATATCAAAAATTTTCCCAATTTTCTTGGCGATATCCCCATCTGAAATATCCACTTTTGAAGTACCGTAGGTATTCACATAAATTCCCATTGGTTCAACAACTCCGATAGCATAAGAAACCTGTACGAGGACTTCCTCACAAAGGCCTGCTGCAACCATGTTTTTGGCAATATGTCTGGTTGCATATGCCGCAGAACGGTCTACTTTAGAAGGATCTTTACCGGAAAATGCACCTCCCCCATGAGCGCCTTTACCTCCATATGTGTCCACAATAATCTTACGTCCTGTAAGTCCTGTATCTCCATGAGGGCCTCCTATTACGAATTTACCTGTAGGATTAATATGATAGGTGATATCGTTAGTAAATAACTTAGCCACCTCAGGATTATTCAATCGTTTGATCAAACGCGGGATAAGGATGTTTTTTACATCATCTTTTATCCGTTGTAACATTCTAACCTCATCCTCATCAAATTCATCGTGCTGGGTGGAAAGAACGATTGTATCGATTCTTACCGGTTTATTATCGTCACTATATTCAATAGTTACCTGAGCTTTAGCATCAGGACGTAAATATTTAATCTCGTCTTCTTCTCTTCTCAACTCAGCCAACTCTATCAAAATGCGGTGCGAAAGATCCAGTGCAAGCGGCATGAAATCCTCCGTTTCATTGGTGGCATAACCGAACATCATTCCTTGATCTCCTGCTCCCTGTTCTTCCGGAGCACCTCTATCCACACCACGATTGATATCCTGAGACTGTTCATGTATCGCAGAGATAATCCCACACGATTTCGAATCGAACTGGTATTCACTTTTCGTATAACCGATTTTTGCGATGACGTCTCTCGCAATAGACTGAACATCCAGGTAAACGTCTGATTTTACCTCACCGGCCAGGGTGACCAACCCTGTGGTCACAAGGGTCTCACAAGCTACCTTCGAGTTAGGATCGAAGGCAAGAAAATGATCTATCAATGCGTCTGAAATCTGATCAGCTACTTTATCAGGGTGTCCCTCAGAAACGGACTCGGACGTAAACAAGTATGACATTCTTTTTTAGTTTTTTTATTAAGAGGTTCAAAAGTAGCAAATGTTCTCTAAATGCAGAATATAATCTTCGATTTATTACAGAGGGATTCAATAAGTTTCAACTTTAATTACCTTTGTAACATGGTCAGATTACTTCACATCGAAACAGCAACAAAAGTATGTTCCGTTGCGCTTTCAGAAAACGGTAAGGTTGTTAAGATGATTGAGGAAAACAGTGAAGAATATTCACATTCCGAAAAACTTACGCTTTTTATTTCCCGGGCTCTGGAAATGGCTTCTTGGAATTTGAATGACCTGAACGCAGTGGCAATAACCGGCGGGCCGGGATCGTATACAGGTTTACGCATCGGTGTATCCGTTGCCAAAGGAATATGTTATGCACTCAACATTCCACTAATCAGCGTGGGTGCTCTGGATTGTCTTTATGGTTTGGCAAAGAACAAATATCCGGATTTCAGGATTTGTGCAATGCTTGATGCTCGGAGAATGGAAGTATTCAGTAAGATTTACGATAAAGATGGTGCGGTGCTAAAAGACCTTTCCGCCGATGTATTGGATGCAAATTCCTACGCTGAATTTGAACCATTTATTGCTTGCGGAGACGGAGCAAAAAAAATGCTCGCCTTCTGGGAGAAACGCAACATTTCCTTCGATGTTGAACTATTATCAAGTGCTTCGGGACAGATAGAAACCGCTCATGCCAAATATCTTAATCATGATTTTGAAGACCTGGCTTACTACGAACCGAAATATTTAAAAGACTTCGTTGTAACAAAACCCAAGAGAAAAGTGTTTTAGATATACGTTCATTTTTGTAACCGGATATACTGGATTAATGATTTGGCCGTGATCTTTAACACACTTTTTTAAAATGACAGATTATCACCTGAAAAACCCGATGAGAAAATGTTTATTTTTCTTCTTTATCTTTTACTTTTCTTTCTCATTTGGACAGAGTTATCAATCTGAAATTTACTACCGAAAATATCAGGACAGCGTTTTTAAAAATCTTTTTTCGGATATAACCGGAACAAAGAAGGCTATTGATTATCTGTTGTCTGAGGAAAACAAGATGACAGATACCACCAAGGCCTTAAATTATAATCTGCTTGGAATATATCTGAATATTACCGGCGATCAGGACAGCGCCATATATGTATTCAAAAAAGCACTTAGGCTGTCTAAAAACCACCCTTACCGTGCAGTCAAGATAAAGTCAAACCTTGGAACCTCTTACCGAAACCTGGGTAAGTATGATCTTTCACTGAAAGAATTCAATGAACTACTGGATCATTTTAATAAAAGAAGAGACACTGTAGGGATAGCAAAAACACTCGGCGAAATCGCCGGAGTTTACAACCTTACTTTACAGGGTGACCGCGCGGTGGAGCATCTGACCAAAAGCATAGCAATTCTGAAAAAGCACGAAGATAAATATGCCTCTGATCTCGCGATAATGGAACAGCGACTGGCGAATACATTCATGAAACAACGGAAGTTCGAATTCGCTCTGGAACTCTATAACGACGCACTGGTGTCGTTTAAAAAACAAGGAGCAATGAGTAATTATTACCTTACTCTCATCAATTACGCAGAAGTACTCAATTATCTCAATCGGAGAGATACCGCTTTGATAGTTATCAATGAAAGTATTGCAGGCCTCAAAAAGTTCGACAATGATCGCTTACTGGCTGTTGCCTATGGAATTCAGGGAAATATATTTCAGGAAAAAAATCAGCCCGAAAAAGCTGGTCGTAGTTACAAGGAAGCATTGCCGTATGCTGTTTCATCCAATTCTCCCCGACTTGTTCAGATTTCCAGGGATTATCTTGAGGTCTTAATAAATACAGGAGACTTTGAGGCGGCCGAAAAACTGGTTTCACTTACTGAAAGTTATTTACCTAACGCAAATATAGAGTATCAGTATTCCTATTATGAGGTTCTGAGTGACTATTTATCAAAACGTGGAGAACTTAAGTCTGCATTTGAATATTCAATCCTTGCACACGAACTTAAGGATTCATCGTATGCGATGAACAAACAGCAAATGGTTGATGAATTACAAGCAAAATATCAACTTGATAAAAAGGAGAATACCAACAAGGTCTTGAAATCAACAATTATAGATCAAAATAAAAATATTTCCAATCTGTTTTTATTTATTGCTCTGGTAATCGTTTTATTTATTGTCACAGCATTTATCTGGAGATCAAGACTTAATTTGAAAAACAAGGTGCTCGAACTGGAGAGATCAAGAAATTTTGAGCTTTCCAAAAAACTGGAAATGGAGCAGGAAAATACCGCGCTGAGACAAAGCCTGATAGATCAACAAAAAGCAGAACTCCTTACCTATTCTCTGGAGGTGGGTAGAATAAATGAAAGGATCGAAAATTTCCTTGTCAAAATGGAACAAAGTACAGATTCCAAAAAGATTAATCAGGAATTAAGATCGCTGGTGTCGGTGAATAAAAGTTGGAATTCTTTCAAGGAAAGATTCAAAGAAGTCGATCCGCATTTTGTTCCTCGTCTTTCCGAGCAATTTCCAAAACTTACTCAAAAAGACCTTGAATTTTGTTCACTGGTTCGAATAAATATTTCCTATAAAGATATCGCCAATTTCCTTCAGATCTCTCACGAGAGCGTATTTAAGAAAAAATACAGGATTTTAAAAAAAATGGACCTCGCCAATGACGTTGATTTTCAGCAATTCATTATTCAATTCTGATGAATGGCCGGTCTTAAATACCTAAAAGCTCCATAGATATACCCGGCTAGCAGGAAAAAATCTGTTGAATAATATACAAACACATTCTCTTCAAGTTCCCGCATGCTTCTTTCCTGAGCAAGTACTTCCTGAATAGTATAAATATGTATACACCACCCGATAAGACCTCCTAAAGCGGTAACCATTAAAGTCCTGATCAGACTTTTGCTTTTCTCCCGGTCAGAAATATTTTTATTCCTAAAAAGCGCTATAGCAAGACTAATCGTAATAACTAATAGAAGCAAGTAAATTAACTTCAGAAAGGGACTTTCAAAATAATGGAACCTGTATCCTAAAACCGCAGAAATAATATTTTCGGAGATTTCATCAATATAAAAGAGGAAAATTCCTAATCCGAGAAGGGTGATGAAAGGAGGGAAAAATTCCTTTTTAGCCAAAAAACTGAGCATTCTTTTTATGTTTTTCTCTTTTTCTTTTTGGCCGCAGGAAACAACACATTATTCAGGATTAGTCGGTATCCTGCCGAATTCGGATGAAGACTGAGATCCGTGTGTGGATCTCCTACTCTATGCTGATAATCCTCAGGATCATGACCGCCGTAAAACGTCCAGGTACCATTTCCGAGCTCACCATGAACATATTTCACTGTGCCCAATCCTTTGGACTCGCCCATTACGATAACTGACGGCTTCAGATAATCCTTCACAAAATCCGTAGTTTGTCCGTAAAAATTCTTCACAATTCGCTCGTGACACTGGGTCAACATTGTAGGTACGACATCCCATTTCGCTGAGAAATCAAAGAGGGTAAATATATCTTCGTTTTCTGAAACCCTGCGGTGTCTGTCTGTCCCGTCGATCTGAGAGTATTCATATTCCAGCGGGTTTTCGACAAGGGCATAATCTTCGAAAGCAAAAGAATTCCCATAATCCATTTTGGAGCGATAATTCGGGTCCATCCCATCACCGTCATACATATATTCGCAAATATCCGTTTGATGAGCCGCTAAAGCAATATCAAAACTATCCGTCCCGCTACACATTGTAAATAGGAAACCACCGCCAATAACATAGTTCTTGATCGTCTGTGCCACAGCCAGTTTCATTTCGGATACTTTATTAAAACCGAGACTCTTTGCACTGGCTTCAAGGGTAGCCACCTGTTCTCTGTACCAGGGAGCATTTCTGTAAGCCGCATAAAACTTACCATACTGTCCTGTGAAATCCTCATGATGAAGATGCAGCCAATCGTATTCCGCAAGTCCGCCTGCCAGAACGAGGCTATCATAAACCTTATCGTATGGAATTTCAGCATATTCCATGACAAGCGTTACCGCATCGTCCCATGGCTGTTTGCCGCTCGGGGTATAAACCGCTATTTTCGGAGCTACCTCCAACTGAACCACCTCCTGATTGATTTCAGGAGACGATATTTTTTGCTTTATATTCGCCACCTGTCCGTCAGCCAGCACCTCATAACTCACTCCACGTATGATCAGTTCATCTTCAATGGCCGACAAATGAGGCATCAGAAAAGAACCGCCTCTGTAATTCAAGAGCCATTCAATAGTAACATCATTCTTCAAAACAAAATAAGCAATGCCATATGCTTTTAAGTGGTTTTTTTGTGACTGATCCATGGGAACAAGCAGCTGAGCGGCTGACAGATTAAAGGATACCAGCACACACATACAAATAAAAAAATGTTTCAATGACATAACTGTTATTTTTCTAAAAGGTACTAAAAAAAAATTTCCCCTCCTGAATTAGAACGGATCATCATCAATTTCATTGCCATTCAGATTAAAATCGTGATCGTCTTCTATTTCATCCATTTTGCTAGATCGAGTGATGAAATTAGTTGCGCTGGCTTCTTCAAACGAACGGTTAGGATTTAAAGGTGCGGGCTGAAAATCATCAACATCATCCCCCTCGAAAGCTGTGATATTGTCAAACCTCGCATATTTTCCTATAAATTTCAATCGAACACTGTCAGTAGAACCGTTTCGGTGTTTGGCAATAATAATGTCTCCCATGCCCGAAGTAGGTCCTTTATCGTCTTCAAGTAAACCATAATATTCAGCACGGTAAATAAATGAGACAATATCAGCATCCTGCTCAATGGCTCCCGATTCACGCAGATCGGATAGTATAGGACGTTTATCTCCTCCTCGCTGCTCAACGGAACGACTCAGCTGAGAAAGGGCTATAACAGGAACATTCAGTTCTTTTGCAATTTCTTTAATGGATCGGGATATTTGAGATATCTCCTGTTCACGATTCCCGCCTCCTTTACCAGTTCCTGCAGTCATGAGTTGCAAGTAATCAATTATAACTACTTGTATATCATGCTTCTGCTTCATTCGGCGACATTTCGCACGCAGTTCAAAAATAGATATACCCGGGGTATCATCGATGTATATAGGCGCCTTGGATAACTTGGCTATGCGGGTATGAATTTGCTGAAATTCATGATCTGCTATATTTCCTTTTCTTAATTTTTCCGCATCAATTCTGGCTTCTGAAGAAATAAGCCTTTTCACAAGCTGGACGCTTGACATTTCCAGAGAAAATATAGCCACACCCATGTTGTAATCTACCGCTGTATTTCTGGCCATAGACAATACGAAAGCTGTTTTTCCCATGGCCGGTCTTGCTGCAATAACAATCATATCGGAGCGCTGCCAACCCGAAGTCAATCGGTCAAGATCCTTAAAACCGGTCGGTACACCCGAAATTCCGTCAGTGTTTTTTCTTGCACTTTCTATTTCATGGATAGCCTCAGTCATTGCCGTCTGCATTGAGTCGTAACTCTTTTTCATGTTATTCTGTGCAATGGCAAAAAGTTCTTCTTCTGCCTTAGAAAGAACGCTGAAAACATCCTTCGTTTCATCGTATGCATCTTTCAGAATACCGCTGGTCATTGAAATTATTTCTCGCTGAATATACTTCTCGATTATAATTCTACTGTGATATTCGACGTGAGCAGCTGAAGCTACCTTGTTGGTAAGCGAAGAAAGGTAATACACCCCACCGGCGACTTCAAGTTTACCGAGTTTTCTTAACTGCTCAGTAACCGTTAACAAGTCAATGGGCTGAGAGGAACTGAAAAGATCGTGTATCGCTTCAAAAATAACCTTGTTCTTTGGGTCGTAAAATGCCTCAGGGGTTCGTAAAATATCAATAGCATCATTAACCGCGTTGCCGTCAATCATCATAGCCCCCAGAACTGCTTCCTCAAGATCTGTTGCCTGTGGAGGAACTCTTCCGAGATCCATACCCATGGCTTTGGGACGCTGGTTGCGCAGTGCATTTACTTTACTCTCTCTTTTTTCCTCTTGCTCCATGATACAAATATATTCAATTCGGTATCCATTTTCGTATTTTTATAAGCTAATTCTCTCAATGTGAAAAACTCTGATTTTGTTTATAACTTTTAAATATACGAACACCCTATTCAAAGATACTTTGAATGAATCTGACGAAAAATTATTGCTTAGTTTTGCACAGCTTGTTTCCTGAAACTGAAAAAATTCTTATGGAATGAAAAGGCAGATCATTGCAACATCAGACGGATCGAAAACAATTCATCTTCCCGATTGGAACGAAAGCTATCATTCAAAACATGGCGCCGTTCAAGAGGCAAAACATGTTTTTATTCGTAGTGGGCTGAATCAAATTTCTCATGCCCCTGTTCAGATACTGGAAATCGGATTCGGAACAGGTTTGAATGCTATTCTGACATTAATCGAAGCTAAGAATTCGGCTGTAACCGTGCATTATTCAGCCTTAGAAGCATATCCGGTCACGTGGGATGAAATAAAAGCTTTAAAGTATTACGAATTGGCCGAAGTAAGCGATTATAATTCCGAATACCAACAGATGCATAAAACCATGTGGGATATAGAAGAAAAGATTACACAGTCTTTTCAGCTGAAAAAGATACATTCGACCATGGAAGATTTCTACCCTGAAGTGGAAAAGTTTGACCTCATCTATTTTGATGCGTTCGGACCTAGGGTGCAACCGGAAATGTGGACCGCCGAAGTTTTCAATAAAATGTTTGGCTGCATGACCGAAGAGGGTATACTCGTAACTTACTGTTCGAAAGGACAGGTGCGCCGAGATATGATCGCTGCAGGCTTCAAGGTTGAAAAAATACCCGGTCCGCCGGGTAAACGAGAAATGCTGAGGGCAATAAAACCAAAAAACAATGAACTATGAAAAAAAGAGTAACGGGAATAGGAGGTGTGTTCTTTAAATGTAAAGATCCAAAAAAGACGAGGGAGTGGTATGATAAACACCTCGGTTTATCCACTGACGATTACGGAACTAATTTCGAATGGAGAAAGACAGATAAGCCGGAGGAAAAAGGTTTCACACAATGGAGCCCATTCAGCAACGAAAGCACCTTTTTTGAAGATCAACAAAGTGATTTTATGATCAATTTTCGGGTTGAGAATATTGAGGAACTGGTAAAAACGCTACGCAATGAGGGTGTTGTTGTTATCGATGAAATAGAAACCTTTGATTACGGGAAATTTGTTCATATACTAGACAATGAAGGAAAAAAAATTCAGCTCTGGGAGCCTGAGGATTCCAACTATGATCAGATTGTAGAAGGGAGAACATTCTGAAAGAAAGTTAATTTCATAACTCCGTTGGAATTCTCTGAAGTTCAATCCAACTTATGAGAAAGATAATTATTAACTTTGTGTCCCTCAAAAAAGGATAATTATGTCACACAATATTAAGCCCGGAGTAGCTACCGGTGATGAAGTACAAAAGATCTTTAACTACGCCAAATCAAAGGGTTTTGCGCTTCCAGCAGTGAATGTGGTGGGTTCAAACTCGATCAATGCAGCGATGGAAACCGCTGCCAAAGTTAACGGTCCCATCATTATTCAATTTTCTAACGGTGGCGGGCATTTCAACGCCGGGAAATCGCTTTCTAATGAAAAAGAAAGAGCGGCCATAGCAGGATCTGTCTCAGGGGCAAGGCATATACATCAGATGGCAGAGCTCTATGGCGCTACCGTAATTATTCATACAGATCACTGCGCGAAAAATCTTTTGCCATGGATAGATGGATTGCTTGAGGCAAGTGAAGAAGAGTTCAAAAGAACAGGGAAGCCTTTATTCAGTTCTCACATGATAGACCTCTCAGAGGAACCGTTGGAAGAAAACATTGAAATTTGTAAAAAATACCTCGCAAGAATGAGTAAAATGGGTATGACCCTGGAGATCGAATTGGGTATTACCGGTGGAGAAGAAGACGGTGTGGATAACACGGATGTCGACAATTCCAAACTATACACTCAACCCGAAGAGGTTGCCTATGCTTATGAGGAACTGAGTAAGATAAGTGATAAATTCACGATCGCCGCGGCCTTCGGAAACGTACATGGAGTATACAAACCCGGAAACGTGGTATTGACTCCAAAGATTCTTAAAAATTCGCAGGAATTTATTCAGAAGAAATATAATCTCGGTAATAATCCCGTTGATTTTGTCTTCCATGGAGGATCAGGTTCTACCGTTGAAGAAATACGCGAAGCCATCAGCTACGGTGTAATAAAAATGAATCTTGATACAGACCTTCAATACGCTTTTAATGAAGGAGTAAGGGATTACATGATGAATAATATTGATTATTTGAAATCACAGATCGGTAACCCAAAAGGAGCCGACGAACCGAATAAAAAATATTATGATCCCCGCAAATGGCTAAGAGAGGGTGAAGTTTCGTTTGTAAAGAGACTAACGAAATCCTTTGAGGATCTTAATAATGTGAATACCTTATAATTTTTATAAATTCGCAGTACTAATTAGAATTGCCGATAATTCGTAGGCGGTAATAAAATCATTTCAAAATGGGTTGGTTTAAGAGAAAAACTGAGGGAATACAGACCTCTACAAAAGATAAAAAAGAGACTCCCGAGGGACTATGGTATAAATGCCCTAAATGTCAAACCGTGGTCACTTCAGAAGATCACATGAAGAACTATTACGTTTGTGAACGTTGCAGTTATCATGAAAGAATAGGTTCGGAGGAATACTTTCATCTTTTATTTGACGAAGGAAAATACAAGGAACTCGATAAAAAGTTATCTGCAGCGGATCCGTTGAAATTTGAAGATACAAAGAAATATATCGATAGGATCAAGGAAACGCAGAGTAAAACAGGACTTACAGACGCCATAAGAACTGCTCACGGAAAATGCGAAGGTCAGGACTTGGTGATCGCAGCAATGGATTTCAACTTCATTGGAGGATCTCTGGGTTCAGTGATGGGAGAAAAAATTGCTCGTGCCATTGATTATGCAATAAAAATCAAATCTCCTTTTATGATCATCTCTAAATCAGGCGGGGCGCGGATGATGGAAGCCGGGCTTTCTCTGATGCAAATGGCGAAGACAAGCGCTAAACTTACTCAGCTTGCCGATAACAAACTTCCTTATATCTCACTTTTAACCGATCCGACTACCGGTGGTGTAACAGCTTCTTTCGCGATGCTGGGTGATATCAATATTGCTGAACCCGAGGCGCTTATTGCTTTTGCCGGTCCGAGAGTAGTGAGGGAAACCATTGGGCGTGACCTTCCTGAAGGTTTTCAGCGTTCCGAATTCGTGAAAGAACACGGGTTTTTGGACTACATCGTGGAGCGAAGAAATTTGAAGACGGAAGTTGCAAAGTCCATTCATTTGTTTATGAACTGACAACGGAACACAATTCTATTTTGAAAAATGCCCATTCAGCTTGAATAGGGCTTTTTTTTTTGATGACTACTCTTCGTTAACAGGTAATTTCCGGTCTGTTAAATCACTTTCGGGAATTATATCCTCACTTATATCATCTTGATCTTTCTTGTTTTTATTTATCATTAAACCGAGCATAAGCACAATACTGCTCATCACAATTACCTGAATAATTAAGGGTTTTGTGACAATTTCAATTCTATCCTTGGGAGCAATTTCTAAAAATAAAAGTATTGTTATTAAACCTCGCGGCGCAATGAAGAGTAAGGGAACAGTAGGAAGTCCGGAAAGCTTCAGCTGAACAAAGCGAATTAAGAATATCGCCCCTACAATTCCTGAAGACCAGATTAAAGTTTCCTGATTGAGTAGTTCCGACGTCTCTATTAAAAATCCAAATAGCAGGAAGAATAAAGCCCGAATTAAAAATGTTGCCTCTATGAGAATTTCTTTGAACTTTTTTATTTCTGAATCTAACCGAGTCGGATTAAATCGCTTAATGAATTTATGATTCTTTAATTCATCCAGGTTTCCGATAAAGAGCCCAAACAACAAAATAAATATGAGGGCCGGAAGGTGATATACCTTGGAAATTGCGTAAATCAGAATAACCAAAATGATGATAGGAACAAACTTTATATGATGTTCTATCTTACCCAACAGGTAGGATAATCCGACGGTTGCAACGAAAGATACTACAGTGATAATTAACAGGTTTAACAGGAAGTTCCCAAAGGAAAGCAAATCTATCGTTACATTCAGCGCTACAAAATTAAAGAACAAAACACCCAAAATATCCGAAAGACTACTCTCATAAATAACAAACTCCTTATTTTTCTTTGAGAGATATGTAATGCTCGGAATAGCAATAGCACTGCTGATCACGCACAAGGGAATCGCACTGGTCAAACTCTTTTTAAAATCATAATCTCCGAAATAATAAAAAATAAAGGCCAGTAAAAATCCTAATAAAAGCATCGGAAAAATCGCCACAATAATGGATTTTTTCACGAGTGGAAATTTTGATTTGTTTAATTCAAGATCAAGGGAACCTTCCAGTACGATAACTATCAGTCCTATCGTACCGAGTACAGGAAGAAGTGCGCTTAAATCCGGTATTTCAATGTCTATGAACTGTGTGACCTGTTTCATCCCCCAACCAAGAAAAAGTAGAAGGATTACAGAAGGAATTTTTGTTTTCGAGGATGTCAGGTCAAAAACGTAAGCCAGTAACAACAGGCTACAAATAGTAATAATAAACGTTATCGTCATTAATAAATTTTAATCTGCTCTTTATATACCATTGAAAACCGTTGAAACCAAATCTTGTTCGAAATATTCCCGGGTTTTTCTCTAAATATACTAACTTTTCGAATTAAGCATAAAACAAAATGACTAACTTGCTTTTTTCATTAAAAAAATGACGTGGCCGAAAATTTAGAGCTCGAGATCAAAAAAATGAGAGAACTGTTACGACGTGAACAGGAGACTCAAGAAAAACAGTGGTTCAGTGCTGAAACATTTTTCAAGGAACTCCGAGCTCAGGGTGTACTCATCTCTCCCATACGGGTGACTGGTAGAAGATTCAATTATACAGACTATCCCGTAATGAGTTTTTCGTTCAGTAGCCATGCAGATTCATCAATGCTCCATCACGGTTCTCCGGTAGCTCTTTTTAACGAAGGTTCTGAGGATTTGTGTAACGGCCAGATAGTAACCCTTTACGAGGGAAACGGAGAAATCCTTTTGTTCACCGACGATTTTCCTGAATGGCTGGAAAATGGAACCTTAGGAATAAAATTACTGCCGGACGGTAAATCATTTGAACTGATGCACGGGGTGCTGAAAAGCATCGCAAAAAAAGAAAATCCACGTGTCTCTTTACTCTTTGAATACCTACACGGTTTAAAACCTTTACCGATATCTGCGGATAAACCCGAGGGGATTAAGCCTAAAAATGCTGATCTCAATGACTCTCAGAAAGAGGCCGCAGAAAGCTGTCTTTCCGGTGAAAGCGTAAACCTAATCCATGGACCGCCGGGAACGGGTAAAACAACGGTTCTCGTGGAAATCGTCAGACAACTCATCGATAGAAATTTCAAAGTCCTAGTATGTGCTCCGAGCAATGCCGCTGTTGATCATTTTGCTGGATCTCTTCTTAATTGCGGCATAAAAATCCTGCGATTAGGTAATACAATTAAGGTCAATGAAAATATCTGGGAGCATACCCCGGAGGGCATTCTTAACCGTGAAGAATATGCAAAAACATTAAAAAAACTGCGCATTCAGGCCGATGAATTCAGAAAACTGGCAAAACAGTATAAAAGGAATTTCGGAAAATCAGAAAAAGAACAACGAAAGCTACTTTACGCGGAATTCAGATCGATCAGAGAGGAAATTAGGAAACAATCTGCACATTACCTCGAAAAATCGTACGACGATGCGCTGGTAATTCTTGGTACACCCATAGGGTTGAATCATCCGTTACTGGCAGGTAAAGAGTATGATCATGTTATTTTGGACGAAGCAGGCCAATGTCTTGAATCTCTGGCCTGGGTCGTTTTACAGAAAGGAAAGCGAATGATTCTGGCAGGGGATCCTTACCAGCTTCCCCCTACGGTGATTGATCGGGAGGCGGGAATTAAGGGACTGGATATTTCCATTCTCGAACGAGGATTCGCTTCAGGATTGCCGTCTTCACTTCTGAATCTTCAGTACCGAATGCCTCCGGTAATTGCGGGTTTTTCCTCCTCATTCTTTTATAATGGAAGGCTTCAGTCTTCTAAACAAAATACCGAGGAACACCTCAGGTTTTATGATACAGCCGGAGCCAATTTTCAGGAAAATCAGAAGGACAAGGGAAGCTATTTCAATCGTGAAGAAATAGATTTTATTAAACAAAACCTTTCGGAGTTTTCTACCGATAACAGAAATACCGTATTTATTTCACCTTATTCAGCTCAGGTGGAGCTCGCCAGGAAGGAATTAGCAGGAATCAGGGTAAGTACCATCGATTCTTTCCAGGGCCAGGAGGCGGAAACAGTTATTATTTCTTTAGTAAGGAGCAATTCAGAACATAAAATAGGCTTTTTGAAAGATTACCGCAGAATGAACGTAGCGATAACAAGGGCTAAAAATCGTTTGATTATCGTAGGAGACTCTACAACTTTCGGGCACGACGAATTTTATCGATCATTTATTGAATACACTGAAAAAAACAGCTGTTATCACAGTGTATTTGAATTACTCTATTAAAATCAGTTGAGAATTTTTTTAAAGAACCCTTTATTTACAGGATTCAATTTCAGAGTCACTCTTAATTTGTCTGTGAAACTGTTTCCCGGATAACCATCGGTCAGATTTTCCGAAGCAACCAAAGGATAGTAAAGTCCGAAAAAGTCTCCCAGCCTAATCCCTACTCCGGCATTATAGGCAGTGTACACTGTTCCCTGTTGTTCGAAGGTACCAACATCACCAAAGATCCCGAAAATATTTACAGGTTTTGGTAAAGGTATTTCGACATACAAGTTTGCGGTAGTCATCCACGACGAGGCAAAACCAAAGTCGCTAGAGGACAGAAATCCGCCCATATTCTCCATACGCTGGGTGTACATGAAACCTGAATTACCTCCTCGGTTAAGAAAGTATTCCTCCACAAAAACATCCTGATATCCTGAGTTTCCGGTAAGTGGTACACCATATCTGTATGCTGCACTCAGATTATTTACCTCGAAGAGGTAATTGTAAGAACCGAACAAGCGTAGCTCAAGGTTACTCTGCCATTTTTTCTTTAAATATTTGTAGGAATATTCGACAGATCCGAAGATTCTTCCCGCCTGGTCACCACTGTTATCATTGTGGATGAAATCCGTCCTTAAGGAGGTATTCATACCGTGATCTGCTTTATTATATATGGTTTTCCATTCAGCAAATCCACCGTATTCCTGAACATCAAGTTCACCGCGACGTGTATTCTTAGCAAGACCTTGAAGAATCACCATATGCTGGAACGCGTGACGCTTGGAAGAATTAGCAAAATCAAGACGCAAATAGGGAGAAGCTACAGCGAAAAATGAACTGTTCCTTTCAAAAGAATCATCGTCTTTGAAAGACTTCAATGATAATCCGACAGATGCTGTTTTTATTTTTCGCGGGAAAAATTTATAACTCAACTCCCCGATTCCGGAAACACCATTCCTTCCGAAAGAATACATAGGAATAACCATGTAATTGAAAGGATTAGGCACCAATGAAAAGTTGTGAATTCCCACACCCAGCATAAATTTATCATAGGTATTCCATCCGAGCGCAGGTATATAGTGAACGTTGGTTTCCTCCCCTCGGTTATATGCCGTTAAACCATTTATATGTATGGGTTCTATTTTATTTATCAGTGAATATCTCTGCCAGAGATTATTCTGTCTGTTGGTCTCTGGAATTTTTCTGAGCGGATCTATCATAATTTTATCAAACTGCTCATCAAAAGTGATCTCCTGTTTATTCTGACATGCTCCAACCCAGATAGTTTCTACGATGCTGTCATCCTCCATGGCTGAAACGGGTATAGGTGATTTAACACTCCCTTTATTTCGAACTCTGACAACCGTGCCGTCAAGCGTATGCTTTATCCGACCCAGTCTGAAATCAATATTATCGGTTGTTTTAATCAAAGCTTCAAACAACCAGTCGAGATTCTCACCGGTCACATTTTCGAATACTCGTTGTAAGTCCTCAGGTTGGGGATGTTTAAATTCAAATTCTTCATAATATGTGTGCATCGCCTTATCGAACTTCTCATCTCCCAGATAATACCGGAGATAATCAAAAACAAGCCCCGTTTTCTGATACATGATAACACCATAATTGATTCCTTTAAATTCTGCTGAGTGGGTTTCTATGGGCTGACCTAATCCTAAATATTGTACAGACCGAAACAGAATATCGTTGTAATCGTGATAATGCAGTCCATGAAAATTAAAAGCACCGTTCAAAATCATGTCAGCCAAATACGTATTATCAGGGTATTTTGTCATGATATAGCGAACTTCATTCAGCGTATTCAAACCTTCATCCATCCATCCGTGAACTCTTTCATTTGAACCCAGGATTCCATAAAACCAATTGTGTCCCACTTCATGAACGATGACCACTTCGAGCATCAGTGCGGAAGATGCATTCCCGATAACTGTTACATTCGGATACTCCATACCACCTCCGGCACTGATCGTTCCGTCAACAGCCGTTATCTGATTATACGGATAATCCCCGTTCCATTTGGAATAATAATATGCACCATCGTTGATGTATTCTATAGCATCCTTCCACAGATTGATATTCTGAGGAACAAACATCGCCCAGGTAGTCACTTTCTTGCCGGTATTTGGCAATTCAACCTCGCCTTTAAGCACGTCGTAACGTTTGTCAGCAAACCATGCGAAATCATGCACGTTTGATTGCTTATACCGTAAAGTTTTGGAATTTTCAGAGGAAGGTGGAAATGGCGTTGGTTCCCCACTTTTTCTTTTATCATGAGTCAGCGCAGCTATTTTTTGTGCAGTTTCGTCCGCTTTTTTATTCAGGAAAGCCAACTCACTTTGCGTCTGAAGATCGCCGGTTGCTCCTACCACATAATTTTCCGGTAGGCTAATCGAAACATCAAAAGACCCAAATTCCGAATAGAATTCCCCCTGATTAAGATATGGCATCTGATGCCATCCGTCCTTGTCATATACGGCAGGTTTGGGGTACCATTGTGTAATTTGATACGACTGTTCAATATGCCCAAGTCTTGAAATCTGACCGCTTGGTATTTTCACTTTGATGGGTGTTGAAATTTTTATTCTTTCCCCCGGTTTGAGTGCTTGTTTTAATTCTAATTTCGCAATATCTATGTGTTTAGGGTCATAACTCCAGTTCAGCTTCTCTCCCTTGCTTCTAAAATCCAGTGAATCTATATAACCTTTTAAACTATCGGCACCGAATTTAAGGTAATCGTTTCCTTCATGATACAATTGCTTTGCCAGTGCGGTTTTACCATTTTTATATGCATTCGGCCACAAGTGTACATAAATAAAGCTTAGTTCATCCGGCGAGTTATTTACGTATTCAAATTCCTCAAATCCTCTGAGAACGTGATTTCTATCATCCAATGAAACACTTATTACATAATTAACCTCCTGCTGCCAGTATTCCTGTCCCAAAGAAAACAATGTGACCAAAAGTGAAAAAACAGAGAGAATACAACCCTTCATAACGCTAATTTTTATAGAGAGGTAAAAGTAGTAAATGAAAACAATCCGCCAACTGAAACCTGTTGAAACTTCAAAATTCTTCGCTTCTGTTTTGCCGTTTAATTTGACGAAATATGACTGATTAAATGACGGAATTTCAGTATCGTTGGAAGTAAAATTTTCGGTCTCGCAGGATGTACTCAAACAGTTATCTAAAAACATTCTAAATAACCTAAAATACTTTTAAAACTCAAACTATACAGTAAATTTGCTGTTTAATAAAACGGAAATTTATATCAGTATTATGAGCAAATCAGGTTTATTCAGTTTGACCATAGGCAGGAAATTTGCCATGGCATTATCTGCACTTTTCTTAATGATATTCTTGGTGCAGCACCTTACCATTAATTTCACGGCAATTATCAGCCCTGAAAAATTCAATGAACTGTCACACTTCATGGGAACAAACTCTGTGGTTCAATTCATTGCACAACCGATATTGATTTTTGCTGTTGTTTTCCACTTTGTTATGGGAATTATCCTGGAAGTAAAAAACAGACAGGCTCGTCCGATTAAATATGTAAAAAATAACGGAGCAGCGAATTCATCGTGGATGTCTAGAAACATGATACTTTCAGGATTAGTGATTCTTGCTTTCCTGGTTTTGCATTTTATAGATTTCTGGTTGCCTGAAATGAACTATAAGTACATTGAAATGCATCCTGAAGATCCGAACAGGTATTATCACGAACTTTTAGATAAATTTGAGCATCCTGCCCGTGTTGCTGCTTACGTTGTTGCATTTATACTTCTTGCACTGCATTTGCTTCACGGATTCTGGTCGGCCTTTCAGTCTATCGGACAAAACAATAAATACATTGACGGATTGAAAAAATTCGGGGTGATTTACTCGATAGTCGTCCCATTAGGGTTTATTATTACGGCAATCGTTTTATACTTACAACATTAATTTGAAGATTATGGCAACTTTAGACGCGAAAATACCTGAAGGCCCGCTCAAGGATAAGTGGACCAACCATAAGAACAATATTAATCTGGTAAATCCGGCGAACAAGCGTAAAATTGACGTGATCGTGATAGGAACGGGCCTTGCCGGGGGATCGGCAGCCGCTTCCCTTGCAGAACTGGGTTATAACGTTAAGGCATTTTGTTTTCAGGATTCTCCACGCCGGGCGCACTCGATAGCTGCTCAGGGTGGAATCAATGCGGCAAAAAATTATCAAGGTGACGGGGATTCAATTTACCGCCTATTTTATGATACTGTAAAAGGAGGTGATTACAGGTCTCGTGAGTCCAACGTATACCGACTTGCCGAAGTATCCGGAAATATCATTGATCAGTGTGTTGCTCAGGGTGTACCCTTTGCGCGTGAATACGGAGGACTGCTTGACAATCGATCTTTCGGTGGTGTACTTGTTTCAAGAACGTTTTATGCCAAAGGTCAGACAGGACAGCAGTTGTTGCTTGGTGCCTACGCTGCAATGAACCGTCAGATCAATCGTGGCAAGATACAAATGTACAACCGTCACGAAATGATGGACGTTGTGATCGTGGACGGAAAAGCAAGAGGGATTATCGCACGAAATCTTGTAACCGGTGAGATTGAAAGACACGGTGCACACGCTGTAGTTGTAGGTTCGGGTGGTTATGGAAATGTATTCTTTTTATCAACCAACGCAATGGGTAGTAACGCATCTGCGGCATGGAAGATGTATAAAAGAGGTGCATTCTTCGCAAATCCGTGTTTTACTCAAATCCATCCTACTTGTATTCCGGTCAAAGGTGATCTTCAGTCCAAACTGACTTTGATGTCTGAATCCCTAAGAAACGATGGCCGAATTTGGGTTCCTAAAAAGAAAGAAGATGCTGAAGCGATTCGAAACGGCAAATTGAAGCCTACTCAGATTAAAGAAGAAGACAGGGATTATTACCTGGAGAGAAGATATCCGGCATTTGGAAACCTTGTGCCTCGCGATGTTGCTTCAAGAGCAGCAAAAGAACGTTGTGATGCCGGTTACGGTGTTGTAAAAAGCGGTGAGGCCGTTTACCTTGACTTTGCTTCTGCTTTCATTCGTTATGGTAAGGAAGCTGCTCATTCAAAAGGACTGGATGAAAATAACGAAGCCCTCGTTAAGAAATTAGGTCAGGAAATTGTTGCCAATAAATACGGTAACCTTTTCGAGATGTATGAAAAAATTGTGGACCAAAATCCTTACGAAACCCCAATGATGATCTATCCTGCGGTGCATTATACCATGGGGGGTATTTGGGTAGATTATAACCTGATGACTACTGTTCCGGGATTATATGCAATTGGAGAGGCTAACTTTTCAGACCACGGTGCAAACAGACTAGGAGCATCAGCCCTGATGCAAGGTTTGGCAGACGGATATTTTGTTCTTCCTTATACAATAGGAGACTATCTGGCTGACGATATAAAAACCGGAAAAATCCCAACCGATACCAAAGAATTCGATGAGGCAGAAAAAGAAGTGAAGGAACGCCTCGATTATTTTATCAATAATAAAGGAACACATTCTGTTGACTATTTCCATAAAAAGCTCGGAAAAATTATGTGGAATAAGTGCGGAATGTCCAGAAATGAAGAAGGGTTAAAATCTGCCATCGAAGAGATCAGGGCTTTAAGAGATGAATTCTGGAAAGACGTAAAAGTTCCCGGAACTGCAAACGAATTGAATGAAGAATTAGCTAAAGCCGGTCGTGTGGCTGACTTCCTTGAATTGGGTGAATTATTCGCAATGGATGCCCTTCACAGAAATGAATCCTGTGGTGGACACTATCGTGAAGAATCACAAACCGAAGATGGTGAAGCCAAAAGAGATGACGATAACTTTAAGTACGTCGCAGCATGGGAGTACCTTGGTTCTCCGGGCGAAGCCAAATTACACAAGGAAGATCTCGTGTTCCAGAACATCGAATTAAAAACAAGAAGTTATAAATAATATAGACGATATACGATTCAGCCTTCTTGGGCGAAAATCTGAATAACCAAAACTGAGACAGATGAATTTGAAACTTAAAATATGGAGACAGAGGAATTCTGATGAAAAAGGGAAAATAGTTGATTATAACATCAGCGATATTTCTCCTGACATGTCTTTTCTCGAAATGCTTGATGTACTGAACAATGAGCTGATTGAAAAGGGTGAAATCCCTGTTGCTTTCGATCACGATTGCCGCGAAGGAATCTGTGGATCTTGTTCTCTTTTCATAAATGGACGTGCACATGGACCAGATCGCGCTATTGCCACATGCCAGCTTCACATGCGTAAATTCAAAGACGGAGACACAATTTACATCGAACCGTTCAGAGCGAAAGCATTTCCTGTAATCAAGGATCTTGTAGTAGACCGAAGTTCATTCGATCGCATTCAGCATGCCGGGGGATATATCTCGGTGAATACTTCGGGAAATACACAGGACGCTAATAACATTCCGGTTCAAAAAGAGCACGCCGATACAGCTTTTGACTCAGCTACTTGTATAGGATGTGGTGCCTGTGTAGCAGCTTGTAAGAACAGTTCTGCTCGCTTATTCGTTTCCGCGAAAATATCGCAATTTGCTCTTTTACCCCAAGGGCAGGTTGAAGCAAAACAACGCGTGATCGAAATGACAAAACAAATGGACAAGGAAGGCTTCGGTAACTGCTCGAATACAGGCGCTTGTGAAGTTGAATGTCCTAAAGAAATCTCTCTTGAAAACATAGCGCGTCAGATTCGTGAATACGCCAAAGCGACTACAGCGACTAAAAAATAATAGCTTACAACTTTAGTTTAAAAATGAACGATGACCTTTTCAAGGGTTGTCGTTTTTTTTATTTCACTTTTTCATGCGGTTTCAATAATCTGCTTACATTTGTGCCGTCTCTAAGGGGTGTCATCAAAACAATTGATGACTGAGATTATACCCATTGAACCGGATCAGGTTAGGACCTGCGGCGGGAAGATGACTTAAATAAATAGTGTTAATTCTAATTAATTTTTAATTCCAAGAATTAGCCCCTTATTCTTGTTAAATGTTTAAAAACATGAAAACAAGAAATGTTGTAAAAAGCCTGGCAGCGGCCTTATTGCTGTCTTCAAGCGCAGTTGCGCAATTCCAGATTTCAGGTACTGTAAAAGGCGATGAGGGTGAACCTTTGACGGGAGCCGTTGTGCTCATTAAAGGTCAGCAACGAGGCACAACCACCGACAAATACGGAAAGTACTCCATCACAAACCTGCAAAGCGGAAAGTATGACCTTAAAGTACGTTACTTCGGATACAAAGAAGAGGAAAAAACCGTGGTTATTACGGATCAAAACGTTCAGGTGGATTTTCAGTTGAAGTCCACTATTTTCATGCAGGAAGGGATAGAGGTTCAGGCGATACGCGCCGATCAAAAGACCCCGACCACCTTTACAAATATTGACGAGGAAGAGATCGAACGAAAAAATTACGGTCAGGATCTACCATTTTTACTTCAGTCTACTCCCTCAACGGTGGTAACCTCCGATGCAGGTGCAGGTGTAGGTTATACGGGGGTTCGAATACGAGGCGTGGATCCTACCCGGACAAACGTGACCGTGAACGGAATCCCTTTGAATGATCCGGAATCCCAGGGTGTATTTTGGGTAAATATGCCTGACTTTGCTTCTTCTGTTGAAAGCATGCAGGTGCAAAGAGGTGTTGGTACTTCATCCAACGGTTCAGGAGCATTCGGTGCAAGTATAAACATCAGCACCCATCAGCAAAATGAAAAGGCGTATGCCGAAATCGATAATTCAGGAGGATCTTTCAATACCTTAAGAAATTCGGTGCGCGCAGGAACGGGATTACTTAACAACAAGTTTACATTGGATACACGATTGTCGCGCGTAGTTTCAGACGGATACATTGACAGAGCCTCTTCTGATTTGAAATCTTTTTATGTCTCAGGAGCATACCACGGCGAAAAATCTACGTTGCGTATAAATATTTTCAGCGGAAAAGAAAGAACCTATCAGGCCTGGTACGGAACCCCCGAGAGTCGAATTGAAGGTGATGTTGATGAAATGCTCGCGTATGCCATGCGAAACGGCCTGAGTCAGGAGGAAACCGAAAACTTACTCAACTCAGGAAGAACCTATAACTTTTACACCTATGAGAATGAGGTTGACAACTATCAGCAAGATCACTATCAGCTGCATTTTGCTCACCAATTCAGCAATAAACTCAACATGAACCTTGCTACACATTATACTTACGGCAGGGGGTATTATGAGCAATTTCGTGAAAATGATCGGTTCTCAACCTACGGATATGATCCGTTGGTGGTGGAAGGAGATACCTTAACAAGGATGGATCTCATACGAAGAAGATGGTTGGATAATCATTTTTATGGTGGTGTCTATAACCTGATCTATAAATCCGGGAAAGGTTTAGAATTAACGCTCGGCGGGGCTGTGAACAAATACGACGGCGATCATTTTGGCGAAGTGATATGGGCTGAATTTATGCCGGATAATGAAATGGGAGACAGGTATTATGATAACAGCTCTGTAAAAATTGATGCCAGCAATTATCTCAAAGGAACCTATCAATTAAACAAATTCACTTTTTTTGGTGATATCCAAATGCGATACATTGATTATACCTTCCTGGGTGTAGATGAAGTTGATAACCAAATAGTAGACCTTGAACAAAATGTAAAATACAATTTTGTTAACCCTAAAGCGGGTCTGACGTACCGAATAAATTCTAAACAGTCGGTATATGCTTCTTATGCCGTTGCCAACAGAGAGCCTGTTCGAAGGGACTTTAGAGAAAGTACACCGGCCAACAGGCCAAAGCATGAAACACTCTATAACCTTGAGGCAGGATACCGTTATGAAGGAAAAAAAGGATTTGTGAATGCAAATGTTTATCACATGGATTATCAGAATCAACTCGTACTGACCGGGGAGATCAATGATGTAGGGGGTTATACCCGAACAAATGTAGAAAACAGTTATCGAATGGGTGTAGAATTTGAAGGAGGATACCAAATTCTGAAGAATCTCGGATTAACAGGTAACTTAGCTTTGAGTCAAAATAAAATTGAAAATTTCACCGAATATGTTGATGCCTACGACGCGTCATTCAACTACATCGGTCAGGAGGCCATCAATCATGGGACAACAGATCTGGCCTTCTCACCTTCAGTTATTGGTGGGGTCAATATCAATTACGAACCTATTAAGGATTTGCAAATTTCATTGCTCAACAAATACGTGGGAAAACAATACCTGGATAATACATCGAATGAATCAAGAGCACTTGATCCTTATTATATTGCTCACCTGAATATTTCTTATACTATCCGTGACATTCTTTTCAAGGAAATAGTTATCGGTTTAAGAGCAAACAATATTTTCGATGAAATGTATGAAAACAACGGATATACATTCAGTTACCTTGTTGCAGGGGAAAGAACCCAGGAAAATTTCTATTATCCTCAGGCAGGCAGACATTACTGGATAAGACTACTTCTGAAATTATAAATGATCCTAAGATCAGAAAACTCCAACCGTGCTTCGGTTGGAGTTTTTTATTTAACATTCATGGATATTTAACAGCTCTTGGCAGGAATACCCACGGAAATCTACAATCTAAGTCCTATCTTTGCAAAAGTAAATTCGCATTTGCCGTTTGAATGAAAATTAAAGAAGTAAGAGAATTATTTAAAAGCTTAAGAGGAGTTTCAGATACCGTTGATAAACTTCAGTATGATAAAGCCCGTGTTCAGTGGAAAGGAATTGTAGGTTCGGGGCGGTCTTTAATCTCTGCGGCCGTATGTGAGCAGGTTCCTAATCATCATTTGTTTATTTTACAGGACAAAGAAGACGCTGCGTATTTCCTTAATGACCTGCAGGGTTTGTACCCGGAGGATAACAGAATCGTATTTTATCCCGCTTCATATAAAACCCCCTATCAGATTGAGGAAACAGACAATGCCAATGTGGTGAGCAGGGCTGAAACTTTAGATAAAATTGCTAAATCTGCAAACACATGGATCGTCACTTATCCGGAGGCTCTTTTCGAACTGGTTCCCACCAAACAGCGTCTTCAGTCTCAAACTTTTAAAGTAGAACAGGGTAAGGAATACAGCATAGATTTTTTAACTGAACTTTTGCTTGAATACAAATTCAACATAGTCGATTTTGTTTATGAACCCGGTCAGTTTGCCGTTCGTGGTGGGATTATGGATGTCTTTTCTTATTCGAGTGATGAACCTTTTAGACTGGAGTTTTTTGGGGATGAAGTGGATTCAATACGGACTTTTGACCCGATCACACAGTTGTCTGTTCGAAAACATGAATTTTTCCACATTGTACCGAATGTTCAACATTCTTTGAAGAAAGAAGAAAACGGCTCTTTTCTGAAATTTCTGGGAGTTCAATCAACCTTATGGGTAAGTTCACTGAAAGAAATTGAATCTCAACTTGACAAAGAATACAACAAAGCAGTAAAAATTTATGAGGCCTTGCCTGAAAGTGCAGTGTCAAGGAGTCTTCCATCGGATCTTTTTTTACATCCTTCGGACTGGAAACGTCAGCTTGAACATTTTTCAAGGGTGGAATTCGGACAGGATCTTTCCACTGTGGAGGCCGAGACAATGCAGTTTAATTTGCTTCCGCAACCCGCTTTCAATAAGAACTTTGAATTGTTAACTGCCAATCTCAGGGAAAGAAAGAAAAATAACTTTTTAAATCTGATCTTTTCCAATCAGCCAAAACAAATTGAACGCTTGCACGATATTTTTAAGGATATCGGTGCTGATGTGGAATTTACATCTATCAACGCGGCTCTTCAGGAAGGGTTTATCTCAAAAGATCTCAACCTGGTATGTTATACAGATCACCAAATATTCGAAAGATACCATCGCTTCAGGTTAAAGGAGGGATTCCGACAGGCCAAGCAGGCTTTAACTTTAAAAGAAATCTATAACCTTCAAAAAGGAGATTACGTTACCCATATCGATCACGGTGTTGGTCAATTTAGTGGTTTGCA
This sequence comes from Brumimicrobium sp., assembly GCA_033722555.1. Taxonomy (GTDB): domain Bacteria; phylum Bacteroidota; class Bacteroidia; order Flavobacteriales_D; family Crocinitomicaceae; genus Brumimicrobium. Next base: position 35,724 of record JAWVYS010000003.1, read on the forward strand.
GACCATTGATGTTAACGGAAAACCACAAGAGGCGATCCGACTGATTTATAAGGATAACGATGTGCTGTACGTATCCATTCACTCTCTTCATCGCATTTCTAAATTCACTGGAAAAGAAGGTACGGCACCTACCATGAACAAGCTGGGAACTCAAACCTGGACGAAACTTAAAAATAAGACCAAGAAAAAAATCAAGGAGATTGCATTTGATCTTATTCAGTTATATGCCAAAAGAAAGAGTCAGCCGGGATATGCTTTTACTCCCGATACTTATCTGCAAAACGAACTTGAGGCTTCTTTCATCTACGAAGACACCCCCGATCAGATAAAAGCAACAGAAGCTGTAAAAGAAGACATGGAGAAAGATACTCCTATGGACAGGCTGATATGCGGGGATGTAGGTTTCGGTAAAACCGAGATTGCCATTCGGGCTGCATTCAAAGCGGCAACAGATGGTAAACAGGTGGCTATACTAGTACCCACGACGATATTGTCTCTGCAGCATTACAGAACCTTTCGCGACAGACTAAAAGATTTTCCTGTTCGGGTTGATTACATTAATCGCTTTAAATCTTCTCAAAAAGTTACCGAAACTCTCAAAGATCTTGAAAACGGTAAAATCGATATTCTCGTAGGAACACATAAAATTGTTGGAAAGAACGTAAAGTTTAAAGATCTCGGCCTGATAATTATCGATGAGGAACAGAAATTTGGTGTTTCCGTAAAAGACAAACTCAAAACGCTCAAAGCTACAGTTGACACATTGACTCTAACTGCAACGCCAATTCCTAGAACGCTTCAGTTTTCTTTGATGGGCGCAAGAGACCTTAGCATCATCAATACTCCTCCTCCGAACAGGCAGCCGGTGCTTACAGAGGTTATCGAATTCAATGAGGAAATAATTCGCGATGCGATTTCCTACGAGGTCAGTCGGGGAGGCCAAGTATATTTTGTACACAACAGATTGGAAAACATTCAGGAGGTAGCAGGCATGATACAACGCCTGTGTCCCGGAATTCGAGTAGCAGTAGGTCATGGCCAAATGGACGGAAAAAAATTGGAAAAGATAATGATGGATTTCATTGAACACGAATCCGATGTACTCCTTGCAACCACAATTATCGAATCGGGCATTGATATTTCCAATGCGAATACGATTATAATCAACAATGCAAATAATTTCGGACTCAGTGATCTCCATCAGTTGCGTGGTCGGGTTGGCCGATCAACCAAGAAGGGATTTTGCTACCTCATCGCTCCGAGGTATAACATGCTTACCTCTGAAGCTAAGAAGAGACTTAATGCGTTGGTGCAGTTCTCTGATCTCGGTGCTGGATTTAATATCGCAATGAAAGATCTAGATATTCGGGGAGCAGGTAACTTATTGGGTGGAGAACAAAGTGGCTTTATTGCTGATATAGGTTTTGAAATGTATCAAAAAATACTGAATGAGGCCATTCAGGAGTTGCGTGAATCCGAATTTAAAGAGGTATTTGACAACCGAACTACGGATAAATTTCAACAGTATGTTCAAGACTGCATTCTTGAGACTGATATGGAGATCCGGATTCCCGATGATTATGTAAACAACGTTTCAGAAAGACTTGCATTATATCAAGATCTGGACAATCTGGAAAGTCCGGAGCAACTGAAAACATTTGCCGCACATCTGAGAGATCGCTTTGGTCCCATTCCTGCCGTTGTGGAAGAGCTTATGCAATCAATGGAGTTGAGATGGAAAGCACAAGAGATCGGTTTTACCAAGCTCGTCATTAAGTCGGGGAAAATGATCGGTTATTTCATCTCTAATCCTGAACACTCTTATTTTCAAAGCCCTATATTCACTCAGGTTTTGGATTATATTCAAACGAATCCTAAAAATGTTCATATGAACGAAAAAAACAATAAACTTCGGTTGATATTCTCCAATGTTAAAAATATTCAGGGTGCTTTAAATTTTCTTAACAATGTTTTAATTCCCGTCAATGTATAACTAATTATGTGTTATTGTGTAATTTTAGTTAAATTTACGTATTACAGCAAGAAATAAAAGCAACTAAAACGTTGTTTATACGTTTAAACTTATACTTACAAACCTTTGATATTTGATAATACTCATTGAATCATTTAAACATTTCAGATATCTCGATAAAAATTTATGTCCTTTTTAATGAAAAATAAGACTATTCTTCGTTCGATAATTTTTCGATTCAGCGTTTTATTCTTGTTTGCTGCGCTTGGAATTTCTATGGGAAACTCGGCTAAAGCCTGCCATGCCTTAGCGTTAGTAAACCCCTCCGTTACGGTTCAGGCTACGGGAATACAGATAAATGCTTCATCGGACCCTGCAACCTGTGGATCAGGATGCAACAATTCAGCTTATTGGTTGGACATTGAGATTCGTTGTGTTGGTGAGCCGTTTAATCCCGCTCCATTTAATCCCGGATTTTATGGCCCCCTTTTCACATATCCGTTTTTTCAATCTCAACAAATGCAAAAACCGAATTGTGTGTTGCAAGCCTATCCAACAACCACCATATCTTTTGGAACTCTATGCCCCGGCAACTATCAAGTCAGGTTCAGGGAGAACCATAACGGACAAGTGGGCGCTTGGTCCACTCCTTTTAATTTCAACGTCCCGGGGGTTCCAACACCAATTTCCGGAACCATTAATTCCATCAGAGATACCGTCTGTGCGGGAGAATGTATTGTGCTGCAAGGGAGTGTTACAGGAGGATGTGGTCTAGTCCCCTCCTATTCATGGAGTACAGGTTCAGGTAATCCACAAATCAATGTATGCCCAACACAAGATTCCGTTTTTACGGTAAGTATCACTGAGATTTGTAGCGGTTTAACAACAACGGCTTCGAAAACGATTTATGTTATTCCCTCACCAACCCCTGGAACAGCAAGCGCTGACCTCAGCGCAGTTTGTTCCGGAGAAACGGTGCAACTTTCTCTTAACGGTTATGATCCCACTGCCCAAATTCAGTGGCAGTCTGCTCCAAATTCGGGTGGGCCATGGACCGATATTTTGGGAGCTACTGCAGATAATATTACTTCTCCGCCCATTACAAATACCCTTAAATGCTTCAGGGTAAAAGTTGGAAATTGCGGAACTCCATCCTATTCAAATACGGTGTGCATTACCGTGAATCCCGTACCTACTATTACTGCCTCCGACCTTTCTTTATGTCAGGGTGAAACTGTTGATATCACTACCGTTACCTCACCTTCAGGTGGCACCTATTACTGGGAAATAGATGGATCAACGAACAGTTCCCTCGATAATTTAAGCCCGAATATTACAACAGATTACATAGTGCATTATTCGTTGAACGGATGTACTGCCGAAGACACTGCGACCCTCACCGTATACAATCAACCGGTGGCAGGAATAATCGTGGATAGCGTTTGTTTAATGAACCAAACAAGCTTTACAGATAACACTTTTCTCGACAACAATGGTGGGAACAACATAGATACCTGGGAATGGCATTTTGGAGATGGTTCTACTTCTTCTCAGCAAAACCCCGTTCATCAATATGACAGTGAAAATGTGTATGATGTAGAGCTCGTTGTTGTTACGAATTACGGATGTACTGACACCGCTCAAACGCAAACGGTGGTTTACCCTCTGCCCTCCGTGGATTTCGTCGTAAATGACGTATGTTTGAATGAAGAATCAGTCTTCCAAAATAATACTTCGGTGAGTAATCAGAATTCAAATAACAGTATAATAGGATACCTATGGAGTTTTGGCGACGGCAACAGTTCCTCTGATGAGAACCCTACCCATACCTATTCGTCACCGGGCACCTTTGATGTGGAGTTAACCGCAACAACGAACAATGGCTGTGTAGATTCTCAGACAATTCAAACAGTCGTTTATCCAAGACCGGTGGTTAGCCTAACTGATGACACGACTATAGCATGTTCTCCGCTGTGCTTCACATTAAATTCAAATTCAACGATTGATGCCCCATCTTCTTTAGCATCATATAACTGGTATGTTGACGGAGAACTCGTCCAGCAAGGTCCTGATTTTTCTTATTCAGATTGTATTGAAAACAATTCAGGAAGCACTCGTATGTACGATGTAGAATTAGAAGTGATCAGTGATCAGGGTTGTACAAATAACCTCCTCCTCGCTGATTATTTGACCGTATACCATAATCCCGAAGCATCCTTTGAGTACAGTCCGGAATATCTCGATGTAATAGAGACTGAAGTACAGTTTACGAATACATCCCAGTTCGAAGATTCAATTTTCTGGAGTTTCGGGACCTTTGAAACCTCCGTTGAACAGAATCCGGAGATTGAGTTCCCCGCGATTGCAGGCGACTATTTAGTAACTCTCCTTGCTATTACTGAAGAAGGCTGTAGAGATTCTGTGGAAGTCTTCATCAATATGGATGATCGCATAATATATTTTGCACCTAACTCATTTACACCTGATGGAGATGAATTCAATCAAAACTGGAAAATAATATTCCCGGATGGGTTTATTCCAAATGATTTTAAGTTGTTGATATACAACCGTTGGGGAGAACTGGTTTTTGAGTCTTATGATCACCAGATCGGATGGAACGGATTCTACGGAGGGGCTAACGGTAAGGAAGCTCCGACAGGGACCTATGTTTGGAAAATGGAATTCAAAGAAAATCAGACAGATAAACGGTATATGAAAACCGGTCATATAATATTATTGCGTTAAGCTTAGAAAGTTTTTTAGAACGGAACAGCCTCAAATGAATATTGGGGCTTTTTTTATGGTATAAAGAACCCTGCCTTCTTTCGATTAAAGTCTATGATAGTCTCAATGAGATCCAGGGTGAGATGACACTATAACTGATCGGGTTAGAAAAACCGGTTTACATACCTAAAGATGATTGAATAAGAATAGTAAATAAGTGATCAGTTAACCTTTTATATTCATGAGAATATCTTATTCAGGTGAATTTAGGGAGAACATGGGAATGAAGTTGAAATGACTATCACCTACCAAACAAAGAAATTGATACTTCCCCCATAAATCCGATAGCATTTGTTTAATAACGGTTTAGATTAAAAAGAGCCTTGCCTTTAAAGATTACTGATTTCACTGATTATCTAAAAAAGCATCTTACTACATTACAACTAAATCAGCAGTTCTAAAATCCTTTGATATTATTAATAAATAAAAAAACGCCCTCCTCAGTTGAGGAGAGCGTTCAAAATCATCTGATTTTATGTCTTATTGCTTCACAATTTTAAAGGTTCTGTTACCTTCTTCATTGAAGATTCGAAGCGTGTACATTCCTTTTTCAAGGTGTTCTACTGAAATCGTCGCCTCAGTCGCATTTGCCAGAGACTTAGCATCTTTCAGTACTATTCTACCATTCATATCAACGATCTCAATTCGAAGAGATTCAGAGTTTGAAGGGTTCACAATATTTAGAACACTTGTAGCCGGATTTGGATAAACAGACAGCTCGGCCAGTTTTTCCTCACCCAAGGAGAGATAGTTACATCCTCCGTCTACGTTCACAACAACTAAAGCTGTATCCGCTGGACATACCCCGTTACTGGTTATATAATCGTAATTGTAACTTCCAGGTATATTAGCTGCCGTAGGTTGTGAATTCGGTAAAGGATTGTTGGCCGGATCGTACCATGTACCACCCAGATCAACGTTACCTGTTAAACCATCAAACAAGTTGATAGGTTCATTAAGACACACCGTCAAGTTACCGTTTTGCCCTGCCGATGATGGAGGGAAAATATTTACAGTAGCCGTTGTAGTATCATCCTGACATCCTCCAGGAACTATATAATAAACATCGTAAGTTCCAGATGGAAGAATAGAAACGTTCAATAACGAATCATTCACAATTAACGACTGGTTACCAGGGAATACCCAGTTTCCATTCATTTGCCCTCGCACGATCGCAGAGTTCAGGTCAAACTGTCCATCCAGTCTACAAACGTCTTCAGCTCCATCTTGACCCGGTGTAGGAATACAAACATCAAAACATACGTCATCGATGTAAAGTCTCCATCCATCCAGTCCTCCTGCAGGCACATGAAATGCTATGTATACATCTCCTGTAAATGCAGACAGATCTACTGTTGTATCCATATAGGTCGTATTATCATAACTCGCTAAATACATCAGTGTATCCTGAAAATCAGCCGGGTTTATACCGGTTGTTGACAGAAGTAATTCGAAATCATTTGGTTCATTTGAACTCTGAACTCTGTAGAAGAAGTTCATTACCTCATTACCTGTTAAGGTCATTTGGGGTGAGATCAACCAATCATCGTTTGCACCAGCATTGAAATCCGTGTACATAATCGCAACCTGATCTCCTGTGTTCGTATTAAAGGTGTAATTTGTATTCCACGCCTCACCGTCACCATTTTCATCGAGTACTGTCCAGCATGATTCTGTCTGAGATCCGCTGTCAAATGACTCACAGAAACCTATGGCTGCGAAAGTCGCACATTCTGTTCTGAAGGTTGAAGGACCTCTGTAAGCAGAAGTATCACCCGGAGCACAAATTGCGCGAACATATACATCATACAGTGTATTTGGAAGTAAACCTAACAATGTTTCAGTAAGGTTCGTTGTAACGATTTCATTACCGGTACCTAGAGTAAATCCTGCGGTGTCGTATTCAACGACCCATTCCGTCTCTAAATATCCGGGAGTCCAATCGATATCTGCCTGAGTTGATGTTATATTTGAAACAACTACTGGGGTAGGTTTTGGACATGTTGGTCCTTCAAGAACCTGAACACTATCCAAAAGTATATCATTATAAAACGCGGACCCTGAAGTTGCCGTCTGATCCGTAATAAAACGTATCTGAATAGTCTGACCAATATACGCCGCCAGAGTTATTTCCTCCTCCTGCCAGTTCGGATTATCTCCGGATACAGTAATAAGATTGGCCCAACCAGTACCATTATTTACATCAACAATCAAAGGAACGTTATCTCCAGGGTTGTCGATGTTGTTACTAAACCATTGGAACTTCAGTGTTGGTATCGTTAAAGGCGATACATCAATCAAAGGTGAAGTCAATGTTACATCGGCTACGGCAGGAGATGATCCGTCGGACCAAGTAAAGGTACCTGCAGGCCTACCATTGCTCGCTGCACCGTAATCGGGATTACCCGTGAACTCCCATAATCCGTTATTCACCGGATTCGATGATGAATTCGTCCAACACGCAGGAAGTGATCCAATATCAAATGATTCCAAAAATGGCGCTGTGAAAGCAGCACATTGGGTAGTTATATTAATTGGACCAATCCAAGTACTTTCATCTCCACCACCACAATCTGCCTGCAGATAGAAGCTATACCCAGTTTGTGGAGTAAGCCCCGTTACTGTGTAAGGATTTGTAGTTACCGGCAAGAAAGTACCTGTACCCTGAGAAAAACCAGCAGGTCCGTATTCAATGTTCCACATTGTTTCGGTTCCCCCGGCTGTCCATGATAGCGTTACCTCTGTATCTGTAATCATAGTAGCCATCAAACTAGATGGTGGCGGACAAGTTGGCGCCTCCACGACAGAAAACTGATCTATCGATACATCTCCGTTGAAACTACCTCCTCTCGTGGTTGAAAACCTAACCTGTATTGTTTGACCTGCATAAGCCGAAAGTACAGAAGTGAATTCAAGCCAAGCTGCACCGTTTGATGTTTGCTGCTGACCAATTATTGATCCTTCGTTGTTCCATGTAGTTCCACCGTCATTTGAGACCTCTATTTCTAAAGAAGTAATATCTGCTCCATACATGTGGTAATAAAACCTGAGATAAGGGCTTGTTAAAAAGCTTAAATCCAAAGATGGAGATGTGATTGTTGCAAGATCTCCGGTAGTACCGTTTGAAGCTTCAGAAAAAACATATTTCCCTCCTCCGTTAAAATCTCCTGAAGGACCGGTTGACCCAGAAGAAGTAGTACCAGTTCTGGTTCCGAAGAAGAACCCTGAAGACGGATTACGTGTCCAGCAAGCACTGATCGCATCACCCGTATTCGAGCCTCCTGTTCCTGAAACCCATTCTATACCATCGAAATTCTCGGTATAGGGCGTAGGAAATGTCGGAGGACAACTTGTAAATGCAGAAACAGGTCCCTGCCATACACTTAAATCACCACCGCCACAATCAGCCTGTACATAAAAATCATAACTAGTAGCTCCTGTTAGACCTCCAATCGTTTCAGGATTGTTTACTGTAGATAACGTAGTTCCTGTACCTTGAGTAAATCCTGACGGACCGTATTCGATGTTCCACATTGTTTCGGTGCCCTGAGAAGTCCAAGACAAATCAATACTTGAAGCCGTAATGTTTGAAACCATTAAATTAATTGGTTTCAAACATGATGGTTGTTCGACAATTGAAAATTCATCAATTGAAACATCACAATTGAAACTTGTTCCTCTGGCTGTCGAGAATCTAACTAAAACCGTTTGACCTGCATAACCAGATAAAACGATGTTATATTCCGCCCAAGGATCTGCTGAAGCAGTTTGCTGCTGGCCAACAATGGAGCCTTCATTGGTCCATGTTGTTCCACCATCGGCAGAGACTTCGACGTCCAACTGAGTAATATTCGTACCATACATGTGGTAATAAAAAGTAAGGTACGGGATAGTTAGGGCCGACAAGTCTATTGCAGGTGACGTTATAGTTGCAACGTTACCGGATGTTCCATTACTTCCTTCGGTGAAAACATATTTACCACCCCCGGTAAAATCCCCGCTGGGACCGGTACTGGTAGATGATGTTGTACCTGTTCTTGTTCCGAAGAAATACCCCGAGGCAGGGTTTCTAGTCCAGCACGGATCTATCGCATCCCCGGAATTCGAGGCCCCCGTACCGGATACCCAGGAAGCACCGTCAAAATTTTCAGAATACGGCGCAACCGGAGTACACTGCGCTCGTGAATGACTCGTGTACATGATTGGTACAAAAGCCATTAAACTAAATAGCATTTTTTTCATAAATCAAAGATTTTTAAATTATTAATTGTTAACATTCAAACTTAACGAATGTTTTCATAACAAGCAAATGAATCAAGATGTTTCTATACGAACCAAAGAGAGATAGTTCTTATTGTTTTGTTAAAAGCTATAAAAAATTATTATTTTCATTTTATATTTACAGAAATCTAAAACTATTATTATGAAATACTTGTACCTACTTATTTTATTAACCGGCGTTACTGTCAGTGCAACTGCACAAAATACCATCACCTCGGTTGCCGACGGTCAGGCAACGAATCCTTTCATATGGGACTGCACCTGTATTCCAATGCCGGGCGATAATGTAACAATCAATCATGATGTTCAAATGAACGCCGATTGGATATCCAACGGAAACGGATCGATTACAGTCAGTATGGGAGCTTCGTTCATAGAAGATGCTCAACATAGAACTGTTCTTTTTGACGGAGGATCAACATTTACAAACCACGGTTTAACAGAACTTACCAACATCGCTTTTACCAACGGAGCTGAAGGACATAATCATAGTACCCTTAGTCTGGATACAGCTTTGTGGGTGGGTAACGGTTCAACATTCATGAACCATGCTGTCGTTCAAGATGTTGACAGCACGTATATTCAAGGCATGTTTATGAACGAGGGTTCATACAGCCACGGTTTATTTCTAAATGAAGGAATGATAGATAATTCAGGTTATATTGCTGCAGATTCAATGCTTAATACAGGAACCCTGAATTCAAGCGCCGGGAACATTCAGGTTATAGCTTTCGCAAACACAGGTGAAACCAACATAACTGGTTCGTCTTATATGCTTGTATCGGGAGATTTCTATAATTCAGGCAGATTTTATCTTGCCACAGGAAGAGATGTCCGGATTCAGAATAGTTTATTAAACAGCAACAATGCTGATACTGCTGTGATCATTAATGACGGTCTCTTTGAAGTCGCAAACGATTTTTCCAATGTGGATACGCTGCGGGGATCAGGAATATTCTGTATAGCTAATGCAAGTTCGAATTTTGGAGAAGTAAAAGGTACGCTGGATATTTGTGATAATACAAGCGTTTCTCACTTTGATTTTAATTCAGGAAATATTGAACCTACCGTGACAAACTGCAGCTCGGGATGTTCTGTAGGACTTTCTGACAATGAAATAACCACTGAATTTTCTGTTTACCCAAACCCTGCTGAAGATCTCCTGCATATTTCAGGGCCTGGTTATTCTTCAATAAGAATCGTTGATGTCACTGGAAAGACCGTTTACGAAAAATTATCTCCAACCGATAAAATAGACGTTAGCAAATTTAAACGAGGTGTCTATTTCATTACTTTCCGCGGAGAGAAGGAATTAATCACGAGAAAATTTATCAAAAAATAAGATTCCTTAATCGTGGTTTTTACGAATTGAATAGCAGTGCCAAGGCGCTGCTATTTTTTTATTACCACTACAGAGATCCTTCTGTTTGCGTCTTTACCGTACTGGTATTTATTTGACATTATAGGTTTTTCAGAACCATACCCTTTAAATGAAAGTTGGTTATCAGAAACACCTTGTTCTATCAAATAATTATAAACCGCTTCTGCACGTTGTTCAGATAAAAGCTCGTTCAGGTCTTCCAACCCGGACCTGTCGGAATGACCTTGTATCTCTATGTGTAGGTTTCTATTCTGCTCCAAGAAAGATGCTAATTGATTCAGCTCATTCATTGCCGCATTCGGCACCTTTACCATGTTGGGTTCATAATCAATTGATGCGATGATATATTCCGTTCCCTGACTGGGAGTTTGCTTCCCATTTATAAGGTCATCCAGGATTTTGTTGGAGTCCTGTTTTTCACCGCTGTCATCAGTAGAAAAATTAACCTCTTCTATCAGTTTGCTATAGTCCTCTTTAGCTTTCTCCAGAATTTTAATCTCAATTCTTCTGTTACCTTCTCTTGTTGAACTATATCTGTTGCTATAAAGCGGTCTTTGCGGTCCATACCCCTTAAATGTAATCCTTTCTTCACTTATACCATTTTTTATCAGAAAATCATACACAAACTTTGCTCGTGAAGCGGAAAGCTGGGTGTTTTTCGATACTGAACCAACATTGTCGGTGTAGCCACCTATTTCAACTTTCAATTCAGGTTGTTCTTCGAGAGCCTTTAATAAATTCTGAAGATCAGGATTAGAAGACGGATTCGAAAAAGTATTTTGACCGGATCCGAAACGGACATTATGCAATACAATCGAAAATCCAACCGGAATGCTTTCGGGAACATAAACGAGATGTTCAATATCTACATACAGCTCTGATGAATCAATAATTTGTGGCATTGGCGGACAAATAGCATTTCCGAGTGAATCCGAGATTCTGAACTCTTCGTAAGGCTCAAAATCCTTAATCATTTCCCTGATTTTCTGGTACCGGGGAGAGTTATTCGCTCCGTCAGTGCCAAGGTCCCAGTAATTGATTGCCTCCCATTTATCGTAACCGCAAAACTGTCGTAAAGTTAAAGCTGCAAGTAATCCTGAAGCATGCCAACCGTTCCAGCAGTGCAGATAAACGGGACCCACACTGTCATTTATAGCAGATTCATAAACCAGTTTTAAAGCTTCGTATATATGTTTCTCATCGAAGTAATCGAACTGATAATACGACAGATCGTTCCAGCCACCTTTTACACATGCACAGGTGTCTTTCGGTGGAGCTGTTTCAAAATTCTCACGATAAAGATATACGGAAGCTGAAAAACCCTCTGCACATAAGTTTCTAATTCCGTCATCGGGCAAGGGGTTATGATTATTTCTTTTGTTTGTTTTATGAAAATAATTATTTGCCCCTCCGCGGTAGGCAACACCATGAAGAATGGGTCTCAGGTTTCGTGTACCATACAATGAATCAAAGCCTTCCCCGTAATTATCGGTGATCTTGTACATAAGATCAATTTCGTTGTATCTTTCCTTAAAATAAATCGGAGAAAACTCAGAGGCTCTACCCATTGAAAAAAGAGAATCGAGATAGCGCTGTCTGGCAAAATTTTCAACATTGACTAAGCTGTCTGCAGGTTGAGAATTCCCTGCGAGAGAAAATAAAACTATCAGAATAAAAAAACAGAATTTCAACATAAGGCAAATTTACTGAGAGAAGCGTAAAAAATAATCCGGATTTCACGAAGTTTTTCACAGCCGAACATGGATGCTTAGTGCTCCACAAAAATCGGCCCTTTCAAAGACTTAAAAATAAAAGGAATGTTAAAAGAGGTCGAAGAGTCTTATAACCTCAAGCCCCGAGAAAGAATTACTCCAGGAATAGGGCCTTCAGCTCAGTGGCGTCTGTCGGCCTCATTTTTCCGGCAAGAATTAAACTCAACTGCTTTCTTCGCAACGCACCATCATACCGCTCCTTTTCCTCTTCTGTTTCCGGAACTAACTCCGGTACACTGATCGGTCCCCCGTTCTGATCCACGGCCACGAACGTATAAATGGCTTCATTTCTTTTCACGCGCTTTCCGGAAACCTGATTCTCAACATATACATCAATAAAAACTTCCATGGAGCTATTGAAAGCGCGGGAAACTTTCGCTTCCAAGGTAACGATTGATGACTCTTTGATCGGTTTACCAAACGAAACATTATTAACAGATGCGGTTACAACCACCCTTCTGCAATGCCTTTGAGCCGCTACTGCAGCAGTAACGTCCATCCATGCAAGTAATTTACCCCCGAAAAGATTCCCGTGCGGATTGGTATCGTTGGGGAGAACAACATTTGTTGAGACGGTCAAGGTATCGGATGGTTTTTTCTTTGTCATGAGTACTTTTTTTTACAAAAGTAATACATTCAGACAGCTATCATAACCATAAGTCTTTTAATCCGTTTAAATTTGCAAATCATTATGGAATACGCGGTTATCAAATCCTTGCATCTCATTTTCATGGTCAGCTGGTTTGCAGGCCTGTTTTACATTGTTCGTTTATTTATTTATCATACAGAAGCACAACAAAAACCTGAAAGTGAAAAGGAAATTCTTTCCGGGCAGTTTAAAATCATGGAAAGAAAACTCTGGTGGATTATTACAACTCCTGCAATGATTTTAACGGCAACTTTCGGGGTCTGGATGTTAACGATTAACCCATACCTGTTAAAAATGCCGTGGATGCATATTAAACTGGCTTTTGTTGGTTTGTTGCTTGTTTACCATTTTGTCTGTCAGAAAATTCTTTTGGACCTCCAACGGAACAAATTCAACTGGAGTTCAACCGGACTTCGTGTTTGGAACGAGGTAGCTACTCTCGCGTTGGTCTCCATTATTTTCCTTGCGGTCATGAAGGACGGGATCAACTGGTTAAAAGGTACCGTTGGATTCTTTGCTGTGGCAATTATCTTAATGATCGCCATACGCATCTATAAAAGACTAAGAAAAACTTAATTCATGACCTATATTGATACACATGCTCATCTTTATGCTGATCAGTTTGATGACGACAGAACTGAAATGATTCAAAGAGCAATTGATCAGGGGGTACAAAAAATTTTATTACCCAATATTAATCTGGATTCTATCGACGGCATGGAAAGTCTCACAAAGCAATTTCCGGAAGTTTGTTACTCCATGATGGGAATACATCCGTGCGATGTAAAAGAAAACTGGGAGGACCAGCTAGCAACGGCTAAAACCCGTTTTTTGAAAGGGAAACACATCGCTATCGGTGAAATCGGGATTGATCTTTATTGGGATAAAAGTCTCAAAAAAGAACAGACTGCTGCTTTCACGGAACAAATCCGTTGGGCTAAAGAGGAAAGTTTACCAATTGTTATACACTGTCGTGAATCCTTTGACGAAATTTTCGAAGTCATTGATAAAGAAAATGATGAATCACTTTTTGGTATTTTCCATTGTTTTACCGGAACGGAAAATCAGGCTCAAAAAATTCTGGAATACGGAGGTTTTAAACTGGGAATAGGCGGTGTAGTTACTTTTAAAAACAGTGGTTTAGACAAGGTTTTGAAAAACGTCTCACCCGATTATCTGGTACTTGAAACGGATGCACCTTATCTCGCCCCCTCACCACACAGGGGGAAAAGAAACGAGAGTTCTTATATCCCTTTAATTGCAGAAAAACTGGCTTCCATATACGGCCTAAGCAAAACGGAAATTGGACAAATCACAACAAAAAATGCTTTAGAAATTTTTCAACTGAATGAATAATACAGATAAATCGAAAGTACTGATGATTTACACCGGGGGCACTATTGGGATGATTGAAGATCCTGAGACCGGAGTCTTACGCGCCTTTGATTTCAATCACCTGAGTGATCAAATCCCTGAACTCTCAAAAATAGATGCTGAACTGACAGCTGTTTCGTTAGGAATGCCTATTGACTCATCCGATATGAATCCCATGATCTGGCAGGATATTGCCCAGCTCATCGTGGATAATTACGAAAATTATCAGGGATTTGTAATCCTTCATGGTTCAGACACCATGGCATACACAGCAAGTGCACTAAGTTTCATGCTTCAGGGAATTCAAAAACCAGTAATACTCACTGGATCCCAGTTGCCGATTGGCAAGATTAGAACAGATGGCAAGGAAAACCTGATTACCTCAATTGAAATAGCGGCTTCGCAGGATAAAACCGGAACCCCCTACATAAAAGAGGTTGCTATATATTTTGAATATTCCTTATATAGAGGTAACCGGACGACAAAGGTTTCGGCAAATGCCTTTGAAGCTTTTCTCTCTCCAAACTATCCTGAACTTGCAATAGCTGGGGTGGATATCAAATACAACAAAAACGTCACGCTTTCTCCCTCCCTGAACAGTCTTAATTATAAATGGAAGATGGACGATCGCGTTGCACTGTTGAAAATCTTTCCCGGTTTTTCAACCACTGTTTACGAAAGCCTCTTCGACAATCAAAACGTTAAAGCGATTATCCTCGAAACATTCGGAGCGGGAAACGCACCAAATAATTCATTGTTTCACCAGATGATCGAAAAGTATATCGGTTCAGGCGGACTGGTCATAAACATTACACAATGTTATACAGGAAGCGTTGAACAGGGCAAATATGCGACAAGTACCGTTTTCAATAAACTGGGAGTGATCAGCGGAGGTGATATGACCACCGAGGCAGCAATTACCAAAATAATGTTCTTACTCGGAAATTATGAAGACCCTAATGAAATCAGGGGAAAATTCTTAGAAAGCCTTGCCGGAGAGATTTGATTACTAAGAACTAATTCGAACAGGTGTTCGGAAATCTTTTTTCGTGGTTGAGATAACATTTTTTGTCAGTTTTGTCAGTCAAGGGATAAAATATCAGAAAATGAACGAAAGAATATTAATTAAATATTAAGATAGATTTTTCTGTCATACTCAGATTAATATTTTTTTGTACTTTAGCCCACCGAAAAGGAATAAGTCCTAAGGAGAGGTGCAGGAGTGGCTGAACTGGCTCGCCTGGAAAGCGAGTGTTCCGATTGTATCGGAACCGAGGGTTCGAATCCCTCTCTCTCCGCAAACGGACTTGTAAATTTTTGCTTATTTTTGAATTTTTAATAATTTTATTTAACGATTAAATTTTAATCTTTGGAACATGAAAAAAATAATTAGTTCTTTAGTAGTTGCCGGAATGCTGTCATTCGGCTTTAGTACCTCGGTTTTGTCTCAGACCCAACCGGAAACACAAGAAGAAAACTTAGTTACCCCTGTTGATCAACCCGGGGAAGGTCAAAATGAACCCGCACAACTGGAAGATCAGGAAGAGGTGGTAGCTGCCACGGAAGGAGCCAAAGAGGAAGAAGAAGCTTCATCAACTCCCGAAGGTTTCACTTCAGTGCTGAAACAAAAATTCATTGAAGGTGATGCATTCTGGATGGGGATTGTATTGATCGCGCTTATTATCGGTCTTGCTTTATGTATTGAGCGTGTTGTATATCTAAACCTTTCTTCAATCAACACCAAGAAGTTTTTGAGAGATGTTGAAGACGCTCTTGCAAGTGGAGGTGTTGAGCAGGCTAAAGAACTTTGCAGAAACACCCGCGGACCAATTGCATCTATTTTCTATCAGGGTCTTGACCGTGTAGACGAAGGTATTGAGTCTGTTGAGAAATCAGTGGTTTCTTACGGTGGAGTTCAGATGGGATTATTAGAAAAAGGAGTGCCGTGGATTACTTTGTTTATCGCACTAGCACCGATGCTTGGGTTCATGGGAACGGTAATTGGTATGATCCAGGCTTTTGATAAAATTGTAACTGACGGACAGGTTTCTCCAACCACAGTAGCAGGGGGTATTAAGGTAGCACTTTTGACAACCGTTTTCGGTTTGATTGCTGCGATCTTCCTTCAAATCTTTTACAACTACATTATCTCAAAGATTGACGGTATCGTTAATGAGATGGAGAACGCATCAATTTCGTTAATCGACATGATGCTTAAGTACAAGGTTACTACTAAGTAAGATAGATTTTATTCATCACTTAAAACCAAAACAATGGTTAGCGAGAAAACTTTAAATATAATTGGTAACGTCATCCGATTAGCCATCATTATTCCAACTCTTATCTTTGGTATAATGGTTATGATGGAAGGTGTTAATAACGAAAGTGCTCAAGAGGTGCAGAATGCCTTTAAAGAAAGTACGGAATTTAACGTGGTTCTTTTCCTTGCTTATTTTTCATTAATTGCATGTGCCGCCCTAATGGTCTTCTTTTTCGTTGTTATGCTGATCACACGTCCGGCAACGGCAATCAAGTCAGTTCTTGGAATAATCGTGGCGGGAGCATTCTTTTTCATCCTTTATTCTATCGGATCACCGGATACCAACGAATCCTTGAAATTAGGAGAACAGTACATGGTTGAACAAAGTGTCCTTGATTTTACACACGCCGGAATTATCACTACACTAGTGGCGCTTATATTGAGCGCGGCGCTGGCACTATTCATGGGCCCAATTGTAAAATTAATTAGAAAGAATTAAGAATGGCAAAGCGACAGGCACCCGAAATAAACGCAGGTTCGATGGCGGACATCGCCTTCCTATTGCTGATCTTCTTCCTTGTTACAACAACAATGGATAAAGATCTTGCATATATCAGAACCATTCCCAAGAAGATTGTTCAACAGGAACCTGTAGTTGTTCAACCAAAGAATATTTACAAAATAAGTATTAACAGTAAACAACAAATTCAAGCTCGGGATTCCATTATCAAACCGGAAGATATTGAAAGTCTTAATGGACGTATCAAGCACTTCTATTTGGTAAACCGCGATAAGAAAGAAGACAGAGCACTTAATTATCCATATTACGCTTTCGGTACAAAAGCCATGTTCCAACAACGTTTAAAGGAAGCTTACGATCGTATAGAAATATATGAAAAGCAACCTGAAATGACCGAAAGAATTGAGAAGATGATTGAGCAAACAACCAATGAAATCAATGAGTGGAATAAGAAAATAGAACTTATAGAACTCTATACGAAATTCAGCGGAAAACGTGAAATGCCTGAGATAGCACTGCAGGCTCACGTTCGTTTGGAATCGTTTATCAAAACGGACTATAGCGCTTACGTGGCGGTCCAGTCGGAGGTTGAAAAAGCGGTGACAGAATTGCGAAATAAAGAGGCGAAGGAGTTGTTTAACATTTCTTATTCTGAAATGCGTCAATACTACCAGCAAAATTTGCTTGAGGATACTCCTAAAGTGCGAGAGTACAAAAAATACATGGAGTTGATAGAATCGCTTTTCCCTTTAAAAATCATTGAAGTTAAACCAACAAGATAAGTATGTCAAAGTTTAAAAAAGACAGCTCAAGAGAAGCACCGGCAATAAATACTTCGTCTTTACCTGACATCGTATTCATGCTACTCTTCTTCTTCATGGTGGCTACCACGACCAAGGAGATTGATCCTCTGGTGAAGGTTAATCCCGCAACAGGTGTAGGTTTGAACGATATGACCCCCTTTAAACAGCGATCTGAAATCGATTTTGTATACATGGGTGAACCTTTAAAAGGTGATGAAAGTAAATTCAAATTCGGAATCGCTGTACAGTACGACGGTATCATCCATAAAGACGGTATCCAGCATATCGGGAAGTGGAAAAATGATAAATTTGCGAGTAAACCTGCTGAATTTAGTGCTCCGAAAGAAGAGGTGATCACCTGCTTCAAAGCTGATGAAACTGTTCCTATGGGATTAATCTTCGAGGCACGGGATATTTTAGGTGACAACAACTTTAATAAAATCGGATACGCTGCTGCAGAAAAAGCCAATTCAAAGGATTACAACATCAGAACGCAGTAAATTCATTTGCGCAGATATTTCAAATAAAGCAATCCCATCAGCAAAACAGTTGATGGGATTGTTGTTTTCAGTTCAATATTTTCCATCCAGTAGGGAAAATTCTCGTTTCTTAGCCAGTAAATGTTTAGCATATTGTTTAGCGTGTGGGCAAGAACTGCCGGCCATATGCTGCCACTCAACTGATACATAATAGCCAGGATTACGCCGAAACAGAATAGCGGAATAAACTGAAGATAATTAAAATGCAGCAATGCAAAAACAAAGGCACTCGCAACAACGCTAAGCCATAATTTACCGGTATTTTTAAATAAATGGTGAAACAGAAATCTGCGAAAAGCGAGTTCTTCAGAAATGCCCGTGATCAGTCCGATTACAATTACTGCAAAAATATAGGCCTCTACTGAAGCATTCTTCCCGAACAACATGATCATTTGCTGATCCATCCTAATCTTTTCAGCTTCAAGTTGTTCAAACATCCCTAGACTGTCCACCAAATAAATATTTATCTCATTCAGTAAAGGTAAAAGCAGGAAAATCGCTATAAAGAACAGAAAAGCATAAATCACTCCGGAAGTTGATTTTTCAGGGAAAACCTTTTTTTCGTTGTCGCGGGTCAACCACAAATAGGTCAGTCCCGGAGTAAGTAAAAAGCCAAGTTGAAAAGGCAAGTAAAACAAAAACATATACTGAACCGGGAAGCGAGCTGCCTCTGATAGTGCCGTCTGAACAGAAAGATCAGGATAAAACCCTTCAAGCACAAGGGAAGCAAGCATACTGCATATACTGAAAGTCACAAAGCCGATCATTAGAAGTAAAACGACCTGAAGAAAAGGGGGATATTTCAGAAAACGTTCTTTCATTCCAGTACTTCCTTGCGTTGACTGTCAAGTTTCAGAACAATAAACATCATCATCAGAAATGCCATCATTGAAGAACCCCCGTAACTGAAAAAAGGAAGAGGGATGCCAATAACCGGAACAATACCGATATTCATTCCAATATTAATAGCAAAGTGATAGAATATAATCATCAGTACGGCATAAATATATACCCGGGCAAAACGGCTTCTTTGCCGTTCTGCCATAATAACCATTCGTATTAAAAGACCCGTAAAAAGCAGCACCAAAACGAAAGAGCCCACAAAGCCCCATTCCTCACCATAGACGGAGAAAATAAAATCCGTTTCACTCTCCGGAACATGTTGACTTCTCGGACTGGAAAGAATCGCCTCTTGATATCCGTTACCTGTCAAACCACCGGACCCTACCGCCGCGAGGGCTCTGTTTCGGTTATAATCTTTCCCGTCCCTGTCCTCCTTCTTTCCGAGCCACAGATCTATTCTGTCTTTCTGATGAGACTGTAAAACATTCAAATAGGTATAAGAAATGACGCCTACAAAACTTACTGCTGACAAATAAACTATCAAAGCAACTGTTAGGGTTTTCTTGCGTGTTCTCTGGGTAAAAATCTGACGCAAAATGAGCATAGTTAATAAAAGAATCACAGTGAGGATCACAAGAAGCAAGGCCCAACCCGGAATTTCAAAGCCCGGTAAAAATGAATAAAAATGCTTGGACTCCGTAAAATAAAGGGTGATAATGCTGAAAAAGATGACAACAAAAATCACTGGAATGAAATGCACACCTACCCAGGTGCTTTTAAATCTGAATCCGAACCATCTGTTGAAAACGTGAAGAATTACTGGATCAAAAGTAATCCCCTCTCTATACATAACGAAGAAAAAAGCCGTAAATACCAGGAAAGTTCCGGTATCGTTCTGCATTAATATAAGCGCCATAGTTGAAAAAACGAGAAACAATACCAGAAATCCGGTACGTTTAGAAATAGATTTAACCCTACCCTGAGCGATAAGAAAAGCCATCATCAAAGCAGTTGTAAGCTTCGAAAATTCAGAAGGCTGAATACCGAAAGGGCCGACGCCTAACCAAGACCGTGCTCCGTTAATAGGCCTTGTGAACAGTACTGCAACAAGTAGAACAAGTACCACCAGATAAGCAACAGGAGTCAGTTTACGTATATATTCAGCGTCAATTAACGCTGAAACCATACCCAAAAACAATCCAATACTGATCCAAACGATCTGTTTACCGTATAAAGTTTTAAAATCAAACAAAAAAGGTCTGTCCGGATTAAACGAAGCCGAATATAAATTGACAATCCCCATTATAAGTAACAGAAATATGATCAGTGTTGTCCACCAATCCCACTGAACCTTTTTAGTTAAGCTTCTTGCCATTTACAAAGTTTGCTTCTAAAATTCTTTTTTCACTGGCCTGATCAGTAATTTCTCCTTTCAGGTATCTTTCAATCATAAGACCTGCGATTGGAGCGGCCCACGTACCTCCGAAACCGGCATTTTCAACAAAAACAGCAATTGCAATCTTTGGTTTGTCAAAAGGTGCAAACGCCATGAAAACCGAATGATCTTCACCATGAGGATTCTGGGCGGTTCCTGTCTTTCCTGCCACCACTATATCGTCTAATCGCGCCCTCCGCGCAGTTCCACCGGGTTCGTTTACCACCATTCGCATACCTTCTACAACAGGATCAAAATGCGCTCTGCTCACCTTGGTATATTTCTTTTCCTTGAACTTTTCAAGAGGACCATCGTCTCCTATACTCTTAACAAAATGAGGTTCGTAATAAAAACCCCTGTTAGCCATTATTGCTGCAAGATTTGCCATCTGAAGTGGTGTAACCTTCACTTCGCCCTGCCCAATACTGTTGGAACGAATCGTAGAAAAAGCCCATCTGTTCTCACCATACCACCGATTATAGAATTCGACGTTGGGAATTACTCCGCTACGAAGACCAAAAATATCTGTATCCGGCTGCTTTCCAAGTCCGAAGCTATGCATATACTCTTCCCAGATGGCCAGACCAATCGCGGCATCTTTGAAGATGCTCGGATCCTTTCCCTGCTGAATGATTCGTTTAACCTCGTAATAGAAATAAGGATTGCAGGAAAACTGAATAGCCTGTCTGATGTTCGAAGCTGTAGGATGATTGTGACAGCCAACCAAACTTTTATTGCACGGAAATCCGGTATTCACGGTAATCACCCCTTCTTCCAATCCTATAAGTGCTTGTACAACTTTAAAAATGGAACCTGGCGGATACTCAGCAGCAAGCGGTCTTGGATAAAAAGGTTTCAAGCTATCGCGGTAGAGCAAATTATAGTTTTGTTTGATGTTTCGGGCACCGACCATGAGGTTAGGGTCATAAGATGGAGAGGAAATCATTGCAAGAATCTCGCCGGATGAAGGCTCAATGGCTACAATTGCGCCTATCTTATTTTTCATCAGCAATTCGCCGTAGCCCTGAAGATCGATATCAATGCCCAAATGCAACGGTGGGCCCTGTATAGCTGTGGTATCAAGTTTTCCCTGAGCAAAATTATCAACCACTCTACCCCTCGCAGAAGACAAAATAAAACGTGTACCTTTTCTTCCTCGTAATTCACGCTCATAATAACGCTCAAGTCCTGCTCTGCCTATGAAATCCCCAACTTGATAGAAATACCTGTCTGCATTCAGTTCCGAAGGCCGGATTTCGTTCAGGTAACCAAAAATATTTCCCCCGTGTGGATAAGGATAATTGCGCATGCTTATCGGAGCTTCAAAAAAGCCCGGGAAATTGGTTAGTTCTATGGCTATTCTGGAGATTTCATCCGCTGAAAGTTCTCGTAAAAAAGCATAGGGCAAATACGGTCGATAATCATTTACAACGGTGTCATTTCCTGTGATCTTACTTCTTGTTTTCCTGTCCAGACTTTTTCGGATTTGTTCAAATCGGGCCGAAACAGAGTCCGGATGCATGCCGATCAAGTTTGCGAAAGCAACCGTATCAAGGTTCTCAATTTCATCCTCAATGAACATGAGGTTGTAATATGTTTTATTGGCGACTACCTTTTTTCCTGTCCTGTCGTAAAGTATGCCGCGCGGTGGTTTAATATCGATCTTTTTTTGTGAAACCTCAGCCGCTCTGGTTATCCACTGGTCATCTACCACCTGCATATAAAACAACCGGGCAGAGAATATAATTCCCACAATTATAAACAGCACCAGAAAAACCATGCGCCTGCTTTCAAGATTCATAAAGTCTTAGGCTTTTTGAAGAACAAAATCTGAATAGCAATAAATATAAGCAATGTTACGATAGAACTAAAAACTGTTTTTTGCAGAATAACCAATGAAGCAGACCATTTAAAATATTCCAAAAAGAAAAACCAGAAATGATGCAGAACAACAGTTATTCCTGCCACCGATATAAACCACTGAAAACCTAGTTCAGAAATTGAGGGTTGTTTCAGTACATCATAACCGTCTCTGGGTGAAAAAAGTCTGTAAAGATCAGGACGGATATAAGCGATGAGCACCGCAGCACTTGCATGCAGCCCGTAGGTATTCATGAAAAAGTCTACAGCAATCCCTGTCAGAAAAGCAGTCAGCATTAGTACCACCGGCCTTGTATCAAAAGGAAGCATTAGTATGAAAAGCGGATAGATCATGGGGTGAATACCCAACCCAAACTCAAGCTGACCAAAGATCAAGCCTTGAGCAAGTACGAAAAGAACAAGTCGAACTATTTGTAAAAGGAGATTATTCATTGTAACTCTTCAACTTTTGCTTCAATTTTTTCCAATTCCAGGCTGTGCAAGTTTTTTATCACATAAACATAATGCAATCTTCTCATATCCTGTTCCAGCCTAACAATTATTTCCCACCTCGGTTCACCTTCGATTGGAATCAGTTTTTCAACTTTACCGATCATCTCGCCCGGTGGAAAATACCCACCACTTCCTCTACTGAAAACTTTCGAATGCTTTTTAATCACAATGTCATTTGATATTCCCGTTAATGAAACCCTTCGCGGATCATTATCAAGGTATTTAATCAATCCAAAAGCATCACTTGATTCGATATAGGCGCTAATGTTTATGTCGGTGGTCAGCACAGACTTAACAACTGCGAAATGATCTGAAACATCATATACGATACCTACCACTCCTTTCGATGAAATAACACCCATTTTCGGCTTTACGCCTTTCAGCCTTCCTGCATTTATGGTGAAATAATTGTTCTTGTGTGAATGAGTAGAATTTATTACGGTTGCCGGAATGCGTTCGAAAGAAAGTTCATGAATGGTATCTTCTATAATAGCCGTTTTGGGATCAATTGGTATATAGTTCTCAGGTAATCGGCTCGATAATTCTTTATTCTCGTTTTGGAGCGTCTTATTGGCGTCATCCAAATAAATGTATTTCAAAACCTCTCGTTCCCAACTTAAAAGTGTTCCTGTTATCCGAGCTGAGGAATTCAGAAATTTTGTTCTCGGATAACTCACAAGAGAAAAATATGATCCGAGGGCGAATAACTGCAAAAGTACAAAGACGAGAAAAACTCTGAATCTCTGAAAAAATGCAATTAAATTACGCATGAAATCACTGTTTCTGTATTAGTCTCTAATTAAGAATTGGAAACGATCGATGTTTTTGAGTGCGATACTTGTACCACGAGCTACAGCTCTCAATGGGTCTTCTGCAATGTGAACGGGAAGTTTGGTCTTCTGCGATATTCTCTTATCGAGTCCTCGAAGCATAGAGCCTCCTCCGGCCAGATATATACCCGTTTTATAAATATCCGCTGATAGCTCAGGAGGAGTCATCTCCAGTGCACTCAGTATGGCTTCCTCTATCTTTGAGATCGTTTTGTCAAGTGCGTGTGCAACTTCGGAATAGGTAACAATGATTTCCTTCGGAATACCTGTCATGAGGTCTCTACCTCGTACAGCAAAATCTTCCGGGGGATTATCCAGTTCAGGAAGGGCAGCACCAACTTCTATTTTTATTTGCTCAGCTGTTCTTTCTCCCACTAGAATATTGTGCTGGCGACGCATATATTCTTCAATATCATTGGTAAAATCATCTCCGGCTACACGAATGGATTTATCACATACAATTCCACCCAGAGCAATAACCGCAATTTCAGATGTTCCCCCTCCTATATCGATAATCATATTTCCCATTGGCTCTTCAACATCAATTCCGATACCGATAGCCGCAGCCATTGGTTCGTGAATCAAATATACCTCCTTTGCACCGGCATGTTCAGCTGAATCGCGAACCGCACGTTTTTCAACTTCAGTGATTCCTGAGGGAATACAAATTACCATTCTCAAGGAAGGATTGATCAAGCCACGGCCTCCCTTGATCATTTTAATCATCCCCCGTATCATCTGCTCGGCACTTTGGAAGTCGGCAATAACACCATCTTTCAGGGGTCGAACGGTCTCAATTAATTTATGCGTTTTACCATGCATCTGTTGGGCCTTTCTTCCGATCGCTACGATCTTACCGGTCTGAATGTCCTTTGCCACTATCGAAGGTTCATCAACGACCACCTTATCATTCATTATGATCAACGTATTTGCCGTTCCTAAATCGATGGCAATCTCCTGTGTAAAAAAATTAAATAAGCCCATATTGCTTCAGCGCGATAAATATATTATAAGTATAGTTATAATAATCCAAAATTAATAAAACTTGTAGCTTTATTTCTTATTAATTATGATTAATGTTTAAAGTGGCGATTTCCTGTGAAAACCATTTTCATTCCGTTTGCATCACAATAATCAATGGAAAGTTTATCCTTTATTGATCCGCCCGGTTGGATTACAACTTTAATGCCTTCAATATTAGCAATCTCCACACAGTCCGGGAAGGGGAAAAAAGCATCAGAAGCCATTACGGCTCCATTTAAATCAAAATTAAAGGACTTGGCTTTGTGGATTGCCTGATTCAGTGCATCGACCCTCGAAGTCTGACCTGTTCCACTTGCAAGTAACTGGTTGTTTTTAGCAAGAACTATCGTATTAGATTTCGTATGTTTCACAATCTTATTTGCAAATTCCAGGTCACTCAATTCTTCTTCTGATGGAGAGAGTTTAGTCACCGTTTCGAAATCTTCTTTTTTGTCCGTTACCGCATCCTTTTCCTGCTCAAGTACCCCGTTCAGAATAGTTCGGTACTGTTTGGTCGGCAACTCTATCATATGCTGAACGAGAATGATCCTGTTTTTCTTTGTTTTGAGAATCTCAAGGGCTTCTCTATCATAACCCGGTGCGATCACGACTTCACAGAAAAGTTCGTTAATTTGACCTGCTGTCTTATTATCAATTTTTCGGTTTGCGATTAGAATCCCTCCAAAAGCAGAAACCGGATCACCCGCAAGAGCGTCAGTATAGGCCTGCTCTATGGTTTTTCTTGTTGCAAGACCGCAAGCGTTGTTATGTTTAAGAATCGCAAAAGTAGGATCAGAATCTTTAAATTCTTCCATGAGACTTACCGCAGCGTCAACATCCAATAAATTATTATAAGACAACTCTTTACCATGAAGTTTATCAAACATATCATTCAAAGCACCGTAAAAGACACCTTTCTGGTGGGGATTCTCACCGTATCTTAACACATGTGACTCATGAATGCTCTTTTTGAACACAGGTTTATCATCCTGATTGAAATAATTGAAGATCGCAGTATCGTAATGAGATGATACATCAAAAGCATCTCTGGCAAAAGATTTTCTTTGTTCAAGCGTTGTTTCACCTGATTGAGCGGAAATAATTTTCAAAAAATCTTCGTATTGATCGGTCGAGGATACGATTACGACATCGTTGTAATTTTTAGCCGTGGCACGAATCAACGCTATTCCACCTATGTCTATCTTCTCAATTATTTCATCATGGGTTCCCCCTGAAGCGACCGTTGCTTCAAAAGGATATAAGTCAACCATCACCAAATCAATCGTAGGGATTTCATATTCCTCCAGTTGCAACTGGTCCGTTTCGTTGTCTCTTCTGTTTAGAATTCCTCCAAAAACTTTCGGATGCAGGGTCTTTACCCTCCCTCCAAGAATCGACGGATAGGATGTAAGATCCTCTACCCGTTCCACAGGAACATCCAGATCTTCAATAAACCGCTGAGTACCTCCTGTGCTGTAAATTTTAACACCCAGCTCATTAAGTTTGGTGATTATCGGAGCAAGTCCTTCTTTGTTAAAAACTGAAATTAAAGCGCTGCTGATTCTTTTATTACTCATAACTCCCTTGGATTAAAGTTGCAAAAGTAAGGAGTTTGAAAGAGAAAGAAGTTTTAAACCCGGTAAAAAAAAGAAAAAAACGTGTATTTCTTTTTTTTCAGAAATGTGACGGAAGTGATCAACCTTTATAAATCACCACGGATGAGCTTATATTTTTAAAACTAACTGAGAATGATAATTATTTTAATTTTTATTATTTTTAACGGTTAGTAAAAGTTTAATTATGAATTTTTTATTAGAATTTACAGTCACAAAAATTTAAAAAAATTATTTACAGACCCGTTTAACAGGTAGATCAGGATTCAGTTTTCCATGTTCAAATAATGGAGTTGAAGGGAAAACGGAATAAAACTTGTACTCTGAGGTGAGACCGATGATAAAATTTATATTTAGTTTCTGTACAATTCTTGTAATAAGTTGTACCTCATATGCTCAGCGAAACATCGCTGCTGCCAGCGTGGCTGATTGCGAAGGTGCAATTTCCATCGACAGGCCGGGAAACTATGCATTGGAATTCATTGGAACCATCGGTGATCAAAAAGAGTTAGAAGCACTTTCCAGTCTAAAGAATATAACTGAAACCAATACGCTGTGGTGTGCTTTTGTCGCTCCCTATGAGGGACTTTTTACTATGGAAGCGTATTCAAAGGGAAGTCCAATCAATCTTGTCGTTTTTAAACCTGAAGAACCCAAAGACGATATCTGTGGAGGAATCATTTCCGGAGCTGTAGAAATTGAAAGGAAAATAAATTCATTTGGAAAAGACTCGGTGGGATTGAGTAGAAAACCGGACAGCACCCACCTGTACGGAATTAATCTGACGAGAGGCGAAGAAATCTATATCATGTTCAATATCGATCAGAAGGAAAGAAAACGATTAAATCTCTATGTGGAATATTTGCCCGATAATCAAGCAGCAGCAGCCAAAAATATGATTCAGCTTCTGGATCAGAGGACTGATGTTACCGCACCCCAGTTAAAACTACAGATCAGGGATAAATCCACGGGACTCCCCGTTTTGAGTCAGTTGATCATTGAAGAGTCAAAATCGAAAAATGCTCTGTATAAAGGATCTGATTTCCTGTTTACGATTAAGGGTCGAAGTAAATTCAGGATGAGCATTGATGCGGAAGGATATTTCTTTCAGGATTATGAGGAAACTTTCGACGGGGAAAACGATTATGAATTTGTGGTCTGGTTAGAACCCGCTACCAAAGGAAAGCAGATTGAGATCAAAGGTATTCAGTTTAATATGGGATCAAGTGAATTCGCCTCCGGCACCGAAGCAAGATTGCGTAGAATCAAGGATTTCATGTCACTTAACTCAGAAATTCGCATAGAAATACAGGGACATGTACATGCTGTTGGAGAAAATTCATTTGCGGGAAAAAGACTTTCATTAGCAAGGGCAAAGCAGGTAATGAAGTATCTCGAAGACAGCGGGATAGACAAGAGTAGAATGGAAGCCGTAGGATACGGAAATGAATTTATGATATATCCAGAGCCAAAATTCACCTGGCAGGAACAGGCAAATAGGCGAGTTGAAATTAAAATTATCGATTAGTGCATTTTTTCGTTTTCAAAAAAAGTTTATTTAAACTAACCATTGCATTTCTTACGGTATGCTTTTCAACTGCCGGACAAACATCTGAAAATCGCTCAGAAAACATAGCAGATTGTTTCGGCGCGATAGAGCTTCCGCTTAGAACCGCAATTTCACCTGTGTTCACAGGGATGGCAGGAGAGCAGGAAGATCTTAAGCCTTGGGCACAAAAGCTGCAATTAATAGAAAGAAATGCGCTATGGTTCAACTTCGTCGCACCCTTCGATGGAAATTTTTCTTTCGGGGGTAACACAGAGAAAGAGCCGGTTGAAATTCTGGTCTTCAGAACCACAAGAGACGAAAACTGTGATGCTATTTTATCAGGCAAGGCCGAGCTCGTGAATATCCTTTTTATAAATGAGAATAACAGGGATTTTCAGCTCGAAGAAATAAAACTAGGCAAGGAGGAAAAAATCTTCATTTGCATTAACACCTCAGATCCGAACAAAAGCTCCGTGCATTTAACCGCTGATTTTGTAAGCAGTGATAAAGAAGCCGCAATAAATTCAATGATGAAGATAGAGGATCTAAGAAAAGACAACAGTGTTCCAAAGTTTCATCTTAAATTCCGTGATTCAAAAACCGGACTTCCGGTCAATGCCCGCATTATCATTTCAGAATCTAAGGGATTTAATGCAATGTATAAAGCTTCGGACATGTATCTCAATAAAACAGGCAATCTAAAATTCAACCTTGTTGTGGATGCAGAAGGTTATTTTTTTAAGGATCTTGAAATAAATATCAGAGATGAAGAACAAACCGAACATACCATATTGATGGATCCCCTTGAAAAAGGTCAGCAAATAGAACTTGAAGGGATTCGTTTTAAACCACAGTCGGCGGCTTTTACTGAAGAAGCTAAACCAAAACTGCGGCGTTTGAGAGACTTTCTTGCCGTCAACCAGTCTGTAAATATAGAAATTCAGGGTCATGTTCTTAAATACGGCAGGAATTCATGGAGAGCTATTAGACTCTCAAGCAAAAGAGCACGCGAGGTGAAGAAATACCTGGTTGAAAACGGGATAGATGAGAACCGCCTGTCAACCGTAGGTTTCGGGAATTCAAAAATGAAATATCCAAAACCGGAAAATGACGAACAAAAACAGGCTAACCGTCGGGTCGAAATAAAAATCAAATAATCCGGAAGAGAGTTATCTCCCCCGGATATTCATCTTCATTTAATGTCCGTGACAATGTACTTCATAGGTTGTGTCACCTACCATAACACCATTTTTTTCACTTTCTTCCAGTTCATCACCACATAATTCTCCGAGCTCCACTTCCCCATTAGGACCATCATAATGACACTCTTCACATTTCATACAAGAGCTAAGCACTACCATCAATGCGAAAGCAGGCAAAATTAAAATCAACTTTTTCATTTTATTTATTTTTTACGTTTTTACTAAATTCATATTTGACTGAGCCAAAGAAATTTATTCCGGGTTGGTTCAAACCAATATTTTTTAAAGAAGATAAATGCCCTATATAACTTGTGTTTAATGCATTTCGAACTCCTAATGATGCGGTCCAATTGGGATTTTTCAACAATCCCGTATTTACTGTTAGGTTCAGTAAATGATAATCAACGGTTGAAGTTTCATTATTACCAACTCTGTTTTGGGGAAGGAAATACTGATGTTCGAGGATTATACTCTTCACCTGAATGGCGTGCTTATTCTCAACATCGTATCTAAGTCTGGAATTGCTGTTTGGCTGAGGAATCAAACTTAAGGGTCGGCCTGAGTTTTCTTCAGCAATGGTAAGGGAAAAATTGGACTCTACATGTAATTGATGTAACCGGTGAGGGTGATAATGAAATCCGAGCTCCCCCCCATATAAGAATGCATATTCGGCCTGACTAAACTGGAAAACAGGATAATTTCCTTCCAACTCATCCAAGCGTTCAAGATAAATGAAGTTTTCAATGTAATTGAAATAGGGGTTAAAAATGATTTCTAAATGTTCAAAGTGCAATTCAAGAGCTGCATCCAGTTGATGTGCTTTTTCAGGAATCAAATCGAGATCCCCCTTTTCGTATCGGAGCGAACCATGATGATAGCCGTCCGCCTGGAGTTCTGCAAAATGCGGTGCACGAAATCCGCTGGAGGCATTCAATCTAACTGTTGTGTTCTCTGCATTCCGAACAAAACCAAGGGAATAATTGAAATTGTCATATACTCTTTCGATAGAGACATTGTTTATATTAGCCACCACTGATGAATCAGCAGCTGACTGGAATGAACGTATATATCTCAAATCATACCTGATTCCACCCTGAAAACGCCACTTTTTATATTCATAACCTGCTAGAATATATGCACCATTATCGCTGGTATTTGCATCAGGAATTAAATAAGACTGCGTGGGGTGCTCGTTTCTGCTAAACTGCAACATTCCCTGAACGCCCGTTTTTAAATCAAACTTTTCGGTAACGTGAATCGAATATCTCAGATTGTAGGTGGAGTTATTCAAGTTGAGATATGTGAAAGGAATGGTTACTTTGTCCTCGAACTCCCGAAGGTTATTATTGGTATTTCCCAATTGTAAAAGCAAGTCGGACCGCTTAAAGAATAATTTATTTTCAAAAAGAAGAAAATTATTCCAGATCAACTGAGCAGGGAGTGTTCCTTCTCTCTCTCGTTCAGAGCGAATGAAATCTTCAGGTTCAGGAATTTCCTCGTGCGAATGGCCGGGAATACCTAGTCTGTTAAAACTTCCCTGATACCTGATGTTCATTACGTAATTTTTATAGCGATATCCAATACTCGTTTTAAAATTTGTTCCCCAGTAGCGTGAATTCTGAATATAATGACCGTCGGGCAATTGGAAGTCGGCGTGATTAACATAATTAGCGAAAAAATTTGCCCGCCATTTACCCTTATTCAATTTAATACCAATCTCATTGGTGGTACCCATCGAATTTGTTTCAAACCTGGTAAGACCATAACCTGTCATCTTACCGGCCGGTGCATAACCTTCATCTATGAAATGGAGAACACCCCCCAGAGCATCGGCACCATAAAGTAAAGATGACGGTCCTTTAATGACCTCCACACCTTGAAGCCCTGCTTCGGACACCCCCATACCATGGTCGCCACCCCACTGTTGATTCTCGATACGTAATCCGTTCCAGTATGTCACGACACGCATACCGGACAAACCTCTAACCACAGGCTGACTAATACCCATTCCTACAGAAGAGGTCTGAACACCCGGTATCAAAATAAGGGCTTCTCCCAAATTGGTCGCACCGGTCTCAAACAACCTTTCCTTAGAGCGATAAACAGTAGATGTGATGTTCTCTCTTTGTAGCTTACCTTCACTGGCCGTAATAGTTACCTCCTCGAAAACCGTATGGCTGGGTTTTAAACGAATCGTCAGCGTGGAGGTAAGAGCCAAATCAATAGTTCTCAAATATGGGGTATAATCAAATGCCGTAACTTTCAATTTTGTATTTGTCTGAGGGAGGCCTTCGAAACTGAACCTTCCCAGGGAATCGGAGGTGGTATAAAGTTCCAAAGCAGGGAAGCCTATTTTAGCAAAAGGAACTGACCGCTGCGACTCTTCGTCTACAATTGTCCCCTCTAAAGTCTGACCAAAGGTTTGGAAGAGAAATAAAAAATAAAAGATTATAGTTATTTTTGTATGCATAAATGTAACCTTGTTGCAAATATAGTTATAAATGCAACATTATTGCACGTATGAAGGAAGAAATTTTAAAACGTAAAAATTTACGCATCACTCCTTTTCGTAAAGAGGTGTTACAATTATTTCTTAAATACGACCACGCCATTTCCACTCAGGACATTGAAGAGCAACTTGGTGATTTTGACAGAATCACTTTGTACAGAACGCTTAAATCGTTCATTCAAAATGGTGTGATTCATGAAATAGTAATGCCCGGAGATATAAAAAAAATGGCTCTCTGCGATTCTGTTTGCGATCATGACGAAGGACTTCACGAGCACAATCATATCCATTTTCAGTGCAAGCAATGTGAGGAAATCTTTTGCGTAGAAGTCGAACATTTGCCGACTATCAGTTTACCTGATTTTCGGGTAGATGAATTAGAAATTCAGGCACGCGGAATTTGTCCGAAATGCACTAAAATAGTGGTTTAATGTACAATGAATTTGACTGTCTTGGTTTCTGAACCACTATTATATCTTAAAAAATACACCCCTTTATCCTTAAGAAAAACTGTATTTTGCGTTGATACAATATCGGCGCTCAGAACAATTCGTCCAAGCGCATCTATAATCTCGTAAGAGCCGGATCCCTGAGAAAAATAAAGATTCAACTGTCCTTCGGATGGATTTGGATATACCTTAAGTTCGTCAGCGGGTTTGTCTGATTCTTCAACTGAGAGCAATTCATTCAAACGGTATTTACTGAAGAAACGCCAGATTTCCACGCTCGCATCAATGTCGTGATTAGTCGTTCCAATATTTACCGGGGCACCAGGCCAGGTGTGACCTCCGTTGATTATTTTAAAATGTTCCACGCTGGAATTTTGATCTCCTCCAGGGTATATATAATGTTCTGCAGTACAACCATCATTCGGATCTGTATCAGGTACATTAATAACTGTTGGCGTTGTATTAGAATTGGTTTGTCCTACCCAGTATCCTACCACCGCCGGCACTGATTCAAGGGAGGCACTTCCATTATAGGGCACAGTGGGATCAGCGGTTCCATGAATCTGCATTATCGGGGTTGGTTTAGGAGCATTGCAACCCGAAAAACTTCCGGCAGGCATTGTTCCTGTCACCGAAGCCACCGCAGCAATCCTGTTTCCGAGGGTACAAGCCAGTTCAAAACTCATAAATCCGCCGTTGCTCATTCCCGTACTGTAAATACGCTCGGGATCTATCGAATAATCTGCACTTACCGAATCTATCAGTTTTGAAATAAAATCAACATCGTCAGGAGCTGCAAGGCCGTAGGCATTCCACCATCTGTTTCCGCTATTATCAAAAGTACCGTTGGGATGCACTATGATGAAATTGGCCGTGTCGGCAATTGGACGAAAATCTCCATATACTTCCTGCTGGGTCATGTTCGAGGTATAACCGTGCAAATTGAATACAAGCGGCACAGGATTCCCATTTACGTATGAGGCAGGAATATAGATCTTATACTCCCTTGTCATCCCGTCGTGTTGAATGGTTTTGGTTAAATTCGACTGCGCTTGTATGTTAATCCAGGCCAGTACTCCAAAAATACAGATAATAAAATGCATCAGATCTACTTTATTTTTTCTCTAAATTAGGCATAATCACCGTTTAATACAACAGTGTAGGCAGAAATTTAAAAACCACTCTTGAGAACAGCGATCTTTTTTAATTCAGTGCACGCGAAGGTAAAGCCTCTTTCAATGTAAAAACCATGGAGATTTTTTTATCACTCCTTTGAGAAATTTCGCCTGATAAACGCAATCCTTTGAAACTGCAATCCAGTAAAATAATATTATCCGAAAGAGTTCTTTCAGGAGTGCGGTAGGTTGAAAAAAGATAAAGGTTGTCCTCATGATAATTAAATGACAACTCAGGGGAAAGAGGAACAAACAAGGATTTTTTCTTAAAGCTCACGTTGGGCTGTACTTTTAACCAGTTAAGCATCTCTGCAGGTTGTGATGTCCCTAATATGATGCCCAGATCAGGTACGGAAACAGTATTAATGACCTCCTTCTCCATCGTGTTAAAATTCTCATCAAAATAGGTTTCTACATGTGTTTCTTCAATCTTCACCTCTCCTCCGTAATGAAGTGAGAAGATACCGTTCCAGTGGGACGAAAATTTTGACCAGTCAAAAGATATCTTTTGAAAACCTTTCTTGAAAAGATTTTCCAACCACGGGTTTTTATAGTCTGACAAAGCGGCTGTGGATAAATTCAGAAAGACCGAAAGTTCATTTTCCGAAGTTGGATGAAAATGAATAGAATCCGAGGCTCGCGCTAAAGGAACTCCTTCACGGGCATACCATTCACCAGTGAATTTTAAGAAGCCGGTATACTCATAATCGATCACCATGAAATCTGACCGAACGATGGTATCCATGCCTTGAGGATCGAAAACTAATCTGTTTGAAACACTGAGAAGGCTGTCTCTGAACGGATGCTTGATCGGTTTAATACTCTCAGTAAAAGCTTCGAATTGGTCAAAAGGCCCTCTGTAAAAAACCACGAATTTCTCTGAACTAAAAATTCCCAGGTTCAGTTCAGATGAAAAAGAAAGTGTAGAATCCTTTTCAAAACGGAAATCATATAATTCAGTGAGGTCACGAAGAAACTTCACCTTCAACTCAGGATTTACTATTTCAAAATAAAAATAACTTTTATCTTCCTTTATGGAATGAGTAAAATAGCATTGTTCCAGATTCAGTCCGGAATTTTCGAGTTCTTTTTGAAAAGCATCCAGATAGAAAATGAATGGAATCTGAACATCCGATTTATCTCTAACGTTTTTAACATCATTCAGAATCTGACGCAGATCAAGCCGAACCATCACCTGCTGATCCGACACATAATCGGATAGCCTGAAATCGCTTTTTCGTTCACTGCCGCCCTGAAAATAAAGAAAGAGTGAAACTCCGAAGAACAGTGTGAAAAAAATAACCGTCAGTCGAAGGTTCATTGTGCGGATTTATTTGTTGTTACGGTAGATCAGATCCATCAAATCCATCAAATAATATGCGCCATTTTTATACTTTCCGTCGAAGTAGCATGACATTAAATAACTTTGCATATCCACCGAGGTTCCTTTGTACTCCAATTCCATGTATCCCGTTTTGCCTCTAAGGGATTCAAGGAAGTTTCTTTCGCGCTGACTTGTTGTGAGCATTTTCATATCCTCCGGAAGCTGTGAAAAATTAAAATATCCATACACCATACTGCTGTTTCTGGCTTTCTTATTCCGATCACCGCCTAAGGCTTTTTTTCCGTAACCGTTAGGGTTATTCTTTACAAGATCTTCATCGTTTGTAATCAGAACCATCCCCTCTTTGAGTCCGATGTAATAAGGAGTTCCACCGAAAGGACCTTTAACAAATCGATAATAATCGCCAATTTTTTCCAGCTGATAATCCTCGTATGCCCGATAAGCCTTGAAATATTTTTCCAGCAAATACCCTTTGGAAGTACTTATGGCAAAGGTCATTACAGGCACCTTGTCTGTATATTTCTCCGTTCTTTCAGTATATTCGTAAGTTTCTTCGTCGTAATCATAGGTGGTTTTTTCCAGTTCCATCTCTTTCATACCGTTATAACTCACGGCCATATTAGCC
Organism: Brumimicrobium sp.; assembly: GCA_033722555.1. Lineage (GTDB taxonomy): Bacteria > Bacteroidota > Bacteroidia > Flavobacteriales_D > Crocinitomicaceae > Brumimicrobium. The sequence continues at coordinate 71,030 of JAWVYS010000003.1, forward strand.
CCGTATACATCGAACACAGCCTCTTCATCTATAAAAGCGTCTATCGTTGACCATACGGCTGAAGCAAGAAGATACTCAGGTTTTTCAGAGTTGTCAAGTACAGGCATGTAAACTTTTTTCAGTTGTTCATAAGCGCCTGTGGCATTTATATTGTACACTCCGAAACCTTGTGCCCCTGAAGGAATATATTGAAGCAACCGTGCATCCAACTTACTTTGTGAAGCGGCATCAGCAACTTTAATCAAATTTTCACTACCGTGTATATCCCATTCAATCTTCATTCCTTCGTTGAGGAAGTTCAAAGTACCAGACTGCCAGGTTTTCTTAGCCATTTCATCATAAAACTCGCCCCAAGGATTTAAATAATACAGGTCATTTCCGGATGCATATGCGAGTGAACTATTGATATAAATTTTTGCATCTGCATTTAAATTAAGGGTGTTTTGAACGTCTGAATAATGCTTCGAAACGTTCTGACCCTCTCTCAGACTTTTAATATATGTAATTAAAATCTTCGGTTTCTCAGCCGTTTTTACGCTGTCCAAAATTCTCTCGTATTTTTCGAACATGGCATCCGAAAGAGAATCCTCGTAGTCCAGATAATCCAGGTTTTCTTCGTCCCATTCTTCATCATACTCTTCAACCTCTTCAACCTCTTCAACAGCTTCCATTTCATACTCTTCGTATTCCTCGTATTCCTCATATTCCTCGTATTCCTCGTATTCTTCATATTCCTCAAATCCTTCCTCAATAGGGTAATCAAAACCGTAATCATTCCATCCAAAAGGCCTTTCCCAGTGATTTGCGTCAAAAATGGAATCTGTAATACTTTCAAAATATCTTTCATTCCATTTTATTTCCATTTGTAGAAAGTTGTCCTTTTTGAAAATGCTCAGATTACGGTCGTCAAAAGCATATCCCTGTTCGGTCAGCGCCTCACGAAAATCCATATTCACCAAATCGTTAGCAAGAAAAGATGTCTGATCCTTTACCTTGAAACTTATCCCCGAAAATTCAAAAAAATAGATCTTTCCAAAGAAAATGTCAAGGGAGGAAGTAAGGTCAATTCCTATGTCTTCAACGCTCAATTTTTCCTTGTTTGAACCTGTCACCTCTCTGATCATGCTCTGCACAGCTTCATATTTATCAATATCCTTTACGGGAATGGATTTCGTCAGACGGGCCAAATCCGCCGAAAATATCAGATAAGAAGAATCCGGGACGATAATAGTGTGCTGTGCAAAACTCTGAAGAGGGTATATCAAGAGGTACAGCGACGCAATAAAAGAAAACAATGGTTTCATAAAAAATTTTTTCAAAGTTACTATTTTCTTACAAGGTCTTGAAAGAAAAGAAGGAACTAATCAGCAATGATTACAGAATAATTTAAAATGGAAGGATCACGTAGAATCTGGTCCGGTGTTAAAATAAGCATACAAGCCTTTTGATTTTTAGCGATGCGTACGGATTCTTTTGATGTCTTTTTAATCGGGTGTTCGAAGCGTTGAATAAAAACGCATTTCCCCGAATTTAACTTATTGTAGTCTTCGTCCTTGACAGCCTTTTCCCTCCACTCATCCGGAATCTGTTCTTTTATCTCACGCGAATAAATTCCACTTTCATAACTCACGCGAAGAAAAGTCTGCAAAGAATTTTTATTTCCCTCTTTCTTCAGCATTGCAGTAATGGCATTTTGAAGCAAATCGAGGCTTTTGAAATCACACGAAAACTTCAGGATCCAGTCATCGGTAGAAAAAGTTGCGGTGGCACCGGAAATACCTTCCAGTTTATTTAAGTCACTGACAAAATCCTGCACTTCTTTTTTAAGTTCTGCTTCAGAAGGAACTTTTTTGCCGTTGAGGGAATCCAGGGCCATAACTGAATTTAATCGTGTCTGGCTTGCGCTCATATTGAGAACTATCTTATAGGTTCCGCTTCCATCTGCATTCAGGGATGTATCTTCGATGAATTCAAAACATCCCCCCAGAAGAAAGGGCAATAGAAATGGAACTGCGATTCTTAGAATATTCTGAAGCATAACAGTTATGGTCAAAAATCGAGCCTAAAAATAAGTCTGGGAAATTCAGCTTCCACAGTACAGACAGTCCTCATCATCAAAATTATCAAGTTCCGGATTATTTTCAATTTCAGGCCTTAGTTGTTTTTTTAACTCATAAATCTGTTGCTGTACCTCTCCGCCCTCAAAAAGATTACCTGTTAATTTGGTTTTAAGACTGTCTATTTCCTTTAAAATGCTTTCTTCGTTCATTTCCTTGAATTTTACTCGTAAAAATAATACTAAAAAGCCGGGATATTAATCCGCGGCAGGAAAAAGTTCTGCTCTGTACCAAACCAACGGATTATCGTTCTTGTGTGCCTCCATAGAAGGATGAACCAGTTTCAATTTCCCAAAAAGAGACGCTCTAACGGTAATTACATTTAAAAACGATCCTCTGTTAAATCCGTAGTAATAGATTCTGTATTTTCTCAGTGGTTTTACACCTTCAATTTTCATTTTGGAGGGTTTCCATGTAATTTCAACCGGTTTTCTTAAATAATCTTCTTTAAGAAAACATGTACTCGTTGAATCGATTGCCTTTTCCATTTCTCCGGAAGCTGTATAAACATTAAAAGTCCTGTTATAAATATACCCTCCTATCTTCGTCTTGGCAGTATTGATGATGTATTGATGCTCTTTTAGATCCTTTGAATAACCTTTAATTTTACTCTTTTCCCTTCCTTGTTGCCCAAAATTTTCGATGAGATCAAGGTGCCAGGACTCGTTATAAAAATCCTTTGCATTAATAATCTTGGGCCAGATCAGTCGTTCGTCCTGCGGATGATCATGTGAACTCGAAGTGTCTGGATAATTGAACCCCGACCAGGTATAATGTCCGGCAGCACCCAAAAAAGCATACCGCATGAGGTCAATTCGATGGCTTAAAAGTTCAGCACAAATGGGCGTATTATCCCCGTGATCAGACTCTCCGAACATCACCGGTTTTTGATAGGTTCGTTGCAGCCTTTCAATGGTACAGGCAGCCGAATTTTCACCCTCCTCGCATCTATTATTTTTCGCACCTGATTTTGAGATCAACAATTTCTCCGGGCGGGGAGTATAATATGAAATAGACAGAAAATCAATGTCGTCTAAAAACCATGTGCTGTCTATATTTTTAATCTTTTTGTTCATGTTGTGCGAAAAAATATCGGTCGTTCCAACAGGAAACCTACCTACCGCTCCCAGCAAATGATTCACGTTTCGAATGGAGTCTTTGAAATACTCAGAAATTACCGAATGATAATTATAAGCAGCCCTTCGGGCTCTATCTCCATCCTCTCCTAGACTGTCGTATGGGATGTCATGATTCATCCAGTGTTCATCAATATGCCAGGGTTCCGACATAACTTCAAAATAAGAAATAGCGGTTGAATATCCCCAACGGGCCATAATATAGCGTACTTTTTCTTTCAGATACCGCAGGGATTCTTCCTTCAGAAACATGTCCGAAGGCTGTTTTGAATTCAATAATATCGAATATCCGGAAACCGGCTGCAAATCTCTGTACGGCCAGTAATCGCCGGGCCAGTAATCCGAAAAATCATAATTAAACTGGTAATAATCGCCCAGCTTCATGAACACGGCGTGATGCATCATGTTAAAATCTACCAGTAGATCATTTTCTTCACAAATTTCGAGCATACGATCCACCTCCCAGGCAAAATGTTGTCTGTCGTAATAATATCCCAATTCTTCGAATTCAAAATCCGTCGATGACGAATTCAAAAAGAAGCGAAAATATTTACCGCCTTCCAGGGCATATCTGCTTACCATTTCTCTGAACTGCACCCAGGCATTCAAATTCAGAACATCCTTGGGATTTTTACTGTAAAACATATTGTTATCCACTATCGGAAAGGGTAAATTGGTTCCTGTCGGATAAATAATCTCTCCGTCTCTTTCAAAAAATTGCTTGTCCTTGTGCATTCTCACATAACCCTTATTTTCTGAGGATAAGACCTCAAAATAAAGTGACTCGGAATGGTAAGTTTCCTTGCCTTTTACGATAACCTTTACATCCATTTTCCATTTACCTTCAAGAGGAGGAGCAAAACGAATCCGAACAGGATAGTTATTCTCCGCTTCCTCCCACTGGCCACTTTTAAGATCACGCTTCATTGCCCGATAAAAAAAGCCTGTAACATCATGTATTTTTCCTGATTGGAGATGAACAAACCTTGCTTGTACATCGAGGTCCCAGCTTACGAAAGGATTGATTCCTCCTCTCTTATGAGGCCTGCCGAACAGATAATCATCTATCTGATTCTTCAAGGTTTTAGGTAAATTAAAGCCGGTTTCAAACTTACCCAGTTTCTCAATTTTATTCTCAGCGGGCTCAATAATATTCAAAGCAAGTACCTCTGGCAGTAAATCCGCTGAAGAACTCTGTGCTGGCGCACAATGATAAAAAAACAAGAATAAAACTATCAGTCTCTTCATATCCCACGGCAACAGTTAAAATACCTTAAAAAGTACCGGTCTACTCGGAGCGGCATCGTTTTCAAAGGAGGCGACCTGAAGGTTCAACAGATATTCACCGTCGCTAACCGTATCGGGAATATAAACCAGTTCGGTAATGGTTCTGTCATGCCTTGGTCGTTCCGGAACCTCCCAGAAACCGTGATGAAAAGCGAGTACACCGCCATCTATTTCCTTGTCCACACTTGGCAGGTCGATCAGCAGGTGTTTAACCTCGAGCTGATTGATCAGCTTAAGACAATCGGCAGATATAAATGGTGGGTTGGTCGATGAATAATTTTTTGATTTCTTTTCTGCCGGATTGGGTAATGTACGGATCACCAGGGCATCAATCTTACGATATTTCCTCAATCCTTCCAGATGTTCCGGTTCAATGACCTCATCCTCTCCCTCGGGGGTATATTTTTTATTTGGTTGAACAGAAAAGAGTACAGCTTCGAAAAAATACTGGTTGAGCACTTTGTTCACAGAATAAACCTTTTCAGTGATATGTCCGAGGCATTCAGTATGGGTGGTATGTCCGTGCGGATTGAAATAAATATTTCTGAAGTTTACTGACCCTCCTTCCTTTACTGAGCCAACCCAGCCTTTTTCACGAACGGGTTCTATACGCGGAACATCCATGTACCACGCTCGGGGATTTTGAACATCATTGGTAAGGGGAATAGAAATATCAATTCCCTGAGTGAGATCAATTCTTTTTCCATTGGGCAACGTTAAAACCATCACACTCATTTTTAGGGAAGCGAAGAAATCAGGTTCTGATAACGATTCTCAAATTCGGAACTGCCCTTACAGTTTTGTTCGAGTTTTTCGTTATAGAAGAATTCTATTCTGTTTTCGGGGCTCGGATGAGTACTTAAAAATTCGGGAACACTTCCACCGCCTTCTGCCTGTATTTTTTCGAAAAATTTGGCTCCACCGGCAGCGTCGTAATCTGTAGGGCATAAATAGTGTACAGATGCTTTATCTGCTTCACGCTCGTGGTCTCTTGAGAACTTCAATCCAACCAAACCCCCTGTTACCTGCTTAAGTGCGGCCCTGTCTCCGGCTATTACATCAAGAAGGATTTGTACACCGAGCTGTTTAGTCATCTGCCGTGTGGAGTGGCGATAATCAGCATGGCCGATTTCGTGGGCCAGAACACCGGCAAGTTGGTCTTCGGCATTCAAATACTTGATAAGCCCTGTATAAATGTAAATGTATCCACCGGGAGTACAAAAAGCATTTTTAGTATTATCGTCTTTTATTATGTACAGTTTCCATCTAAACTCGTCTTTATGAATGACATTTCCCGAATTTAGAATCCTGTTTCGCATTTCATAGAGGTATTGATACGGTTTGGGGTATCTCGCGCTATCGAGAATAGGATATTTATCAGGACTATTTAAGATTTCTTGTTCTACCTGCGCTCCAAGCTGTCTATCCTGTTCAAGGGTGAAGAGGTTAAAACCTGTTTCCTTTTGTGAGGGACTACAGGCAAAAATTAGAAATAATGAAGTAAAAAGGATCGAAATTTCAATTTTTCTATTGATCATAACTGAATTAATTTTGACGTAAATAAAAATATACAAATCATCTGAGAGATAAAACCTAAGAAATATCCCAGACCCAGTTCGGACAGGTTGTGTGATTTAAGATACATACGGGAACTCATAACAATTCCGCCTAGAATAAAAACACCGGCCAGCACATAAAGTTCATATTCCTCCATACTGAGAAAATACATAAAAATAAATCCGGCCAGACTTCCCATTCCAATACTGTGGAGACTGATTTTTATTTTTCTGTTGATAAAATAGGCTATCCCACTCGCCAGAGCTCCTCCCAAAGCAGTCCCCTTCAAAATTGCCGGAACCATAGCCGAGTTTTTCTGATAGATCAGGAAAAGAAACAGTACGATACAGTAAAAAGTCATGATAGCGATTGGTTTTTGTCGCTCAACCCTGGATTGCATTTCAAGTGAAGAAATGGATCTGTTTAATTTTAAAACGAGCAATGACAAGCCTGGTGCCAGGGTTATGAAGACGCTGAAAAGCAAAAGATAAAGTGATTTTATCTCAACAGGATAGTGATAAAGTGAATCCGAAAGAAGAAAAGAAGAAGGTTTTGAAGGAACGAAAAGCACAAGAAGAAGTGCATACAGTGGTACAAACAGAGGCAGAAATAACCATGAGATAATTCGGGCTAAAGCATCCATCATAGTTCTTTTCTCAGTCTGGCCACAGGAATATTCAACTGTTCGCGGTATTTGGCTACCGTGCGCCGCGCAATATTATACCCTTTGTCTTTCAGAAGCTTAGCCAGCTTTTCATCGGTAAGCGGTTTTCTTTTATTCTCTGCATCAATGGCCTCCGTGAGTATTTGTTTTACTTGTCTCGTAGAAACCTCTTCTCCTGAATCCGTGGATAACGACTCAGAGAAGAAATATTTGAGGGAATAGGTCCCGTAAGGAGTTTGCACGTATTTCGAATTCGCAACTCTTGAGATCGTCGAAATATCCAGATTGACAATTTCCGCAATATCCTTAAGGATCATTGGCTGAAGTTTAGCCTCGTCTCCAGTGAGAAAATATTCTTTCTGATAATTCATGATTGCCGTCATCGTAGTGAGAAGAGTATTTTGCCGTTGTTTAATGGCATCAATAAACCACTTTGCCGATTCGAGTTTTTGCTTAACGAAGGTCATGGCTTCCTTATCTTCTTTTTTAAGTTTAGCACCTTCGGAATAATTGCGCAGCATCTTTTCATAACCTTTGCTAAGTTTAAGATCCGGGGCATTACGCCCGTTCAAAGAAAGTTGAAGTTCTCCGTCGACCTCCGTGATCTGGAAATCGGGAACGATCTGTTGCAAAGATTTAGAGGATTCTTTCAAAGAACCTCCGGGCTTAGGATTCAGCCGAATGATCTCATCGATGGCCTGTTTGAGATCCTCCTCAGTAATTTCGATCTTCTGAATTATCTTGTTGTAATGTTTCTTCGTAAACGCTTCAAAATGATCTTTTAAAATCTGCAGAGCGGTATATCTTGTTATGCTTGAATTCAGTCTCCGTTCCATTTGAAGGATGAGGCACTCCTGTAAGTTTCGCGCTCCTATCCCCGGTGGATCCAGTTTTTGCACCTCTTTTAAGGCATTTTCAAGTTCCTCAACATCGACCATGATGTTCTGAGAAAAAGCCAGATCATCCACAATTGCCTCAAGATCGCGCTCCAAATAACCAGAATCATCCAGGTTTCCAATTAGAAAAGTCGCCAGAGCAACAGTACGCTCATCCAGGTATTGTAAATTAAGCTGGGCCATAAGACGTTCCTGAAAAGATTTTCCCGATGAAAGAGGCATTGCCCTGTCTTCATCATCCTTGCCCTTGTTGTTTACACTTGTCTTGTAGGAAGGCTCATCGTCTCCGAGGTATTCATCAATATCGAATTCTCGCTCATCATCATTTAAATCGCTGTCATCATACTCGTCCTGTTCAAACTCGTCTTCAAACTCTTCCTTACCCTCTTCGAGTGCAGGATTTTCTTCGATTTCCTGCTTGATTCGCTGATCCAGTTCCACGGTTGGAACCTGCAAAAGTTTCATCAGCTGAATTTGCTGAGGAGAGAGTTTTTGCTCGAGTTTTTGCGATAATGATTGCTTTAAAGCCATTCAGTTTAATTTCTTCGCTTAATTTAATTCTTTTTTTTCAAACCGGATAAAATAGCTCTTAGAATTCCGCATTTTGAGGGGTTCGTGGAAATGGTATTACATCCCTTATGTTTGTCATTCCTGTAGCAAACATCACCATCCTTTCGAATCCAAGTCCGAATCCGGCATGGGGCACCGTACCGAATCTTCTTGTATCCAGGTACCACCAGATCTCTTTTTCGTCAATTCCAAAATCCCTGCATTTCTTTTTGAGGACATCAAGTCTTTCCTCTCGTTGGGATCCACCGACAATTTCCCCAATTCCGGGAAAAAGAACATCCATCGCAGCAACTGTTTTGCCGTCCTCGTTTTGCCTCATGTAAAACGCCTTAAAGGATGCGGGATAATCGGTAATTATAACGGGTTTACTGAATTCTTTTTCAACCAAATAACGTTCATGTTCCGATTGAAGGTCCGTTCCCCATTCTACCGGATACTTGAATTTATTTTTCTTAAACGGTTTGGAATTTCGCAAAATATCTACGGCTTCAGTATATGTGATGCGTGCAAAATCGTTTTGGGTCACAAATTTCAATCGCTCGATAAGTCCGAGAGGGTTTCTTTCATTCTCTGGTTTGGATTTCTGTTCCTGCTGATCCCGGGCATCGAGAAATTCCAGGTCATCCGGATAATTTTCCAACACAAATTTGCATAAATATTTTAGAAAGGATTCAGTCAAATCCATGTTATCCTTAAGGTCGTTGAAGGCTACCTCCGGTTCTATCATCCAGAATTCTGCAAGATGACGAGAAGTATTTGAATTCTCCGCCCTGAAGGTGGGACCAAATGTATAGACCTGGCCGAGAGCCAAAGCGCCAAGTTCTGCTTCCAACTGGCCGGAAACCGTCAGATTTACCGATTTACCAAAAAAGTCTTTTTTATAATCCACGCTTCCATCTTCATTCTTAGGAATGTTTTCGAGGTCAAAGTTGGTTACGTGGAACATTTCGCCTGCCCCTTCAGCATCTGATCCGGTTATGATAGGAGAGTGAAGGTAGAAAAAATCGCGGTCGTGGAAGAATTTATGGATAGCATAAGCCAGGCCGTGACGGATTCTGAAAACCGCTCCGAAGGTATTCGTTCTGAAACGTAAATGTGCCTGCTCCCGCAAAAACTCAAGACTATGCTTTTTAGGCTGCATAACAGTCTTCTGAACGTCGTCCGGATTTGCGTCGCCAATTATCTCTATTGAATCTACCGCTATTTCGTGACTCTGGCCTTTTCCCTCAGATTCTACTAATTTACCTTGAACGGCAACTGCAGATGCGGTGGTTACTCTCTTTAAAAGCCCTTCGTCCAGGCGTTCGTAATCAACAACCGCCTGAATATTATGAATCGAGGAACCGTCGTTGATCTGAATAAAACGATTGCTTCTAAATGCCCTTACCCAGCCCTTCACAAGTACCTCTTCTCCCGTCCGGGGATCATTCAAAATCTCTTTAATTTTTTTGCGATTCATCATTGTTCTGTTTAACTCACGCAAAAATAGAAAGAATCCCAAGAAAATGAGTTAGTTCAGCAGAAAGTAGAAAAGAACATCAATTATTTAATCAGTAGCACTGTTTCACCGACCTAAAGAATGAAATCACTGAACCTTTTCTTCCCTAGCCTCGAACCTAACAATCGTCTTATGAATGTGAGAAACGCTGCAGTTGAATTTATCGGCGAGATCTATTAATTTCATTTCCTCTTCCTTTCTCAAACGGTAAATTTCTTTTTTATCTTTCTCTCCTAAGGGGTCTTTTCTGCCCATTGGCTTACTGCTGCCTTTCGGCCCATATTTGGCTCTCCTTTTCTTCCAGAGGCCCGAGTTATCTCTTTTCCCTGTTTCAAAGCCAATCCTTACCGACTCGCTGAACGAAGCCCATGCGAGATTATCGATTCTATTGTTATTAAAATCACCGTCTTTATGAATAACTATTTTATTTTTTCTCGGCTTATCATTTTCAATGAAAGCTTCGGCAACCAGTTTGTGTGGATAAACAGTTCTCCTCTTACCCTTATCGTCGATCAGGTCGGTCATTATGAAATTGTTCTGAGGATGCTTTCTCAGACTTTTTATCTTCGAGTCGAACTTAATAGTTCTGCCTGATTTATACTTCTTCGTTCTTTTTTTAGACCGAATACGACCTAAATTTGAAATTTCGTAATCGCTGAACTTGGGTATATCTTTCCATTGCTCCTTCATGGCAAAATTTTTAAAAAAACAAGGCTTTGATTAAAAGGTTCATAACCAACCAAAAAATAATTTCACTTTGTTTTCGGGATTGCAAAATTGAACCAAAAAAAGCTGAACCAAATCAGAAGTTACTTGTACAGGGGATAAAAAATTATGAAAACTTTACTCGTATTATTTGTTTTGTTATTGGGTTCTTCGTTCACTCAAAATCTCGTGAATCCTCCTGAAACAAAAAGAAAAATCCAGATCGCCATTCTCTTCGATACCTCCAATTCAATGGATGGGTTGATCGATCAGGCCAAAACAAGAATCTGGAGTATCGTCAATACCGTTTCAACGCTTGCCTATAACAACCAGCCACCGGAAATGGAAATTGCTCTTTATGAATACGGAAACAACGGCTTGTCCGAAAAGGACGGTTTCGTGCGTCAAATTTCAGCTTTTACCACAGATCTCGACGATATATCTTCCAAGTTATTCGCTCTTTCAACCAACGGGGGTAATGAGTTTTGCGGAACCGTAATTCAAAAGTCCATGAATGAACTGTTATGGAGTCAGGATCCGAGAGACATGAAGCTCATTTATATCGCGGGTAACGAACCCTTTAATCAAGGAACAATCGATTACAAGGAAACCTGTAAAAAAGCGGCGGAAAAAGGAATCTATGTAAGCACCATATATTGCGGGTCGGAAGGAGATGGAATTACAAACCTCTGGAAGGACGGCGCTGAAATCGGAAAAGGAAAATATCTGAATATTGACAGCAACAAAAAGATTCACTATATCTCGACGCCTTATGATGACAGCATAAAAAAACTGAATGAGGCCCTAAATTCTACCTACGTTCCTTACGGTGATCAGGGAAGGTATAAAAAAGAAGCTCAGGTAATGCAGGACAGCAATGCAAAAAGCATGGCAGAAGAAAACATGGTAGAGCGGGCTTTGAGTAAGTCCTCAGGAGCTTATAAAAATTCAGGCTGGGATTTAATTGACTACGTCGGAGATGATCTTTCAAAACTGAAATCCATTTCTGAGAAAGACCTGCCCAAGCAAATGCAGGGTAAATCATTGGAAGAAAATATGAAATTCCTTCAAATGAATAAAAACAAACGAAATCTCATTCAGAATGAAATTCAAGAACTTGCTCAAAAGAGAACTGCTTATATTCAAAAAAATGCCTCCAACTCTCAAGAAGAAAACGATGATTTTGGAGCTGCAGTTTCAGCATCTATAATGAATTTTGCAAAAGAAAAAAATTATCAGAAAATTAAATAAAATTGCGGGTTAGCGAGATATTTTTTGTACCTTCACTTCCAATTATTAACTAAATTGAATATAGTCAAGATGATAAAAAAATACACGCTCGCAGTTTTATTTGTTTCCTCATTTCTTATCGGTTTTTCTCAAAGTTATCAAACAGCTATCGGTGTTAAAGGTGGTGGATACGGAGGAGGCCATCTCAGTGGAGGAGGAATAAACTTTAAACATTTTCTATCCGGACCAAACGCAATTGAAGCAACTGCCGGTGGAGGAAGTAATCATTTCCATCTTCAGGTTCTTTATGAATGGCAGAAATCTACCGGCTGGGCAGATGGATTGGACTGGTACTTAGGAATTGGAGGTACCATCGGTACCTGGAGAACAGGTTATTACCACCCTGTTCATGATGACTTCTATTACAACAGCGGATTTTACCTTGGTGCCAACGGAGTGATAGGGCTTGATTGGAACCTGGAGCCGGCACTGGGTGTACCGATTGGACTAGCGTTGGATGCCGGCCCTTCAATTGGTATCATAAATTCTCGTCTCTGGGGATGGGGAGGAGGATTTGCGATCCGTTATATAATTAAGTAATCCTATTTTTATCCTGCATAAAAAAAAGCGAGGACATCCTCGCTTTTTTTTTATTTCAAACCACCTGCTACTCAACGTAGCTCAATTTAAGCATATTGGATTTTCCCTTCGATTCTATAGGCATCGAAGCAATATTAATAACGAGATCTCCATTCTTTAAAAACCCTTGTTTTTTCAAAAGATATTTGATGTCGGCAATAGTATGATCGGTACTAACCATCTTATCATAATAGATTCCTCTCACTCCCCAGATCAGGTTTAACTGAGTAAGGATTTCTCTGTTACTCGTAAAAACAAAAATCGGGGCTTTTGGTCGTTGAGAGGCAATTTTATAAGCCGTGTATCCCGAAAATGACATTGTTACAATTGCTTTAGCATCCACTCGTTGTCCAAGTCGGGTGGCATTGAAACAAATAGAATCAGAAATAAAACGTTCCTGATTTTTTTCCGGAAGTTCCTCTTTATGATAAATCAAATCGGATTCTTCGATTTTGGAAACTATCTTACTCATGGCCTCGATCACACGCACGGGAAATTTCCCTACGGAAGTCTCTCCTGAAAGCATTACTGCGTCGGCGCCATCAAGAACAGCATTTGCTACGTCATTCACCTCCGCTCGGGTAGGCGTATAGTTTTCAATCATACTTTCCATCATTTGTGTTGCTACAATAATGGGTTTGGCATGAAGATAACATTTCTTGATAAGCATTTTTTGAACAAGAGGAACGTCTTCCATGGGAATCTCAACACCTAGGTCTCCCCTTGCCACCATAAGAGCATCAGACTGTCGGATTATTTCATCGATATCCTCAATCGCCTCGGGTTTCTCTATTTTCGCAACTACGCGCGCTTTCTTTTTCTTCTTTCGGATTAAATGCTTCAATTCTATAATATCTCTCGCAGACCTCACAAACGATAAACCTACCCAGTCTACATCCTGATCCAGTGCAAACTCAAGGTCTTCCTGATCTTTTTCCGTTAGTGAAGGAAGTGATATTACCGTATTCGGCAAATTCACCCCTTTGTTGGAAGATAAAACTCCACCATGATTGACCACAGCCTTTATGGAATCACGACCATTGGTACTGAGTACTTCGAGTTCAAGTTTTCCGTCATCCAATCTTATCTTTTCTCCGGGTTTCACGTCGGCCGGAAGCTGCGGGTAATTGATTGCAAATTTCTCTGCCGTACCCAATACATCATCGTCCGTCACGACTTCCACTTTCTGACCCGACACCAGTTGAACACCGTTATCCTTCATTTTTCGGGTTCGGATTTTTGGTCCTTGCAAATCCGCGAGTAATGCGACATTCAATCCCGTCTCATCATTTAAATCCCGGATGGTTTTAATAACCTTCTTATGGTCTTCATATGAACCGTGAGAAAAATTCATTCGAGCAACATTCATCCCACTTTTCATCATTTCACGCAAAGTTTCCTTATCCGATGACGCAGGGCCCAAGGTTGCAACTATTTTTGTTCTTTTCATACTTCTTAAAAAATTAATTTATTCCCCGACTTCAATGATCCGGGATCGTAAATAAACGCGGTTAAAATACTCGATATCTGTTTAAGTCTTGTTAAGAAATCATCAATTTCAATGATACCCGCCTCCCGTATCACTAAAAAATAATCAATTTGTGCTTTTTCAGGTATGAGAAACTGATTATTATTCTTGTTTCCGATCAGAAAATAGCTTACCTGATTTTCTTCATCCCTCCATTCATATAAGGAATGCGAAGATACAATTTCTCCTTTTTTCCCCGATACCATAAAAGGTTCCTCTGCCTTACTCAACGCAAGATCGAGATGATCATTAATGGCCCAGCACAACCGATAATCACTGTGATGACTGCATAAACCTATGAGGTCGAAATCGTAATCTTCTTCCAGTTTTAAGGTGTGTTTTGCCATGGTATATCACTCTCATCAAAAACAATCAAAGGTAAGCAAAGAAATACACAATCAGCGCCACCTTAACTATTATTATAGTTATAAAAAATCCAAAATAATTTTTACTTTTTATTCGTATTTGAAATGATTTTTTTGATTAACTTCAAGAATCCTAACCCACAAAACCGAAAAAATAATGCGTAAAAAATGGATGATCAAAGATGCTCCCGACATGGCTGCGGTAAGAGCACTTAAGAATGAACTCAAAGTGTCTGAAATCGTTGCACACATGCTCGTTCAGCGAGGTATTAAGACCTTTTCGGAAGCTGAAATGTTTTTCAGGGGGACACTCGAAAATCTGCATGACCCCTTTCTTATGCAGGATATGAGCAAAGCTGTCCTTCGAATCGAAAAGGCATTGGACAACAATGAAAAAATAATGATCTACGGAGATTATGATGTGGACGGTACAACCGCCGTTTCTCTGGTTTACAGTTTTTTGTCCAAATTAACCAACAACATTGATTATTATATCCCCGATCGTTACAAGGAGGGATACGGTTTAAGTGAGGCCGGTATTCGGTATGCGAAAGAATCGGCATACTCCCTGCTCATAACACTCGACTGTGGCGTTAAGGCGGTGAGGGAGGTAGAGCTTGCTAATTCTCTCGGACTAGATGTTATTATCTGCGACCACCACACCCCTGGAATTGATTTGCCCGCATGCATTGTCCTCGATCCGAAAAGAGAAGACTGCGAATACCCCTATAAAGAACTTTCAGGTTGTGGTGTCGGATATAAGTTGATGTCGGCTCTTTGTTCTAAGCGAAAAATATCCACAGAAGAACTCAATAAAAATCTTGATCTGCTGGCAATAAGCATAGGTGCTGATATCGTCCCCATAACTGGTGAAAACAGGCTGCTTTGCCAGCATGGACTAAAAATTCTTAATACTGAAACACGCCCCGGAATCCTTAAAATGCTCAAGTTGGCTCAAAAGGAATTGCCTCTTTCGCTCACAGATGTTGTTTTTACGATCGCGCCCCGTATCAATGCCGCCGGCAGAATGGGTGATGCCAAAAACGCCGTGAAACTATTGATTTCTGAAGATAAATCGTTTATTTCCGACATCGCACAGGCTATCCATAGTGATAATGAGAACCGAAAAACGACCGACAAGGAAATCACTGCTGAAGCACTTTCTATTCTTGAAGAATCCGAAGGATTTAATAAGAAATGTACCAATGTGGTTTACAAACAAGGTTGGCACAAAGGAGTTATTGGTATCGTTGCGTCACGCATCATCGAAAATTATTATCGACCAACCGTGGTTATGACACAAATTGAGGAGGGACAAGACTGGACAGGGTCTGTGCGGAGCATCAAGGGAGTTAACGTGTATGATATTCTTGAAAATTGCTCCCATACGCTCGAACAGTTCGGTGGCCATTATTTTGCAGCTGGACTCACCGTAAAACACGAAAACCTGAAACTTTTTTCCGAGGTCTTCGAAAGCGAAGTACGCAAGGTTATAGATACCGAAACCCTGATTCCGGAACAGATACTGGAGAAGGAGATTCTTTTTTCAGAAATCTTTACCCCCGGTGAATCTGTAATGGAAGTTCCTCGAATTAAACGTATTCTGAAACAATTTGAACCACATGGTCCGGGAAATATGAAACCCGTCTTTCTGGCAACCAACGTCTTTGCCTCCGACCCACAATTACTCAAAGGAGAACACTTAAAAATGAAAGTTTATCAACCCGGACATAACCAAATGATTAGCGCTATCATGTTTTCAAATCCGGATGCTTATGAAATTGTACGTCAGGGTGCTTTCGACATGGTTTTTACCCTTGAGGAAAATCATTTTCGGGGAAGAAGCAGCCTGCAATTGAATGTTAAGGATATCCGGCCCTCCTACTGTCTGGAGGAAATAGACGTTTAATTTCGTTGGAATAAGAAACTAAAGTTTTTTGTAATGACGATATAAAGCCCCCATAAAGGCTTCACATTTTTTTCGCTGCTTTTCAAGTGTCTGCTCATCATAGCGTTTTTCCACATAATCCTGGTAGTCTCCGTGGTAGGTAAAACTACCTTCCGGTGTGACCCATCCAAAACCGCGAATGATGGTATGTAAGGCAAACTGAGGTGCTGAAGGATTCAAGAGATCCTTACTCCAGATGTATTCATCATTACTGATCTGCATTTGATATAGAAGTGTTGATGCAATATCTGCCTGTGACCCAACGGCATCTATCTCCTTTCCCCGAAATTCTTCCTTTAAGGGCTCTCCATAGATGAGCAAAGGAATGCGATACGAATCGGAAGAACTAGGATTGCTGACATAGGGAGAGGTATGTCCATGGTCAGCGACAATAACGAATAAGGTGTTCTTAAACCATTCGGTCTGTCTGCATTTCTGTAAAAAATCATTCAGGCACTCATCCGCGTAAAAGACGGAATTCATGAAGTCGGCTTCATCACCATGCCATTTGGGCAAATTCTCCCTGTATGGGAAATCAAACGGTGAATGCGTACTGCCTGTAAAGGCACATTGTAAAAACGGCTCCTTGGAGGAATTTATCCTGTCAAAGAAAATAGTGTACAAATCCTCATCGTAATAATTCAGTTTACCCCTTTGAAGACCTGAGGGAAAATCGCTTTCGTCGCTTATATCGTCAAATCCGTGATCCATGAAATACCCCTGAATATTTCCGTACTTAAGGTCACCGCTGAAAATGTAAGAGGAACTGTAACCGTAAACTTTAAGATCCTTGTTTAAGGTGGGAAGCTTCCGGTGTTTAAAGGTTTGCATGGGAATAGATATTTCAGGCAAGGCAGGGTATCCGGAAAAAATACTTGCATTCCCGATTTCGGAAGTGCTTGCCGTCGCGTACAAATTGGTAAATAAGAGGCCCTTTTCGCAAAGGCTGTCAAAATGAGGCGTTGCACCCGGCTTTCCGTTTAGTTTTTCACTTACGGTAGCCGACCAACTCTCAAGAATAATCATGACAATGTTCGGTCGCTTATTCGTTAGGATGAAGTTCTCATGATCCCTGGGATAATTCTTTAATTCAGCCAAATACTTATCAAACTCTTCTTCAGGCATTTCAGGTATCATCTCATCGATTTCAGATCGGTTGTACAACAAAAAACTCTTTCCGAAAAAGTAGGGAGAGTTCACCGAAATATCATTGAGCACATAATTTTTGGAATAGTAAGCTGAATCAATATTTACCGGGATTTGCTGCAAGCCACCGCGAGCCAAAATCATGGAAGACACAAAAATGGCAGGCAATAGAAAAAAAGCTGCAACAGCCTTCCATTTGACAGGTTGTGGTGCCTGAGTAAAATAGTCCTTTGAAAACATCCAACGTGTAACTTTCCAGCCAAATACAAACTCCAGAACAAGGTAAACAAAGAACCAAAACATCATTCCTAGGTCAGCAGTTCTGAAAACCTCGTCGGGGTGAGATAAATGCATAAAAACGCGGGAGGTTAGTTTATGGTTCCATTCTCCGTATGCGTTAATTTCTCCCGCATGGATCAGGGCCACTACTATCACTTCCAAAAGAAGCACTGTTCTGAATATTTTGAACATTGCTTTACTTTGTAAAAGCAGTGAGAATAAAATTAAGAAGGTCGGTAATATACTCAAAAAGGCAGCAGTCGATATGTCGAGTCGGACAGACTCCGTAAATACCTGTAGCCAAGCTAAAAAACCGTTTTCAGTGAGCTTATCAAGATAATGGATGGAAAACAATATTCGCTGGAAATCAAAAAGTAATATCCAGAAAATCAAAAGAAGTGCAAAGCCCGCGAATGTTTTCTTAATAATTTCCCACATGATATTTTCAGGAAAAACCGTATATCTTAATTATCAACTTCAATTTTTAGTTGAGGACATTTTTCTGCCGCTTTTGCCAATTCAGCGGGACCCATTTCCCTGTATGGTTTACACATTGAATCCCTGTACTCAATAGCTTCTTCAAATTTCGCTTTCTTTTCTTTGGAATAGGTTTCCTCAAGGAGCCCGGCAGACATTTTATTCACAACATCACCTGCTTCCACACATTCACACAAGCCCGATTCACCGTTCGAGCATGATACAAGTATGAAAAGAAAAACAAAAAATATATATCTCATTGAATTATTTTTCGAGAACCTTCAAAATCCTGAAATAGTCTGAGTCTTTTTTCGGAGCATTTTTCAGCGCATCCTCGTGGGAAACTGTATCAGTAGGTATATCTTCTCTGAGTACATTGACCTCATCCGACATAAAAATGAGTGGTTCCACGTTTTCGGTTTCGATTTCGCTCAATTTCTCCATGAAAGAGGTTATATTTTTCATATCCTGCTTAATAGCTTCTTTTTCCTTACCTTCAAAAGAGAGCCTCGAAAGATGAGCGATGTGATCAATTAATTCGTCGTTTATTTCCATTTCCAACTGAATAGGGCAGCAAATTTAAACAATCTTTTTGGGTAGGCGCGAATTAATCAGGTTAAAGCTTCTTAAATTAAGTTCTTTAGTCGTAGAAGCTGTCACCACTTCTTCAGAAATAAAAGGATGTATAAAAACTCTTACAAGTCCGGGGCGGGCGCCTTTAAAAACGTCCTCGGGATCACTGAACAGGTAATAGTTATTGGCAAAAGTGAGAGCTTGTATACCTGTCTGTGCAGCTTTGGCAAGTTGAAAAGCACCTTCCTTGAAAGGGATTAAATAAGGGGTCTGATCCGGGATTCTTCCCTCCGGAAAAATCACTATGCTCCATCCTTTACTTAACGCATTTTTTGCTTGAATGAATGATTTGGCTGCCTTGAGCCTATTTTCGCGGTGCACAGGTATATTGAGTCGTTTGAAAAAAGTTTTAACAAGGGGGTAGGAAAGTATTTCACTTTTTCCCATGAAGAGAAATTTGTTCTTGGGAAAGAGGCTGTACATCAGAAAAATGTCCAGGTATGACGTGTGATTCGCAACAAGAATAAATGGCTTCGGCTTTTTGGAATAATCTCCCTCGATCTCAATGGCATAGAAACACAGGATCCTTACCATACGCGACCATACAATGTTCAGCTTAAAGGTCAATGACTTTGTTTTTTCCGAAGAAAGAATGAGCAGAAAAAAAGGGTAAAACAGGAGCAGGGTAATCACGAATACGATACCGATATGTAATTTCCAGATATTTTTAAAAGGAAAAAGGATATATTTCATCGATCACAGTTATTCGCCATTCAAAAGTAAGCAAAGTTAACTTCGTCTTGAACAAAAGTTTAAATTTGTAAGCCAAAAATAGAACCACGCCAAATTTAAGCGCAATGACAAGAGTTTTAACCGGTATTCAAAGTACAGGAACCCCGCATCTGGGAAATTTACTCGGAGCAATCATTCCTGCTATTCGCATGGCCAACGAAAAGAATAACGAATCATTTCTATTTATCGCCGACCTGCATTCTTTAACGCAGATCAAAGATGGAGAAGTGCTCAGAGAAAACACCTACAATGTTGCCGCGGCCTGGCTGGCTTTCGGACTTGATCCGAAAAAAACAGTTTTCTACAAACAGAGCGATGTTCCTGAAGTAGCGGAACTCACCTGGTACCTCATGTGTCATTTTCCCTATCAGCGATTAATGCTGGCTCATTCGTTTAAAGACAAGGCAGATCGTCTGAGTGATGTAAATGCAGGGCTTTTCACATATCCTATGCTTATGGCTGCTGACATCCTTCTCTACGATGCAGAAGAAGTTCCGGTAGGCAAAGACCAAATGCAGCACCTGGAGATGACCCGCGATGTTGCGCTGAAAATAAATAACCGAACAGGGAAAGAAACCCTTGTCGTACCTGAAGCAAAACTCCAGGAGGAAACCATGTTGATCCCGGGAACAGACGGCCAGAAAATGAGTAAATCACGAAACAATTACATCAATATTTTTCTTCCGGATAAACAGTTACGAAAAGCCATCATGAAAATTGAAACCGACAGCACTCCGATGGAAGATCCTAAAGATCCGGATACCTGCAATGTATTCGCACTTTACAAGATCATGGCCGACGACAAGCAAACTGCTGAACTGGCCTCCAAATATCGTGAGGGAAATTTCGGTTACGGGCATGCGAAACAAGCCTTATTCGAACTCATCCTTGAGAAATTTAGCAAGGAGAGAGAAAAGTTTAACTATTATTCTGAGAACCGAAAAGAGATAGATGATATTCTGGAGCAAGGAGCAGCATCAGCGAGAAATGTTGCTCACAAAACATTGTTCCGAATAAGGCGAGAACTGGGATATTAACAGTTTTTTAAACTTTTTAAACATTCAGTCTCTGAAATCGCCATTTATTACCTCTTTTTTATATATTTGTTCATCGTTTTACCATAAACTAAATTTAATGTTCAAGAAATTATTACTACTTGCTACAGGCGCACTATTACTTTTTGCTTGTAAAGATGATCAAAATCAGTCTGACGATGCAATCATAGCGAAAGGCGGTGTACGGTATGGCGGAGAATTCCGATTCATGTCGAGTGAAAAGGTTTCTAACCTGTTCCCGCTTAAAACTACCGATGTATATGCAAATCGAGTGGCCTCTCAAATTTTCGAAGGTTTACTGAAAATAGACCCTGCAAGCACCGAAGTAATACCAAGCATTGCTAAAAGTTTTACAGTTAGTGAGGAATCACGTGTGTTCACCTTCGAACTTCGGGATGATGTATTGTTTCATGACGACCCTTGTTTTTCAGATGGAAAAGGAAGAAAAGTTACTGCAAACGACTTCAAATACTGTTTGGAGTTTGCCTGCTCAGACAGTCCTTTGAATGATCTTTCCTGGTTATTAAAAGGAAAAGTGAAAGGATCTCAGGCTTATTACGACGGTAAAGCTGATAAAGTAGAAGGTATACAGGTTATCGACGATTACACACTTAAAATAGAATTAGAAAAGCCGTTTTCAGGTTTTTCAAAAGTCCTGACACACACAGGCTTGAGTGTATTTCCGAAAGAGGCAATGGAAAAATACGGAGAGGACATCGGACGTCACCCTGTAGGAACCGGGCCTTTCAAATTGGAAACGTTCGAAGAAAATAAAATCGTTCTCACAAGAAATAATCATTACTGGGACAAAGATGAATTTGGAAATCAGCTTCCTTTCCTGGATAAAGTTGTGATGACATACAGTAAAGATAAAACAGACGAACTTCTTTCTTTCAGAAGAGAAGAAATTGATCTGGTTTTGGATATTCCTGTTGAAGAAGTGGAAAACGTACTTGGTACACTAAGCGAAGCTCAGGCAGGAGAAAACGTAAAACATAAAGTTGATTCCAAGTCAAGCATGAGTATTACCTATTATGGTTTTGCGCATAAAAGCGAGGTGTTCTCTAAAAAAGAAGTTCGTGAAGCTTTTAATATCGCTATTGACAGGGAAACAATTATTGAAACCTGGCTTGAAGGAGAAGGCTGGGCGGCACTCCACGGGTTTGTTCCCAAAATGAAAGATTATCCTGCTGATCAGGTCAACGGATTTAAATACAACGTGGCTAAAGCCAAGGAACTGATGAAGAAAGCAGGTTATCCGGATGGGAAAGGATTCCCTACCATTGACCTTTGGGTAAACGCACTTGAAGAGTCAGGAACTCACAAATTAGCCAAGGCCGTATCATTCTCCCTGAAACAAAATCTTGGAGTGAATGTAAATATACGCTTGTGTACGATCGAAGAAAGAGATGATGCCATTCGTAAAGGGGAAGCTATTTTTTGGAGAACAGGTTGGGTAGCTGATTACCCGGATCCTGAAAATTTCCTTAACTTATTCTATGGAGGTAACGTAGGAACGGATAATGTTTCTGTAAACCCATTCAAATATAATAATCCTGAATTCGATGCGCTTTTTGAAAAAGCTCTGGCAGAAACAGATGAGAAGAAAAGAATGGAATTACTGGCTCAGTGTGACCAGATGATTATTAATGATGCTGTTGTAATGCCGCTTCTTACAGATGACTTTGTAACCATGGTCAATCTGAAAGTAAGAAAATTTACAACCAACGAGATGGAACAATTGAATTTTTCTCGTATCTTTATCAAAGAATTGAAAAACAATTCAGAAGAATAATAACGTTTAACAAAATTACCTCTCAGCTTGCAATTTGAGAAAAAATTAAAGCCGCTCCTTCCGGGAGCGGTTTTTTTACTTTAAAGAAAATCGATAGTAGAAGGATGCAATACAAGAAACTCACCGCAACGATTATTACACTGAATGAAGAGCGAAACATCGCCCGGTGCATAGATTCCCTTTTTAGTGTAGCCGATGAAATAGTAGTCTTGGATGCGTTCTCCTCCGACAGAACTCCTGAAATATGCAAAAGCAAAGGCGTACGGTTTGAACAAAGAAAATGGGAAGGTTATTCTGCCAGTAAGAACTATCTCAATTCGTTGGCCTCGCACGAATACATTTTCTCCGTTGACGCCGACGAAGCACCGGACACCGAATTACAAGAGGCCATTCGCGCCGAAAAAAACAAAGGTTTTGAAGGTGTTTATGCCGTAAACCGTCTGACTAATTATTGCGGTAAATGGATAAAACATTCCGGTTGGTATCCCGATGTAAAAGTCCGTATTTTTCCAAAGAGTAAAAGTACCTGGGAAGGCGCTTTTGTCCACGAAGAACTGGTTGTGAAGGATAATCCAAAATCCAAACTTCTCTCCGGACATTTACTTCATTATTCCTATTACGATTTTAAAGAACATCGTGCCAGAGCAGATAAGTATTCTGCACTCACCGCTCAGAAAATGCATGCTCGGGGGAAAAAGGCAGGTATTCTGAAGCCCTTTCTGAGCGGTCTGGGAAGGTTTGTCTCGATGTATTTCCTGAAAAAAGGATTTCTAGACGGCAGGATGGGATGGAAAATTGCCGTTATATCCGCAAAATCCAATATATTCAAATACAAAGAACTTAGAAGACTGCACAATGAATCAAACCCTTGATCTCCATAATAAAACAATCGTTATCAGCAGAACAGACAGCATTGGCGATGTTATTCTCACATTACCCCTGTGTGGCTGGATCAAAGAAGCTTGTCCCTCCTGCAAAATTATTTTCCTCGGAAGAGATTATACACTTCCCGTACTGGAATGTTATCCTGCCATCGACAGGATAGAGAGTTGGAACAACTATGAAAATAAATCCAAAGAAGAGCAGGTTGCTTTCTTCCGCTCACTTCAGGCAGACATATTTATTCACGTTTTCCCGCAGAAACAAATTGCTAAAGCGGTTCGAAAGGCTCGAATACCAAAACGTGTAGGTACCTCCCACCGACTATTTCATTTACTAACGTGCAATATCCGACCGGATTTTACCCGTAAAAAATCCGAGCTTCATGAGGCTCAGCTGAACTTTGAACTACTGAAGCCTTTAGGATTACATGAATTACCTACGCTGGATGAATTACGTTTACAGGCAGCAAAATTCAAACCGGCGGGAACTTTACCTTCATCGTTCAGTAATTTACTCCAAACTCATGGTAAGCGAGTGATCCTACATCCCAAATCACAGGGATCAGCTGTGGAATGGCCGCTTGATAAATATATAAGTCTCGCACGAAAGCTCATAGAAAATGATGTCCATGTATATTTCTCAGGAACCGAAAAGGAAGGACTCATGTTTCGGAAAGCCTTGCCGGAGGATAAAAGTATCACAGATATATCTGGACGAATGACCCTGAAGGAATTTATCCTGTTTATCAATCAATGCGATGCGCTTGTTGCCTGCAGCACCGGTCCATTACATATTGCCGCATATTTAGGCAAAAAAGCAGTTGGCTTATATACCAATGTACGGCCCATGCATCCCGGACGATGGGCTCCTTTGGGAGAAAACAGTTCTGTGATCACTCTGGAAAATGAAAAAGTGTCAAGCCTGAGTCCTGCCGAGGAAATTCAACGGATAGAAACATCAGTGGTCTTGGATTCATTGAAAGAAATACTTTAACCGGCAAACACGGTCTCATGAACCAGCAAATGAATAATTGTTATCTTTAAAATACAAGTAAATCGGAATGGCTAAAATAAAAACTGCATACTTTTGTCAAAATTGTGGCTATGAAGCTCCAAAGTGGCTTGGGCGTTGTCCTTCCTGCAATGAGTGGAATACATTTGTTGAGGAAGTGATCACGAAGCCGGTCAAGGATGTTGGTGTATTTAGTAAAGATTCTCAAAAAAAATCTCAACCCCACGCCATTCATAAAATTGAAGATATTCCGGTGGAACGGATAAAAATGGTTGACCGCGAA
The DNA here is from genome assembly GCA_033722555.1 of Brumimicrobium sp. Lineage (GTDB taxonomy): Bacteria > Bacteroidota > Bacteroidia > Flavobacteriales_D > Crocinitomicaceae > Brumimicrobium. The sequence continues at coordinate 95,463 of JAWVYS010000003.1, forward strand.
CTCAACAGGGTACTAGGCAACGGATTGGTTCCGGGTTCCCTTATTCTTTTCGGTGGAGAACCGGGTATCGGGAAGTCTACTTTGATGTTACAAATGGCCATGCAGGAAAAGGCGAAAAAAATTCTCTATGTTTCCGGTGAGGAAAGCGAACAACAAATCAAAATGCGTGCTAGTCGTATAGGGAACCTGAATGAAAACTGTTATTTGCTTACTGAAACTTTACTTCAACACATCTTTACACACGCAAAACAACTCGATCCTGATCTAATAATTATTGATTCGATTCAAACCTTGCACAGTGAACACATTGAAAGTTCGCCGGGGAGCATCTCACAAATCAGAGAATGTACAGCACAATTGTTGCGTTATGCGAAACAAACAGAAACTCCAGTCTTCTTAATTGGTCATATCACAAAAGAAGGCTCATTAGCCGGACCCAAAGTACTGGAGCACATGGTCGATACAGTTCTACAGTTTGAGGGTGACAGAAACCATGTATACCGCTTGCTGCGTTCGATCAAAAACAGATTCGGATCAACCAATGAACTGGGGATTTACGAAATGCTTGGCGACGGATTAAGACAAGTTGAAAACCCTTCAGAGATTCTAATATCTACAAATAAAGACAAACTGAGCGGAAGTGCAATTGCTGCTACACTGGAAGGTCTACGCCCTATGCTTATTGAAGTTCAAGCGTTGGTGAGTACAGCTGCATACGGAACACCGCAGAGAAGTGCAACAGGGTTTGATCTCCGAAGATTAAATATGCTCCTGGCCGTTATGGAAAAGCGGTGTGGATTCAAATTAGGTGCAAAAGATGTCTTTTTAAATATTGCAGGAGGAATAAAAGTTGATGATCCTGCTATTGATTTGGCTGTTGTTGCTGCCATCTTATCGTCAAATGCGGATATTGCGATAGCAAAGAACATCTGCTTATCTGCTGAAGTCGGTTTGTCTGGTGAAGTCCGACCTGTAAACAGAATTGATCAGCGCATTTCTGAAGCCGAAAAACTCGGGTTTGATAAGATTATTATCTCAAAAGACAACAAAGGAATCAAGCAAAAAGACTTTAAAATAGAAGTTGTCGAGTGTTCCAGGATTGAGGAAGTTTTGAGGGAGTTGTTTGGGTAAATAATTGTTTAACCGATTGGGTTGAGCTTTCACTTCTCTTGTTATTCCCGTGTTTTAATTTAGGCGTTTATTAATAAAAAGCCTTTAAAAAAACATCCTTCCGTTCCACCATTCAGGGTCTAAGGTTGCTCCAATTTTTTCGTAGAATTTTATTGCAGGCTCGTTCCATTCCAGTACTTGCCAATCCATCCTTTTTACTCCAAGGCTCTTTGCTTCCTCAACGAGGATACCGAATAATTCTTTTCCCAAGCCACCCCTGCGGTATGTTGGTTGAATGTATAAATCTTCCAGATAAAGGCAGCGTCCCTTCCAGGTTGAATAGGAGATATAGTAAAGAGCCATCCCGCGCACCGTTCCATCTATTTCAACCACAAAACAGTCACATATCTTGTCCTCAAATAAATCCACTGCCAGTTTTTCCGGGGTATTTATAACGGCGTCAGGTTCTCTTTCGTATTCGGCAAGTTCCTGTATCAGACCCATTATTTCCACCTCATCACCGGGAACCGCTCTGCGAATAATAATCTGCTCACTCATAAAATTTAAAGACCTCCTAAATTAAATCGTAAACGGATACCGGCAGCCGTATTACCTGTTGTATAAGAAGTAGCCACCTTGGGATTGGTCAGCTGCTGATCGTAATAAAGGGAAATAGTCAGGTTCTTCGAAGCCAGATAATCAGCGCTTGATCGGATTGACATTACATTTTGTCCTGCAGTGGCCTGATTCGTGTTTTCAACTATCTTTCTGATAACCGTCAAGTTGTCTCTGATAGAAAGATCTACGCGAATATTCACATCGGAAGGTTTTAATTTATTTCCTCTTACCTGTATGGGTAATTTAAAATTGGTGAATTTATAGCCCAGACCAACAACGATCTCACTTCCAACAACCTCTGTCAACTGATTGTTGGTGAGGGATAAGGACGAAGAACGTTCTTTACTATATTCGAATTTGGTCAGCAGACCGTTTCCATTCACTTTCCAGGTTGCATCAAACCCTATCAGCGGTGAAAAACGTTCCGATATGGAAATATTCTGTACCTGCTGTTCAGGGATGAAATTGTTGTTTATATCCCTGGCAACCAAAAAGCCGTCGCTGTCTACCTCAGCATTCAAGTTGGTCTGCATCCCGGCCACGGTTACCGATGAGGTATAACCATGTCTGAGCGTGAAATTCTGGAAAAACTTCTGCATGGTTTTAAACTTGGTTAATCCGTTGTAAGAGATCTGCCAGTTTGGAAGAGGCACATCACGGACAGGAGAAATATTTCTTTCATTCACTTCTTTCCCTGTGAATGTTGTAAGAAAGGCTCCGATTATCACATTCTGCTGAGTTGGACCGTAACCGTCGGCATATCCCGCACTATCCGCACCGGAATAAGGATTTCCGTTCACCAAATACTGAGAAACTTCAGCCCGCGAATCCCTCAGAGCTGTAAAGTTCTCCGATCGGTAATTCTCCCTGGGAATTAACTGTTCAAAGGCAGATTTCAACGAAATAGTTGAATAAGTCACCGTAGTTGTTTTGAACCTGCTCTGGCTTTCGAAATCAGCAATACTGTCGTTAAACCTGTAGAATTCCGAACTGTTCTGCGTGAAATTACGGTTCATGGTCAGATCAATCTTCAAGTCTTTCAGTGGTTCAAGACTTGCCCGAATATTGTAATTCTGGGAATGCATAACCGTATGCTGGCGGTTCAGACCGCTTGTATCTACAACGTAGCCCTGACTAGCCGCGTAAGGGGCTATTTCAAAGCCGGTCTCCCTGCCGAAAATATCGCGTTGCTGCTGTCCGAAGACAAAACCTCGCATGCGCGAATCACCAAGTGTGCTACCGTTCAGGCCTAAGATCTGTGCTTCAGGTTTGAATCCGGGAAGGAGAATTCCATCGTTTAATGTGTAAGTACCCGAAACCGTTCTTACCGACATCAACACTCTTCCCGCAAAACCGGTAATCGGATGAAAAGGTTTACCGTATTTTTCCTGGTATTTTTCTTCGCGTTCTTCCTGTGCTTTAATGCGTTCTTCCTGGCGTTCCAGACGCGGTTCTTTCTTCTCGAGTTTCTTCTCTACTTTTCGCAATTCCTTTTCGTGCTCCTCAAGTTCTTCCGGACTCAATTTTTTGACATCTACCTTTTCCAGTTCGGCCAGTTTCTGATTAAGTTCAGCTACTTTCTTTGCGAGTTTGCTTGTATTTGTACTCGATCCACCCGTTCTTCCACCGGTGTTTCTTCCTCCAACGGATCTTCTCGCAGTGGTTCGCCCTCCCCGACCCTCGTTAATTATCTTTTGCAGAAGTTCAGACTTTTTGTACAGTGTAACCATGTTGAGCTGTGAGGTAAAGTTCAGGTTTCGGCTGTTTTGTATAGTATTTCCGAAGGCCTCAAATCCAAGATTTGGTCTGTTCCATTCATAAGAACCGCTGTATCGAATGTTTGAATTCAGGAAATCCAGCGCCGGGATTTTATCAAAGGGAACATTATAACTTACGTTATAGGTCTGATCGTAACGCATTACCTTTCCGAAGGTATTCATTTGAGTGCGGATAGAATCTCTGAATTCGCGATAAAGTTCCGGGTTTTCGTTGCGGTCCACCTGTCCCTCAGGTTCATCAAAGATAGACAGATTGTTTGCCCTGAAATCGAACTTAAGGTTTCTGGTCAGATCATAATTGAATTCATAGGAGCGGTTCCAGGAGAAGTTCTTTAAATAAATGGGCTGAAACTCGAAATTCGTATTCGGGATATTGTTTCTTATCTGCCGTTCGTTATAATTTCTGATCAGATTATTCTTAATACTGATATTCTTTGGCCCGAGATAGAAGTTCGACGATCGAATGAGATCCCACCATTTTGACTTCCGCATATACTTGTTATTCTTGAATGGCTCAATCAGCTTAGGAGAACCGCTATAGACATAATTTACTCCACCCTTCCAGATAGTGGTTTTGTCGTAATTCGTTCGGAAATCCCTATGGAGATCCTCACTATATGCATAATTCAATGAGAAATTGCTTATATCGTAAATATGAGCTTTGGCACCCGGCTTTCTGGCCTTACGCACGTTGTTGAAGGTGAATGACTGCCGCTGGGTAAAGTCCTGACCATCCCTTAACCGCTGCCTTCTCTCCGCAAGATCATAGGAGGAAAGTTCTACATCGGGATTGTACGGGTCAAAGCGCGGATTGATTGTCCCTACCGAGTAGGTATAAAGGAAAGGTACTTCCAGATTCACACGGTTGCCCAACAACTGACCGAGCTGAGCATTTGCTGTAACATCAAGATTCATTCGGATATCACGCTGTCTTTCCGCAACACGGCTGTCTATGCTTCCCCAGTTCAATCCACTGTAGGCACCTGCCACCTGAACGTTCGCAAAATCAGCTATCTGCAACTGAGCACGCGCCAGCGCCGCAGACCCCCCTTCGTTTTGAAATTCTGTCAATCGAAGTTCGTTCACCCATACCTGAACACATTTGGACAGCCCATCATCCGGCTTCCATGGATGATCCTCGTTTTGAGAAGGATTGCGAATACCGATCATAATCGTTTTAACATCTCCAATATTCGGATTACCCCTGACCTTAATCCTTCTTTTGGGGTGGTTTACATTATTATTGTCCGATGCTCCGGGCTGATGATCGACAACCTTGGTATACTCGAGATTAAACGCTGCGCCACTTCCGGGAACTTCCATCTGTGCATTTCGTTCTTTCTTCAAGTTGATCAGTTCATCGAAGACGATCCTGAGGTTATTTTCTTCCGGCCAGATCTCCAGATCACTGCTCGCTCCCCAGGGGGTAACAGTTAAGGGAACCTCATATTCGTAATAATTCTCCCGGAAATCTGTACCCAGTCGCACGAAAACGGTAACATCCTTATCCTTCAGGGGCTGTGTAGGTTCCAGCTCCTCAGCGTGAATGAACATTTCCAGGTTTTTATACATGATCATATCCATTCCAACATTCCTTGTCCCTGCCCGAGCATCGCCATCTTTTAAATTACATACCTCTAATGTCATGGACTGCTCATTCAGTTGTCGCTGAAAAGTCTGAGAAGGATCCACTTCCCTTAATATCCCCGGAGGGATTACATAATTAATGGGCTCGCGCTGATCATGCTCCTCAACGTTTACAGCGCCTATATTAAACGATGTAAGGTCCGGATCGGTTTGAACACCGTCAGTAGGCTGAAGCAGACTTTCCGTAAATCGACGCCATTCCCCACGAATCAATTCCAACTTAGCGAAACGGATGGTTGTTTCTTCGGAAAAAGACTTCAGGAACATACGCATAAAACGGATCGATCTGAAATCAGCAATACCGTTAACGGTCTTGTCTGGATTACGCACCGGAATTCTAAACTGATACCATTTATAATTCTTGCTTCCCTTGGAATATTCTCTAGTATTGATGATATAGTTCTTTCCAACCTGCATGTCGTTGGGTCGAAGAGAGACACGGTACTGGAAGTAACTTTCAGATTCGCTGAGGTTATTGTCAAGGTTAATATCTTCGATATCCGGGGAATTCGTCGCCTGGGTCGGATAACCCGCTGCATTTTCGTTGGCAGACATTTCCGGAGTAGGAGAATTTCCTTCATGCCCGTTCCAGAACTTATACCTTTCAATGATCGTTTTCTGCTCCGCATCGTAGTCGTCATCCCGGTAATAATTATAATTATCGTTGGAGATATCTCCGATTAGCCGCTGCTTCGCTTGAGGAGTAAGGGTTGGATGTGTATTGATCCAGTTCACATAAGCAGGATAACCTACCTGCTCATTTTCATCTCCATAACCATCTAATCCAACATCCTGAGCAGCTCTCGTTTGCGGATCGTTATCGAATGCATTCACCACCACCTGCTGGGTAGAAACCCTTGACCAGTTTGTAAAATCGATGTTCTCAGTTTCACCAAAATTACTCGGTAAACCATTCTCAAAACTCTTTCTGGAATCAGGCAGAATATCTTCTGATAAGTTCCCAAGGTTGAAATACAGTTCTCCGCCCGAATGCTGCGTATTCGGATCCTGATCCTCCTGATCTTCATTGAAGGGATCAAGTATCCAGAACTGAATATACTCCACATTGGTTTGTTCGAAGTTTGTCGTTGTCAGTGAACGCATGATTCCGGCCCACCGTTCCTGAGGATCGATAAAGTTTCCATCCGCATCTACGGTGTTGGTAGTATCATAATTATACATCCCTCTTTCTTTGGGATAATACGTTAAATTAAGCACGGGAAGATTAGTAATCGTACCTAGTGCCGGATTCAGGTTGGGAAATATATCCGTTCTGTCGACTAAGGCTACATTCACATTCTCCGTATATTCAGGGTTTTCGGCTATGTACTGCGGAGTGAGTGAGTTACTTTGAAAGAAGAGCGGATCTATGGTATACCAGGAGAGATGAGACCTTTTATATCCGGCTGCCAGATCATTGGTTAAAGCAGCTTCCGGGAATAAGTCGTCCTGACCTTTTGGGATAGAGGCAAGCTTCCATGCGTTGAAACTTCGAAGGTCAATGGTAGACTGACTACCCTCAAAATCATCCACATAAGAAATTCCTTGTTTGGAAATAGCTCGTGGAGCGCCCGGGATTAAATGAGCAGCTTCTGCGTTGAGCGTAAGGCTTGACATGTGCTTTGTTGAGATTGTAGGGATAAAGTTGATTAACTTGGTAAGGAAGGGAAGATCTGTACGATAAGCGAGATCTGTTCCCACAATATTATTTTTAAAGGGTTCATCCCCTATATCTACTTTCTGTGTGATGGGTCTTTCAGTCATCCTCATCCATGTGGCCCCAATATTGAAATCCGGATTGATCATATAATTCAGATGAGTTCCCATCAGGGATTTATTCTGGAACCCGAAGACCGAATTACTTTCAATAGAAATCTTAATGTCTGCATTGGATTCAAGAATAGCACTGTTTAGTATCTTCACACGACCCAGGTTATAATCAACCGTGTAATCCGTTCCTTCCTGAAGCCTGATCCCTCCGGCGGTAACAATCACAGAGCCTTCAGGAACATTGAGGGCATTTAAGGGAATTTCATCACTAACCGAGGACTCGTACTGCCCTTTGAAATAGAAGCGGTTTTTCTGAGGTATCTGTTGAGCGGCTATTTTAGTTGAATCGTACAGTTCATTATAAGCCACTTTATCGACAATCTGTCCTAGTCCCACATTGAGCATTTCCTGTCTGAGGGTTGCACCAAAAGGTTCAATCGTACTGAAATAGATTCTACCGTTTCGCGTATTGATCGTACCGCCGTTTACAGCCTTGTTTCCTACATATTCAATGGGTTTAAAATCAAACACCCCGTCTTGCTGAGCTCTGTTATTCTGGTTGAGCCTGTCCATTCCTATAACATCGATAACCTGGCGTTCATCCAATCCGGGATAGGGCAAGAAATTAACCAGCAAACTGTTGTCGGGATTGTTATAAAGGACGTCAAGTCTGAAACCTTGCTGACTTACCTGATAGGCACCAATGGAATAAACGTTTTTCATCATCAAATCCCACAGTTTATTGTTGGGATTAAGAATGGTTGGCTTTAAGAGTTTAAGGAAGAGTGCTTCCTGACCCACAATTCCGTCGGTCGATAATTCACCAACCTGATAGGTTCGGCCTGCATACGTATATTCATAGGCAACAGCAAGAACTTCATCGTTATTGAGTGGAAGATTCACCGAGATAAATCCAAGCTGAGCGTTATAGGTAAATTCCTGTTCGGAGAGCTTCCTTGCATTTTCAACCTTTTCAAACTCCAGCGCCTGTCTGAACGGCCCAGGGTTTGATCCTTGTGATTCCAGTTCAACGACTGCATTATTGAACGCCCTGATATTGGGATTGTTTCTGACAAAGTTATAAAGCCCGTTTGCGTCATTATCCGGCAAAGGATTTGTAGAAGCACCGCCCGGATTCCCTGACCAGTTGGCCGGATCAGACTCACCCAGATCGGTAAAAGCCAAAATGTTTCTTGTGTCTTCCACCCGGTTGGTTTGGTTTGTTACCCAAACCTCAATACGCGTAATATCCACCAGAGAACTTATAACAGGAACAGTTTTCATTGCCCCGTCGTAATGCTCACGGTGATAATAATTCAGGAAATAATGTCTGTTTGCCTCGTAATCATCTGCCTTAAGTTCAAAATCCTTGACCTGCGCACCGCCTTTTATATTAATCTCCTGTTTCTGACCACGGGATGTAGAAGCCAGTGCATCTACAGTCAAACGACCGAATTTCATTCGTGTTTTTACTCCAAATAGCGTCTGAGAACCTTGGATGAGAGATGTTTCCAAAGGCATTGAAACGTTTCCTGCTTCAATTTTTTGCAGGATCTGATCCTCATTTCCTGTCCACTCCAATTTTGTTACGTTATCGAAATCGAATGCAGCTTCAGTATTGTATGAAGCCCCAAGTTTCATTTTATCCCCAATCTGACCAACAAGGTTCATTTGTATTCTTTGCTGAAAATCAAAACGGGTTATTCGTCGTTGATTTTCGGGCAACATGGGATTATCGTATCGGGCCGAATTCACACCCATTGAGATTTCGACACTACCTTCCGGGCGGATCTGAATCTCATCGGAGCCAAAGAAGTTAGCGAATCCCGGATTGTCTATCTTGATCGGCGGTATGAGGCCCTGTTCTTCATCGGTTTGCGCGTCTACTTTTTCTTTCCAGTAAGACTGCATTTGTTTCTGACGTTCGTATTCTATGTATTCCTCGAGCGTCATCATGGAAGGGTGGCGATAATTCAGATCACCCATTGTTTCCTTGAAGATGTATTTACCCGTTTTAGGATCGTAAACGATTGTTTTTTTAACGTTGGAAGGATCTCCAAGGTCAAAGCTTTGTTTTTGATTGCTTGTTGGATCGTAAGGATTTTCAATCGGATATTGAAGCTCAGTTGAATCCGGATTTTGTCCGAAGCCACTTAAAGCATTCATAACGAATAATGTTATAAATATAAATCTGATCAAAACAGTATTTAAAATATTAAAATCCAATCCTACAACAATTATAGTACTCTCAGTGCGTCCTTAATTAAAAGTTCCACCGTATCCTGGTCGGTATAGACCTTATTTATGGCCTTGTCGGCAGTTCTTTTATCGAAACCGAGCGAAACCAATGCAGTTAACGCATCAAAGCGAAGAGTATTGTTTGAACCTGTAACATTATCTTCCGAAGAGCCGAATTTTAACATTTTATCCTTGAGATCCACGATCACTCTTTCGGCGGTTTTCGCTCCGATTCCCTTTACACTTTTAATGGTATTTACATCTCCTCCGCTGATGGCGGAAGCAATCTCAACAGGCGACAGTGATGAGAGCATCAAAATAGCTGTACTCGGTCCTATTCCGGAAACAGATACCAGCAGATTAAACATTTCTCGTTCCACGGTATCATGAAATCCATACAGTATCTGTGCATCCTCACGGACAACGAACTGGGTAAATATCTTGACTGCCTCTTCCGCTCCAAGCGCTGTGAATGTATTCAAGGATATTTTCACTTCATAGCCTACTCCATGACATTCAACTACGACGTGTGTCGGCGATTTTTCAACAAGTCTACCGCTCAGGTGTGTGATCATAATTATTTAGTTTGGGCGTCAACAACCGCAACTTTAACCATATTTACTATTTCCCTGACACTTGCACCCAATTGCAGCACGTGCACAGACTTTCTGAGTCCAACCAGTACCGGACCTATGGCCTCTGCTTCTGTCATTTCCTGCAACAGTTTATAAGCTATATTTCCTGAAGAAAGATTCGGGAAAATAAACGTGTTCACTTCCTTATTCACCAAATCAGAAAAAGGAAACTGATCCATAAGCATCTCATTGTTCATTGCAAAATTCGCCTGAATCTCACCGTCTACGGTTAGGGTTGGATATTTCTCATGGATGATTTTCACAGCTTTAGCCATTTTTGAGGCATCATCTCCGGGCGTTGATCCGAAATTCGAATACGATAATAAAGCTACCCGTGGAGTAACCTTAAATTTGCGTACAGTCTTCGCGACATTATTTGTCAGTTCGGCTATCTCCTCAGCTGTCGGATTAAAGTTCACAGTAGTGTCAGCAAGGAATATAGGGCCTTTTTTAGTAACGAGAATATACATTCCCGCAACTTTCTCTACATCTTTCTGAGTACCAATAACCTGGAGGGCAGGTTTCAGAACATCCCTGTATTTTCGTGTTGCTCCGGAAATCATTGCGTCGGCATCACCCGTATGAACCATCATGGCTCCGAAATAATTTCTTTCCCGCATTATTTTGTTAGCCTCATATTCTGTAAATCCTTTTCTCTGGCGCATTAGATAAAATTCCTTGGCGTAACGTTTGAGCCTGCTAGCTTCATCCTTGGTTTTAGGATCAACGATCTCCACTTCAGGGAATTCCATGTTGTATTCTTTCATCATTTTTTCAACGATGGTTTTACGCCCCAGTAAAATAGGGAAAACCACACCTTCTTCGTAGGCTGTCTGAGCAGCTTTCAGAATTTTATAATTGTCTGCCTCAGCAAATACAACTCTCTTCCTGTTTCGTTCAGCCTTTTCAGTTAATGTTCTAACGAGCTTATTATCCAGTCCGAGTCGTTTTTTCAGTTCGGCTTCATAAGCATCCCAGTCTTTAATCGGCTTGCGAGCTACCCCTGACTCCATCGCTGCCCGAGCAACGGCCGGAGCCACGTAATAAATCAGTCGCGGATCAAGGGGTTTCGGAATGAACTGATCACGTCCGAAAACAATGCTTTTTTCCCCGTAGGCTTCACTCACTTCATCCGGAACTGTTTCTTTAGCTAAAGAAGCAATCGCATGAACAGCAGCAAGCTTCATCTCCTCATTAATGGTTTTCGATCTTACATCCAGAGCCCCTCTGAAAATAAAAGGGAATCCCAGCACATTGTTTACCTGATTAGGATGATCAGAACGCCCAGTAGCCATAATTACGTCCGTTCGAGCAGCCATTGCATCTTTGTAAGGGATTTCAGGCTCCGGATTTGCCAGAGCAAAAACAATCGGGTTTTTTGCCATAGACTTTACCATCTCTTTAGACACCAACCCACCTCTTGAGAGCCCAATAAAAACATCTGCCTTTTTCATCTCGGTAGCCAGGTCGGAGTCCTTCTTATGGACAGCAAAATGCTTTTTATTCCCTTCCAGTTCTTCGCGTTCCTTACATAACAGTCCTTTACTGTCGAACATATATATGTTCTCAAGCTTGGCCCCCAAAGAACAATATAGTTTTGCACAACTCATTGCAGAGGCTCCTGCACCCGAAATAACAATTTTTACTTTTCCTATCTTCTTGTTGGCAAGTTCAAGTGCGTTAAGCAGTGCTGCAGAGGAAATGATCGCTGTTCCGTGCTGATCGTCGTGCATCACCGGGATATCCAGTTCGTTCTTCAGTCTTTCTTCAATCTCAAAAGCCTCAGGAGCCTTTATATCTTCCAGGTTAATCCCACCAAAAGTAGGCGCAATGGCCTTCACCGTTTCAATGAATTTATCGGGATCTTTAGCGTCTATTTCAATATCGAAAACATCGATATCGGCAAAGATTTTGAACAGAACACCCTTTCCTTCCATCACGGGTTTCGAGGCAGCCGGACCAATATCTCCCAGTCCTAAAACTGCTGTACCGTTTGAAATAACAGCAACTAGGTTTGCCTTGCTTGTATATTTATAAACATCCTCCGGATTTTCGGCAATTTTGAGACAAGGCTCGGCCACTCCCGGGGAATAGGCCAGAGACAGATCGCGCTGAGAACTATAGGGCTTGGTGGGGATCACCTCTATTTTTCCCGGTTTTCCCTGTGAATGATAATCTAAAGCATCTTGTTTTCTTATCTTAGCCATAATAAATGATTCTCTTTCAAAAATGAGGATGTAAAATTAACAAAATCGCTCACAAAGAAGAAATTCTAAAAATTGAAAACATGACCAAGAAAAAAATAGTGGTTTTGAGTGGGGCAGGCATCAGTGCAGAATCCGGTTTAGGGACCTTTCGGGATAGCGGCGGGTTGTGGGAAAAATATCCCATAGAACAGGTTGCTACACCGGAAGCCTGGGAAAAAGATTCTGCGCTGGTCACAGAATTTTACAATATGCGGAGGAAACAGGCTTATGAGGCCTCCCCGAACGCAGGTCATCTGGCTCTTGCCAAACTGGAAAAAAATTATGACGTAAGTATAATCACTCAAAACATCGATGATTTACATGAACGAGCTGGAAGTTCTAACGTAATCCACTTACACGGAGAGATCAGTAAGGTTAAAAGTTCGGGGCCGTCAAGTGAAAAAAAATATTATCTGCAAAAGAACTGGGAAGTCAAAATGGGTGATCTTTGTCCTGAGGGCTACCAACTCAGACCGCATGTTGTTTGGTTTGGAGAGGAGGTTCCGATGCTTGGTAAGGCTGCAGAAGTTGTAAGAGGGGCTGATATCTTTATCGTTGTCGGCACTTCTCTGAATGTTTATCCGGCCGCGGGACTGGTTGATTATGTGCGTTCTGAAGCTCTTTGTTACCTGGTTGACCCCAGCGAGGTAAGTGTTCCAAAAAATTTCAGGATTATACAAAAAAATGCAAGCACCGGATTACCGATGCTTGCGAATGAGTTGAAAGAGTAAAAACGTTATCTTCTAATGATTAACTTTTTAGCGTTAGTAAGCGTACCACTTTTACTCTCGAATCGTACTAGATAAACGCCATTCTTCAGATGAGCGATATTCAGATTATTTTGCGTGTTATTGATGTTTGCCGCCAGAACTTCTTTTCCAAGAGCATCAGTGATAATAACCTTCTTGTAAGCTGTCATATCACCTTTGAAGGTTACATTCTCTTGAGCGGGGTTAGGAAAGAAACTGAAAGCATTCAATTTTGTTTCTTCCTCAATACTTGCCGTTGACGAAAAAATTACATCTATCGAATCAAGTTTGTTTTCATTTTCATCAAGCACGTAATAACGCATGTGTGCCGTACCCGAATTTCCGCCTGTTAGCAATTTCGGCTGAAAGAGAGATGAATCGTTCTGGGCGATCATCATAGGACCCGGGCAAATCCAAGGATTGCCTGAAGTATTATAACAGATTTGGTCATCACATAATTGATCACTGAAACCTTGAGAAGATACTGAAAGAATATCTCTTCTCCATATGAAGCTGGCGTTCGGACCTAAATTTTTCACGTAAAAACTTGTATAAATAGTACTGGAGCTTCCCGACAAAGTTACCTCATCACCATTGTAAGGCTGAGAATAATCCTGTTCCCAGGAAATATAAACATTTTGCATCTGGGCAGAAACTGAGGTAGTTATCGCTAGGATAATAAGAATCGAGTAAAAATTTTTCATACCTATAAAGATTAATTATTACCAAATATAAAAAAACTGTTCAGAAATAACAACAGGAATTAAAGGAAAGATAATTCCCTAATAGATTAAGAATCCACGAATGGCGTTTTTATTTTTTGGTTTTTGGAAAAGCAATTGCTTAAGTTTGAGTCATAAAATTAATGTTAAAACTAAAATTATGAAGAAAATTTTACTAAGTGTAGCTCTCTTGACTGTAGGAAGTCTAAGTGCACAAAGCTATTTCAGCGAGGACTTTTCAGGCGGTTTAACTTCTTGGAATCTTGTTGATTCGGACAACGATGGGTTTCAATGGACCTCTGCCGATTACGGTGACGGTCAAGGAAATGTAGCGACTTCTGCTTCCTGGGATTCAAATGCTGGTGTATTGACTCCAGATAACTGGATGATTTCTCCTGCAATTAATTTATCCGCTGCCTCCGGCACAGTTTATTTAAGCTGGTTAGCTTACGCGCAGGATCAGTCATGGGCAAACGAAAACTATTCTGTTTATGTAAGTTTAAACAATGATGTTCCAACTCTAACGGGTGAAGGAGCGGATTTCAATGAAGTCATCGGAACCTCAAGCGGTTATGTTTCCCGTAGCATCGACGTTTCTGCTTTCGCTGGTCAAACTATCTATGTAGCATTCCGTCATCACAATGTTTCGGACCAATTCCGTCTCAACATCGACGATGTAAATGTTGCCCAGGTTAACGCAAATGATTTAGAGCTTACAAGTGTTGAAGTTGATAATATGCTTGAGGGTAACCGTACTTTCACTATTACGGTAACCAATAAAGGATTAAGCACCATCACTGGCTATAACCTAGACTGGAGTTTTGACGGAGGTACAGTAACAACTGAAAACGTTACCGGTATATCTTTAAACTTTGGTGATACACACACTATTTTAGCTTCAGTAAACGGGGTTGTTGCAGGAAACGCAAGTTTCAACGCTCAAATCACTACTTCTGATGACGACGCGACTAACAATTCACTAAACGAAGCATTTACTTTTGTAGTTCCGGTTCCTCAATATGTAGCTACGGATTCTCACGGTAATCCTTTTGATCTTCATGCTGCACTTTCAGGAGGTCAGGCAATTGTTTTAGATTTCATGGCTTCTTGGTGCGGTCCATGTCAGTCTTCCACTCCTGAAATTTCAGAATTTATTCAAAACAATGGTTCTGGAAACGGACGTGTTGAGGCTTTAGCTATTACTGTTGAACCTAACGACAACAACGCTGTATTGAACGGACTTAACTGGAATGGTGGATTCTATGAGTATCCAAAATTTGCTTACACAGCTGCAAACAATAACCAGTACTATCATTATGCTGTTAATCATGGTTTCAACAGTGGAGGAGGAATCCCATTCTTTGTAATGATCTGTCCAAACCTGACTCAACCTTCTCATAGTACAATTGTAAGAGACGACGTGGGATATGGTTCAGGAATGTTTGCTGCTTATCAAACAGCGTTAAACAACTGCCCAACGGCTATAGCTGATCTTATTGAGGAAGTAAACGACAACATTACACTTAACGTTTATCCAAACCCTGCAACAAACAATGCAACAGTAAGTTTCGAAACTGAGTCAGCTTCAAACACTGTGGTTACCGTAACCAACGGATTGGGTCAAACGGTATATGTTCAGGATTTAGGAAAAGTATCAGGGGTTAACGAAATAAACTTGAATACTGCTGATTTCGAGGCAGGTATTTACACTGTTACGATTAAAACTGAATATTCTCAGTCTTACAGACAACTTTCTGTTATTAAATAACTGAATGCTAATTAGATCTAAAAGGCGATGAGTTTTCATCGCCTTTTCTTTTCTTAAAAATTCAATAATAGGGCTTTTTATTCCTGTCCTAAATCTTGGAATAATGTTTAAATTTGATTTTGGTGTAATTTATGTTCTGTTTGCTAAAAAATTAAACTTTAAAACCATGAAAAAATTAAACGCAATCTTTTTGTCCTTCATATTCATAGGGATAATGAATTTATCAATTGCTCAGGAAGAAGAAGGTGGATTACTTGAAAAAGAACTGCCTGCTGTTGAATTAAAAGATACCGAAGGCAAAGCTGTGAACACTTCTTCGCTTTCAAACGACGGTAAACCAATTATCATTTCTTTTTGGGCAACATGGTGTGCACCCTGTAAGAAAGAATTAAACACCATCAATGAACTGTATATCGATTGGCAGGAAGAAACCGGTGTTAGGTTAGTCGCTGTATCTGTAGACGATGAAAGAACGAAAAACAGAGTGGTTCCTTATGTAGACTCAAAAGCCTGGGAATACCAGATTCTACTTGATCCCAACGGAGACTTCAAGAGAGCCATGGGTGTAAATAACGTTCCCCACACCTTCATTATTGACGGAAATGGCAAGATCGTCTATTCACACAACAATTACGCTCCCGGTGATGAATACGAGCTTTATGACAAATTACTTGAACTGACAGGCAAAAAATAACCTGTTTTTTTAACATCTATTAAACACTACTTATTGATGAATTCTATAAAAGGATTTATTCCGTTACTCTGCAGTTGTTTCCTTTTCCTGAACCTTAAAGCGCAAGGTGATATTTCCGGAAATGTTGAAGCTATTTATCAGTACCTTGTTTCGGACAGTGCCATCGGAGCCGTTCAACCCAAGGAAAAATCACTGGTAAATGCTTACGCAAACGTGAATTATCGCTACAAGGGTTTTAAAACAGGGATCCGCATTGAGACATACATGCCCCGGATACTTGGATATCCCGATCGCTTTGACGGTGCAGGACTGGGATACAGGTATGTTGGATATGAAAATGACCTGGTTGATATCACATTCGGTAACTTTTATGAACAATTCGGATCAGGGCTGATTTTCAGAGCTTATGAAGACCGTGCGCTCGGATTTGACAACATGATGAACGGATTTAATATAAAAATAAAGCCGTTTAGAGGAACCAAACTGAAGATGGTATACGGCCGACAGCGTTATTCGTTTACGAACGGGAACAACATTTATGGACCGGGCATTGTTCGTGGTGCGGATTTGGAATTCAACCTTAGTCAGATTTTTCCTAAACTAACGGAAAAAAATCTGCGAATCTCAGCGGCAGGATCGTTCGTATCTAAGTATCAGCAGGATAACAACAGTGAATTCGTTTTGCCTGAAAATACGGGATCTTATGGAGGAAGATTAGAATTGGGATACAAAAAATTCTTTTTGAACGGTGAATATATCATCAAAGAACAGGATCCTTCCCAAGATAACGGGTTTATTTACAACTACGGGAAAGGTATGTTGATTAATGCCGGGTGGTCGCAAAAGGGACTTGGAGTTCTGCTATCTGCGAAATCTATTGATAATATGAGTTTCAGAAGCGACAGAAACGCCACTCTTCAGGATTTGACGATAGGATTCATTCCGCCACTAACGAAAACCCATACTTATAACCTTGTTGCGACCTTATATCCATATGCTTCTCAGCCCAACGGCGAAGTAGCATATCAGGCAGATATCATTTACAAGATTAAAAAAGGATCAAAACTAGGAGGGAAATACGGAACGGATGTGGCATTGAATTTTTCGACAGCTTACGAACCGAAAAAAAGAACCGATGGAATTCCTGTCGGAGACTCTTCAAGAGTAACCTACGAATCAACGTTGTTTAACCAAGGGGATCTGCTCTACTGGCGCGATATCAACGTCCAAATCAAAAGAAAATTGAATAAATCGTGGATACTCAGACTCAATTATTTCAATATTTCCCTGAATAATGACGTTTTAAAACTGACGAATGAAAAAGGAATCATCGAATCACATATAGGAGTGCTTGATGTTGAATATAAAATAAACAGAAAACATACGATACGCACCGAAATTCAGGGGCTATGGACTGTTGATCGCAAGGACCGCGGTAATTGGGCAACAGCCATTGTTGAATATACCATTTCTCCGGACTGGTTTTTCAGCGGTATTTTTCAGTCAAATTACGGCAACCCTGACCCCGAGGATCGCGTGAATTATCCGATGATTTTTGTAGGTCGAATTTGGGGAGCAACAAGACTACAAGCGGGTTATGGAAGACAGAATGCCGGATTGTTTTGTGTCGGTGGGATCTGTAGATTTGTGCCTGCGTCGAACGGTTTGACATTGAGTTTTACGCATACTTTTTAATATTCTATTATGAAAAAGAGATTAGTTTACAGTTTTTTAATGGTCTCAGCCCTATTTTTTGCGAGCTGCGATAAAGTAGAAAATCCTTATGAGACCCAAACAACAATTGATCTTGACACTTCTTTATATCCCGGACTGTGGCAGGATTATCTCGACAATGTCTATCCGGTTTTTCCGACAAACCTCAATACAGACATCAATGTTTTGATCGAAGATTATACCGGCCATTTGTGTAACAACTGTCCTACTGCAGCCACCATTGCTCATTCCATTCATGAAAACAATCCTCAGCGCGTTTTTGTAGCTTCAATACATACCGATCCCGGCGCTCAACTTTCCTTTCAGGCCGCAGATCCAAATGCTTCCAGCTATTATACCGACCATACCAATCCGGATGCTATTGCTTACGGCGAAGAATTTCAGAACGGATTTAATTTTATCGGAAACCCTCAGGGAACGGTCAATAGAAAAACCGTAGACAGTAAAATGTTTGATTTCTCAGGCACTTGGCAAAGCCGCGCAAACGATATTCTTGTTGCCAACGACCTAAAGTTTAATTTACAATCTGTATTTAATTCCTACCCTACTTCGGATGGAAGCATTGGAGGTTATTTACACGTTGAAATAGAAAAATTGACTCCCGAAAACATTGAAGTAAAAACAGTTGTATATGTAATTCAGGACTCTCTTGTAGACTGGCAGTTGATGCCCGACAACACCTCAAACCCGAATTACGTTCACAGAGATCTTCATCTGGGAAGTATTGACGGCAACCCATTTGGTGTAGAAGCAATGCCGGCATCTGCACCGTCATCCACAAAAAACATATTGGATTATTCCTATAAACTTCCACCACAATACGATGCTTCCAACATGCATTTCCTGATCTACGTTTATAACGTTGAAACTTATGAAATTTTACAGGTAATCAAACAAAAACTGGAGTAAACCGAATGAACGGAACTCCTTGTTCCGTTCTCCGAAAATCCATGATTTTTTACATTTTGCAAGTATTCTAAGGATAGTTTGTTATTTTTGGTTGCAAAGAATTCAAAGCTGATTCAACATGGGTAAAATTTTAGTAATTGACGACGAAAAGAGTATTCGCCGTGCACTGAAGGAAATTCTTGAATTCGAAGATTTCGAGGTCGATGAGGCCGAGGATGGCAAAGAAGGTCTCGATAAAGCCAAAAACTCCTATTACGATATCATCTTTTGTGATATAAAAATGCCCAAAATGGATGGAATGGAGGTCCTTGACGCCATCCAGAAGGAGAAAATCGAAAGCCCGGTTATTATGATTTCCGGACATGGGAACATTGAAACTGCTGTCGAAGCAATCAAAAAAGGCGCGTTTGATTTTATCGAAAAGCCACTCGATTTAAACCGCATCCTGGTGACTATCAGAAATGCAGGGGATAAATCCTCCCTCGTTGAAGAAACAAAAACACTTAAAAAAACGGTTCAGCGTTTCAAAGGCTCATCGATCATTGGAGACACGGACGATATCGTGAAAATCAAGGAAATGATCTCCAAGGTTGGTCCCAGCGATGCTCGTGTGCTGATCACCGGTGCCAACGGAACGGGAAAAGAACTTGTGGCGCGTTCATTGCACGACAACAGTAACCGAAAGGACAAACCGTTTATAGAAGTCAACTGTGCAGCAATTCCTGCTGAATTGATAGAAAGCGAACTCTTTGGTCATGAAAAAGGAGCCTTTACCTCAGCGGTAAAACAAAAAAAGGGAAAATTTGAACTGGCAAGTACCGGTACACTTTTCCTGGATGAAATTGGTGATATGAGCGCTTCAGCACAGGCAAAAGTACTAAGAGCACTCCAGGAAAATACCATTCAACGGGTAGGGGGAGAAAAAAATATAAATGTTACCCCAAGGGTCATCGCCGCGACAAACAAAAATTTGCGTAAGGAGATTGAAGAAGGAAACTTCAGGGAAGATCTCTTTCATCGTTTGAGTGTGATCCTCATCCACGTGCCCACCCTGAATGAACGAGCAGAAGATATTCCTTTATTGGCAGAGCATTTTCTCACCATGACCTGTGCAGAACATGGCATACCCAGAAAAAAATTCTCCGATGATGCCCTTGAGGCACTAAAGAACACGAATTGGACGGGGAATATACGCGAACTTAGAAACGTAATCGAGCGCATGGTCATTTTATGTGATAATGTTATCACCGGTTTTGACGTCAACACATTTTCGAATCCGCGTGCATAAATAATTATTTCGCCTGTTTCAAAGTACGTTGATTCAAGGTTCAAATACATAGAATCATCTGCTGTCGATAAAGAAGGCATGAAAAACAGTATCCTACAATGAAATATTTGATTGCGGGGCTTGGTAATCCCGGTGAAAAATATGAAAATACCAGACATAACGTCGGATTCAAGGTTGTGGAAAAATTTGCGCGCGACCGAGATACTTCCTTCGAGACACTCAAACTCGGGGATGTGGCCGAGGCCAAATGGAAAGGTAGAACGCTTATTTTACTGAAGCCATCCACTTTTATGAATTTAAGCGGGAAAGCCGTTAATTATTACCTCCAAAAAGAGAAAATTCCAATCGAAAACTTAATGGTTATCACCGATGACATTGCTCTGCCCTTTGGAAAACTGAGGCTCAAAGGAAAAGGAAGTGACGGTGGGCACAACGGCCTTAAAAACATTCAGGAAATTCTGGGTACTCAAGAATATGCCCGACTGCGCTTCGGCGTTGGAAATGAGTTTCAGAAAGGAAGACAGGCAGATTACGTACTGGGAGAATGGGATGAGGAGGAAACGAATCAGTTGCCCGATCGTATTGAAACAGCAACTAACTTCATTAAGAGTTTTACAACGGTTGGATTAAATCTAACGATGACAAACTGGAACAACAAGTGATGTTGAGTGAAGAAGCGCTCGATTATTTAGAAAATTCAGGTTACGGAAAGGTTGAAAAAATCAGTCCCCTCTCCGGAGGAAGTATCAATTCGGTATATAAACTGTTGACTTCCGAAGGAAGGTATGTGCTAAAAAAAAATAACCGTGATCAATTTCCGAAAATGCTCGAAAAGGAGCACAATGCTCTCGAATATTTATTCGACAAAAGTCCTTTAAGATACCCTCAGCCGCTTATCCATTTCTATACTGATTCTGATCAGTATCTTCTCATGGAATATGTTGAGTCGGGCAGCACATCAGAGACAGGTTGCAGCAGACTGGGAACAGGGCTCGCAAAACAGCACAAGATCACGGAAGATTTTTATGGCTGGAGAGAAGATAACTATATCGGAAGTTTAGTTCAGAAAAATTCAAAAAGCAGTTCATGGAGCGCCTTTTATTCGTCGCAGCGATTAATTCCTCTCGGTGAAGAGGCTTTTAATAAAGGTTTATTGCATAAAAATCACATCCGTCAACTGAAAAATCTATGTGCCCGACTGGATGAGATATATCCGGAGGAAAAACCTGCACTTCTCCACGGTGACCTTTGGGCGGGAAATTATTTTATAGATCCCGAAAATAATCCCGTACTTTATGATCCTGCGATCTATTTCGGTCATCGGGAAATCGATATCGCAATGACGCTATTATTCGGTGGATTTCCTTCTGTTTTTTATGATTCTTATAGCGAAACGTTTCCTTTGGAAAAGGGCTGGAAAGATAGAACCCCAATCAGTCAGCTATATCCAAATCTGGTTCATTTAAATCTTTTCGGAAGCGGGTATTTAAGTGCTATTCTTTCTGTTATCAATAAATTTTAAGCTTTTTCAAGGCTGAACGAAAAAGTACTTCCGGCGCCTATCGTGCTCTTAACGGTAATCGTTTGTCCGTGTGACTCAATAATATGTTTACAGATCGCCAGACCCAGGCCGGATCCCCCTTCATTTCGGTTTCTGCTTTGCTCCACACGGTAAAAACGTTCAAACAGTCTGGGAATATCCTTATCCGAAATACCGGGACCGTTATCCGATACCTCTGTGATGATAAGGTCGTCCATCGGATAGAAAGTGATAAGCGTTTCTCCGCCCGCGTTACCGTAATTGATTGAGTTTATAAGCAGATTGGTCAAAACCTGACCGATTTTACCTTTATCTGCTTTCACAAAAACGGGGTCATAATTTTTTGCCAGTTTTAGTTCAATGTCCTTACTTTCACTCGAAACTTCGAGCGAGTCGATAATTCCTTTGGTGAGCTTCACAATGTCAAAACGTTCGATCTTTAGGTCAAAACGGTTTACCTCCATTCCCGTTATCTGATCCAGGTCTTCCAAAATAGAGGTAATTCTTTCCGTTGCAAAACTTGCCCGTTCTAAAAATTTCCTGTTCACATTTTCATCTTCAAGTCCTCCCTCAAGCAATGTTAGAATATATCCCTGAATACTGAAGACGGGAGTTTTCAATTCGTGCGCTAAATTCCCCAGAAATTCACGCCTAAAAGCAGCCTGTTCCTTCAGTTTGGCTATCTCTTTTTGCCGGTCTGCCGCCCATGCCTCTGTTTCCCTCGCTGCCTTGTTTATCACATCCTCGTTCATGGCTACTTCGTCCTTGGTTAGGGCTGTAGTTTTCTCCTTTCGAATCACACGGTAAAGCATTCTGATCTTTTCGTAAATGAAATTCTTTACCAGAAGAAAAAATATAGCAAAAGAAAAAAGAGAGAGAAGCAGACTGAAAATAAAAATGGTGGTCAGTGACAAAGGGGTGATATAGGCATCAACCAAAGCCAGCAAAACAAGCGTTATCACAAAAAGGATAAAGCTTCCAAGCAATACAATATTTACGGGTTTAGTACTTCTCACACTTCATTATAGGTGTAACCAACACCTTTTATAGTGCGAATGTAAGCATCTCCGATCTTTTCTCGTAATTTTCTGATATGAACATCAATAGTTCTTTCACCAACGATGGTTTCATCTCCCCAAACTTTCGACAGGATTTCCTCGCGGGTAAAGACTTTTCCCGGTTTAGAAAGCAATAATTCAAGCAGTTCAAATTCCTTCTTAGGTAAAATGATTTCTTTATCTTCAAGAAGCAGTAAAAAACGTTCTCTGTCGAGCATAACTCGGGTTGAAACCGGTTCCGGCTGACTGTCTTGTTCTTTGGAGTACTTTCTTCGTAAAAGCGCTTCAATTCTACTCAGTAGGACTCTCGGTCGGATAGGCTTGGTAATGTAATCGTCTCCCCCTGCCTTGAAACCGGCAATCTGTGAGTAATCCTCAGCCCTCGAGGTAAGAAAAGCAATTATAGGTTGATCTGTCTGCTTTTTTTCGCGAATTATTTCGCATACCTCAATACCATCCATTTTTGGCATCATTACATCAAGTAGAACGAGATCGGGGTTAACTTTATCTGCAAGTTGCACGCCTTCCTCTCCGTTTGAGGCAGTGTGGACATTATAGCCTTCTTTTATTAAATTGTAAGAGATCATCTCTAGTATGTCGGGATCATCATCTACAAGGAGTATCACAGGCTTTTTGTCTTCAGACATAGTTTACATTTATCTTCAGGACAAATTTAATCAGAAGAGAAAGCCTTTCAGTTATCCTATTTTTACGGTTAGGTTAAGAATGTTTATTTAATGTTAATTCAAGATTAACCCTCTGCCTGAAAATGAAAAAAGGCTGCCTTTAAACAGACAGCCTTTCGGGTTTATTTGCCTCCACCAACACGGGTTGGCGGTGTTCTTACGGGTTTTCTCGGTTCAGGAGCCGGAGGGTTGTTTTCCTCTTCCTCATTGGTGTTTCTGGAAGGCTGAGTTCTCGTCGGCTTCGTTCTCACATCGGGCTTTTCTTCCACCTTTGGCTTCTTATCATTCTCATTGGTATCTCCTCGCTGAGGTTGCGTTCTTGTACCACCCGAACCAGAGTTGTTCGGCGAACCGGCTTGCTTGGTTTCACATGGACTCGGAGGTCTGTTTCCGCCAGTTCCTGAAAGAGGTGTGCTCTGAGCATCTATACATACCTGCCAGTGACCCATTGATCCGGGATGAGACGAACTCACCGAAACAGTGATGTTTCCTTCGAAAAGGTAATATCTACCGGACTGTATTGCGAAGTTACTTCCGTTTACTGTAGCATCGCCACCGCCGGCTATTGCCATGAAATAAAGGCTTGAAGCAGGACCGGTGTATGTGAAGTTCGGATTATTCGCCAGATCATCCCGTGTATAAGTTCCGGATGGTGTAATCAAACAGAACTGCCAAGAAGCATTTCCAGGATTGAACCTCGGTCCACATGTTCCGGGTGCGTTATAAGTTATGCTATAATTTATGTTCTCTTGTGAACAATCATTGGTAAGGCTTATAACTACGCTGTTTTGTCCTTCATTCAGGGGAACATGGTTTAAAATAATCTGATTACCGCTCGCCGAAATATTGTTGAAATTCGAGCCATTTACGGTTACCGACATCGTAGCATAATGTTGAGCAGTAAGCGTAATATCCGTTGTTTGCGTTGAAACCGTCTCCGATTGCTGAGCGGGGAAAGTTCTCACGTAAGTTATAGGATTACAAGGCACTGTATAGGTAACAGTGAAATTCTGTGTAACCGTTTCACAACCGGCCGCAGTAACTTCGAACAAGTTTTGACCCGGAGTAAGATTTACCAGACAAGAGAAGTTCTGATTTCCGGCATTAAAGTTACAATTCACCGGACTTCCGTTCCGCGTAATGGACACCTGATTTGAGGTCACGTTATCCACAAACAGTTGGAAGGTATATGCATTTGAAGCAGAATTTACGTTGGTGTTACTCAATAAACTAATCACAGGAGGATCACACGGCGTAGATTCACACGCCCCGTCGTAACCTGCATTTGGCACCCATTCTCCGAATCCGGGGCCGTCGCCCGACTGATTACAGCCCGATTTGATCCAAACTCCAACAATACATTTTCCAACATTGCTTCCTGTTCCCGAAAGGGTGATCGAATTACCGGACAGATTGTCAAACTTCTGAGTCGTCAAGTCAGAGAACTTAAGTACGACATTCGAAAGATCCATGGTGCTGGTAGCAGTTGCAGAAAGATTGTCTGCGCTGAACGATGCACCAACTGTTGGCATACAGTTCGGGTCAGGATTCACAACAGTTTCCTCCAAACGCACCTCTACTGAAGCCTGATCTGTTCCTGCGCTGTTTGTTCCGATTGCAGTGATATCGTAGAGAGGATGTGTTGTATTCACAGGAATTACAAACGAAAATCCTAATCCATTTGACTGCACTGTGGTCTGATGACCGCTGAAAGGCTGTCCGTTTACGATCAATTGTAACTGACTTGCGGCAGAAATATTAGAAACCGATCCTTGCACGGTGAAGTTGCCAGCTGGTATTGTTTCGGGAGATACAGATGGAGCAGAAAAATCTACAACGGGAGGCTGTATAACTACAGGCTTATTGTATACAACCGAAACCTGATCAGCTGCTGTACCGTCATTATTTACTACCTGTATGGAAACATCATTTGAACCTTCTATCAACGAAAGGTTAAAGGAAATGGTTCCCGTTGCAGGATTGAAATTGAAATTAACATTGCTGTTATTAACTGTTACGCTAATTTGATTGTTTGACGAAATATTGGTCGTTTGGGCAACCACATTCTGATTTGCCGAAGAGGTGACGTGCGGATTACTTGAAGGAGTGGTAATGGAAACCGTAGGTGGTGTTTTTACCACTATCGGCTGATGAACGGCTTCAAAGGAAATTCGTTCTGTTCCGCAATCGTTCACGGCAACTATTTTAATAAGATTGTTTCCGGGAACAAGGTTAATGCTGGCGTTGAAATTCTCATTGGTTGCGTCATAAACGAAGTTTACATTATTTCCGTTATGTTGAACCGTAATTCCTGCGGTTACAACATTACTAATCGTTCCGGATATCTGGAAGATAGCGTTCGGAAGCGCATTACCGTTCAACGAAGGATTAGATACCAAATTCATATTCGGTTCATGACAAACTTCTCGTGTGATCAACCAAGTTTCTTTGATTGTTCCGCAAGCATTTGTTCCAATTAAAACGATATTATTCGCACCTTCTGAGAGATTCAGGTTGGCAGAAATCTGATGAGTTCCAAGATCAAAGCTGAAATTCACCGGCGACCCGTTTAGCATCATTTGTATTTGCTGTGGATTTTCGAAATTAGAACTTGCAGCCGAGAAGTTTATCGATTGATCCTGTGTTACGAAAGCAAACGAGGACGGATTAACAGGGCTAATTACCGGAGGATTGCACGGAGCCTGAGGTTTCACGTATTTTATCAGAATGGATTTACTCTTTTGACCACAATCATTGGAAGCCTTGATCTCAACAACGTTGTTTCCTTCCATGAGGTCTACCTTTCTAAGAAGAACATGCGTAGACGGATCAAACATGAAACTTCCAACCGATATGCCGTTCACTGTAACCTGAATGCTTGACAGATTGGTAACATGATTGATTACGGCCGAAATATCGTAATAGTCATTATTCGTAGTCTCACCGGAAACCGAAGGAGCATTGAAGGTGATCTCGGGCTGGTCACACTGCGGAGCAGCCGGCTGGTATATCACGTTGGTAGATGCCAGATGTGTTCCGGAATTGTTCATACCTCTTACCTGAAAAACATTGTTTCCTGCTGTTAAGTTGGTCGAAAACTTAACTTCCTTGGTTGCCGGATAGAATGCATACAAGTTATTACTGATCAGCACACCGTTAAACCTTACTTCTATATCATTCTTCGACTGGACATTGGTTACTTCAGCCACCATCTGGAATGAAGCATTATTCACAACAAACCCTGAGCTTGGAGGATTGGTGAAAGTAACATGAGGAGGGTCAAGTACAACGTCTTTTTTATAAATAACGGTACGAGAATCCGAATCAGCCCCCGCTGAATTAGTAGCTGTTATAGTCAGATTATTATTGCCCTGATTCAGGTTCATTGTAAACTGAAGCTGTTTATTCGCCATGTTGTATGAAAAGTTCGAAATGTTATTACCATTCACATTCACAACTATATTCTGTGCCGAAACGACGTTCAGCACCGTAGCAACAACTTGGTGTGTGGACTGATTTGTTGTGTACGATGCAGTCATCGGATTGGTAATGGTAACCACAGGAGGTAAAACAGGATCCGTTTTCTTATAAATTATAGAAGTCGTTTCTACTGTCTGTCCATGCTGGTTCGCGGCAGTGATTTCAATAATATTTGCTCCTAAAACCAAGCTGGTGTTGAACTGCATGATTTCAGAAGTACTGGAATACGTAAAGTTACCTGTCTGGTTTCCGTTAATCTTCAAAGTTATATCCGAAGCACCGGAAACATATTTCACCCGCGCCTTTACATTGTAAACAGGTGAATAAACTGTCGCCGGATTATCAATAGGATCCAGGTAAGTAATTACTGGTAAAACCGGATTTGAAATTTTACGATAGATTACCGTCATCGTTTCACTGTCCGTACCATCACTATTCGTAGCCGTGGTTGTGATTGTATTCACACCCAAGATGAGTGAAGCGGTAAATTCCACTGTATTGTTTGCTGCATTGAAAACAAAATTATTAACTGTATTCCCGTTCAAATTCACATTGATCTGATTTGCAGCGCTGACGTTTTGTACAGAAGCACGGATTAATTGCGATGAATTTGTTGCCTGATGAGGATTAGACGAAGGAATCACGTACTCAACAAGGGGAGGCTGTGGAGTTGTTGGTTTAGCATACACAATAGTCGTTTGTTTGCTATCAGTTCCATCACTATTTGTCCCCGTAACTTTTATAACGTTACTACCTAGTTGAAGAGGTAAAATAGTCGTCAATATTCCTGTATTTACATCGAAATTAAAGGACGTATAATTGTTCCCGTTCAAGGTCATTTTGACCTGATTCGATTGCGAAACATTTAAAACGGTCGCCTTAAACGATTTCGTATTGTTATACGTTACGAAAGGATTCGAAGCAGGATCAAGGATTGAAACGACCGGCGGTTTTGGCTGAGCCACCTGATAATTAATCACGACAGAAGCCTGATCTGTTCCGGCCTGATTGGTTCCAATGAGTTGAAAAATATTCTGACCCGGTTGAAGAATAACGTTCGAATTAAACTGTCCCGTTCCTGAATTGAAACTGAAATTATTATTCACGTTACCATTCTGAATGAAAGTAACCTGATCCTTATTAGCTACGTTTTTCACGGATCCGATGAGGTTGAAATTACCTGAATTCACAGTCACCGGAGTGCTTGCAGGATTTAGGAAATCGACAATCGGAGGAGTTGCGAGGGGTGCTCTTTGATAAATAATTGTGGTCTCATCCGAATCACTTCCTGCGGTGTTAGTACCGGTTATCTTGAAGCTATTTACACCCGGATTCAGGTTTAGATTCACACTGAAATTATTCAGACCTGTTGGAGTAAAGTTAAAGTTCGTGAGTGGCTGTCCGTTGAAGATCACCGATACATCACCCTTGCCTATAACGTTCTTCACATCTGCCTTCAAGAGATAAGTTGGCTGACTCACAGTTTCAGGATTTGCAGAAGGGTCGGTTATATCCACTACCGGTGGTACAGGTGTGTTGATATCTTCCCGCACGTAATTGATGACCATCACATCCTCGTCTGATCCGTACTGATTTACACCTCTCAAACGGAAAACATTTTGTCCGGGCTTTAACTGAACAGTACTTTGGAACTTGTCAGTCATTGAGTTGAAGGTGAAATTACTGTTCACAATACCCTCCTGGAAGAAACTTACATCCTGCGCTCTTTCCACAAATCGAATGTCTGCTCTCAGCGTATAAACAGGAGAGTTTACCGTGTGAGGGCTGGAAGAAGGATTCGTATATTCAACTACCGGAGGTTGCTGACGATTATTATCGGTGTATGCATTAATATCCGGCTTAACCGGGTCAACAATATCGGGCTGATATGTCACATTGCTCGTTCTTCGTTTAAGATACCATCTTAAATAAACACTGGTATAATGAAATATATCATTTTTGAATACGTCTGCGTTGGTCTCACCATTCTGATTCACGGTTGTACCGTCAAAATAGTCGTTATTGAAAAAAGTCGATTTGTGTTCAAAACCAACAGAAAAACGTGGGCCGAAATAGTAACCCAAACCAATACCCAAACTCGGTAAAAAATTGGTTTCGGAAGCGGTAAGACTATATGGATCGCCTGCAGGATTTTTATCAAGAGGCACATTGTAGTCATTATTTAACTGACCACCGGATGGATCGGAAGCAAAATCGTATGGAACGCCATTATTCAGAAGGTCTCCTCGAGTTCTCGTTGCGGTTAAATCGATACCTCCAAAAATGTATGGATCCAGACCTGTTCTCTCACGAAAACGATTGAAGTGAAGAGCCAGCTCCAGAGAAAGCATATGCTGGGTGGACTTGAAATTTTGTACAGCGAACCCGATGGTATCGTAAATATTACTTACCGCGGTATTTTGGGATATCATTCCTGTGGTATCAGTATCCTGGCCATACCAGTTTCCTCCCAGATATCTCAATCTGAGATCAAAAGACAAAGCATTACCGTAGTTCTGATTAATTGATGTTCCGAAAATAAAACCTGCTCCCAACGGGAATCGGTCTTTCAAATTTTGCACATCCGAAGAATGCCATGTACGACCAAAATTAAAGCCGAAATATACCTTGGAATTATTGTCGTAATCGAAACGTTGTGCGAATCCTGCAGAACTCAGGATTAGAAATAATGTAGCAAAAAGTAATCTTAGTTTCATGTCGTAAAATTTTGTACTGCCTCTTAAAACATTTTTTGTGCCAAAAGGAAAACTTCAGAATAAGTCACTCCTTGGGAATAGAAAAGGCGCTTAAAAATAATTGCATTTTAGACATTAAACAAATAGTTATCAGAAAATTCACTCAGTCCCGTCCGTTTTCCTTTATTCACGGAACTGAAAGGAAAATAAATAAGTATTATATTCGTTGTTCGTATGGGCATGCAGAAAAAACTATTTCCGGTAAATCTAAAGTTCTTAGGATCCTTAATATTCCTGAGTTTCAGCCCTATCTTTTCAGTTTCTCAGGAGAGCTACAACAACTGTTCAAACGCTCTTGAACTCTGCCCGGGTGTCACTCAAACTGCAAATAACATTGATGCCAACAGCACCTTGTGTGCAAACTGTGAGGATGATTTTAATTTTTGTTTTTCCGGTGAGAACACTGTTTGGTTCACATTTCAGACAAATGCAGCGGGGGGCGATGTAACAGTAGATTTCACGAATATTAATTTCCAGAACGATCCGGGTCAAGGCAACAATCTTCAGGCTGTAGTCATTGAAGCAAGCGTACCTTGTGTTTCTTCTTCCTATACGGTAGTTTCAAACTGCGTGAATAACGGCGGAGGGAATTTTACACTTACAGCAAACGGACTTACTCCCGAAACAACCTTCTACGTGATCGTAAATGGTGAAATGGGTACCACAGCGAATGCCGAAGCTACATTTGATGTAGAAGTCAACGGGCCGGGTGTGGAGAGAAATCCGGCTTTTTCAATCGGCGCCAATACAACTACCGCCTGTCTGGGTCAACAGGTCATCTTCAATGCCTCAGTGATGCAGTGTGACGATCAGTCGGTCATAGATTGGTATGCAAACGGTGAACTCATCGCAAGCACCGTGGAACCGGAATTTGTGACCACCGAGTTGTCAGACGGCGACGTAATCAGTGCAACCATCACCTGTTTTGAACAGTGTCCTCAGGAACTTACGAGTAACCAGATAAACATGAATATTATAACCTTTCTCGTGGATGCAGGGCCTGACCTCGTAATCGACGAGGGCGAGTCTGTCCAGTTGCAGGGCAATTCTGATGTGACAAATATACAGTGGTCTCCGGCCGTAGCGATGAGTAATCCGAACATTCTTGATCCGGTAGTTGCTCCCGGGCAGACAATTACCTACTTTCTGACCGGAAACAATGGAACCTGCACCATTACAGATGAAATGACAGTCACAGTATTAAGCGGTTTGGTCATTCCCAACACGTTCTCCCCGAACGGCGACGGCATCAATGACACCTGGGAAATTTTGGGAATTGAAAAATACGTAGATGTGAGTATAAAGATCTATGATCGATGGGGTCAACTTGTTTTCATCACCACGGGTTATCCGGTGAGTAAGCGCTGGGATGGCACTTCCAAATCAGGCAAAGAACTTGCACCTTCCGCCTATTACTACGTTATCGACCTGAGAGATGACAAATATCCCGATCCTTTTAAAGGTTATGTAACGATTCTGAAATGAAAGGTATTCTCATCGGCATATCAATACTTTTGGCAACACCGTTTGCTTTTTCGCAGCAGATTGCGCAGTATTCCCAGTGGTCTTTCAATCAGTTTGCGATTAATCCGGCCCTGGCAGGAGTGAAACGGTGTCTGGATGTGCGAACCGCTTACCGCATGCAGTGGGCCGGTTTTGAAGGTGCACCTCAAAGTGGATTATTTACGATCAACGCTCCGATTAAAATGCAGCGTAAAAGTTTATCGAGCCCTTTTCATGGAATTGGAGGGAAAATTGAACGGGATGTTTTCGGGGATTTTCATAACATTTCGATATCGCTTGCCTACGCCTTGCATTTTCCCATGGGCAGGGATAAAATGCTCAGTTTTGGTGTTTCAGGGGGTGTCCAGCAGTTCGGATTTGATCATACACAGGCGAGCACCATAGAACCCGATCCTGCCGTAGCGCAGTCGGCGAGTAATTTCCTATTCCCGCTTATCGGATTCGGCGGATGGTATAATTCGGAGAAATTTTATGCAGGAATTAGTATGGATCAGTTGGCCATGAATAAATGGACCGATATCGGACTCGATTCACGGTTTCGTTTGCACACCAAAATCCAGATGGGAACCAAGTACACTTTTGACAACAAGAATTCACTTTTACCGGGAATACTGGTGAGAATTCCGCCTGCCGGACCGGTCAGTTTCGACATCAATGCCATGCTCGATTTTCAGAATAATTTCCTGGTCGGTCTTGGATACCGTAACATAGACGCTTTTATCGGTTTTTTCCGTGTAAGAATTAAGCAGATTTCGATAGGATATAGTTTTGATTTTATCACTTCCGACATCCGTGGCGGTAATTTTCACACCCACGAACTCTCCATTCATTTTAACGGCTGTCAAACAGGTAAACGTTCAACCAGTGCGTGCCCGTTGTTTGAATGATTTGGCGTCATTATTTAGCAACGATAACTCCCCCCCTACCGCGCGATTCCCTGACTGTCGGCAGACACGGCAATCGCGTGGTTGTCTGAATAACCTGCTACACTTCATACAACTACCTCTACTCCAAATACGTATCCGGACGAAATTCGTAAAAAATACGGTATTCCCCATGCGGACGCTGTAATTCTATATCCTGAAAACCAACTACATTTCCTTCTTCCGTGTAAAAAACATCAATATCAATAATCGTTTTACCAAAGGTGTCATTGTTGGCAGGTACATCACCTGTTATTGTAAAGCAATTATTCTCGTAACCTGATGCTATTTGATAGGAGTAATTACCGTTTCCATTATTTTCTAAAGGATAAAATGCACCCAAAGGATAACCGGGCCCCGGTTCGCAGCTCTCGTACAGATAAAAGTAATTTACAGGAACATTTGTATTAGCCTGTATCGTAATGGCATTACCGGTGAGGTCTTTTTTGCAGCTTGTGGCTGTTAGGAGCATTAAGAATATTGGTATGAAAAGGAGTTTATTTATCATTTTTTTTGAGTTTATAGATAATACCAGCCCCAATTCTATATCCAAATGATAGTGTATAACGACTGAACAGATCTAGACTAAATCTATCTGTAAAAGAATACCGGTAATTCAAGTTTATTGAAGGTATTAATTTTATGTTGAAAAACCTGTCTTTGAAGCTTTGATCAAGTTCATAATCAGATGTGCCATTAAAGAATGTTCTGGTAGTCAAAAATGACGTACTTTCTTCATCAGGGGTATCTTGGAAATGTTGAGTTTCCTGATAACTTTCTATAATTTTTGTATTAAATTTCACAAAGTGTGCCGCTCCAAGTTTTAATTGTAATGATGAATTGTCACTAATTTTAAAGGAGTAACCAAAACTTAAGTCTAGAGCTACATAATCAATTTTTCCATGAAAAAAAGTAGTAGTTTTTTGAAAATCAGAATAAGCTGTTATTAGATATGAATTAACATCATGTTTGTAGTAATTCAGTTTGTAGTAATTCAATGATGTAGAAATAATAATCTGATTTTTAAAAATATATTCAGTACCTAAATATATCCCATTGGCATGATTCCATTTAATTATATTCTTATCATCCATTTTTATAAATTCATGATATAAACCACCTTTCAGGTTCCATTGACCGAACGTTAAAACCGAATTTATTAAGAATAGAACAAAAAAGATATTATGAAATCTCATATAAATAATCTTTAATTTATGATGACCTTCTTTCTGATAGTCTTATGATCGTAAACTACCTCCACAAAGTACACTCCTGGATTGAAATTATCTAAGTTATATTTATTCTCTTTTAAAACTCCCCCCCTACCGCACGATTCCCTGCCTGTCGGTAGACACGGCAATCGCGTGGTTGTCTGAATAACCTGCTACACTTCATTCAACTACCTCTACTCCAAATAAGTATCCGGACGAAATTCGTAAAATATATGGTATTCTCCATGCGGGCGTTGTAATTCTATATCCTGAAAACCAACTACATTTCCTTCTTCCGTGTAAAAAACATCAATATCAATAATCGTTTTACCAAAGGTGTCATTGTTGGCAGGCACATCACCTGTTATTGTAAAGCAATCATTCTCGTACCCTGATGCTATTTGATAGGAGTAATTACCGTTTCCATTATTTTCTAAAGGATAAAATGCACCC
>JAWVYS010000004.1:0-121504 GCA_033722555.1 Brumimicrobium sp.
CGACGAAATCGGAAGAAGACTTGCTATCGGAGACTTCAAAGAACTTAATGTGATCGTTAAAGGTGACGTGGATGGATCAATTGAAGCACTTTCTGATTCCTTGCTGAAACTTTCTACGGAAGAAATTCAGGTAAATATCGTTCACAAGGCTGTTGGTGCCATTACTGAAGCAGATGTCAATCTGGCATCAGCTTCGGATGCCGTTATCATCGGTTTCCAGGTGAGACCAACCTCATCGGCGAGAAAACTTGCTGAGGTGGAACAGATCGATATAAGGTTGTATTCTGTAATCTATAAGGCAATTGACGAACTCAAATCAGCGATGGAAGGAATGCTTTCTCCGGATATTGTGGAGGAAATTACCGGAACTGCCGAAGTAAGAGAAACCTTCTCTATTACCAAGGTTGGTACTATTGCCGGATGTTTTGTTCAGTCAGGTGTGATTAAGCGTAACTCAAAAGTACGGGTGATCCGCGATGGAATTGTTATACACGATGGACTTTTGGGCTCTCTGAAACGCTTCAAAGATGATGTCAAAGAGGTCAAGAGCAATTATGAATGTGGTTTGAACATTGAACGATTCAATGATATCAAAGAAGGCGATATAATTGAAGCCTACGAGGAAGTAGAAGTTGCAAGAAAACTGAAATAATAATCTATTCAGAAATAACAAGGTGTCTTTCGGGACACCTTTTTTTATTCCATTTCTTCACGATCAAACCAAACATATATTACTTCGAATTCGTTATATGTTCTGGGTTCGC
Source organism: Brumimicrobium sp. (assembly GCA_033722555.1). Classification (GTDB taxonomy): domain Bacteria; phylum Bacteroidota; class Bacteroidia; order Flavobacteriales_D; family Crocinitomicaceae; genus Brumimicrobium. The sequence continues at coordinate 765 of JAWVYS010000004.1, forward strand.
CTCCAAAAACAAACCCGATCATTTACAGTAAGGTAATTATTAGAAAGGAAATTATAGAACAATATTTGTAAATTAGAAGCAAAAATCAAGATGAAGTACGGAAAGTTTTTTATTGCTGTGATTACACTCTTGTTATGGAGTTGTCAGGACAAGGAAAAGGAAAAATATCTTCAGGAAGTCGAAGGGATGGAGCAGCGATTGGACAGTCTTAAAACAGTTGCTCTAGAAAAGCGGGTAGATACGATCCCTCAGGTGGTTTTGTCCGTAAGAAACACTATCAGTAAAGTCAAGGACAACTATTATGCAGATACTATCGATATGCAAATCGCTCAAATGATGAATCAATATAAGGATATCAGAAAGATTTTATCCTCTAATACGGGAAATTACGCCAAGGTAAACACAACGATTCCGGAGGTTGAGCAAAAACTTAAAGACCTCGAACACGATATTGAAAAAGGGGTTGGTGATCGTGAAAAATATCAGGAATACATCAACTTTGAAAAAAAGAAAATCGAAGAAATTGAATCTGTTTTGAACTATTACATAGAAACCAATGAAAAGTATCTAAACAAATACGATTCCCTTCATCCTATCGTTTTGAACTTTATAGAAGATCTTAAAATGAAGAATGAAAAATAGATTTTTCGTACATATCCTCAGTTTATTCACCTGCTTCGTTTCATTTTCACAATCGACGGATGAGCAGCTTGCAATCTATTACTTTAATGAAGGAGATTGCGAAAAAGCCTTGCCCTATCTGGAAAAGGTATATCAGGAGAATCCCGGACAATTTATCTTCGACCGTTATCTTGAGTGTACGAGAAAAGAAGGCTCTGAAAAGGATGTGATCAAGCTGATAGAAAAACAAATCGATAAATTCCCTTATAATTATCAGTATAAAATCTTACTCGGAAGAGAATATGAAGCCCAAAACGATCAGCGCAAGGCAGATAAAATTTATTCCGAACTCATTGAGAATCTTTCTCCCAACAGCCGGGATATTATAGAACTTCAGAAAGCCTTCCTCCAGGTGGGAAAAAATCAGCTTGCTCTTCAAACCCTGCAGAAAGGTCAAAGCCTCATGAAAGGAAATTATCCCTTTAACATTCAGTTTGCTGAAGTATATGGAGCTATGGGAGAAACAGAAAAGATGATCGATGAATATCTCGGTTTACTTGAATACGACCCGAATATGATCAATACTCTGCAAAGGATCATGCCGAGAATGATCGATTTTGAGACCGAAAATAGTTCAAGCTATGAACTCCTGAAGAATAATCTTATACGCCGCATTCAGAAAAATCCCAATCAGACTATTTATGCTCAGATGCTTATTTGGTCTCTGATACAACGCAAAGAATTTGGTGCAGCACTCATTCAAGCCAAAGCATTAGATAAAAGAACGACTAAAGACGGTAGAGAGGTTTTCATGCTTGGTAAAATCGCGAAACAAAACAATGATTTCGAAGCAGCACGAAAAGCTTTTAAATATGTTGTGGAAATGGGTGACGATAAACCATTTTATTTTGCCGCAGAAGAGGAGTTATTAAATACCAGATACCTTGAAATCACGATCAAAAGGAACTATTCTCAGGAACTAATTCAGGAAGCGGTTTCAGAATACAAAAGCACACTTGAACGTATCGGAAAGAATAGACGAGCAATCCCAATAATCGCAGAACTCGCATATATCCAGGCATACTATGGTAAAGCTCCAACTGAGGCCAAAAAGCTCTTGGAAGAAGCCCTGGAATATCCCGGGTCTACTGATATTCAAAAGGCTGAACTCAAAACGGCCCTGGGGGATGTTCTGCTTCTTCTGGGAGATATTTGGGAGGCTTCGTTACTATATATGCAGGTAGAAAAAGATTTTAAGTTCGAACCTATCGGCTATGAGGCAAAATTTAAAAATGCGCGTATATTCTATTACGACGGAGACTTTACATGGGCTCAGTCACAGCTCGATGTTCTTAAACAATCCACCACCAAACTGATAGCCAATGATGCAATGAATCTCTCTATCCTGATTACCGATAATCTGGGTTTGGACAGTAACTTTATAGCCATGCGTCAGTTTGCAAAAGCTGATCTACTTCTTCAGCAGCATAAATATCAGGAAGCCTTTGAAAAATATGACTCCATACAAGGATCGTTTCCCTATCACGGCCTGGCAGATGAAATACTCATGCGAAAGGCCGAAGCTTTTCAGTCTCAGGGAAAATGGGAAAAGGCCATTGAATTACTGCTTAAGGTAAAAAATGATTTCAGCGATGACATTCTTGCCGACGATGCCCTTTTTCAATTAGCTAATATTTATGAAAACCATTTGTTCCAAAACGACAAAGCTTCCGAATATTATTTCGAGTTGATGAAAAAATATCCGGGAAGCCTTTTTGTTACAGAAGCACGTAAAAGATACCGTGCGATCAAAGAGATTTTGTAAAAACCTACCCGGCCATCTCACCCTATTGAATAATTTTCTTACCCCTTCCAAAAATTTAATGTGCAATAATTTTTTTTAAAATTTTATTGTGCGTGCTTAATATTTTACTAATTTTATAGGTCATGAATAGTTCACGAGCCGAAGAGTACATCGATTTCAATCTTCGCCATGCCTGGCACAAGATCTCACGTATGTATAATCAAAAGGCAAAAATTCATGGTCTCACCATGTCCATTGGATTCATCCTGCTCATCGTAGACAAGGAAGGTACTCCAAGTACACAACTCGGTCCACGAATGGGAATGGAACCAACCAGTCTTTCCCGAACACTTAAGACTATGGAAAGCAAAGGGTTGATTTACCGAAAAATTGATGCTGAGGATAAACGTAAAGTATTGATTTTTTTAACCACTGAAGGTGTTCAATTAAGAAAACAGGTGAAAGAGGTTGTCGTAGCCTTCAATGAAAAGCTCTTTCAGGAGATACCCGCTGATAAACTAGCCGTTTTCTTTGATGTGATGGAAATTATTGATGAAAATATTGAGGACGAACTCAAAGCGATAAATAAATATTTTTAATTATAAAGATCTTCCTATGAAACGAAAAATAAATAAAGTAGCTGTTCTTGGATCCGGGGTGATGGGATCACGTATTGCCTGTCATTTCGCAAATATAGGATGTGAAGTCTTGCTTCTGGATATTGTTCCCAGAGAACTAAATGAAAAGGAAAAGTCTCAAGGTCTAACCATGGAAGACAAGATGGTTCGGAACAGGATCGTAAATGAATCACTTGCTTTTGCATTAAAATCAAATCCGTCACCCATTTATAAAAAAGAATTTGCTTCCAGAATTCAAACGGGAAATATGGAAGACGATATGTCTAAAATTTCTGACAGCGACTGGATCATTGAGGTGGTAATCGAACGTTTGGATATTAAAAAACAGGTGTTCGATAACGTTGAAAAATACCGTAAAGAGGGGACTTTGGTTACAAGTAATACCTCCGGCATCCCCATCAACATGATGCTTGATGGTCGTTCGAAAGATTTCAAAGACCATTTTTGCGGGACGCATTTTTTCAACCCTCCGCGTTATCTTCAGCTTTTGGAAATAATTCCTACCCCTGAAACCAAAGAAGAAGTGGTTGATTTCTTCATGGACTACGGAAGACGATTTCTGGGCAAAAAGACAGTACTCTGTAAAGACACACCTGCCTTCATTGCAAACCGGGTGGGTGTTTATTCGATTATGTCTCTGTTTCACGCTGTTAAAGACCTCGGACTTAATATAGAGGAGGTAGATAAATTAACCGGACCCGTACTTGGAAGGCCGAAGTCGGCAACTTTCAGAACATGTGACGTTGTCGGACTTGACACCCTCGTACACGTGGCTAACGGATTGCGTGAAAACTGTCCCAATGATGAAGAAAGAGAACTATTTAAACTCCCCGACTATATATCAAAAATGGTTGATAACGGTTGGTTAGGTTCAAAAACAGGTCAGGGTTTTTACAAAAAAGTTAAAGACGATAAAGGGAACAGTGAAATACTTTCTCTCGATTTAGATACACTGGAATATAGAGAAAAAGCGAAAGTATCATTTCCGACCCTGGATATGGCTAAACCGATCGATGATCTTAAAAAACGCACTCAGATGCTCATTGCTGGTCAGGACAAGGCGGGTAAATTCTATAGACAGATGTTTGCAGGACTTTTTGCCTATGTCAGTAACAGAATCCCTGAGATATCGGATGATCTCTACAAAATCGATGATGCACTGAAAGCCGGGTTCGGCTGGGAGCTGGGGCCTTTCGAAACCTGGGATATTTTTGGACTTGAAAAGGGACTTGAACTCATCGATAGTCACGGTAAAACTGCCGCAGACTGGGTGAAAAAGATGAAAGAAAAAGGCGCACAAACCTTTTACAAAAAAGAAAATGGCAATAAGCTTTACTGGGATACTGAATCAAATACCTACAAAACCATTCCAGGCACCGAACATCTTGTAATGCTTGACACTCTCCGCGATGACAACACGGTTTGGAAAAATGCCGATACTACCATCGTAGATCTCGGCGAAGGAATTTTAAATCTTGAATTCCACACCAAGATGAATACCATAGGCGGTGGTGTAATTGAAGGAATAAATAAAGCTATTGACCTTGCGGAGAAGGAATACAAAGGTCTTGTCATCTCAAACGAAGGTCAGAACTTCAGTGCAGGAGCCAATGTGGGAATGATATTCATGCTTGCTGTAGAGCAGGATTATGATGAACTGAATTTTGCTGTTAAAACCTTCCAGGATACAATGATGCGCATCCGGTACTCAAATATTCCTGTGGTTGTTGCCCCGCACAATTTAACTCTGGGAGGAGGGTGTGAACTCTCCATGCACGCAGACAAAGTAGTTGCTCATGCCGAGTGTTATATCGGTCTTGTGGAGTTTGGGGTAGGACTCATTCCGGGAGGCGGCGGAACAAAGGAATTCGCAAAGAGACTCTCAGAAGAACTTAAGGAAGGTGATATCAGAATCAACAGGCTAAGGGAAAGGTTCCTAACAATCGGACAAGCACAGGTAGCAACATCTGCTCACGAAGCTTTTGACCTCGGATATCTGCGCACCGGAACGGACGAGGTAATCATAAGCCGTGAGTACCAATTAACCAGAGCAAAATCTGCCTGTCTGGAAATTGCTGAGAAAGGTTATACCGCCCCTCTTCGGGAGAAAAATGTTACCATTATGGGACAAGAAGGATTAGGTATTGTATATGTAGGTGCGCATTCTATGTTGTCAGGAAATTATATTTCCGAACACGACAAACTAATCAGTGAAAAACTTGGATATGTACTTTGTGGAGGAGATATCTCGGAAAGAATAGAAGTTTCAGAACAGTATCTGCTGGATTTGGAACGGCGGGCTTTCATTGAATTATGTGGTGAACGTAAAACACTGGAAAGATTAGAAAGCATGGTCAAAAAAGGTAAGATTTTAAGAAATTGAACGAACACCAAGAATGTTTCAGGACCAAACAGAAAAGGTGAATTCATTAATAATTACGAAATCCTAAAAGAATGAATAACAATAGAGCATATATAGTAACGGGATACAGAACGGCTGTTGGAAAAGCCGGCAAAGGAGGATTTAGATTTTACAGACCGGATGACCTGGCGGCAAATGTTATCAAGCATATCATGAAGCAGGTTCCCTCTCTTGATCCAAAGAGAATAGATGATGTTATCGTTGGAAATGCAACTCCCGAAGCTGAACAGGGACTAAACGTAGGAAGAATGATCTCTTTAATGGGACTTGACACAGATAAAGTACCCGGAATGACAGTAAATCGTTATTGTTCTTCAGGTTTGGAAACAATTGCAATTGCCACCGCAAAAATAAATGCAGGAATGGCTGATTGTATCATCGCAGGGGGTGTAGAATCCATGTCAGTAATGGCGATGGGTGGCTGGCGCATCGTTCCCAACCCTGGGGTAGGAAAGGAAAACCCGACCTGGTACTGGGGAATGGGATTAACCGCTGAGGCAGTAGCAAAGGATTACGGAGTTTCCCGAGACGATCAGGATGAATTCGCGCTGAAATCTCATGAAAAAGCTTTGAAAGCGATTGCCGAAAACAGATTCAAAGATGAGATAGTACCTATTGAGGTGGAGCACATATACCTTGACGGAAATGAAAAACGAAAGACAAATACGTTTACTGTAGATACAGATGAAGGGCCACGAAAAGGAACGTCCCTGGAAGCATTGGGCAAACTTCGCCCTGTATTTGCTCAAGGTGGCTCGGTAACTGCCGGTAATGCATCACAAACGAGTGATGGAGCTGCATTCACGTTGGTAATGTCTGAGAAAATGGTCAATGAACTTGGCCTTCAACCTGTGGCACGTCTTGCGTCTTACAGTGTTGTTGGCGTCGAACCCAGAATAATGGGAATCGGACCTGTTGATGCTATTCCGGCTGCTCTTAAGCAAGCAGGATTGACTCAAAATGACATTGATTTGGTAGAACTGAATGAGGCTTTTGCCTCACAATCTTTGGCAGTGATTCGTGAAACAGGTCTCAACCCTGATATTGTTAATGTCAATGGAGGAGCTATCGCTCTGGGCCATCCTCTGGGCTGTACGGGGGCAAAGTTGACCGTTCAGATGTTTAATGAATTGAAAAAACGAAATAAAAAGTACGGAATTGTAACCATGTGCGTGGGAACAGGTCAAGGTGCTGCGGGAATTATTGAGCGATTATAATTTCTTTTGAAATAAATCAGGTCGGATTTTTTCCGGGACCACTCAGGGAATTGATTTGAAACAGGAACTTACTTACTGAAGATAGCCTGTAGACCCTAATCAGGGAGGCTTTTTAAGTGTTTGTAAAAGAATTTGATGATTTCCAAATTGATACTGGAAGTTGTCCAATGACCTACATGCTCATAACTTTTAAATACCACATTAAGGTCCGAATTAAGATAGAAATCCTGACAAACCAGAAATCTATCCTGAACTGAATCACCCAGGTTCGTATTAATTATTCGTCTTTCGCGCTTACTATAGGCATCACTGAACCGGACGGCATCGTTATCATCGAGTTTTCCCATGTAAATAAACTGATGAACTTCTCTATAAAGTTCCATTTCAAATTTTTTACCGAACAATTTTTCAAAATCATTCAATCCCAAAGGATAGTTCATTTCCACCTTACCTAAATCACTTACAGGAAGCATAAGCTTTCCGTTGAAGCCACCAATAGCCAACGCCTGAATTAGTTCAGGGTGAATAAAGGAAAATCGATTTGTAAATGTACCTGAAGCAGAAAATCCATTCATGAAAACCTTATCTTCCACATCAATCTTCATCGATTTCAACAGAACCTTTGAATCGTTGATCATTGCGATCAGTTGCAAGTCCAATCTTTTTAGATCGACCGATTCTTCCTTCATAACATCCCGGTCTAAGGCGTGCGTATACGTATCGGGCTTCGAAGCCGGCCGGGGAAATACAGGTACGAGCAAGGGAATTTTCAATTCTGTCGATATGTTATTACCAACAGAGCTTTTTGAAGCTAAATGAATGGCATGGTTTTGATGAACCTCGATACTGTCTGAAACTCTTCCAGTATTATTCGGTTCTACTAGTAAATACGTTTTTTTATTGAGTACTGTACCCTTGGGGATAAATAGAATATAGTCGTGATAAAACCCTTTTTGACCGTCGGCGATCACGTGTATTAAACTATCTTTTAACACACTGTTTTTAACATTGTTCTCTTGGGAAAATAATTCACCCAGAAGAAAAAGGATCACAATTAAGGAATAAAATTTATTAACTAGCATACGATTGACTGATCAAAATTTTAATATTTCGTTATGTTCTCAGAAATGAGCCAAATATCTGATAAAAAATGCTTCGTAGTTATTCTACGAAACGATAAATCTCCAAATTATCGAAGAGCAACGCACCTTTGGGAAAATTGGTCAGATTCAAAGAGTTTAACGAGCAAACATTCTTCATAAACCAGTAATAATCGCTTTAAAAATCTATTAGTTCCCTAATCCGTATTATTTTTGAGGAAAATTAGATTGCAGGATGGCGACGAACTTTATTAAAGAACTTGAATGGAGAGGAATGGTGCAGGATATCACTCCCGGCACAGAGGAGCAACTTGAGAAGGAAATGACCACAGCCTACGTCGGATTTGACCCTACAGCAGATTCTTTGCACGTAGGAAGTTTGATTCCCATTATGCTGCTGATGCACGCCCAGGTTGCAGGACATAAACCTATTGCTTTAGTTGGAGGTGCTACCGGCATGATTGGCGATCCTTCTTTTAAAGCAGACGAGCGGCAACTTCTGGATGAAGAAACGTTGCAGAAAAATATCCAGGGTATTACTGCTCAACTTAAGAGATTCTTGAATTTTGAGGGAGGAGAGAACAAAGCAGAACTCGTAAATAATTACGACTGGATAAAAAAATTCTCCTTTATTGAGTTCATCCGTGATGTAGGGAAGCACATTTCGGTAAATTATATGATGTCGAAAGATTCTGTTAAAAAAAGACTTGAAACAGGGATCTCATTCACCGAATTCTCCTATCAGCTTATTCAGGGTTATGATTTCCTTCATTTGTACCGAACAAAAAACTGTAAGCTTCAAATGGGAGGTTCGGATCAATGGGGAAACATTACTACCGGAACGGAATTAGTGAGAAGGATTGCCGGTGGAAGTGCTTTTGCTTTCACTTGTCCCCTCCTTACCAAATCAGACGGAGGGAAGTTTGGCAAAACCGAATCGGGTACTGTATGGCTTGATGAAAACCGCACAACTCCTTACGAATTTTATCAGTTCTGGCTAAACGCTTCCGACGAAGATGCCAAAAAACTGATCCGGCTTTTCACATTTTTACCGAAGGAAACGATAGAAAATCTTGAACAAGAACATGAGGAGGCTCCACATCTACGCAAATTGCAACAGGTTCTTGCGGAAGACATTACAGTGCGCGTTCATGGCAGAGAGGCTTATGATACTGCGTTGGCTGCTTCTAAAATATTGTTTGGAAAATCAACGGAGGAAGATCTCCAGGCCCTGAATGAAAAACAATTCCTAAATATTTTCAGTGGAGTTCCTCAGGCTCGACTTCAACGAAAAGAAATAATTGAAGGTGTAGGAATTATTGATGCTCTCTCCGCAAAGACAGGGTTTCTGAGTTCGAACAGTGAAGCACGTAGAGAACTTAAAAGCAACGCCATCAGCGTGAATAAAACAAAAGTAAATGAAGAATTTACGCTGACAACAGAAAATCTGATCAACGAAAAATTTGTTTTGCTAAGCAAAGGAAAGAAAAACAACTATCTCATCATTGTGGAATAATTCCTCATGAACGAAAAGCACCCGGCATATTTAAAGGCTTTGACCTTTCCAAGGTTTGTGTTGGCCATGCTGGTTGTGATCTTTCACTTCGGGCTCCATTTACCCTTATTCAGTGAATCGTATTTTTCTGAGGTTTTTAAACACGGAGCCGTAGCAGTGAGTTTCTTTTTCTTTCTTTCCGGGCTGGTGCTGGCTTATAATTATGATAACCGAACTTCACCACGGGAATTTTTACTCAAACGACTTTTTCGAATTTATCCCATTTATTTAGCAAGTTTTCTGGCTGTACTGATCTCATTTTACTTGATCAACAAAGATTTAACTGACTTATTTCGCGTTTTCATGAACGCTTTAGGACTTCAGGCCTGGATGCCCGGATATGCCCTTGAAATCAACTTTCCAGCCTGGTCAATATCTGTGGAATTCTTTCTTTATTCAACCTTTCCCCTACTGTTATACTTTTTTTCAAAGATTCAATGGAAAAGATTTGCAACCGTCTCGATTTGCGTTATCATCCTGGGATGGATAGAGCATTATTGCGCAGTGAATTACCTTTATGAACCCGATCGTTTTTTTGTAGGACAGTTCATACTATACTTTCCCCTATTCCATTTCACTACGTTTCTGGCCGGTTTCCTTTGTGGAAAATGGATTGTCAGAATGAAAGAAAAAAGGTTTCAAAATTTCCTCTTTTCGGCCTTGTCACTTCTTGGTATCGTACTATTTATTCTTATTTTGAATTTCGATAATCCTTTGAGGATTTATGCCCACAACGGAGGACTCATCCCTGTTTTTGCACTGATTTGCTGCGGACTTGCATTGGATCGGAAAATTTTTACCCCCCTCTTTGGATCACCGTATCTCATTTATCTCGGGAATATCAGCTACGGTATTTATATGTGGCAATTTCCTGTTTTCATCTGGTATTCTCAGTGGACAGGAGAATCACAACTAAGCGGACTAAATTTCCTGTTTTACATCTTAATCCTAACGCTTTGGGGAAGCCTTTCTTTTGAATTCATTGAAAAGCCGATTCGTCGGAAACTAAGCAGAAACTTCCTGGCTGTTTGAGCAGATATTCTCTTGTTGGAACGAGACTAATAGGCGGATTGTTTTTTATGCATTTCATAGATCATCCCATCACTAAGTCCGATCCGTGGAACGTAAATTTCCTTACACTTCAACTGTTTGAAAACATAGGCATAGATCTGACAAGCCGGAACTATCACGTCAGCACGGTCAGGTTTCAGGTTGAATTCCTCCACTCTCTCTTCAAAAGACATTTCTTCTAGTTTAACATAGAGTTTTTTAAACTCAGAAATTTTAACAGGCTGAAGAAACTGTTTATTGAGAAGTTTATGGATCTTATTGATATTACCTCCAGTGGCAAAAACCTTGTATTTGATTTTTTTATTTATGACAGAATTAATCCATTTTTTCATTCCGGTCCATACCTGCGCATCAACTTTTTCCTTCAGGAGCCTCAGCGTCCCAACGTTAAAAGATCGACCCGCAATTCGCTGATCGTTTTCAAAAATGCTGATCTCCGTTGAACCACCTCCGACATCGATGACTAAATAAGCAGATTCATCATCAGGGACAATAAGGGAAAAGGTTGAAAAAATAGTTTTTGCTTCTTCCTCACCATCGATAATGGCAATGTTTAACCCTGTTTCCTTTAAAATCTTTTTCTTCACTTCCTTCCCGTTAGAAGCCTCTCGCATGGCTGAGGTTGCACAGGCCTGAATCTCAGCAACGTGATATACTTCAGCCAGTAACTTAAATGCCTTCATCGTTTTCAGGAACTCTTCGGTCTTCCCCGGAGAAATCACCCCGTTCGTAAACACCTCCATACCGAGCCTAAGAGGCACGCGGGTATAAGAGATCTTTTTGACCTGTGAAACTCCTTTGTTTTCTTTAACTTCTCCAATTAAAAGTCTGGCGGCATTGGTTCCGATATCGATAGCAGCGTATTTCAATTCTTAAGCTTTGAAGCAATATTAAGAAAATAAAAGTAAAAGAGATTGACGCAAAAGAGATATTTGTTACCGTTTTATCAACGGTTTCTAAGCTCACGAATAATATTCAAAAAGCTTGTCCTGGGCATTCCAGGGATCATCTTTTCGCTTTCCGGAAACATATCGGTTTCTCAGTTGCTCATCGATAATTCTTGCTTTAACGTTGTCTTTCCAGTAGATTTCAAATACATCGCTTAATTCCCGCTTGATCTTGTCATCCAGAATTGGAGCGGTGACCTCTATCCTTTTATCAAGGTTTCTCAACATCCAGTCAGCGGAGGAAATAAAATATTTTGGATTTCCGGCATTGTGGAAGATAAAAAATCGCGAATGCTCAAGATATCTCCCGACAATACTAATCACTTCTATATTTTCACTGAAAGAACGCCCCGGTATGAGGCAGCAGATTCCGCGAACGATGATACGAATTTTAACCCCTGCCTTACTGGCATCATACAATTTGTTGATCATTTTAGTATCAACAAGACTGTTGAGCTTGATATCAATTCGTGCGGGAAGGCCTTTTTTTGCATTCTTTATCTCGCCTGCGATGAGTTCCGTAAATTTTCTTCGTGTATTGAAAGGCGATACAAATAGATTGCGGTAAATACCCCTTTCAATGTTATTTTCCATCAGATTGAATAATTTTCTAACCTCTTTTGTGATCTCAGGGCGTGAGGTGAATAAACTGAAGTCGGAATACAGTTTTGCCGTTTCGCCATGGAAGTTGCCCGTTCCGACGTGGGCGAGCAACTGCTCTTTTTTATCAACTATTCGGGTAATCTGAATAAGTTTGGCGTGGACTTTAAGGCCCGGAACTCCGAAAATAAGACGTGCTCCGTGTTCGCGCATGATGTTGGACCAATACATATTGTTTTCTTCATCAAACCTGGCCTGAAGTTCAACCACAACGGTTACCATCTTACCGTTTTTAATCGCATTGATCAATGCATTGATCACTTGAGACCTTTTCGCTACACGATAAATGCTGATTTTAATTTCACTCACCTTTGGATCAATTGCGGCTTCACGGAGAAAATCCACCAGATGATCAAATTTCTGATAGGGATAATGCAACATTACGTCCCTTTCCAGGACGGTTTTTATCACAGACAGTTGATTGGTAAATATTTTATTTTCCCGTGGATTTTTTTTTGGATATAGGAAGTTCGGCTCACCAAAATCAGGGAAATCCATCAAATCCTTGAAATTATGATACCTGCCTCCCGCAGCAATATGGTCGTCTTTTGCTATCCCTATGGATTTTTTGAGAAAGTCCAGTAATTCCTCATCCATATTCTGATCATAAATAAAACGGAGCGGTTCACCTTTTTTTCTTTGTTTAATGCTCTGTTCCATTCTGTCGAAAATGGAAAGTGTGAAGTCATCATCAATGCTTAGCTCTGCGTCTCTTGTGAATTTGAAGGTATACGCTGTTATTTCCCTGCATTCGAAAATGGAAAAGATCTGATCCATAAAAAGCCGGATAACATCGTCAAGGATAATGACGTAAGTCTTATCTCCGCGCACAAAAGAAAGAAAGCGCTTATGCTGGGCAGGTATTTGAATCAAGGCATATCTCGTCTTTTTTTTCTTGGCCGACCTGAGGAGCACAGCCAGATAGATTTCCTTGTCCCTAAGTCTTGGGAATTTTCTCTTTTTATCGAGCATGATCGGGACTATATCCTGTTTGATCTCGCGGATATAATACTCGTAAAGTTCCTCTTTGATATTCTCCGGAATGTTTGATTCATTCACATGGAAAATATTGTGTTTTTCCATTTCATTCAACAGACGTTGATAGGAAATATCGTAAAGTTTTCTTTGGGATTTGATAGTCTCCTGAACCTGAGCCAGCAGGGCTTTAGGGGTTCCTGAAAATCCCTCTAGTTTTTGTTCTTTCAGTTCTATCATCCGGTTCAGGTTGGCAACACGAACTCTGAAAAATTCATCCAGGTTATTCGAATAAATTCCCAGAAACCTTAGGCGTTCAATGAGCGGAACGCTCTTGTCAAGACTTTCCTGAAGGACTCTCTCGTTAAATGCAAGCCAACTCAATTCTCTGTCTAATAATCTCTTCATAAGCACATAACCGAAATACAAATCAGATACTGAACACGGCACAAAAAATAAGGGAAGTTAAAACCTCCCTCATTTTTGAAAACCTTTGTGTTTAATCATTTTAATCTTTTAAACCGTCACAAATATATTCAGTCAGAATTAAAACGATGTTAAACGTAATTTATATAATTAAGAACTAAACCTTCATTCCTTTAACTACGCGGTCTTTTCGTTGACTCTTTTTCCATTTTTTCAACTTAACGAGCAGGTAAGCAGAAGCACTGCCCTGAACGGCGTAATATACTGACCCACCGTAATCGAGTTCACCTTTTCCGTTGTCCCACTGAGCCTCGAGATAATAGCGACCATTGGATATATTTTTTCTTTCCTTGAAGGCTAGCGTTCTTCCCGGTCCAACTTCAAACCGGATCAGGATAGAACCATCTTCCTCTATTTCTTCAAAAATACAGGGACGGTTAGATGGAATGATAATGCGTTCTGAAGTCGATCTCTCACTGGCTACCAATGCGCCGTCTTTTCCGGTTGTAGAAACCATTTCCTGTTGCTCACTTCTTTCCAGAATTATTGTTCTTGATGTATAAAACTGAACTTCCTTCAGTTTATCCGTGGTAAGGTTGAATTCTTCTTTGATCTGAGGGGTATAAGGAACTTTGGTAGCACAACTGCCAAGAATAATTAAACCCAAAAAAGCTGCTAATATTTTCATTTATTTCTATTTTAAATTATTCGGTTTGATTTGATTTTTGTGCAAAGATTATACCTTTTTTCTAATTAATCAACAAATTACAGCCTCGAATATCGCTATTGTCAAATCTACCAAAAATATTGAAGACTCCACCATATTCCGCTCCTAAATCATCGGTTGCAATAAATGAGCAACTGTAAAGGTTTGCGAGATCAATAACATTCACTCCTCCCGTTTTGCCTTCCGGTAAAAGAGTAAGCGGATCGTTTATGTCGCGAACAAAAATCTTCATCCAGGGAGGAGAACGGAAATAACCCTCTTCTGTGAGATATGCCTGAGACAGTAATTCTGTCATTCCATACTCTGAAAAAACGGCAGAAACCCTTAGTCCCTTCCGCAGGATCTCATGAAGTTCATCGCGAATCATTTCCTTTCTTCTTCCCTTCATACCACCGGTTTCTATCACCGTAACGCCGCTGAGATCAATATTCAATCGGGCCAGATCAAGCAAGGCATAAGAGACACCGATCAGAACGACCTGCTTACCGGATCTTTTTGCTTCCGGAACAATTTCCTTGAGAACATTGGCCGAATTCAGATAAAATCCGGAGAGCGGATTATTTGTTTTCTTCATGAGGTGATCAACCATATATATGAGTGAAGAATCACCTTGCTCAAGATAATTTGGCAATAAGGCAATAAGGATCATATCCTCAGCATCACTTATAAGTTGTGAAAATGCCTCGGTAAATGATCGCTTATAAACATCCTTGAAAGCAACAGCATGTTCACTTCGCGTTGTTCCGGTGGTACCTGAACTTTTAAAAGTTATTTCCGGCTTCAGGTCCTTTAGAATGATTTCCCGGTTTTTAAAAAAGGAGATCGGCAGGAAAGGAATTTCTTCCGGTTTTCCGGGAGATGAAACCTTAATATGTTCGCAAAACTTTCTATAAACAGGAGAAAATTCATACTGGAAATGAAAAACCTCGAGTGCCAGGCGGTTAAAATCATCTGAACCATTGATGCTAAATATCCTTTCCTCTAAATCGCGGTTTCGTTTCGCCTCCATAATTAGTAACGAATATAGAAAGATTTGGAATGATCAATTAAAGGGAGGTATAAAAAAGTGCCAAAAAGAATAAGAGCCCAAAACGGGAGTTCCGGGCTCTTATCACACTAATCAACCTAACCTACTACTACTCCGACAAAGATAAGGTCTTCATTGGATTCTGCACGCATAATTTTTATACTTTTTAAAACAGCCAAAAATTAAGAATCAAATAATTAGTTTGCTTTAAACGAGTCATATTAAAACTTATCTAAACGTATGTGCCTTTCGTCGGTCGATTAATTGCATAAGTTTAAACAAGCTTCGATAAAATATAACCATCGATCTATTAATTTAAAAGTTTACTGAAATTAGGAATCCAATAATTGGGATAAAATTATCTTGACCGGAAGAAGATAATCAGGAATAGTAAGCCAAAAAACTCCGGATTTGCAAGATTTCAAATTTAAATCGGTCGTTCCGCGAGAATTCAATATCTTTGGAGTAGGAGCTTAGGAAATCAACTCTCCATAAGGAATTAAAAATACAACGGCATGACAAAGAATATACTTATTGTTGATGACGAAGAGGAGATCAGAGAATTGTTGTCTTACAACCTGGAAAAGGAAGGTTTTAAGGTTTTAACTGCCGAAAATGGCCTCAAAGCGTTGGAAATTCTTGAAGAGCATACCGTTGATCTGATTCTTCTGGACGTTATGATGCCTGAAATGGACGGGATAGAGGTTTGTCATCACATCCGTAAACAGAAACATTACGATGATGTGATCATTTGTTTTCTTACCGCACGAAATGAAGATTACAGTCAAATCGCCGGTCTTGATGCCGGAGGGGATGATTATATTTCTAAACCGGTAAAACCACGCGTGCTACTAAGTAGAATCAATGCATTATTGAGAAGGCATCAAATCAGAAACAGTGCGAATAAAAATACCGAGGATATTTTTATCGACCGGGATAAATACGTGGTTGTTATTCGCGGGGAAGAAATTCAGTTACCTAAAAAGGAATTTGAACTCATAGCACTTCTGGCATCCAAACCGGGATTTGTCTTTGAGCGCGATGTTATTCTCGAAAATGTTTGGGGCTCGGATATCGTTGTAGGTGATAGAACAATAGACGTGCACATCCGTAAATTAAGAGAAAAAATAGGAGATGAATTCATCAAAACGGTAAAAGGTGTGGGTTATAAATTTATTCATCAACCTGAAGAAATCCCTTAAATCAAAATTGTTTTTTTCTAAGCCACTGTGCATGAGAAAACATACCGAATATCCCGTATAGAATTTTGTTAAGCCTTCATTAAACTTTTTTTATTCCTTCTTTAATAGTTTGATTTTAATCTGAAGTCATTATTTTTGTCGTCCGATTTTACCAATCAAAGGAAGATGAAAATAGAGACAGTATATATTATTAATTCTAATGAATTCGGAAATGCTATTCTAGAATGGGCGGAAGGAAAACAGATCGAAGCCGTCCGAGTAGACCCTAAGCATACCGATCTTGCGGAATTGATAAAAGGTGTTGTCATCTTTCACGAAAACCATAATTTCAGCAAGGAAATTGAGGAGATGCAGGAATATCTCGAGGATAATAACCGACCTGCCCACCGTATAGACATCAACGGGACTTTGGCGGCAACAAAATCGAATTTTACGATGTGGCTTGAGCGCAATAAACCATCAAAACTCCTTATTCTCGGGAACTCAAATATTGTTGGGAATCCCAATCTTAAAAGATTTTTGGATAGCCTTGAAAGCTAATCAATAACATTCTTCCGTTTTTTCAAGAACGTTTTGTAATTTCCTTGGCTGATTGCTGTATTTCTGTTGTATTGAGTGCATGATTTCAGCACATTCCAAAGGATCGTCCTTCTCTTTATTTTTTATTTGTTGAATGCATTGACAGTATTCATCCATCAAACTGTCTAGTTCAGGGTCACTGCAGCCTCCGGTTATAACGGTCATGGTTATTATTAGGACGAGCTTATACGAAAAACTAATTATCCGCATCATGCAAGTTTCTTGAGCGATTCCATTTTCATGGTCTTCACCATGCTAACCAAACCGTTTGAACGGGTAGGTGATAAATGTTCCTGAAGTCCAATTTTCTTTATGAATTCAAGATCGGTTTTAACAACATCCTCAGGTTTTTCACCTCCGAGCACCCGAATGAGTAAAGCGATAATCCCTTTGGTAATGATGGCATCGGAATCAGCACTGAAATACATTTTATCATCCACTTTCTCAGCATGCAACCAAACTCTTGATTGACATCCTTTTATCAATCGATCATCCGTTTTAAGTTCTTCGGCGATCTTCGGCAGATCTTTCCCGAGTTCGATGATATACTCATATTTATCCATCCAGTCGTCGTAGATGGAAAATTCATCAATTATTTCCTGTTCTTTTTCTGCTATCGTCATTATAATTCAATTTTTCAGCATTGGAACTATCCTTTTGAGTGCGTTGACAAGGACATCAACCTCCTCCCGTGTATTGTAAAAAGCAAAGGAAGCTCTTATTGTGCCGGGTATACCGAAAAAGTCCATTATGGGCTGAGTACAATGATGTCCTGTCCGAACGGCGATACCCATTTTATCAAGTAAGGTTCCTACATCATAGGGATGTGTGCCATCGATCAGAAATGAAACAACGCTTGTTTTATATTTGGCTTCACCATAAATTTTTAGTCCATCAATTTTTTTTAGTTCTTCGGTTGCATAAAGCAAAAGATCCGTTTCATGAACCGCAATCGCCTCCATATCCAGTTGGGAAAGAAAATGGAATGCCGCTCCCAGCCCAACCCCTCCGGCGATGTGAGGCGTACCTGCCTCAAATTTATGCGGTAAAGTGTTGTATGTCGTCTTCTCAAAACTCACTTCCTTGATCATGTCTCCTCCGCCCTGATAAGGTGGCATTGCGTTCAGGATATCTTCTTTACCATAAAGCACGCCGATACCCGTAGGACCAAACAGCTTATGTCCCGAAAAAACGAAGAAGTCGCAATCCAGTTTGCGCACATCAACCGGCATGTGCTGAATACTTTGTGCACCATCTATCAGAACTTTAGCACCATATTCATGAGCCTTACGGATAATGTAATCAACATCATTGATCGTTCCCAGTGCGTTGGAAATGTGTGTAACCGAAACCAATCGGGTTTTTGAAGAAAGCAAATTGTCAAAGTTATTGAGCAGAAGTTCACCTTTTTCATTCATTGGTATTACTTTCAGATTACACCCTTTTCGTTCACAAAGCATCTGCCACGGAACAATATTGGAATGGTGTTCCATGGCCGAAATGATTATTTCATCACCGGGTATCAACTTTTCTCCAAAACATGAAGCGACCAGATTGATTCCATCGGTAGTACCTTTGGTGAATATGATCTCGTGATCGTGCTCCGCGTTGATATAATTTCGAATAAGCGTTCGGGCCTCTTCATAAGCAAAGGTGGCCTCCTGACTCAAAGTATGTACACCGCGATGAATATTCGCATTTTCATCCGCATAATATCGTGCAAGCCTGTCTAAAACTATTTGCGGTTTTTGACTAGTTGCTCCATTGTCGAAATATATCAGCTGTTTGCCATGCACTTTTCGCTGAAGAATAGGAAATTGCTTTCTCAATTCATCAATATTCAAAGCTACTTTATCCATATAACAAATGTACGAAGTAAACAGGGAAAAAACCGAAAAGCCAGGGAGATATTACGGTTAAAAGATGATCTCCTCAGTTCCAAAAGGATTACTTGAAACCTTTGAGCCAGGCTACCGCCTTTTCCTCACTGGAGAATATCCTAACGGGCGTTTTTTTATTCTGTTTCATATAAAACTTCGAAAGAATGCGCATTGAAAGATTGTTAACAATCACAGCCTCCGCAATCTTCATTGAAATATTAGCGGAAAAATCCTGTGCATCCTTATCGATAATCAGGTTGCAATCACGGGTGTCAATCAGTATTTTAAAAGGGAGTCCGTTAGAAATCTCTAAAGCCATCTCTAAATGTTTTTTGGCAAGGGCCAAGTCATACGTTATACCAGTATCTTTAAAATTAAGCCTAACGAATCCTTTTTCGTCCCAAAAAAGTATTGCTACGCTCGTCTCATAAACGCGCTCTTTTGTCATCTTTCCGTAGTATATTTAGTTTGTCTAGCAATCCAAATATAACTACTTACAACCGGCTAATCGCAATCAAAAATGAATTAAAAACTAAAAAAATACGGTGCCGGGCCTTCAGACCTGAAAATTAAAGAGTTATCAGAATCCCCATCCAAAAGACTCATAAAAATGCTTATCGACAAAATTTCTCACCGGCTCTGATGAGATCTTGTCAAGCACCTCAGCTATGAAAGCCGATACTATCAGTCGCTTTGCCTTTTCTTCTGAAATACCTCTCGACCTTAGATAGAATACGGCGTCTTGGTTCAATTGTCCTATTGTAGATCCATGTGAACAACGAACATCGTCGGCATAGATTTCAAGTTCCGGCTTAGAGTTTACTGAGGCATGATCAGAAAGAAGAACATTTCCGTTTGATTGGTATGCTTCAATTTTTTGAGCATCCTGTCTGACAATTACCTTTCCGTTGAACACACCGGTAGATTTATCGTCCATTACCCCTTTATAAGTTTCACTGGAAGTACAGTTGGAAAATAAATGCTCTATCAAGGTATGATTATCCATGTGTTGTTTTGACGTACCCATGTAAACCCCATTGAGTTCAGTATGGCAGTTTTCTCCTTCCACAAAAACATCAAGACTATTTCTGGTTATAAGACCTCCCGTGGTAACAGTATTTATTTTAAAATTACTTGACTGATCCTGCACAAAAAATTCACGCGCAATATGGAACACTTCTTTATCCTCAAACTGCAATTTATTCAGTGAAAGATGCGCGTTTTCTTCCAAATGACCTTCAAAAACCACATTTGTAAAGCTCTCAGAAGCATCTTCGGAGTGAAACGAACCTACAAGCTCAAGTTCAGCTCCTTTTTCAAGATGCACAAAATGTCGCACATTCGCAATCACCTGTTCGCCTTTTACCACATGGATCAGATGCACGGGATATTTCGCTTTTTTGTTGGCAGCAACCTGAATGAATTTACCTCCTGTATGATATGCTTTATTTATGAGCGAAAAGACGTTTTCATCTATTTCATCCATCAGATCGGAATAGTACAGATCATTGAGTTCCTCAATCGACAAAATACTTACAGCTTCGTCATCTTCTCTGATCAATGATCTTTTCTCACTAAAATAACCGTTAATAAAAACCAGCACATGCGCCTCCATTCCGGGAATAAGAAAATTGTCGGTTTCAGCATCTTCTCTTCGCTGTTCAAAATTCTTATTTGTTATCCTTGTAACTCTGGTGTATTTCCAGTCTTCCACCTTGGTGGTAGGAAAATCCATAGCCTGCAAGGCCTGAAGGGCTTCCTTTCTGATCGCTCCCGTTCGGGGAGGCAAATCGAATCCTTTTACAAACTGAATAACTTTATTCTCTGCGACCATTTCCATTATTCGCTGACTTTTTCTACGTTCAACCAGTCATAACCTTTCTCCTCAAGTTCCAGAGCAAGTTCCTTTGGTCCTGTTTTAACGATCTTACCGTCTGCCAGTACGTGAACGAAATCAGGTTTGATGTAATTGAGAAGGCGCTGATAATGCGTAATAATAATTACTGCGTTTTTTTCTGAACGTAATTTATTCACGCCCTCAGAAACTATACGTAGTGCGTCAATATCCAGGCCTGAATCGGTTTCATCGAGAATCGAAAGTTTAGGCTCAAGCATAGCCATTTGGAATATCTCGTTTCTTTTTTTCTCACCACCTGAAAACCCTTGATTAACAGACCGGCTTGCAAGTTTAGGGTCAAGTTCAACGAGCGCTGAAGAAGACCTCACTTTCGCCATGAAATCTTTGGCTGAAATTGCTTCCTGACCGTGATATTCCCTGATCTCGTTGATGGCTGTTTTCAGGAAGTTAATATTGGATACACCCGGTATTTCGACCGGATACTGAAAAGCAAGAAAAACTCCTTCCTTCGCACGATCCTCGGTTTCCATTTCCAGCAGATCCTTGCCCTCAAATTCGATCTCTCCTTTAGTAACTTCATAACCGTCCTTACCGGCCAGTACCGAGGCCAAAGTAGATTTTCCTGCACCGTTGGGTCCCATGATTGCATGAACCTCACCGGCTTTTACTTCTAAATTCAGTCCCTTCAATATTTCTCCCCCGTCTTCAACCGAGGCATGGAGGTTTTTTATCTTTAACATAATCTGATTTTCTAATTGATATCCATTTTATCCCACCGAGTTTTCGAGAGATATCTCCAGTAATTTCTGAGCCTCCACAGCAAACTCCATGGGAAGCTGGTTGAGTACTTCTTTACAATAACCATTCACGATGAGTCCGATCGCCTTTTCTTCATCTATTCCCCGCTGTTTGCAATAAAATATCTGGTCTTCGCCTATCTTCGAGGTGGTCGCCTCGTGTTCTACCTGAGATGAATTATTTTTACATTCAATGTACGGGAAGGTATGTGCTCCACATCTGTCAGACATCAACAGGGAATCACACTGAGAAAAATTTCTCGCATTGTGAGCGTTCGGATGGATCTGTACCAATCCTCTGTATGAATTGTGCGAAAAACCTGCGGAAATACCTTTGGAAATAATTGTACTCTTGGTGTTTTTACCCAGATGGATCATTTTCGTACCGGTATCAGCCTGCTGGTAATTATTGGTCACCGCCACCGAATAAAATTCACCTACTGAGTTATCTCCTTTCAAAATACAAGACGGATATTTCCATGTTACAGCCGAACCGGTTTCTACCTGAGTCCATGAAATTTTCGCGTTCTTTTCGCACATTCCGCGCTTCGTAACAAAATTGTAAACTCCTCCTTTTCCTTCTTTATTTCCGGGATACCAGTTCTGCACAGTAGAATATTTTATCTCGGCATCGTCCAGGGCAATTAGTTCCACTACCGCAGCGTGCAATTGATTCTCATCCCTCATCGGAGCCGTACATCCCTCCAGGTATGAAACGTAAGATCCTTTATCGGCAACAACAAGCGTACGTTCAAACTGACCTGTTCCGCCCTCGTTGATTCTGAAGTAGGTAGAAAGCTCCATGGGACATCTTACACCCTTTGGAATGTAACAGAAAGAACCATCGGTAAAAACTGCGCTGTTCAGGGCTGCATAAAAATTATCCTGATGCGGAACCACAGTTCCCATATATTTCTTTACCAGTTCCGGGTGTTCCTGCACAGCCTCAGAAAAAGAGCAAAATATAATCCCCAGTTCGTTGAGTTTCTTCTTAAAAGAAGTCGCCACAGATACCGAATCCATCACAAAATCAACAGCCGTACCGGTGAGTCTCTGCTGTTCTTCCAGCGAAATACCCAACTTAGCCATGGTTTCCTTCATTTCAGGATCAACATCCTCCCAACTCTCATATTTTTTCGATTGCTTGGGGGCTGAGTAATAACAAATTTCCTGAAAGGAGGGCTTTTCATAATGCACGTGGGCCCATTCAGGTTCTGTCATCTGCTTCCATGCCCTGTATGCCTTTAGCCTGTTTTCAAGCAACCATTCCGGCTCTTGTTTTTTGGCGGATATAAAACGTATGATATCTTCACTCAGTCCTACAGGAGCTTTGTCCGATTCAAACTTTGATGTGAATCCAAACTTATACTCTTGTTTTTCAAGATCTTTTGCTAATTCTTCCTCGGTATATCCCATTACTCAGTATTCGTTAAACAGAAAAGCTTTCTCCGCAACCACAAGTTCTGTCCGCGTTTGGATTCTTAAAGACAAACCCTTTGCCGTTAAGTCCCCCGGAAAAATCCAGTGTAGTTCCGACCAAATAAAGGAAGCTTTTTTTATCAACCACAATTTTGACACCGTTGTCCTCAAAAACCTTATCGCCTTCTCTTTCTACGTTATCAAAATTCAGTTCATACATCAGTCCGCTGCAACCTCCACCCTGTACACCTACCCGAATGAAGCTGCCAGCTTCGCCGGACTCTTCCATCAGACGCACTGCCTGATTTCTTGCTGACTCTGTTACTTTTATCATCTTCAGTTCCTTTTTAATCCCTAAAGTTATTTAGACTAAATATAAATAAACTCCAAAGTGATCGCAAAAATACCTAATTTATGGTATTTGAACAATTAAAAGTTCGATTATTTTAACGCGCACTCCACATTATCTTCCCTTAAAAAAATTTTTATTCCTAACCGAAAGAAGTATACCTCATCTCCCAATCTGTCGGAAAATAAAAATCTCTTCATCCGTTATGGAATAAAAACAAACCGAAAGGAAAACTGTTTAGCAAACTATATTTACCTTTGCATTAAAGATTGGAGAAAATGGCAAACGAAGCGCTGGAAAATACTATCATAGATGTTCTGAAGTCTATTTACGACCCGGAGATTCCTGTGGATATCTATGAGTTGGGACTGATCTACGAAGTAAAAATAAACGGTGATCAGACCGTTGAAATAGAAATGACCCTCACTTCTCCAAACTGTCCGGTGGCCGAAACAATGCCTAAAGAGGTAGAAGATAAAGTTTCTTCCATTGATGGTATAAAATCCGCTAAGGTCAATATCGTTTTTGATCCACCATGGGATAAAGAAATGATGAGTGAAGAAGCTAAACTAGAACTAGGCTTTTTATAGACAGCACTCAAATTGCGTATCTTTTACGTTCGTATTCGTAAATCGTTTTCCAGAATTCCCCGATGCCTATGTTGGCACATTTGAGCATTTTTGGCACCAAAGATTCCGATGAAAAACCGGGGGTGGTATTTACTTCAATAACGTGCGGAATATCGTCAACGATCATGAAATCAACACGCGCAAGCGAACGCATCTGTAACAACTGATATATTTTTTTCGTCAGTTCCTGTACCTTGTTGGTCATCTCATCGGATATGCGAGCAGGGGTTATCTCTTGAGATTTTCCCAAATATTTAGCTTCATAATCGAAAAAATCAGTTTCTGAAACAATTTCCGTACAAGGCAGAGGAACGATTCCTAATTCATTTTCGTAAATCCCGCAAGTAACCTCTGTTCCTTTCATAAATGCCTCGCAAACCACGGTTCTTCCCTCCTTAAATGCGGCTAAAATTGCATCGCTGAGATCTTCTTGTTTATACACTTTGGAAATTCCGTAACTCGAACCGGAATCCGCAGGTTTTACAAACAAAGGAAAACCGAGTGTATTTCCGATATGATCTAGGTCATAATCCTGATTCGAAAGCAGAAGCACTGATTTGGCCACATGTATTCCGAATCCCTTAAGAAACTGGTTACAGAACCATTTATCAAAGGAAAGTTCTGACGACAGTGCGCTGCTATTCACGAAGGGAAGTCCCTTCATTTCAAAGTAAGCCTGTAATTTACCGTTTTCACCGGGATTACCGTGGATATAAACATGCGCCAACTCAATTATCACCCGCTCTCCTTCCTTCGTATCAAATCCGAAATCGATCGGAGACACTTTGTATCTCTCGCCCTTATATTCTGCCATCCAGTGATCCCTGGTCACTAAAACCAAAAAAGCATTGTATTCCTCCTTTGGCAAATGGGACAATATCATATTAGCACTTTTGAGCGAGATTTCGTATTCCGAGGAAAATCCACCGCAAAAAATTCCTACATTTATCATGGCGCGTGTTTTTTTACGAAGTACGTGTTTTTTCAAGGATAACCGCCTTCACCTATGGAAAAGTTATTAGCAGTGCGGCTTTAAAAACTCCAACTTAGGCTTTTTTCATTTATCAACGGCGGCAAATTATTCGGGACTACTTTAAAGCGTGAGGGAATTAGTTATATTTGCAGGGATTAACGTTTTTCCATTCAACGCAAATGAAGTCGTTCTTAGCTAAACTCAAGCATTTTATATTCGGACGGAAGTTCCTGCTGAATATCATTCTGATCATCGTCCTTTGGATAGGGATTATCTGGGGAAGTATAGCCTATTTCAACAGTTATACCAATCACGGGGAATCCATCGTGGTTCCTAACTTGATTTCAAACAATGTAGCCGATATTTCCGAACTACTGGCAGGAAAGGATCTCAAATATGAAATTCTTGATTCAATCTACAACCCTGACCTGGTTGAAGGAACCATCGTTTATCAAAATCCTATGGCAACCGATTCTACCGGTCTAGAGGTTAAATCCGGACGATCCATAAAAGTGCGCGTATCGAAAAGATCCAGGCTCGTGGATGTTCCTATGGTCGTTAGCAAAAGTCAGCGATTTGCTGAAGCAGTACTGATGACAAAAGGACTGCGAACGAAAACCAGCTTCATACCCAGTAACGAGGATCAGGGGAGCGTTATCGAACAAAAATACAAAGGCAAACGGGTAACCAAGGACCAAAAGGTGCCTATAAATTCGGTCATTGAACTTGTGGTAGGTCAAAAGACTTCAGGAGAAATGGAACTTGTGCCTAATTTATATGGTCTGACAATAAAAGAAGCCGAGAGTCGTTTAAACGACATCCAGTCACTGAGACTGTTTGTAGTGTGTAATGACTGTCAAAACGCTCAGGACAGTATAAATGCCCGAGTGATCAGACAGACGCCTGTAGCAGGTGACAGCAGCAGAATCCCGAAAGGATCGACCATTACGGCATTCGCATCTACAAATTTTTCTCCGGGACAGCCATAAAAAAGACGGAATGAAATTTTATAGCTTAATACTTCTATTTTTTATTCAAACCTTTGCTTTCTCTCAGGATGGAATTGCACCACTCACCACAAACCCTGAACTTTTTCATAAAGAAACAAACCGGGCAAAGGCCCTTGAGAATAGTTTTGACAGTACTTTCGTTTACATCACAGACACTGTTTCCCTCCCGTTTTTTGATGAATTCTCCAGGGATAGGTTTCAGAAATACGATGCAGAATTTAGTGATCCCAACGTAACGGAACAACTTTTTTACAGCATGCTCGATGAAACTTCCTCATTGCCTCTTGCACCTGACACTGAATATTCGGATGTAAAAACCTATCGTTCAGAATACGATGCTTTCAGCGATACAACCTACATCTATTTTTACGACTCCATTCGGTTCCTATACGACGACCTCAGTGCTTACCCCCCCAACCATACCCTCACCTTCGGATATCCACCCTTTATCGTCTTCGACACACTTGACGGAACGGGAAATTTACCCGACACCATTTGGACCGCAGAACCCGCATTCACTCAGGATTCTGCCCGAATCTTTCTCGTGGAAATAAACGATCCGGATAATCTATGGCTCAATGAAACAGCATATCACAATTATCGTTTCGCTGTAGAACCATGGTCGCTGGGAGTGGTAAGTTTTGATGGACTCGACGCTTTCGGCAAACCTTACAGTTCCAATCAAAATGCCATAGGTACGGCAGACACCTTGTTCTCCAAACCAATTGACATGAGTACGGCTTCTATCGGAGATTCCGTATATTTCAGTTTTCTTTTTCAACGAGAAGGCTTTGGAGATATTCCGGAAAGTGATGACTCCCTCTTCGTAGATTTCTATTCTCCGATATCGGGTGAATGGACCAGGGTATGGCGAACAAACGGAGGTGCACTAACCGATTTTAAGGTTGCTCACATTCCTGTCACCGATCCGGATTATTTTCAAAAGGGTTTCAAATTCAGAATGATGAATTATGGTAATCAGGCCGGCGGAATCGATCATTTCCATGTGGACTATGTTCATTTACGACGTTTATCCGGTTATCAGGATACGCTTTTCAAAGACTTTGCATTCGTTTATCCCATCTCTACCCTGTTGAAAGATTACACAAGCGTACCGTGGAAACATTACCGTAACAATCCTGCCGGAAAAATGAATGATGCCGTTAAAATCGTTGTTCGAAACGGAAGTGAGTTGACTGAAAATAACCAGAACGGGAATGTCAGTGTTTACTACGACGGCAACCTGGAAGGATCTTTCGTCCTAAATGCATCAACCCTGTCGGGAGGAAATATTAATTACGCTCCGCGAACTACCTATACTTCTTTCCATGATTTTTCTACCGGATATAGTTTCGATGCTTCGTTACCCAATGATACTTCTGCTGTTTTTGACTGGGTAGGCAATGCAAGTGCTCAGTTCCCCAGTTATCCATTAAATGACTCCACATTCGGAACACAAGTGTTTGAAAATTACTACGCTTACGACGATGGAACGGCTGAAAAAGCCTACGGCGTTACGGGTGAACAGGCATTGCTGGCCTATCAATTCAACGCTTATCAGCCCGACTCACTTGTGGCCATACAGATGCATTTCGTTCATTCTGTAGTGGATGTTTCCAATAACCTCTTTCTCTTGTCGGTTTGGGATGACGCAGGAGGTGAACCGGGAAACCTGCTTTATGAAGATGAGTTCTTCCTTCCAAGACAGCCAAAATATACCAGTGCACGAAATAAATTCACTTATTATTATTTCAAGGATACCGCAAAAGTAGCGGTCGGATCTACGTTTTATATTGGAATGCGCCAGATTGACGAAGAAAGGCTGAACATCGGAATGGACATGAACCATGACTTTTCAGACAGAATTTTCTGGAGTGTTAACGGAGGAGCCGTATGGAATAATGCCAGTTTCCCGGGTGCTCTTATGATGCGCCCTGTTGTAACGAGTAAAATGGATTATTTACTGGGTCTTGAAAACCATACAGTAAAACGGGAAGAAACCGATTTCACTATTTACCCGAATCCTACCTCGAGTCAGTTTAGGGTCAGAACAAGCAGAGAGCTTCAGGGTGAAATTCAAGTATATGACCTGAATGGCCGACTCATTAAAACTGAAAATATTCAACAGCCCGTAGATGTTAGTAATTTCGAGCCTGGAATTTACCTGGTATCCGTGTATGCAGAAGGGAAACTGTTAAAAACAAAAAAATTAGTCGTACAGTAGAGATGGAGAATTACAATCCGGGGGAGGATCATGACGAGGAAAATGATAACGAGGAACTTTACGAGCATTACAAAATAGTTGCGGATAAAGGTCAGGAAGTTTTACGGATAGATAAGTTTCTGCTTGACAGGCTTCCGAACACCTCCCGAAACAAAATTCAGGTAGCAGCTAAAAATGGTAACATTCACGTAAACGGGAAAGCTGTTAAACAGAATTATAAAGTCAAACCGAAGGATACGATTTCTGTTGTACTGCCTTATCCGGTGAGAGAAATAGAACTCATCCCCGAAGATATACCGCTCGAAATAGCTTATGAGGATGACACAGTAATAGTGGTCAACAAACCTTCTAATATCGTAGTTCATCCGGGTTATGGCAACTATACCGGCACCCTCGTAAATGCGCTGGTGTATCATTTTGAACAACTTCCGAGCAAACCAAACGACTATTACGGCAGACCGGGTCTTGTACACAGATTGGATAAGCACACAACAGGCCTGATGGTTATTGCCAAAACAGAGGAAGCTCTGACGCATCTCGCCAAACAATTTTACGACCGTACCACGGAGAGAAGATACCATGCCCTCGTTTGGGGAGAGGTAGCAGAAGATGCGGGTAGAATAGAAGGAAATATTGGTCGCTCACTAAAGAACAGAAAAGTCATGACTGTTTTTCCCGAAGGCGACTATGGAAAACATGCTGTTACTCATTATAAAGTGCTGGAAAGACTTGGCTATGTCACCCTTGTCGAATGTAAACTGGAGACAGGCCGAACGCATCAGATACGGGCCCACATGAAACACATCGGCCATCCCTTGTTTAATGACATGGAGTACGGTGGAGACAAAGTACTGAAAGGAACAACCTTCACAAAATACAAGCAGTTTATTGAGAATTGCTTTTCCCTGATCGATGGTCAGGCCTTACATGCTAAAACCCTTGGGTTCGAACATCCCAAGACCAAGGAATATATGCGCTTTGATTCGGATCTTCCACAAGGATTCCAACAAATCCTGGAAAAATGGAGAAATTATCTTAGCGGACGATAAGCCCTTCATTAATCTTTTCGGGACACCTGATTATCTCCTTTCGGTCCGTTTACCACATACATATTTTCAGGTACGTGTAAGGTTCTCTGAGGGAAAGGAATTGTAACACCGTGTTGTCTGAACAAGCGATCAATCTCAAAGCGAATATCCGATTTATGCAGTTCCACCTGCCAGGACTGATCTGCCCAGAAAAGCAGTTGCATTTCAAGGGCGTTATCACCAAAATTTATCATTCTCACAATAACAGGCTCTGTTTTTTTTACTTCCGGGTGAGACAAAGCTGCTTGTTTCATCAGGTCTTTTACCAGCTCTGTGTCTGAACCATAGGCAACTCCCACGTTTATGATAAAGCGTGTAAGGTTTGATCCGAAACTCCAGTTCTCAATTTGCTCCTGAGTTAGTATTGAATTCGGTATAATTAACGTGTTTCCGTCGCGCGTTTCAATTTTAGTTGTCCGTACATTGATCTTTAACACCCTTGCTACCACTTCATGTTCCGTAATCGGATTTGGAACACGGATGATATCCCCTACCTTGATCGTTCCCTCAAAGAGCAACACTACGCCCGAGACCATGTCCTTAAAAATACCTTGCAAACCAAGACCAAGAGAAACAAAGAAAGCCGCGGAACCGGCGATTATAACGCTGAGATTTTCAAAGAGAAACTGCAGTGAAATGATTATCGCGAAGGTGTAAACGATGTACTTGGCTAACTGAACATAAACAAAGCGACTCCCTTCATCAAAATCCTCGCTGTCCTTGAAGCGCTGATCCATAAAGATCCTGAACACGTTGATCGCAAAACGGCTGATGGCAAAAATGATTACGATGGTAATGAGATCCATAAAACTCAGGGAGAAGCCACCCTCGGTAATTTCAGGAATGATATCATGTTTTAAGAATTCGCGGAGGGAAATTTCATCGTTGTCAATGCGAAAAGCCTGAAAGGCAACGATAGCGGCAGTAAGGTAAAGCAGTTGATTCAGTACGCGAAACAAGGTGATTCGTGTTCCTTTGATCTTTAATTTGCGTTTTTTCAGGTGTCTCTTCAGGTATTTCTGGATCAGTTTGTGCAGAATTATCGTGAATACAACCACGGCAATCCACACGATTACTGTCCATAAGGAGGCTTCATAAGGACCAACGGTAAAGTTTAATACTAAGAATGTCATTTTTCTATTGCTTAAATAATAATGCGCCCCAATTGCTGAGCAAACGTACCTTTAATTCTTTCCAACTGTATCTGTTCGCGAAGTAGATCATTGATTACGGCATCCTCCAATGGTTTATCCGCAGGTTTTAACTTTTCCCTGATTTCATTGATCCGCGCCATTATCTTGGCGTTTTTGAAAGCATAGATCGACTCCTTAACAGCCTGAGGAAGTTTATGGATTTCTTCGTTGGTGTCGATTCTGTAATCCAACAACCATTTACGGCTCAGTTCATATTTGGGAGAAAGTAGGTTGCTAACAAATTTAACGATGTCCTGATCCTCATGTCTTAGAAAATACGCTGCATCGTACAATATATTCTCCTCCAGTCCGGATCTGTATAAACCATAGATCTTTTCGAACAAGGGATTCTCAAAACTTAATTCATCCCTGTTTAATTCATAAACAATAAGTTCGGAAACACTGACCTCACAAAGTTCCTCTCCGGATCCTTGTTTATTCTTCGCTATTTCCAGTGCCCGTGTGCCGTAAAGTAGAAGTATTCTGATGAGATCAAACTCCTGCTCATAGAAACTGCGTGACTGCGTATCCTCTTGCGGAGTGATCTTCATTTTTTCCTCAGCAACTTCTTCATCTATCTCTGCCGGGTATCCCGGACCGGAGGAATTCTTTCGGCGAATTTTATTCAGTTCGTTGATGAGCGTCTGCTCTTTGATCTCAAAACGGAGGGCAGTTTCCTTTATATAAACAGAGCGCGTTATACTGTCAGGTATCAAAGCGATGGAAGAAACGATCTCTTTGATCAGGGCAGCCCTTTTAATCGGATCTTTTTCTGCGTCGGTAAGTAAAATATCCGTTTTGAAGCTAACAAAATCCTGCTCTTGCTGATCGATATAGGTCTGTAATTCCCCTGAACCCACTTTTCGCGCATAGGAATCAGGATCTTCCCCATCAGGAAACAAAAGCACCTTAACATTCATCCCTGCTTCAAGGATCAGGTCTATACCGCGGAATGAAGCACGTATCCCGGCGGCATCACCGTCATACAGAACCGTAATATTCTGCGTATATCGCTGGATAAGTTTGATTTGGTCTTTGGTGAGTGCCGTACCCGAACTGGCAACAACATTTTCCACTCCCGACTGGTTCAGACTGATCACATCGGTATAACCTTCTACCAGGTAACATTTGTCGTGTTTTATTATTTCACTCTTGGCGAAATAAATCCCGTAAAGAACCTTGCTCTTGTTGTAAAGTATGCTTTCGGGAGAATTAAAATATTTAGCAACCTTCGCTTCAGTCTGAAGGGTTCGGCCACCAAATCCCAACACCTTCCCTGAAACACCGTGGATCGGAAAGATGACACGGCCACTGAAAAAATCAAATTTGCGGTCATTTTTCGTTTTGGTTAATCCAAGTTTCTCGAGGTATTCTTGTTTAAACCCTTTCTCAAGCGCAGTTTCGGTCAGTGACTTTTCATTGCGCGGACAATAGCCCAACTGGAATTTTTCAATGATATCCTTTCGGAATCCACGCTCCACGAAATAAGACAAGCCTATATTCTTCCCCTCCTCTGTTTCATGCAGGGTTTTAACGAAAAAATCTCTCGCAAAATCATTAATGATCTGAAGACTTTCTCTTTCAGTAAGCGCAGCCTGCTCTTCCTGAGTCATCGGCTTCTCTTCGGGCAGTTCAATTTTGTACCTGTCAGCAAGCCATTTCAGTGCCTCCGGGTAACTGAACTGTTCCAATTCCATCAGAAAAGAAACGACCGTCCCTCCTTTCCCACTGGAAAAGCATTTAAAGATTTGCTTGGCGGGACTCACCATGAACGAAGGCGTTCTCTCCTCCGTAAAAGGACTCAACCCTTTGAAATTAGAACCCGCTCTTTTCAACTGCACATAATCCCCTATCACCTCCTCAATACGGGCGGTGTTCATTATTTCATCGATGATATGTGAAGGGATTCTGCTCAATTACTTCTCATCATAAAATTCACGCTGGATAAGTGCTCCCTGTTCATCATAGAAACGCCATTCACCCACGCGCTCATCCATTACATATTCACCCCGATAATGCAGGGTGCCATTTGGGTGCTTAACAATGATATGTCCATCTTTCTTACCTGCGGTATAGACGGTTACAGACAATTCTACACCTTGGGGAGAATACATTTTCCAGATACCATCCCGACGACCTTCTTTGTCTTTGCGTCCTTGTATTTTTATCTGCTTATGGCCGGGATACCATTCAGTATATCTTCCATTTTCGTCTTCAACGATCAAAGGTCTGGTGGCCGCAGCTTTATTTTCCGGATTATCATTTTCCTTTTCCCCGGAACAGGAAACGATAGCAACTCCAAGTAAGAACAGGATTAGAAAATATTTCATCGCTTTTTTTAATGTAAATTAATCTTAAACAGGAAATACAAAAATAGGAATTTATTCCCGACAATCCAGATACATATTTCAATCCCGATCATGCCTCAAAAATCAGTCTTTTCAACCGAACCCTCTCTTCCTGAAGGTCTTTAAGCATCTGTTTTCTATCTGTCATCAATAACATATATTGCCACTTATAACTGATGTGTTTAAGGTATCTCATGAACCAGTATGCAAAGATGCCGGTAAGAGGCATCAGGATAAAATAAAGCAACAGATCAAGCCCTTTGAAGCCGAAAAAATAATTTGCCGAAAATAAAAATGCCGCATAAGAGACAGGATACAAAACGATCCCCACCAATATCGCAAGGGGTGCATAATATTCGATGTCTTTGGAAAGTTTCGGAACCAGCCAATCCGTAAAAAGATACTGAAGTATGTTATGAAGTATTCCGAAGAAAGCTACAGGAAGAGCGATCAGAATAAACAGCACTGATGTAAATATCTGCCTGAAAAACATGGTAGATCTGAACCTCCTGTCGAGGAAATCAGCCTTGATCCGAAGTTTTTCCAGCTTCCAGCGCATTGATTTCACCTTTATCTTAATCTCCTCCAGCAGCCAGGGTTGAAGAATTTTTATTTCGTCTATACGGTCTTTGATCTCTTTCATCTGAGTTACCTCACCGCTCACTCCTTTGCGTCCTTTCCCGTTATACCTTGAGTTAAGTAAATCAAAAAGTGCGCTCATTAAATTCTCTTCCTCCTGTGTTTCCGTCGTTAATAAAACATGTTCGAGGCGTGTTCTGAACTGAGCGGTTAATTTTCTTGCAGCCGAAATCCCTTCTTTTTTATATTCCTCCAGATAATCAGTTACACCTCTGGGTTTATCGATATCGACGAGTATATTGCTTCGGAATTTTTCGGGATGTGAATAATTGATTCCTACGGCAACGACCTTTAATCCGAGGTTTCCCTGATTCAACAGTTCCGTTTCCAGTGCGATTCTGGCCGTTCCGGTCTTTAGTTTTCTCAAAACTCGTTCCTGATAACTCGTTCCTTCCGGAAAGATGAGTAAAGTCTTTCCTTCGGTGAGCACCTTGTAACATTCCGAAAGTGAATCTGTGTTGTCGACGCCCTCCGTCTTTCCTTCTCCCTGTCGGTTAATCGGGATCATGTTTAAACTACGGAGCATTTTTAGTTTAAATTTTGAGTCAAAAAGCGTTGCTTTCGCCATGTAGTAGATGGGCTGTTTGCAAATCATCCCGACAACCCACGCATCCATCAATGTATTTGGATGGTTTGCAATGATAATGAGCGGTCCTTTTTGCGGGAGGTTGTGTTTATTCTTGATTCGTATTTCCTTATAATACAAACGAATGCCAATGCCGAGAAAAAACTTTAAAATTCTGTAGAGCATCCCCAAGTTTTTTACAAGATAATTAAAAAAAGACTGAAGTGTCTTTTTGAGCACAAACAAATAATTGAAGAACCTGTTAATCTAAAAAAAATTTATGAAAAAGCATTTGATAGTTGGGGGATCGGGAGGAATTGGTCAGGAAATAATAAACAACTTACCCAAGGAAGATAAAATAATCAATTTTGGTCGGTCGGAACTCAAAACGGACAGGTCGGAAATTGATCACAGAAAACTGGATGTTCTTAACGATGAACTACCCGACCTCGAAGGTTTAAATTCCATCATCTATTTGCCCGGAACAATTAACCTGAATACGATTTATAATTTGAAGGAAGAAGATTTTCTGACTGATTTCAAGGTAAACGTTCTCGGAGCTGTGCGCGTGATTAAGAAATACCACAGGGATCTTAAGAAAAACGGAGGAAGTATCGTGCTATTCAGCACCGTAGCAGTTAAGGTAGGTCTTCCCTTCCACAGTTCTGTCTCCGCGGCCAAAGCAGCAGTAGAAGGACTTGCCAAATCACTTGCCGCTGAACTGGCGCCTGATGTTCGGGTAAACTGTATCGCACCTACGGTAACGGACACCCCGCTGGCAAGTAAGATTCTCAAAAACGAGAAGTCTCAAAAATCAACGGAAGAACGTCATCCGCTTAAAAGATACCTGGAACCAAAAGAAGTTGCAAACCTTGCAGTGTACCTCACCGGCGACCATGCCAAGGGAATGACCGGTCAAATCATCGGACTTGACGCAGGATTAGGTAGTCTACGCAGTTAATTTCCGAGCGAATAACTGAAATACAGGGTCAACAAAGAAAAATACTGGCCCTTATCCAGCAATTTTCTGTGCCAGTCGCCCAGGATGAAATTGGATGGAGGATAAGCCAGTTGGGAGGCGTGCGCTCTGACAGGGATCAATGAGTTTTGATACGCCAGGTTGACACGGATTTTCTCCGTAAGCGGATAGGCCACCTGAAACTGAGCACCAAAATCAAACCGGTTAAAGATTCTCGGATCCTCGACAATGCCGAACTGCGTGCTTTCGCGTTGATTTATTTTCACTCCCAGGTAAGGGCCCGCAGCAAAATTGATTTTCCTGTATTCATAGCCCACCAGGAAAGGAGATTCGGCATAATTCACGCGAAGTCTGTAGGTATTGATGCTGTTCGAGCTCTTATAAATTCGCGATCCCTTCTGATTAAAGACCAGGCTGTAAGCAAGGTTCCACCGTTCGGAAAGATTCATTTGAATACCGGGACCTGCATAGGCACCGAACTGCACGAACCCATAAGCACCGTCTCCACTGATCTGACTGGCAGTGATTCCGCCGTGGATAAAGCCCCGGAATTTCGAACCCTGTGGCCTCACACTGAAGCTCATCAGGATTAAAAAGACCATCAAAAAGGGGAAACGAATGTCCTGCATAGGTTTACTTTGACGCTAAGATTGTAAAAATAGCAAATACCCCTATCCCCTTTTCACAATATTTAACGTATCACCCGGTTTACAATTCGACCAAACAAGGGTTGAATAAAGTTCGTTTGGAAAACCATTGAAAATGGCGTGTTCAGGAAGTTTATGGACCACAGCCTGGGGAGAAAAATTATCTTTTTGAAAATAAAAGGATTAGAATGGACGCTGTTACGGGTGATTCACAGAGAATAAAATTACTTTAAGCGGTAATCTGTACTTAATGTAGTATCTTTGCACTCAATTTTTAAAATTTAGTATGACCTTTAACGATTTAGGGCTGAGAAGCCAAGTGGTCAAAGCTGTAACAGACATGGGGTTTGAGCAGCCAACACCGATCCAGGAACAAGCCATTCCACACCTATTGAAATCAAAAAGTGATTTTGTGGGGCTTGCTCAAACAGGAACAGGGAAAACAGCCGCTTTTGGATTACCATTAGTGCATAGAATAACGTCGAGCCAACGTTTCCCCAAAGGCTTAATTATTTGTCCAACGCGTGAATTATGTTTGCAAATTGCGAATGATTTAAAGAACTTTTCGAAACACGAAAAGGCAGTAACCATAGAAGCCGTTTACGGAGGAACCGATATACGGCGTCAGATGAATTCAATTAAAAGCGGGGTAGCCATCGTTGTGGCCACTCCCGGAAGGCTCGTCGATCTAATCAATCGAAAAGCCGTTAACCTTACCGAAGTAGAGTGTGTGGTTCTTGATGAAGCGGATGAAATGCTGAACATGGGATTCAAGGAAGACCTCGATTTCATTCTGAAAGCAACACCCGAAGACAAAAGTACATGGCTCTTTTCAGCTACGATGCCGAAAGATGTAGCCCGCATAGCCAAAACGTATATGACGGATCCCCTGGAAGTTTCCATCGGGAATAAAAACGAAGGCAATGCAAACATTGATCATATCTATTTTGCGATCAAAGAACGCGATCGGTATCCGGCTTTAAAAAGACTCATTGACTTTAATCCGCGGATCTTCGGTCTTGTTTTCTGTCGAACCAGAAGAGAAACACAACAGGTGGCCGAAAAACTGGTAAAGGATGGATACAGTGCTGAAGCGCTACACGGAGATCTTTCGCAGGCTCAACGTGACAGAGTGATGAATTCATTCAGAAACCGAAGCATACAATTGCTGGTAGCAACAGACGTGGCAGCGCGCGGGATCGATGTGGATGACATCACCCACGTGATCAATTACAACCTGCCCGACGAGGTTGAAAATTATACCCACCGCAGCGGCCGTACGGCAAGAGCAGGAAGAACCGGAGAATCACTGGTGTTAATAAATACCAAAGAGAAATATAAGATCAATCAGATCGAAAAAATCATCAATCAGAAATTCACCTTCGCAGAAGTTCCTACACCGGAAGTTATCTGTGCTGTTCAGTTGGAATCCATGATTGAAAAAGTAAAGGAAACGAAGGTGAATGAAAAAGAAATCGAACCTTTTATTCCTCACATCCTGGAAGATTTTGCAGACCTATCGAAAGAACAGGTTATCAAGAAATTCCTTTCTGCTGAGTTTAACCGTTTCCTCGATTATTATCAGAAAGCCGGTGATCTCAACGCCAAACTAAGCGATAAATCGGACGATCAACCGCGGGAAAGAAAAAGCAGAGACCGCGGATCGGATGAAAACAAACAACGTTTCTTTGTCTCTCTGGGAGAGAAAGACGGCTTGAATCCGGGCGGACTGCTTCGGGTAATTTGTGATGCAACGGGATTAAAATCCAATGCGATAGGCCGCATTGACATTATGCCGGCCTTTTCGTTTTTCGATGCCGACAAATCGGAGGCAGAAGGAATTCTTCGGAAAGTTCAGGGTGCCGAATTTGAGGGTAAACGACTGAACATCGAAAAGACGGAAAGTAAAAGCTCCAAAGGCAGAAAAGGAACCGGTCATGGAAAAAGCAGGGGCGGAAGAAATGCTCGTCGTCCCGGCGGAGGTAACAGAAGAAGGTAAGCTGATTCTTCAGTTTTTTGATTTGAATGTATAATTTATATGGAAATAAGAAATATTGCAATAATTGCACACGTTGACCACGGAAAAACTACCCTGGTTGACAGAATGATTGAATCGGGTGATTCTTTTACTGCGAGAGACAGAGAGAATGCCGGAGAATTGATGATGGACAACAACGACCTTGAACGTGAACGAGGGATTACCATTGTATCCAA
The DNA here is from genome assembly GCA_033722555.1 of Brumimicrobium sp. Lineage (GTDB taxonomy): Bacteria > Bacteroidota > Bacteroidia > Flavobacteriales_D > Crocinitomicaceae > Brumimicrobium. Next base: position 38,548 of record JAWVYS010000004.1, read on the forward strand.
AAACGTTTCGGTAACCTATAAGGGCACGAAGATTAACATCATAGATACTCCCGGTCACGCCGATTTCGGTGGTGAGGTAGAAAGGGTTTTAAACATGGCCGACGGCGTTTGTCTGTTGGTTGATGCCTTTGAAGGACCTATGCCACAAACACGTTTCGTGCTTCAGAAAGCACTTCAAATGGGCTTGAAGCCCCTGGTGGTAATTAATAAGGTTGACAAACCGAACTGTACCCCGGAGGAAGTGCACGAGAAAGTGTTTGACCTGATGTTTGAACTCAATGCAAACGAAGAACAGCTGGAGTTTGAAACGGTTTACGGATCGGCCAAAAACGGCTGGATGTCGAAAGACTGGAGACAGGAAACAGATTCGATTGAACCGCTGTTGTCTACTATCCTGGAATATTTTCCTCCGGTGAATATTCCTGAAGGAAACACACAGATGCTGATTACCTCGCTGGATTATTCCTCTTTTGTGGGGAGAATTGCCATCGGAAGATTACAACGAGGTTCTTTAAAACCCAACATGCCTATTATCCTTAGCAAAGCGGATGGTTCGATGGAAAAACACCGCATCAAGGAGGTTTTTGTTTATGAAGGTACCGAACGAATCAAAGTTGACCAGGTTCAGCCGGGTGATATCTGTGCCATTACAGGACTCGAAGGATTTGATATCGGGGATTCCATTTGTGATGCTGAAAATCCCGAACCGCTTGAAACCATCGCCATCGATGAACCAACGATGAGTATGATGTTCTCCATCAACGACTCTCCATTCTTCGGTCAGGAAGGAAAATTTGTTACTTCCCGCCAGATCGATGATCGTCTCAAGAAGGAACTTGAAAAAAATCTTGCACTGCGCGTTGAAAAGACCGACAAGGCCGACAAATGGATGGTTTACGGACGAGGCGTGATGCATTTGTCTGTACTGATCGAAACCATGCGAAGAGAAGGCTATGAACTTCAGGTTGGACAACCTCAGGTAATCATCAAGGAGATCGACGGAAAGAAATGTGAACCCGTGGAGGAACTAACGATAGACCTGCCTGAATCTTATTCGGGAACTGCAGTAGAAGCCGTTACCAAAAGAAAAGGCGAGATGCTCAACATGGAAGTGCGCGGTGAACGCATGAATATAACCTTCAACATTCCATCAAGGGGAATTATCGGTCTACGTAATTATTTGCTTACGCAAACGGCCGGAGAAGCGATCATGAATCATCGTTTCATCGAATTCCAGCCATACAAAGGAGATATCCCGGGACGATTAAACGGTTCGTTGATCTCAATGGAAAAGGGATTAGCAATTCCTTACTCTTTAAATAACTTACAAGACCGCGGAAAATTCTTCATCGATCCGAACGAATCGATTTACGGAGGACAGGTAATCGGAGAGAATTCACGCCAGGGAGATCTTGTGGTGAACGTAACCAAAACCAAGAAGATGACCAACATGCGTTCTTCGGGGGCTGACGACAAGGTAAGAATTGCTCCGGCAATCAAGATGTCGCTGGAAGAAGCTTTGGAATACATCCAGTCTGACGAGTACGTTGAGGTAACACCTTCTTCGCTGCGCATCAGAAAGATTCTTCTGAATGAAAACGACCGCAAAAGAGCCGGAAAATAGGGAGGAGTTAGTTGTTGGCTATTGGCTTCCCGACGCTTCACGTTGTTTCGGTCGGGATTCCTCACTGACGCTCTTCGAGGTCAGGACAGGTCACTGACGCTCTTCGAGGTCAGGACAGGTCACTGACGCTCTTCGAGGTCAGGACAGGTCCAACTGAGTCACGATAAATCGTGACTGTCTCAGGAACTCGTGAGGAGGATTAAGGAGGAGAACGGATAAAGGCGTGAGGAAAGTAAAGGGAACCTGAAGCATTGATTTTCTTAAACGATGAAAGCCAGCGACCGAAGTCACTGGCTTTCTTTACAACCCTAGTCGGAATTATGAACTCCCGGGGTGGGCGGCTGCTGGTTGGTTCTGCGCGGACCGCTGTGGTCGATAATGTTCCGGGCATCCATGAACTGCTCGTAAAAAGTCGGATGGTCGTACTGAAAGACTTCAATCATTCCTGAAAGTTCGCCATATACGATCACGTCCATCTCTTCAATCAGTTTATGGAGCGTTCTGGTTTGAGCTTTTCGCTGAATGATACGCATCCTTGGTTCCCAAATGATGACCTTCAAGTCAGTTACTTGCTGCTCCAGCGACTGGATAAACTGTGATGTCAAACCGTAGTCTTCCAGCGGAGTTATCAACTCTGCAGCCTTGGTGAGCACATTCTTGAACCTGTTAACCGCCATCTTCGCACCGCCTTTCAGCAAGCTCACCTTGTTGATTTGGTATTCCTGAACGAGCGACTCGTCACCGCTTGCAATACCGTAAGCACGGATTAACTTTACCACTGAATAGACTTTATCGTGCAAATCATTCAAAAGCGCGGCTTTCTTCTTCGTAATGTGCTTGGTATCCAGGATGCGCTGTTCAGCAACCGCCGTGAAATCCAGCAATTTCGACTCGAGCCTGTTTACACTGTTCACAAAGGCCGGAGTATTTGACCAGACCGGTGCGAATTCGTTACACGTTTGCAGTACAACCGTGTACATGTTTCGTTTATTCCTCATTGTAGTTTTCATCTTTTTAAGTTTTGTGACTGCGCTTCCAACATCTATAGCTGAAGGACTCGCAGCCGGTTTATAATTAAAGGTACCGGTAATTGCCCTGCCAAAACGTGTGCCATTCGATTTGTTAACATCTGTTAATCAGGTGTATAAGCTATTGTTCTGTATAAAATTGTCTTTTAAATGTTGCTTTTATTGAGTGAAAAGATTGAATAATTTAAAGGAAGGTGAAAAAATAGGGGTTGGGAATCAGCATTTCGTTCCTTGTAAACATCAATTCGTGCATGTACAACTACGATTTCATGCGCGGGAAACATCAATTCATGCGTAGGAAACATCAATTCGTTCGTTGTAAATGACGATTCATTCGTTGTAAACGTCAATTTGTGGATGTGCAACTGCGATATCGCGCGCGGGAAACAACATTTTGTTCGTTGGAAACATCAATGCATGCGTGTTCGGCATCGAATAAGGAAAGGTTTTTAGGGAAAAATACGCTGTTGACCCGGAAAACCGGGATGATAGGTTTCGAAGTTTGATGAGGTGGATTAAAAGGACAAGCACTGCTTGTGGAGATGAATGACGAGAAACGTTAGTGCCGTTGGAATGAGGTAGAAGCAAAGAAACTCCCTGCATCGTCGGCAGACAGGTAGGCCTTATTAAATTTTTAAAGCCTTCATTCCCGGACGGCGATGATTTCGCGGATCTCCTGCCACAAGCTACGGAGCTAGCTCTATCATTCGCGCCTTCTGGTTCACTGCAACTTCAAAAATTTCATAGGGCCGAATTCCCCAAGGAAGAACATTTTAGCTTTTGGATATGATAATCTTTTTTGGAAACGTGAATAACAAATCTATTCCCGGAAGAATTAAGCAGCTATAAAATAATAAGTTGATGTAAAAATATTTGTATCTTAGAATTAATCAATTTAAAATACCTATGAAAACAGTAACTGTTACTGCCTTAAATCACCGCGGCAATTTGGTACTGATGCTTTCTTTTGAGAAGGATCAGGCGCTTATATCCATTTGCAAAAAACTCGAAGCTCAATATTCTGCCACGCATCGCGGATGGTATATTCCCTGGGGAGAGGGGCAAAAAAAAATACTGGAAAAATCTTTCCATGGAATCGCTGAGATTACTTTCGAAACAAAGAATGAAAAGCAGCCTGCAAACATTCCGATAAGAAATGTATTTCCGAAAGCGACAGAACTCAGTCTCCGCAATCAGGAAAACCTGGATCAATTTATCAGTTTCCTTCGCTCGAAACGCTTTGCAGAGAGTACGATCAAGAACTATTCGAGTGCCCTTCGGATTTTCCTCCACTTTTATAAAGACAAATCCGTGGATGAAATCACCCCGTTGGATTAATAAATAGATAGTATGTATTATTATGTTTATGTTTTACTGAGTGAAAAAGATAATCAATGGTATACTGGTTATACTTCAGATTTAAAGCAACGTCTTAAAACCCATAATGAAGGAAAAGTGACTTCAACAAAAAATAGACTACCATTAAAGTTAATATATTTTGAAGGCTGTATAAACCAACAAGATGCAACAAGAAGAGAAAAATATCTCAAATCAGGAAACGGGAAAATATATATTAAAAGTCGGCTAAGAAATTTTTTTAATCCTACGGGGTTAACGCATTAAAAAAGTTTTTTCTCATCGTTGATAATCGGAGAATTGACATAGAAAAGGTTCACCGGCCAAAACGGGAGAAAACCCTTCCCAATGTGATTTCCAAAGAAGAAGTTAAGAGAATTATAGAGGCTCCTAGGAATTTAAAGCATCGGGCGATGCTCAGTTTAATATATGCGTGTGGTCTAAGGAGAAGCGAGTTAATAAACTTGAAACCAACAGATGTTGATTCAAAACGAAGTTTGCTGATTATTCGTCAAAGCAAGGGACGAAAAGACCGCGTGGCTCCGATGAGCGATAAACTCATCGAACTACTGCGTGACTATTATAAGTCTTATCGGCCTAAGGAATGGCTCTTTGAAGGACAGAAAACAGGCACAAAATATAGCACAAAGAGTTTAGAAAATGTTCTAAAACAATCAGTAAGAAAGGCAAATATTAAAAAACCAGTAACCTTACACTGGTTGCGGCACAGCTTTGCTACCCATCATCTTGAAAGCGGTACCGACTTGCGTTATATTCAGGCTATACTTGGCCATAAGAGTAGTAGAACAACAGAAATCTATACTCATGTAAGTACCAGTTATTTAAAAAATATTCGTTCACCTTTTGATGATCTTTGAAAAATCGATTACATTTGTTTGAATAATCCGCCATAAACCTTCTCATATCCAACAGACGGTAATAAGATTATAGAGTATTCATGGCGGTTATAAGTAAGTTATCAGCAATATGGAAGGACTGAGTACATCTGAAATAATTACGGCAATGATGATACATTTTATTATTCCCGTGCTCGGATTTGTTTTTTACGCAGTTCTGCTAAATAAAATGAAGAAGGCCAACATTCAGAACCCTCCGATAATTGCATTGTTTTTAGAGTTTTTTATCTATGGAGGACTCCTATTGATTATTTTGACTTCTCTGTTTTGGTATTGGTCTGCAATGGCAAGCCTTGGATACATTTTTGTGCTTTTTGTTGCGCCATTTATAATGCTTGGATTGACAATTTATTATTTATGGAAACGTAACGATTCAAATTATCATAAACTGACCTTTTACTTAGCAAGTTTGTATATACCTATCGTAGCAATTTTCTATATAGTAACTCAAAAATGGAATTAATTTTCCCAAATAGTATATACAGATTTAGTGACTATTTAAAAACAATTTATTACTAAGAACTGAAAACAAGATAATGCTGATAACATCAACTAAAAGCCACGGGCTAAACAACCACAACCGGGTAGCCCGCGTCTCCTAGTTGCAAAACGTTATAGGGCATTTTAAAAGACGACTGTGAAACAAATAATTTACATATTGACAATCCTGTTTTTAACAAGTTGCGGACGACAAGACGACTTTTACACCGTGACAAAAATTATTGACATCCAAGACACAATATTTGTAAACGAGCCGTTTGACTTCAGACTTGTTTTACGAAATGACAGTTTGAATGAAATGAAATTTACAATTGACGACACCGTTCAGAAATCTGTTTTTTTCAATCTGGATTTTAGATGCAACGACCAATTTATAAGGTATGAAGTTGAAAATCCAAAAAACAAGAAACACGACTATCAGAAGTATTATTTAAAAAGTGGCGACTCCTTGACTTATCAATTCAGCGGACTATTTAGACAAGCAAATAACAAATTGCAAATGGAAATTAAAGGTTACGAGAGAACATACTCTATAGACAACATTCCTTGTGACCTTTTAACAATTAACTTTGGTGGAATGTGGCTTCCTGGAGACTTTAACCCGCTTGACGCAATGGAAGGATATAATTTTAGAAAGAAAATATTCGTAAGACTTGACACAACAAAAACAGACTAATGGAAAGAAAAACGCCCTATAACAGCACCTACCCAAAAGGCGGGGTTTTGTGTTCCAAAGACAGTTTTGTGGTTAATCAAACATTAGCTTTTCAAATCAAGTTTTGTGGTAAAAGTCCCGCCCTTCGGGTAGCTGCAAACCGTTGTGGGTAATGAGTAGGACGAATATGATACGAGTTGTTTTTCCAATTTTTATTTTACTTCTATGTTCTTGTTCGGGTGGGGCGCCTGAGTTTGATTCAGGATTAAAAAACAGAGATTGGAATTGTAATTCACAAAAGGAGCTTTTAAAGGATACTTTCAGTGATTCTCATAATCTTTATAAAATACAAATTCCAGATTCGTGGTGGACTATTGAGAACATGGTTGATACTATTCATGGTGTAGTAAGTATTGATTCCACCGCCTCAGAAATGTTTACAGAGGGTATTGCAGTAACTACTCTCAATATGGGAGGAAAGAGTTTTATTAAATATGTTAAGAGTGAATTTGACGTTTATTCGAATCGGGAAAATATTGATCTATATCATTATGGCAGGTCTAAATTGAAAAATGATGATATCTACTGGTTCTTGTTTGAATCACAAGAGAATGATACATTGAATTTCATGAATTATAATCTGTATATAGAAAAGGCAAATTCGGATACATGTTTTTTATTGAGTTCTTATGTGGATAAAAATGAAAATTGGAAAATGAGGCTCTGCTCAAAGAAAAAATATTTATATACTTTCCAGAAGCTTTGACTACCCACAACACCACCTACAAAACACTGCTACAATTGCTCTTCGAATGATAGAATCATCCTCAGCTCAATCGATCTCCTCACAAATTATCGTTAACTTTAAGGAACAGCAGCGATTTCGTAGCTGGAAACCGTTAGCAAACATTAAAACCACATGCAGAAAATCATTACCATTTCAATATTTCTTTTTCTCTCATTGAAATCTTTTGGACAAATTGACTACACAAAGCTAAGGGGTCAGTACTCAGTTTCTTGTGGTAAAATTGACTCGACTGAATTAATAAATAATCAGATCTTTCTTGACAGTTTATCCCAATTCGAAATTATTAACGGAGAAGACAAATTCCTGTATGATTATGCCTGGACCTATTACAGAAGGTATTTATTGTGGCGACAGGAAAAAGATTTAGAAATGTCAATCAAATACAATCAAAAATGCTGGGATCAATACCACGACATTAAAGCATTATGGAATTTAGGATCAAATTATAAAATTTTAGGTGATTGTGATAGAGCTCTTGATTTGACTGAATTGTATATTACCGAATTAAATAAAATCGATAAGTCTTTAATTGACTATCAACAAATATATTATCGATATAAGTTTTGTAGGTAAATAGTTTGCTAACAACAAATAAACAAAATAGCGCCGATAGGGCTCAAGATTTGCGCTACTTTGCCTATTTTAGACCGTTATGGGTAACTATAGAACAGAATGAATCAGCACAAAAAACCAGCAAGAATACTTGATTTATTAATCGCCATTTCAGTGGTTATCATACTAGTTGGTGCTATTTTTCGAATCTACCACTGGCCCTTTGCAGCAGAAGTTAAGTTAATAAACATGTTTTCCTTGGGCTCATTAGTATTGTTCACTAGTATAAAACATTATCGAAAACGAAAACAAAGTTATTCTGACTCAATTGGGTTATTAATCATATTACTCATCATCAGTATTCAATTCAATAAATTGGTCGAATTTACAAAAATGGAAGGCTTAGTATACCCCCTTTTTTTGTTATCTGCCATTTGGATTCTCATAGTTTTAATTACTATGATTCGAAAGAAGACTTTAATAGATTTTAGTAAAGGGGATACTATGATTATTGTTGGACTTAGTTGCCTAATAGTCGAAGTGATTCTTCGATATAATCATTTGCCCATGGGAACAGTTTTTTATATCGCTGGTTTATTAATTTTGGTAATTGGATCAGTACTTAATTATAAGAGAAATAAAGAAGATACCCATAACAGCAAATAATCACAAGCGGCAAACGTTCATACGTGGTAGCCGCATGTGCCTATTTGCAAAACGTTATGAGCAATGTGAGTAGGACGAAAAAGGATAAAATGACCATCCATCTTTCGGAATAATACAATAAAGTTATCCATCGGCTGAAAAAGTTTTGAACGTAGCGGGAGAAGAAAACGACCCGAACACTCCTAAAATCAAAGTAGGGTTTAACTAAAACTTAAATAAAATGAAAAAGGTAATTTTTAAAGGATTATTTCTCGTTTTAGGATTATTCCTTTTCTTATCTTGTAACAAGAATGAAGATCACAGAATTTATAATGGAGAAGAACCAATATCAGTTTCTGAAAAATCAAATTGGCCACCTGATATAAATATTGACGTACCTTTTGAACCTATAAGACTAGCACGCGCCAAAACTACTCCGAACCATGCAGGTCGGATTTGTGCATGTAACGAATGTTTTGGTATATGTAACCGACCATTAGAAAACGGTGAAGAAGGAGCAACCATAGGAATTGAGAAGGTTAAAGATAACCTAGTAAACTTGTATATACTGAATGAATATCCTTCAAATTTTGAAGAAGAATTTGGTATAGATGAGGAAGTAGTATTGACCCATGAGGGAAGCAACACTACATTCACATTAAAGGAAGGGCTTTACGAAGCTGTTCGTGAAGAAGGTTTTGTGCATTGTAAATCGAATGGAGAAAACTACTCATACTTCGTTAAGGTTCAAGTAGCATTGAAATAGATTCTAATTTTAAGAGTGGTTCGGTGAACCGAACCACTCCATTTATTTACACATATGAAAAAAATAGTTTCAATCATATTATTAATATCAATTCTAACATCGTGCTCATTTATTATGAGAAAGGTGCTTCTTGGAATAAGGAAACCAAAAGTAGAGAATCAAAAATCATTAACTAAGTATCTACAAAAGAATCAAGTTGACACAATAAATGCATATTATTTATCAGATTCACTATACTTAAAATTGATTACTGAAGACACTAAATATTTTTCAAAATACGAAGTCTACAATTCGAAATTAGAGAAAATAGCCCCAAAGGATACGCTAGTAAATCAGTGTTATGGAAATATTGAATTAATTCTCAAAAACATTGAAAACACAGAGCTTTGGAAAAAGGACTCAACTATAAATAATGTTTGTAATATTGAGAAAAACTACAAGGCAATTAATGGCTCATTGGAAAAAGAAAAAATTTTTTCTGGAAATGATAATTATATTGTGTTTTACTGGGCTAAATTTATGGGGAAATACACCAAATCTATTCTAAAAATTGCTAGTGAAATTCAACAACAGAAAAAACCTAATTTAAAAGTGATAACGATTAATATGGACAAAAATATTGAAATGTCTGATTCGATAAAAGAACTCGAATATAACTTTAACTAATGCTTATTAGCTCATAACATCACCTAAGAAAACATGGGGCGGATAGTGGTTTATCGAAAGTTCGTGGCTTTTAGTTAATTTAGAGATATTTAAATAGAAACAGCATTTGAAATGCCCCACGTTTCTTAGCTGGAGACCGTTGTGTGCAATTAGATGTACCTCCGAATAAAGGTAAATGACCGCCCATCTTGAGGGGAAATTAACTATAGCTACCTAAAAAGGAGAACGAATGAATTGCAGAGAAAAGGGTATCGAATGTTATTTCGATGGCAATAATGCAAGTTTTCATTCTCCTGAAAGCAATGAAAGCGAAAAATTTATTAAATTCAACCTTATGAAAAGTAAAGTTTTATTTTTTCTGGGAATATTTGGGGTAAGTTCTATTTATGCTCAATTAACACAAGCGGACAGCACGTATATTTATGACCAAAATGGTGATCAACATTGGTATCACATCCAAAAAGATGTTTATTGTTTTAAATTGACCAATGAGGTTCAATATACAGGGAATGTAAATCCATGTGTAGAAAATCAAGACTATTGGCAGGATGCGCCAACAAAGTTTAATGAAATAAACTTTAACCCTTCCTCTTCGCTTTTTGACCGATATAATCAGATTGTACAAATTCAGAGTACAAATGATTATGAAGTTTCATCAGTAGCATTAACAAGATATGCTGATTCAACTTATACTTCACAGGAGTATTACAGGACAGATGATAGAATAATGGTTACCTTTAATGACCCATTATTGGATAATGCAACAATAGCAAGTTTCGCAGACGATTATAGTTTAGAGTTAATCCATGAACCAAGTTCAGCTTTACCTAATACAGTTAGTTGGACGTATATTTTCAGATTAATCCCTGATCGTGAAGGATTAATGACAACAGTACGTTTAGCTCAAATCATCAATGAAAACGAGCAACAATTAGTGAAATTGGCAGAGCCTAATATGTTTTCTGTTGAACCACTTAACTGCCAGCCTACAACAGAAATGTCATTAACTCCAAGTAATATTCAAGGTACATGGCACATTAGAAACACTGGAGATGTAATATGGAATGGGCAATCAGGGACAAATGATGCAGACGCAGACCTTTGTGAATGTTGGGGAGCAGGATATACTGGCGAAGGAATTAAAATGGGAATCATTGATTTTGGTGGTATAGAATTTTCTCATAATGATTTTGAGGGATCTAATATACCAAAAGCTTTCAACGTAATAACAGAGCAATATGAAACATCAGACTTTCAGCTTCAAAACTATGGACACGCAATGCAAGTGACTGGTATTGTCGCAGCAACACCTAACAATACAGCACTAGGTCAGAGATGGGCTGTTGGTGCAGCATATAACGCAGAAGTCATTCCTTACATCAATGAATTTACATCAAATGACCCTGGTGCAATGAATTCTCAAATAGTTGAATCTTTACAAGCGGCAGTTATAGAAGGTGTTGATGTTATCAATATGAGTTTTAGAACTAATGCAGCATTTGGTTCTATAGATATTCAAATTAATAATGCTATTACTGTGGGTAGACCAGACCCAAACAATCCTAATAATGCTTTGGGTATAATATGTGTTGCAGCCGTTGGTAATGATGATTTAGTAGGGAGTAATTTTCCTGCAAATTTATCAAATGTAATTGGGGTTGGTTGGTCTAACCCTAATGATTATCGTTGTTCTTCAAACGCTCCTGGTGGGGGCTGGTCTGTTAGTTCGAATCAAGGTTCAACATATGGACCTCCTGAATATAACTATGATGTTGTAGCACCAGGGGAATTATTAATGACTACCAATTTAAGTTCATTAGGTCAAGGAAGCTATACTGTTACACTAGGATCTTCATTTTCTTCCCCTATTGTTGCTTCAATAGCAGCGATGATTTTAGAAAAGAACCCTTTACTTACTTGGACTGAAGTCAGAGAGTTAATTAGAAGTGGAGCTGAAAAAGTAAATCTAGGAACTTATAATTATAATATGTTTGGGAGTGCACCTGGGTATAACAATGAAATGTTTTACGGGAGGGTAAGTTGTATCAATTCTATCAATCAAACATTGAATATTACAGAAGAAGAAAAACCGCTAGAACTTACCGTCAAGAATATGGGTGAGCATCAGTATTTGGTTTTTATTCCTGAAAGTGGACAGGTTCAGCCGTATGAATTGTATGATATGTCAGGTAGAATATTGATAAATGGAAAAGCGACACCTGGAAATGTTGAAATCCCAATTGATTTATCTTCATATCATAGTGGAATGTATATTCTTAAAATTTATAATTCAGAAAGAACGATATTATCAACAAAACTGATGAAGTAAATATGCGATTATTTATAATCATTATGAGTTTAATGTGCTTTGGGCAAATTTTTGCCCAAGGTGCATTTTACTATAGACATATTCAACCATACAGTAATGAACCAAAGGCACTAGTAGAACATGAAAAGGGGTATCTTGTTATTGGCTATAATAGTTTAGGAGGACCCGAGGGGAATGGTTTTTTAATGATGCTTGACAAACAAGGAAACATATTGTGGGAACGAATTGAAGAAGCACCAGAGCCTGATAGATATGAAATGTATACAGCAGGCTGTTTTCATAAAGGTTATTTTTATGTAGGAGGATATAGATGGATAAATAACCAAAGGCGAAATTTACTGTTAAAGGTTGATCCTAGTAATGGTAATATTCTTTGGAAGAAGGTTTTTGGTGAATTGCCTGTATTAGGAGGAGATAATCATATTCAGGACTTACATCCAAATGAAGATGGACTTTTAATTGCAGCATCAGGATTTGACTCAACCAGTATGAGCACGGTTGCTGAACTTATACAAACAGATTTTGAAGCCAATATTTTATGGAAAAAGATATATAGTGCAGACTTAGAAGTGCAGAGTTATTCTGACAGGATGTCTAGGATTGAACCGATAAATAATGGTTATCTATTGACAATGAATAGCATGGATGTTTCTGTATGGCAAACTCATCATTATATCATTAAAGTGGACTACCATGGTAATGAAAAATGGAGAAAAAACATGAGAAATTATAGCTCTTTTTCAACACCTTCAGACTCTATTTATGCCTTTCAAAGCGCTACTGTATTTAAGTCAAAACATGTTCTCTCTCTATTTACTATACCTCACGAAACTGATACTTCATTGCACGTGAGTTTATTCATGATAGAATTTGATGAAAACGGAAATGAAATTGATTCAAAGATTTTTCAACAAAAACCAAGCATAATTTATTCAGAATTATTTACAAACGAAAAAAATGAAATTTTTGTTTTAGCACACCAAGATCTTTCTGATCCATTGTATTATCAATTATATGCAACAAAATTTAATTCTGAAAAAGAATTTCTTTGGGATAATCATTATGGAGAGGAAAATATTGCAGAAATATATTATTGTGGTACATTAACTTCTGATGGTGGAGTGCTTATTGGAGGTCGAGACTTGCTTTATGAACCGGGAAATATAAGATTTTATAGTATTCTTGTAAAAACGGACTGTGAAGGCAATACAGAGTGGAACTATGAAAGCTGTTTGTCAACAGATTTAGATGAAGTAAATATATTTCCTAACCCATTTTCAAATTATGTAAATATTCATATCCCTAATCTCCCAGAAAAAAGTGAGATAAAAATAAATCTTTACAATACAGTTGGAAAACTAATAGATAATTTGGTTTTTAATGAAACAGATGTAATACAAATAAATACTAACAATTACGCTAAAGGATTATATCATTGCATTATTGAAGTTAATGGGGCGGTCATAGCAAATAAGAAAATCGTGAAGGCAGAATGATAAAAGCACACAACAAACGCTTAGCACCATTTTTCTGCCGCAGGCGCAACACAGAAAATCGTTGCCAAGCGCCAAACGTTGTGAGCAATTGCCATGAGAAGAAAATACTTAATAGTGTTTGCAGCACTTATTCTTTTAATAATGTTAGGCGTATATATCGTTTTAAACGAATCGATAATTAAATCATGGACAACAAAAAGGGTTTTCACTGAAAAGCTCTCTAACAAATCAAAAATGGTTAGAATAGAAATAGGCAAAGAGGCTCAATATCCGGATGGAATTCGTTTGCTTGTAGAGGGAAAATTAAATGGTCGTGGCATAATTGGATATGGTTGGACTGATTCAACAATGTACATGCATGATACAGTTGAGAATGAATTTGATATTAATTTTCGAACCGATTGGTACAGTGACGTCTGTTTTATAATGTATCAACCACTTACTGCAACAGATGGTATAATGGATGTTGACTGTGAAATATACTCGAGTGAAAAATAAAGAAATGCTCACAACACCACCTACAAAACACTGCTACGATTGCGCTTCGTTTAATAAATCATCCTCAGCTCAATCATTCTCCTCAAATATTATCGTTAATTTTAAAGAATAGCAGCGCTTCGTAGCTGCGGAACGTTAGGTGCAATAAGTACATACTCGAAATACCGTATGATTAAACTGATAGATATACATAGTAAAAGAATCAAATGAAAATAAGATTGATATATTTTATCATGATGATATCGATTTGTTCGTCTTGTACAATTTTGTTTTACAACTATAGATCGAAATATGACGCTGATTATCAGATAACTGCCAATAGTAACAAAATAGAAATTGGTCAATATATAGTACAAGAGGCCAAAAATGAGGCAAAGCCTTTTTATAGTGTTGATTTTAACCCAGATTATGACTCAATAATATTGTATGGACCTGATTATCATACGTTGAAATATTTTTTGATTCAATCAGACTCTTCTGTTACTGTTAAATTCGATTATTTTGGATATAACGGTTGGCGTGGAAATCCACCAAGAAAGGCTTTTATTGAGAAAATAAAATCTAAACTTATTGATGATTTCGGGGCAATAGAGACTGTAGTGACCAATCTAAACAATGAAAAAAAATAGTGCACCTAACAGAGCCTACACTCCACTGCCAAATCTCGTTTCAAATGATAAATCATTCTCACTCAATCAATCCAATTTCAGAATATCAATTATCTTTAAAACGGGCAGCGATAGTGTAGCCTCGGAACGTTATGTGCAATTTGTAAACATGAGAACAATTTTTATAATCATATTATTATTTCCATTCATTTCAAGAGCACAGACATGCCCTTATAATGAGATAATTGTTGATGATCCTTTTTTATCTACCGTGTTTGGTGAAGGTCGAGGGTATTGGACCCAATTTTCCGAAATTGAATCAGACAGTAGCCATTATTCATGGCAAGAAAGAATCATAGACTCACTTAAAACCAAATTCAATCACGAAGAACTTTTTGAAATGGTTAACTGCAAAACTGATCCTTTCATCAGAGTTGCTGCGTTTCAAGCCTTTGTAGAAACTGAATATAACCAAAAAACTATCGTTGAATTTTTTGAAGATGACTTTATAAAGAAAAGGGGCGACTTCAGTTTAGCTGTTCCGGATTCCATTGGAGTAATGCTTTACACAGTTAATTGTTTTAATACACCTGTTTACATTAAAGAAGTAATGTTTCGCATGGTCGACCTGACCCTTAAGGAGTATGTGAATTGTAAAAAATTAGATTTAGAATCAACGTTATATCTGAAATCAATTTTCCCATACCGAAATTATTTCACTCAAACTTATCAATGGGGTGACACACTTAATAGATCTTTCTCCATAAACGGAACAGAAGCGTCTTTTGGAACGATTGATCTTAATCTTTACGATGGATTAAATAAAAATTTGACTCTAAAAAGTAAATTGAGGATTTCTAACCTAACAAGGGATACAATCACCGTTTATTCAAAGGCAAGTTCTCATACAGCTTGCGATCAATATTCATATACTATACTGCCAAAAGGAGAAACAATCATTAATTTCAGAAGTCTTATTAACACGAAACAAAAATCAGGTTATATCGACAGAAAAATCACATTTTTAAACCCTAAAACAGGGCAAGTCTTAATGTATGGAATTAACGCTGAAATAATAGAATCTAAAAAGCACATAACAAAACCTAAAACCAATTGAAACTGGTTTTAGCCACAACGTTATGGGCAAACCACTTATACGATACATTAAACAATCTAAACTCTCAATATTATGAAAAGATTAATTGCAATTATTTTCTGCTTTTCCAGTTTTGCAACTTCTTATATGTTTTCACAAACAGTAAGAGATATCCATATAAAAGAAATTGATGCTAAATATATTCAAATTCGAAAATTTCCTGAATTTCGTACTAATAAGATAAGTATTTGGGTAGATTTTGGACAAGAAAATAATAATAAGCTCTTTGATAGAGTCGATAATGGAATAAAGGATGAAAATGGTAATGATGTTTTATTCAATTCAATGATCGATGCTCTAAATTTTTTTAGCAAATATGGGTTTGAGTTTATTGAGATGTACCCACTCACCAATAATGATGAAACCATTTATTACTACATATTAAAAAGGCGAGATGAATAAAGTCAGCCCATAACAACAAATAAACAAAATAGCGCCGATAGGATTCAAGGTTTGCGCTACTTTGCTTATTTTAGAACGTTATAGCCAATAAAACACATACCCTGAACTTACACACGAATTAAAATGATTACTAAAAATATAACCTTGATCTTCACATTCTTTCTAATCTTGAATACACATTATACTTTCTGTCAAAATGAGTTTCAGGCTGTTTTACTATCACGAGAATCAGACTATGAGTACAGATATAAACCTCGAACTAGAGAAGAAATACTAATAAACTACGAAGAACGGATTGTATACTATCGAAAAAAGTCAACAAGGAAATTTAAACCAGCTGAAATACCTTTGAATTTCTATTTTAAAGACTCTATAGATTATGAGAAATTAAATAATCTAATATTAATGAGAACAGAAGACAACAAACAATTGTGCTCCTTCAGGAATAAAGGCTCAATTAAGATAAAACTTATTTATGGAGATTCTCATGAAAATTTCTCGAAAACATATGAATTCGGATCTGTTATATCGTGTATTGACGAAAATGACTTTAAAATGATTCGAAGAATAGAAAATGAATATTCGAATCTAGTAAAACAGATTTTCAGATAGGATGGCTATAACACAAAATAAGCAAAAGCGCCGAACGTGCTTTGTTTGTTAGGCGCCTTTGCCTATTTTAGAACCGTTGTGCGTCATGATCACCAAGAAAAAACTGAATAATCAACAAAAATCACTATCTTTGATTAAACTCTAAAACGATGAAAAGTTATAAAGAGATCATAAAAATCAGACCAGATGTTCGATTTGGGAAGCCTTGTATACGCGAGACAAGAATTTCTGTTTATGATGTTCTAAGCTGGTTGGCGTCAGGTATGACTCAAAAAGAAATCATTGAAGATTATCCTGAATTAACAATTGAGGATATTCAAGCATGTTTAGCATACGCAGCAGACAGAGAACAACGTATCAGAGTTGCGTAATGAAATTACTTTTTGATCAAAACATATCCATTAGAATTATTTCTAAACTTAAAGATACATTTCCCGAAGCTCAACAAGTGCGTGAATTAGGGTTAGAGAATTCAACTGACCGTGAAATCTGGGAGTACGCAAAACGTAATGACTACACTGTGGTTACCTTTGACGCAGACTTTTATGATATGTCAAATTTATACGGCCACCCACCAAGAATCATTTGGCTTAGAACAGGGAATCGACGAACCTCTGATCTAGCTAAACTTTTAATCGACAGAAGTGTGATTATTCAAGAGTTTTTAACAGACAAATCATACAAAGACATTGCTTGCATAGAGATTGATGAGTAATCGCACGAACGCACAACACAGGTCTAGCAATCAAGCCTTAGTGAAGTATGTTTTGGAAATTTAATTGGAAATTTGAAGTGTCGGGTGTTTAAGCAAGTGAGTGAGTTAAATCGGCTCGACCGCCAGCCCTGAGAACGTTGTGCAACATTTGAAAACTATGCTTTACCCATTTCAGGATCATAACGAACAGTATGGATATATTAATTCTCAAGGAAAGGTAATAATCGAACCTTGTTGCAGTTTGGCATTTGAATTTTCAGATGGGATGGCTGGAGGGTTTTTGACTCAGAAAGCTAAATCGCTTTTCGGACTTTTCGGAAAGGACAAAAAAATGGAATTCGTATATTTTAATACGCAAGGAGAAATTGCGATTAGAAATAAATCCATTCAATCAGGCAATTCCTTTTTTGAAGGGCTCGCAATGGTGTTCATAAAAGAGGCCCAAAAATGGGGATTCATTGATAAATCTGGTAAAATTGTAATTGCACCTCAATTCGATCAAGAATATTCAAGCGGCTTTAGCGAAGGTCTAGTTGATGTCTGCAAAAATAATAAGTGGGGATACATAAATGCAAGAGGAGAAGAAATCATTCCGTTCGATTTTGATTGGACAAATCCATTTCATGATGGTTATGCTATCGTAACAAGGAAGAAAAATAAAATCTTCATCAATAGGAAAGGAGAAATACTGAAAACAGTTAGGTGCTCAATCCCAGACACTATCAACGGTGGATTTAAAGAAGGCCTGGCAGTTGTTAAAATTGGCAAAAAATATGGTGCTATAAATACAAATGGAGATCTGGTTATTGAACCAAAATTTGATGGTATGGATGGCTTTCACAATGGCTTATGTGGAGTGGATATGGAAGGGAAATCAGGTTTTATAGACCGCAATGGAGATTTTATAATTGAGCCAAAATTTTCCAGAATTAACTATTTCCATAATGATATTGCACCTGCTTCATTAGACAACAAATCTTGGGGATTAATAAATAAAAATGGTGATTTTATTTTAGAACCAAAATTTGATTTCATCTGGGATTACTCCAGAACTGGAAATTCATTATCAATACTGGATAATCCTTTAATAACAAGAGCTCAAATTGGAAAAAATGAATATTACATTAATCTTCAAGGTAATATTGTTGCTGAAGTCAAAGACGTATCAAAACTAAAAGAACTTCGAGAACAAAAAATGAATCAACAATTGACAATTAAGGTCAAAAAAGAAGATACTTGGGACAAAGCCGAATGGGCTTATGATGGTTTGACTATTACAAAGAAAGGGGCTATAAAACCTTTCTACTTTGTTTTAAAATGGTTAAAATCTAAAAATCTATTGACCCCGGAAGGAATTGCCTGTTACAAAGACAAAAACAATCTAGAAATTGGACTTTATAGATTTATGGTTACTGAAGAAGGCGCTGATTTTTTGGATCGATATTATAAACTATGGTATGAGACTGAAAGTATTGCAAATTTCCAAATTGATCCGAGTCTTAAATTTGAAGGAGACGAGAATTTAAGTGAATATTGGAATTTCTATATTAATAACAGAAAATAACGTTACACAACAAAGCATATAAGCAATGGCGGCTGATCGTTAAACAATTAACATCTTAGCTGTATATTTGAGTTTGTACACGGGAGACAAAAACGTGTTCCAAAACCGCCACTGCTCATATGCAGGACCGTTATAGTTCATAGCCCAGAGTACAACAGAACATGAATTGGATCAACTTTAAAACAGATATTAAAGATAACTTCTCCCAAACGTACAATATTGTTGTTAGAGAGATGGATATACGCAGATGGTCTAATTTTCTAACTTACTTAAAATTAAAAGGATATTTTAAGAAATATGAAACAACTGAATTTGGAATCTCAATTGACATTCAAGCTCAAGAAATAGTTGATTACTTTAATTCAGAGAGAGAATATTGGCCATCACTAGAGATTGACCTCAACGGGTTTAGAATTGATGGATTCATTAAAAGTGCGGAACACTTAGAATTATGGTTTAACGATAGAGGACAAACTGGATTGACTCAAGAAAATTACATCAAAATAACTGGCTTCATTGAAGAGTTAAGCAACGAATTAAAGTGTGAAGTACTTTTCGAGAATGAGGATGCATTATCCGAAAGGTTAATCTTTAAAGTTGATAATGGAGTGATAAAATAAACGAACTATAACATCAACTAAAAGTCACGGGCTGAACAACCATAAGCGAGAAGCCCGCGTCTCCGGGTTGAGAACCGTTAAAGTTCAATCTCAAACATAAATCCTTTCCCATCCGAGGTACGTCCTGTTACACGGTAAATCGGATCACCAAATCTATCATCACTCTGGTAAACGTGTTCCACCGTACCTTTCAACGTTGGCTTCCCCTTTGCCTCTTTATCACTTCTAAGGCTTGAGGCAACTTCGTCTTTTTGATCCTTTTCAACATTTCCTGCAAAGGTGATACACTCTTTACCTACCATGTTCTGGATGAGTTCTTCTCGACTCATAGTATTGTTACCGCTTTTAATCATCTCGTAATCTACACCAATCATGGCATATAATTGGGTGTTCTGATTGTACAACGCATATCTGGAATTCTTTGAATAAATAACTCCATCAATTTCCACCAACCCCTTATGTGAATAAACATTTCCTGTCATGATAGGAAAAGTAACCTTCCAGGAACCATCTTCCAGAATCACATGGTTCTGAATAACCGTGGTGTCCTTATAACAGAATACTGCCGCAGTAGAATCGGTTTGACTCGCCGTAAACACAGAATCATACGGTTCAACATTCGTAAAAATACCCTTCCAGATATCGTCTTCGTATCGCGTCAAAACTTTATACGCATCTTCGGACAAGAGTGACTTTGCCTTTGCCTGATCTTCAGCGACACTCGCTTTGTTGAATTCCAAAATTACCGCCTCAGGTGAAGTTTGTCCGTTACTGCAACCAATCATTAATATCAATCCAAATAATACAACTAACTCTCTCATTTTAATGCTTTTTGAATAAAAATACTCATTTTTTATAAAGTGGATTTACCTCACTGGAGCTGTTCCTTTTTATAACCGGTGATTTTGAGCAGCTTTTATCAAAAATTTATGTGCTTTTTCCAGTAGTGTTCAACCATAAATATCAATGCGTGTTGATAGTCCTTCGCTTTTAAAGAATATTTCAGAACGATTATGAATTTAATGAACGTGCTCTCAGGTTTAATTTGTGAACAACACTCTTAACAAAATTTTTATTAACCTTACCATAAACTAAAAGTGAACAAATGGGATTATTTAATTTTAAGAAAAACAAACCCGAAGAAAACAGACACTTTAACATCAAAGGAGACTACTGGAACTTCTACTCATATACGTATGGAAAAGACATGACGGCTCTCGTCGAATTTGATTACCAAATAGCAAAAGAGGAGCACCATAAGGGATATAACTCATGTAAACGCGTAATCATTTACATCCCGCTTGAAAAAAGTTCTGCCAACGGACTTCCTACAAAAGAGGAATCAGTAAGAATTCATAATTTAGAAAAGGATTTACTTTCGAAACTGGTTATAGTTGATTGTAAATTAGTCGGTAAAATGTCCTACGGCGCGATGTGTGATTTTATTTTTCAGACGAATGACTCTGCCTCTTTTATGAAAACAGTCAATAAATGGATATCCGATCAAAAGAGTCACAGAATTGAAATAATCGAAAAAGAGGGCTGGGAATTTTTCGACACAAAAATAAAACCGAACCATATTTTCTGGCAGCAAATCAGTGACCGGAGGACTATTGGAATATTGATTGAGCAGGGAACCAATCCAAACAAGGAACATACAATCGAACATTCCTTTAGCGGTCAGGAAGCTATATTACAATCATTAAGGAACTTGTTAACTTCGGAGGGGTTTAAGTTGATCTCAATGAGTGATAACCGACTGATTCTTTCAAAACCTGCAAAACTGATTGGAGGAGATTTATCCAACCTTACTCAAAGACTTGCGGGATATAGTGCGAATATTGGAGCCAAATATGAAGGATGGGGCACAAAGATTGAAGAATAAGAAAGACAAGCTTCAGAAGAAATAGAGCCAACCATAATCGTCAAGCAATAAATAAAGTTTGATCTACATATCCGAACAGACGAACAATTTCCGGTTGTTGACCTAGAAAAATATTCTAAAACAGCACATGAAGAGACGCCATTTTATAAAGCAATCAACCTTACTCTCCGTTGGCGGGCTGCTTATCCCTTCAACTTTTCTTTCTGCCTGCAGAAAAGATACCTTGTTTGAGGATTTTAATTATGATGGTAAAGTTTTAATAATCGGCGCAGGTGCTGCAGGACTCTATGCCGGTTACGTATTAAAATCAAAAGGGATTCATTTTCAAATATTAGAAGCATCACCTAACTATGGAGGTCGACTCGGCAAGCTAACAAATTTTGCAAATTTCCCAATTGACCTTGGGGCACAATGGCTTCATGGCAAGAATAATATTCTTGGTGACCTGATACAACGATCAAATACTAAAATCAGCCTGGACGAGAGCGAAGCAGTTTTTTGGTTCAACAACCAGTTAACAAATTCACTACCACAAAACGTTGATATTTTCGAAGGAGATGGATTGCCGGACATATCATTCAAGGATTATGCAATCCAAAAAGGTCTCGGAAACGAATACAAATTCATCGTTGAAAATATTGCCGGAGACCAAGGTGCATCTGCATCGAGACTTTCCGTTTTATACAACAATCTTGAAGAAGCAAATTGGAGCTCGGGCGATGACGATTTCAAATTCCGAGAGACCTATTATGATCTAATTGATCAACAAATTGCCCATCATGTAAAAGATCATATCAAGCTCAATACAATAATTTCCACAATTGATTACTCCGGGTCAACAATTGTAGTAACAGACAGTAATTCCAATTCCTATGAAGCGGATAAAATAATAATTACGGTTCCCATCACCGTTTTGAAAACAAATGATATTGGGTTTATTCCTGCCTTGCCATCAGAAAAAACTGAAGCTTTCTCCAAGATCGGAATGGACGCAGGAATGAAAGTGTTTATGAAGTTTAGCGTTAAATTCTTTGATCAAAATATTATCGGAGGAAACATTTGTGCCGCCTACGCCGATGAGAGTGTCGGAAAAACCGTGGATGACAATGTGATTCTTGCTTTTGTAATGGGCGAACAGGCAGAATATTTAACCGGCTTGGGTAGCGATACCGCAATTACAGCCGCCTTACTTCAAGAACTTGATACAATGTATAACGGTCAGGCTACAGCTTCTTTTATTGCTTCACATGTCGAAAACTGGACGATAAATCCTTTTATTAAGGGTGCATATTCGTACAGTACTGTGGGAATAGGAAATGCAAGAGAAATTGCTGCACAATCAGTAAATAATAAACTCTTTTTTGCCGGTGAAGCAATGAATACAAACGGTCATCATCAAACAGTTCAGGGAGCGGTTGAGACAGGATACAGAGAGGTTATGAATATTTTAAATAGTATTAAAAAATGAAAAGTTTCATTGCAATTTTAGGACTATTTTTTGTGTGCAATAATTCTAACGCTCAAGAGTTCAAAGCCGAAATCTCTTACAAATATATTTATTCCAGTGAATGGGATAAAGCTATCCGGGCCTATAACTTTAGCCGACCATTTATTTCAGAGAAACAACCTTTATTGATGCATGGATTAAACAGTTCTGTTTCTTACATTTTCGAATCACAAAAAAAATTTCAACAAGGAATTCATTTTTCTTATTCCTATTTCAGAAGTTCAGCAAACAACGAAAACCTAGACAATGTTTTGAACTTACATTTTCTCAATTTGGGCTACCTCATACATTACGAAAATAAGGAGAAGCTGAAAGGATTTTACACAGATCTCATTATTTCCGTAAGCACAAGTGGACTTTTTAGAAAGGTGAATGGTGAATCATTTGAATATGACGACTCAAAATCAAAAGCATTGGGAATAGGCGGAAACTTAGATTTAAAAGCGGGTTATCTTCTTAGGAGTAAAGGAAACTTTCACCTTTCTCCTTTCATTTCCATTGGTTATTCTCCCTATTTTTATTCCCCGAACACAGAAGTAGTTATTAACCAAACTAAAGGGCTGATAAATAATAATTGGACTCCTATATTATCAGCTCAAGTTGGTTTAACCTTTCATACAGAAAAACGATGATTGACTGAACCACAAAAGAGATAAATCATATAACCTTTCTTTGGATGAGAGAACCTAATGTAATAGTTTGAAAATATACGTTTATATAACTAACTTAGGTAATCCGAAATATCAAAATACATCTCATGGCTGCAATACTCAACACCAGTTTGAAATTATTAAGCGTAAGCATTCTCTTACTGCTATTGTTTACATCGGTTAAAATTGAGAAAACAATAATAGAACAGTTAAACGACAATGAATCCTTTGAAATAATTATGGAGTCCAACGGCTGCTTTCATTCAACTACAGATAAATTGTCAATCAAAAAAAAGAAAGGTGTTTACACTGCGATAAAGGGTAAAAGAAAAAAAACATTGGGTGAAAAAGATCTTGCAGAAATACGTGATTTTGAAATTAAGTTGCGAACTTTTGATGAAAAAATGAATGTATGCACTACGACTGACACCTATTTGCTCAAGTATCGGTCCTACGAGTTCAAATACGTGGATGGTACCTGCGCATGGAACGGGATGAGTCATTTAATTGAAAAGCTGTTTTCAAACTAATTGCAGCAGAAAACAGGTGCCGTGAAATAATGAACGGAAACAGTTTACTGTATCCATCTGTGAATGGAAGTCCAACATGAATTTCTTTTCCACCAAATCACAATTGTTACTAACATTGAATTTTCCCCATGAGATAAAATCCTATTTTTGCAAAAAGCAAATCAAAATGCAACTTTTAGACGGTAGAGCCACATCACTTGCAATCCGGGAAGAACTCATGCTCGCGGTTCAGAAACGCAAAGAAAGAGGAGAAAAAATACCCCACCTGGCTGCTGTTTTGGTCGGTAACGATGGTGGATCTTTAACCTATGTCGGAGCAAAAGTAAGAGCCTGTAAAGAAATAGGATTTGAAAGCACCCTGATACATCTCGATGAAACGATTACCGAAGAAGATTTACTGGCTAAAATAGATGAGCTCAACAAGGATCCGGAGATCGATGGATTTATTGTACAGCTACCTTTACCGAATCACATCGATGAAAAAATGATCACCCTTGCGATAGATCCTAAAAAAGATGTCGATGGTTTTCATCCGGTGAATTTAGGAAATATGGTGCTTAATTTACCTTGTTTTCTACCCGCAACACCGGCCGGGATGCTGGAACTTTTTAGTCGTTACGACATTGAAACATCGGGTAAGCACTGTGTAGTTGTGGGACGATCCAACATTGTGGGTTCACCGATGAGCATCATGATGGGAAGAAATACTTTCCCTGGGAATTCTACCGTAACATTGACTCATTCCCGCACCAAAGACCTTAAATACCATACCTTACAGGCAGATATTATTATTACAGCTGTTGGCCGACCGGGAATAATTACTGCGGATATGGTAAAAGAAGGTGCGGTTGTCATGGATGTCGGTATCACGCGTGTTCCGGATGCTTCGAAGAAATCGGGTTATCGCTTAAGAGGAGACGTTGATTTTGATAATGTTGCACCAAAAACTTCATATATCACTCCGGTTCCGGGCGGTGTTGGTCCAATGACCATTGTTTCCCTGATGATGAATACCTTGAAAGCGATGGATTTGAAGGAAATGTAAGTATTCCCTTTCTTAATTACCCTTCTATTGCTTCCATTTCCTGTTTTACGAAACGTACCAGGCTCTGAATGTTACCGAGCGAAAAATCAAAAGTAATACCCGCTGTGCGGTAAACCTCAGGAATAGATTTGGTGTACCCTAAAGAAAGAGCCTTTTTGTAATCTGTTATAGCCTTCTTGAAATCAGACTTGCTGTTTTTCCATACAGCAAGTGCACCCAACTGCGCCATTCCGTATTCAATGTAATAGAATGGTACCTCAAAGAGGTGCAGCTGTTTTTGCCATATAATCTCTCTGGCTGATTCGTAACCCGTCCAGTCAGTAACGCCCGTACCGTATGCCTTTAAAATATCTATCCATTTTGCATGTCTTTCTTTCACGGTATGACTAGGATTTTCATAGATCCAGTGCTGAAATTCATCGATCGTAGCAATCCAGGGAAGAATCTTAAGAATCGTTTCGAGCTGTTCAGTTTTCGCCCGCTTCAGGTCTTCCTCCTCCGAATAGAATGCTCCCCAGTAATCCATGGTAAGTAATTCCATGCTCATTGAAGAAAGTTCTGCCACCTCTGAAGGTAAGCTTTTAAATCCGGTAATTTCCAGATCCCTACTCAAAAAAGAATGGACAGCGTGCCCGCCTTCGTGGACCATAGTAATAAGATCACGGTGCGAACCAACTGCATTCATAAAGATAAAAGGAACACCTATCTCATATAAGGGATAATTATACCCACCTGGCGATTTTCCCTCTTTGGATTCGAGATCCAGATGCCCCATTTTTTCCATGGTGGAAAGGCAGTCACCGAAGTATGGATCTATACCGTTGAACATCGCGATTGTTCTATCCAGCAATTCCTTTCCTGTTTCAAAAGGCTTGAGTGGTTTCCGACCTTTCGGATCAACTTCGCTGTCCCAGGGTTTTAGTTTGTCCTTCTTTAATAATTCAGCCTGTTTTTCATTGATCTGCTTAACAAGGGGAACGATTTCCTTTTTTATCGATCTGTGAAAATCAAAACAGTCCTCTTTCGTGTAATCAAACCGACCCAACGCGGCAAATTTATAGTCGCGGTAATTGTCAAACCCGGCATTTAAAGCTATCCGGTGCCTGATTCTTATCAGCTCAGTAAATAATTTATCCAGTTTTTCAGCATCCTCCTGCCTTCTGGCGACCATTTTTTCAAAAATATTCTTTCGGAGGGTTTCATCATTTTCTTTCAAAAGACTGGCTGCCTTTTGCATAGTGATTTCCTTTCCATCATGAGAAATGGATTGAGCTCCGCTGATCGCACCGAACTGTTGACTCTTCTCGGCCATTTCAGCTTCCAGAGGAATATTTTCTTCTCGAAATAATTTAATAGCGGTATCTACAGACCTGAAATAAATTTTATATGCCTCAGCATTGAACTCTTTTTTAAACGGGGATTCCGATAGCTTCTTGTTTAAACGAAAGCTATAAGGGGATAATTTCGGTTGAATCTCTTTAACGAAAAATGTATAATCATCAGTAAGTGCTTTGTCCCGCGTATTTATGGTCATCCGGATATATCGCCAGGCAAGATTTTCCTCAAGAATGGCTTCCAGTTCGCTCTGATCTTTGAGCCATCGTTCGAATTCCTGCTTTGAAGCTATTTCTCTTGTTTCGAGATCAATGAGGTATTTTTCCACATCTTCCCATTTCTCAATGGTAAAATCTTTAGCTACGAAATTTCTTTCGGGACGTTTTAAAAACATACAAAAATCAGATTGTTTTGTGTGGTTACTTCTTTTTAGCTGAGGTCTGTTTTGTATTGGCAGCCTTCTTTGTTGATGGCTTTGCTGCGGTCTTTTTCGCAGAAGCAGCAGCCGGCTTTTTGGGAGCTGGCTTCTTTTTATCTGCTGTTTTTTTCGCAGGAGTTTTTTTCGCAGAAGTTTCCTTATCAGACTTTTTATCCTTGCTTTCTTTCTTTTCCTTGTCGGCTTCTTTCTCTTCAAGCTTAAGAGCACCTGCTTTGGTTAAGATATTATACCACTGAAAAAGTTTTTTTATGTCCGAGGTATAAACACGTTCAGCATCGTAATTGGGTAAAATCTCCTTCAGGCGAGCCGTCAGTTTATCAGCGCTTTCCTTGTGAGAAATGGTTTCCTTACCATTTTCCTTTTTGTAAATGGCGGTAAAAACCTCTTTCAGTGCAACATCCTCTTCATACGTGTAAATACTGATATCCTCTAATGCCGAAATACGGTCTGTAGAATAAGCAGGAGATCTCTTCCCGTCAACCAGTGATTCCACAATGATGTTGTTTTTAGCCTGAGCAACAACTTTAAACAATCCCGGCTTTCCGGAAATTGAAATAATACCTGATAAATCCATAATTACTTTTTCGTTATTAATCTTCAAAAATAGAAAGAATCGTGAAAGTGCCCTACTCTTTGAAAAACTTAATTGAATATGAATGTTCTGCAGTTGTCACTTCCAGAAAATAAATACCGGTTGCCAAAAATCCGGTTGCAAGAGTTGCTTCCTTGGAATTAACGGCAGTATCCGATATAATCTTTTGATCAACAGACAATAAACGTATTCTTTTAATCGGTTCTGAACCTGTTTGAATATGGAGTATATTCCGTGTCGGATTGGGAAAAACCTTCACCGGAGCACTTTCGTAATCATTGAGTCCTAAAGACCAGTATTTAGCGTTGGAAAAACTATAACAACCATCCGGACTTAAAACTCCTACGCTATAATAACCTTGCCCGTTAGGATAAATGAACTGTTGTGTTTCACCGGGAATCGGACTATCATTTAAAAACCACTGATAATTTGGGGCGTTTGTGGAAATCATGCTCTGTCCTAAAATGCTAATTGCTGGTTTAGGCAGAGAAGTCCCCTGGTCGATCTGTAGGGTGTCCGAATAAATCATACATCCTTGATCATTCACTCCTGAAACGTAAACAGTCACTGGATTATTTACTGTGATTCCGGCGGTATTTTCTCCGGTGGACCAGAAATAGCTGTTGAGTGACTCACTGGCATTCATTGTGAGCGGGGTCTCACAAAGGACAGAATCTCCAAGGATTTGCAAATCTCCGTTCATCCTCTTCATAAGTTCGAAAGCGCTTATCTTTCCAAATCCATAGGAATAATTCGGTACCACGCCAGTATATCCGTCACTATAGGCCGTGGAAATCATATCATTTTTAAAATCCTGCCAGGAACTATTCGGACATTTCTCCAGATAGAGTGCAGCAATTCCGCTCACTACAGGGGCCGCCATGGATGTTCCTCCATTTCGCACATGAAAACCGCCTTCATCAATAAGCGTATTGTAGGAGGGATTATTTAGAATCCAGAAAGGACCACTTGCTAATGTAACGTCTCCAGAAGCTGAAATATCCGGTTTAATTACGCCCTTTCGAGTAGGACCCCTACTGGATGTCGGTGATATTTTACCGGGATTGGTCATATCAGCCGGATAATACTGGTTGCCATTGTTATCAATATGTCCCAATCTACACCTTAAATTCCCCACAGAAACCACTTTTGGTGAACAATTCCAGGATGAAACGATGCTTTGCAGATTGTCAGGAAGGACATAATTGACAATGGGGGGATAATCAGCAACACCCGGAATCTGATCCACAATTTTGTTCATGCCAAGAAAAGTACCACTCCAGAGATCGTAGCTACCTGAACCCGTTGTAGAAAACCGTAACAAATAATTGGTCGAATCAACATAGTCCAAAAATCCCCTGAGATGAAAATTGTCCCCTGTGAATTCTGTAAAGATTTTGATCGTTGCGATGCGATCACCTAATTCATTATATAGCGTGTCATAGACCGGAGAAACTAAGGAACTCGCCGCATTCCTGTAAATCGTTGAAGCGCGATCTGAAAAATCGGGCGAGGGCAAATTAGCACCGAATGCATAATCAAAGTTGGCATTGGAAATATCCGTCCATAAATGAAAAAGCACTTGCGGATTTCCGTTGATGGT
This sequence comes from Brumimicrobium sp., assembly GCA_033722555.1. Taxonomy (GTDB): domain Bacteria; phylum Bacteroidota; class Bacteroidia; order Flavobacteriales_D; family Crocinitomicaceae; genus Brumimicrobium. Next base: position 67,652 of record JAWVYS010000004.1, read on the forward strand.
ATTGGCTTCGAACCAAACAAACGATGTATCCGACGTAATATCGTTATGAACATGGTAAGGCGGCTGATTACCTGAGTTTCCGGCCGCTGCTACCACAATCCTTCCCTTCTTCTGATCCAACAAATAGTCGATATATTCGGCGGCAGGATCAGTAGCATCGTGACTGCCTAAATAACTTCCCAAACTCAGATTTACCACAGCCGGTTTATTCAGACTGTCCGCTACGCGAAAGATAAAATCACACGCATCCGCGATCGTCAACTGCCAGTTCGGTAAATTAAAATTGGTCTCAACAATAATGATATCTGCTTCCGGGGCCATGCCTTTGTTCCTTCCGTTAGCTCTGCCATTCCCCACAGCCATACCGGCAACGGTGGTTCCGTGACCGGTGGTTGTTTCACTGCTGGTGATCGATCCATCGTTGATTTGGGCCGGATACCATATCTGACCGTAATTGTAGGGAGCAGGACTTTGAGTTGGATTGGTGACCGTGTGATCCCAGTAACGGATAACTCTTTTATTTCCCAGGGAATCGATAAAATCAGGGTGATTATGGTCCAGGCCCTGATCCACTATTCCCACAATCACATCCTTCCCTGTGTAGGCATTCGTTAATGGAGAAATCCCATCATGCACCTGATTTACCTCATGCATTACCCTGGCCGTGTCATCCAGTAGCGCAGGAGGAAGATATTCATAATAAAAATCCTTAATCATTCCCTTTTCTGCTTTTTGTTGAATCCATTCAGGAGTGGCCGAAAAAAAGATCCAATGCCCTGTGATTTGCTTAACCGGGATGTTTTCTTTCTTTAAAAATTCGATATTCTCCTGATTATTTGGCAGGGCAAAAGGTGCCATGGTTAGATTATTTTCCTTCAAAACTTGCTTAAAATCAAATTTTTGAGCAAAAATGAACGAAAAACTTAGAAGGAATACCAAAGAAAAAATGTATTTTTGGAATACCATTTGTACAAAATTTTAACAGTTAAAAGACGTATTTCCGTCTTTCGTGTAATAAAGATCGTAAAATTCATGCATTATTCGAAATTTTGCGAAGTAAATAATAATTTAATTTTCAAATATGAAAAAATTAATGCTTAAGCTAATTCTTCCCGCTTTAATCGGCGCTTATTTTTCAGTAGCTACGGCTCAGGTTGAAAAAGACGTGCTAAACTGGTATAATTCTAAGAAAACCGGGATGTCTACAGACAAGGCTTACAAAAAATTAAAAAAGCGTACACCCGATACTGTTATCGTTGCCATTATTGATTCAGGTATTGATATTGAACATGAAGACCTTCAGGGAAAAATCTGGACGAACTCAAGAGAGATTCCCGGAAACGGAATTGATGACGACAATAACGGATATATAGATGATATTCATGGATGGAATTTCCTGGGAAATTCAAACGGAAAAAATCAGGGACCTGCGAGACTTGAAGTAACCAGGATTTATGCACGTCTGAAACCTAAGTTTGAAGGGATGGAACCCGAGAATGTGCTGGTCGAAGACAGAAAAGATTACGAACTTTATCTCGAAACGAAGAAAGAAGTAGAAAAGAACATCGAAAGATTCAAGGGTATCATTGAACAAACAGAACAGTTTAAAACACAAATGCTTCCAATGCTTCCAACAATGATCGGGAATATGATCGGTATTGAAGAATATACGAAAGAAGACCTCGAAAAGTGGAAGCCTGAGGATCAGCAGGGTAAACAAATGAAACGCATTGGTTTGCAATTACTTTCCGGCGAGCTAACTGAAGAAGTAATCGATAAACAGATTGAACAAATCCAGGGCATGCTTGATCATCACTGGAATCCGGATTATGATGACAGATCATTGGTCGGCGATGATCCTTATGATATGAATGACACGGATTACGGAAACAATGACGTTGAAGGTCCTGACGCTCTTCACGGAACTCACGTGGGAGGTATAGTTGCTGCTGTTCGTGGAAATGATCTTGGAGGTGATGGTGTTGCCAACAACGTTGTTCTTATGTCCCTACGGGCTGTACCTGACGGAGATGAGTTTGACAAGGACATCGCCCTTGCTATACGTTACGCAGTTGATAACGGAGCTCAGGTAATCAACGGTTCATTTGGAAAGTCATACTCCTCGCTTCCACAAGCAGTGCATGATGCAATTTTATATGCACAGGAACACGGAGTATTGTTCGTTCATGCTGCCGGTAACTCTGCCGAAGACCTGGCAAAAAATCCAAATTTCCCAACAAGTATGTATTCTTTTCAGGAAAAGCCGTTTACTCATATGTTAACGATCGGAGCATCCACCAGAAAACATAAGGAAAAACTTCCTGCCGTATTTTCTAATTATGGTCAGAAAGAAGTTGATGTGTTTGCACCGGGCGCGGAAATTTACAACACCGTTCCAAACAATGAATATCAGGAACTTCAGGGTACATCAATGGCCGCTCCTATGGTTACAGGTGTTGCCGCCTTGTTGAAAGGATATTTTCCAAAACTGACCATGGAGCAGATTCGCAAGATCATTCTTGATTCTGCAGACGATTTTTCTGAAACAGAGCAACAACTTCCCGGAAGCGACGAAATGGTTAAATTCGGTACACTTTCTGTTACCGGAGGTGTTGTTAATGTGAAAGCAGCGGTAAAAATGGCTCAGCAAATGGAAAAAGAAATGGCCAATTAACAGTCCGATAAAATAATTTCAAAGGGTGTCCGGGATTTTTGGGCACCCTTTTTGCCATATAAAAGACATGAAAAAATTACTGGTAATATTATCTTTTTTTCCATTCTGTTCCGGAGCTCAGGACGTTTTCCCGTTTATTGACTATATCGGTTACCTGAAAAGTTTTGAATATGGTCAGGTTCAGCAAATAGATTATTTAAGGCCCGTGGATGTCACCTATTCGGAGGAAGTAGTAGCATATATCGACAACAAAAATGATTTTTTTATTTACGACGGGGAAGATAAAGAAAAAATGACCGGAATGGCCAACGGCTATCAGGTAGGAATGAATCTGGTAGCCTGGAATACCGGACCAATAGTTTCGGTATGGAATGACGGCCGAAAAAGAACCCTTACACAGTTTGGTAGAAATTACAAAGTGAGCGACAGTCTGGTAGTGTTTGACGACACCCGCGACAACGCAATCAGGGTTTATTACAAAGACAGTATTTATGACCTTTTCTATAGTGTAGGAGAACTGAATTTTCCCAAAAATGTGGGAAGCAATTCCGTAGGGTTTACTGGAAACGGAAATATATTATATTGCTTTGTTGCCGGGAAAATTATAGAAATCGGTGTACTGAACAACCCGGTTAATTTCGAAGCGGGCGCTAACTTAGTAGCATTTAATGACCCTTTTAATCAGTCCTTCGCGGTTGCACACGCCAATGAAATCCTGGACGTCGAACCCATAACTGTTCGTGATTACAAAGCCGGATATGACCTCGTTGTTTATCGCGACAGAAACAACAACCTTAAATGTTATGATTCCTATAAGGTAGTTAATTTAAGCAACTATACAGCAAGTCATTATGATATTTTTCGCGACCTCATCGTTTGGGGTGAAAACGGACTTTTTAACGCTTATTACAAGGGAAAAAAATACGAGATAGCCAATTACATTCCACAGGAATACAAAATACGGGACGGAATTGTAGCATTTCGAAATCTAAATGGCGGTGTATCCGTTTTTTATAATGAAAAGGTAGAAATCATAAGCAACGTTCCCGGTGCCGAATTTGAAGTAAACGGTAATACCGTAATGGTGAAAATCGCACGAGGTAATTTTTTATTTTTTAAGGACGGGGAATTATTCCAAATCTGAATTGCCCCGATCACTGCATCCTTAACCCAATTCTGTCACTCCGGTAACGAAATTGTTTTCCTGCTAAAAAAGAACTACTTTTAATTTTTCGGCATTAAGATGTAAGAAAAAGAAATAAGTACCGACCAAAAAGTAGGATCGAACAGAAAGTCTCGGAGCATGGAACATGTGGTAATTATAGGAAATGGGATCGCCGGAATAACTGCCGCGCGACATATTAGGAAACGATCCGACAACAGGATCACAATTATTTCATCCGAAACCGAATTCTTCTTTGCCCGTACAGCACTGATGTATGTGTATATGGGTCATATGAGGTTTGAGGATATCATGCCTTATGAGAAAGACTTCTGGTCCAAAAATCGTCTGGACTTAATTCAGGATCATGTACAAACTGTAAATTTTGAAGACAAGAAATTAATCCTTGCTCAGGGATCACCTGTTTTCTACGATAAACTGATCCTGGCCACAGGCTCCAAATACAATAAATTCGGCTGGAAGGGTCAGGATTTAGGAGGTGTTCAGGGACTTTATTCGAAAAAAGACCTCGATTTAATGGAGCAGAATACCCGAGGAATAAAGAATGCAGTGATAGTCGGTGGAGGATTGATCGGAGTGGAAGTTGCAGAAATGCTGGCATCGCGCAATATACAGTCTACTTTTCTCATCCGTGAAAAAACCTTTTGGGGAAATGCTTTACCCAAAGAGGATGGCGATTTCGTAACCGCACATTTGACAAGGCACGGAGGAATCAAACTCCTCTTCGAAGAAGAACTCGAGGAGGTTATCGGCAATGAAGAAATGCGCGTAAAGGCCGTAAAAACGAAAAGTGGAGATATCATTGATTGTGAATTTCTCGCACTGACCGCCGGGGTTCATCCCAACGTGGATTTCTTAAGGGAAAGTAAACTCGAAATTGAGAAGGGAATTCTTGTATCTGCTGATCTCTCAACAAACATAGAAAACGTCTATGCAATTGGTGATTGCGCGCAGATCAAGGAACCTTTGGAGAACAGAATGTCTATAGAACCGGTTTGGTATACAGCAAGAATGATGGGTGAAGCAGTTGCCCAGACAATATGCGGTAAAAACACAGAGTATAAGCCCGGCCATTGGTTCAATTCTGCAAAATTCTTTGATCTCGAATATCAGACATATGGTCGGGTGTGGAACGAACTAAAAGATGATGAAGATGAAGTCGTATGGAAAAATACCGAGGATGAACGCTTGCTTCATTTTGTATTTCATAAAAAAAGTCATGTTCTGCATGGAGTTAATTCATTTGGAATTCGATTAAGGCATGAAATATTCGACCATTGGCTGAGCGAGAAGAAAACCATAGAGGAAACACTTGAAAATTTAAAAACAGCTAATTTCGATCCTGAATTTTTTAAGACCTATGAAAAGGAAATCATCAAAAGCTTCAATGAAAAATTCTCAGCCAATATCAGGTTGAAGAAGAAAGTTTGGTGGAGAAAAGTTTTAAGGGCCTGATTGCTTTCACTTTAAATCCAGAAAAATGTCACAAACAATTAATTATTCTATAGCCGGAGAAAAGACGCAGAATCTCAATGCTAAGCAAAAAATTGGTCTGACCCTTGCTGCGGTTGCATTTTTTCTTGTCATTCTCACATGGGTTTTTGGAGTTACTCTCAATCCTTCCTGGTTGTTTATGGTGCTCATCCTTTTTGGCTTCGGCTTTGGTGCATTCTTCTACGGATGGGGCTCCTACGAGGATGTTCCAAAAGGCATAAAAAACAACGGTGTATTTTTCAATTCTCTGACCAACCGTGGAGCCTTAGGATGGATAGCTGCAATAATTCTAACCCTTTTTTACATTTGCCTTTACTGGTATGGAGACTGGTTTGGAGATGGAACAGGAGAGAAAGGAACAAACGAGGGCCTGGTATCCCTATTCGATCCTTTAAGTCAGGTTTTCAGAGGAGAAGTCGCAGATAAATGGTTCGTTTATGGAACGTTTTATTCCATCGCTATTTTGTTTCTCGGGATCAAGTTTATCATGAAATACAGGCACAGCCGATATCATTTGATCCGTACAATCTCCCTGATCATTGTACAGCTTTTATTCGCATATTCCATTCCATATATTTTGGAGGGACTTAATTACAACATGGCTGAAGGAGCAGGCTATTATTCGACAAATATTTCCAATATATGGCCTCTGAACAGTGATTTTTTAACAGGCAGTCGCATAGATGCGAAACTCGCTTCACCGCATCAGCCCGTTGGCCTTGCGATACTCGTTTGGGGTGTATTTGCCTTTGTTATTTTAACTCCCGTTCTTGGATATTTCGTTGGAAAAAGGTGGTATTGTTCATGGGTTTGCGGATGCGGCGGTCTGGCTGAAACTGCCGGAGATCCTTTCCGACATCTTTCCGACAAATCCAAAAAAGCATGGAAATTCGAGCGATTTTCTGTGCATTCGGTTATGGTTTTCGTTCTTTTGATGACAGTTGCCGTGATGTACAGTTATTTTTCGCAATCAGAATTCAAACTTGAAGCTTACCTTCCCGGAAACTGGAATTATATTGCGCTCTTCACCATCCTCGGTTTGGGGTTAACGATGTTCACTGTTTTTTACTTTAATTCAAGTTCCCGATCCAGAAATAAATTATTGATAGCTTCTGGTATTATCGTATTCCTGGGCATAATGATGGGTATTGCCCTGGTTACGGGTCGCGACGATGCTTTTGTTATCGAGTCTACGAAAATAAAAAAAGCGTACGGATTTCTGATAGGAGCTATTTTTTCAGGCATAATAGGTGTTGGTTTCTATCCTCTCATGGGAAATCGAGTATGGTGCAGATTTGGTTGCCCGATGGCCGGTTATCTGGGTATTATCCAACGTTTTAAATCTCGTTTCCGCATCACGACAAATGGCGGACAATGTATATCGTGCGGAAATTGTTCTACCTACTGTGAGCAAGGAATCGATGTACGGTGGTATGCTCAAAGAGGACAAAATATTGTTCGCGCCTCTTGTGTGGGTTGCGGAATCTGTTCGTCTGTTTGTCCGCGAGGGGTTTTAAAGCTCGAAAATGGCCCTGAAAAAGAACGTATTAATGATAACCCCATTCTGATTGGGCACGATGGGGCTCCGAGACTTAGATAAAAATTATTCGTAATGCAGCAGATGACTAATATTTAGTAAGTTTGCATCGATTTTTTTAATGTAAATGCATAAACATCCCTTCAAGGGCGATCATTCAATATTCGTAGTGATTCCGGCTTTCAATGAAGCAAAATCAATCGCCAAAGTAATTCAGGCAATACCCGGTGAATACGTCGATGAAATACTGGTAGTAAGCAATAATTCTACAGATAACACAGAAGAGGAAGCGGAAAAAGCCGGAGCGACCGTATTGACCGAGTCTAGAAAAGGATATGGATGGGCTTGCCTTCAGGGGATCAAACATGCTCTTGAAAAAGACGCAACAATAATTGTCTTTCTTGACGGTGATTTTTCGGATTATCCGGAGCAGCTGCCCGAGGTAGTTCGACCCATACTCGATGAGGATATGGATATGGTTATTGGTTCACGTGCTTTGGGAAAAAGAATCAAAGGGTCCATGACTTTTCCTCAGATTTTCGGAAACTGGTTAGCAACAAATTTGTTGAAAATTTTTTACCGTGCTGACTTTACAGATTTAGGACCCTTCAGGGCAATCAAAACAGACGCCCTTCAAAAACTCCGAATGTCCGATAAAACCTACGGTTGGACAATAGAAATGCAGATAAAAGCGGCCAAAAACAGACTTAAATTTTGCGAAGTCGCTGTAGACTATAAACCAAGAATAGGTACTTCAAAAGTAAGTGGAACGGTAAAAGGTGCGGTTTTGGCCGGAATAAAAATTATCTTTGCAGTGTTTAAATATAAATTTGTTCGATGATATGAGCTACATCCCTTACTGTTTGCGGGAATTATTTATTTCTCCTTATTTTGAGAAAATGAAAAAAGCGTATCATTGTAGAACAATAATGGTGTTGGTGAAATGAAATTGGGAATCTTTTTACAAAATGTTGTAGGAGAACCAACCTGGATGTTTAACTGGGGGGATGCTTTCGGTTACGAGCATTATTGGTCTCATCTTCTTGCCAAACTTATCCTGATCATTTACGGATTTTGCCTTATTCTCATCTTTTTTTACAGTATTCTCCAACTTTCACTGGCGATTATTTATAAGAAAAATAAATCTGAGAGGGACAAAGAAACAACTCCTGTATTCGATATTAGCAAAGCACCTCACGTAACCGTTCAGCTTCCCATGTATAATGAATATTATGTAGCAGAACGTATAATAGGCAGAGTTGCGGAGCTCGATTATCCGAAAGACAAACTTGAAATACAGGTTCTGGATGATTCCACCGACGAAACTGTAGATGTTATTTCCAAAAAAGTTGCCGAGGTTAGACAAAAATACAACGTTGATATCAAGCACATTCACCGTAAAAACCGAGTAGGTTACAAGGCGGGTGCTTTGGATGACGCAATGGGGGATGCAAAAGGTGAGTTCATTGCTATTTTTGACGTAGATTTCCTGCCCGACAGAGATTTCCTGCTGAAAACAATTCCTCATTTCCAGAATGAAAACATTGGTGTTGTTCAAACCAGATGGGGACACATAAATAAAGAATTCTCCATCCTCACAGAACTTCAGGCATTCGGTCTTAACGGACATTTTGCCATTGAGCAAGGTGGAAGAAACGCTACCGGACATTACATCAACTTCAACGGCACTGGAGGTGTATGGAGAAAATCATGCATTGAATCTGCGGGAGGTTGGGAACACGATACACTAACCGAAGACCTGGATCTCAGTTACCGCGCACAAATCAAGGGATGGGAATTTAAATATTTGGAAAACGTAGTCTCTCCTGCCGAACTTCCTATAACAATGAGCGCCTTGAAAGGTCAGCAACACCGCTGGATGAAAGGTGGGGCTGAGTGTTTTCGCAAAATAGCCTGGAAACTTGTAACTACTAAAGGGTTGAGACTTAGTGACAGAATCCACGGGTTGTCACACCTTTTCAATTCGTCTGTTTTTATTTTCATTTTGATACTCAGCATCCTGAGTTTACCCGTACTCCACATTAAAGACAGTTTTTCGGATCTGAATTATTATATACAGTTCGGTAGTATTTTCATTCTTTCCACGGTATTTCTGATGTACTATTACTGGAACTCTTACCGGGATAAAACGGAAAATAAGGTGAAAACGCTTTTCAAATTTGCCGGTCGATTCTTTATGTTTTTAACGGTTTCAATGGGGTTAGCTCTGAACAACGCCGTAGCAGTAATCGAAGGTTATATGGGAATCAAAAGCTCTTTTGTACGGACACCGAAATTCAACGTCTCTTCAAAAACGAACAAGATCGAAAATAAATACGTTAAAAAGTCACTTTCACTCATAACCGTTTTTGAAGGCATTCTTTTCATCGTGTTCTTATTTACCGCTTTAAACAGACTTGTTTACGGTGATTTAGGAATGGTTCCATTTCACCTCATTCTAGCTGGCGGATACGGAATGGTGTTTTTCTATAGCATTGCCGAAATCAAACCTTCCCTTTTCAAATTCGTTCCCCGATTCAGTCCAAGTAATGCCTGATAATGGATCGTCTTAAGCGGAATCACTGGATCGGTATCACCCTATATTTAATTCCTGCGGTTTTTCTCTTTTATTTTTCGGAACAAGACAATTTTGGTGTCATTTTTTTCGCCTATACCCTCATGTTCGGGGCCTATATTTACCTCGTTAGGGAAAGAGAAAACATTCCTTATAAGCATAGAAAAGGAATAATAATTTTGTTCCATCTTTTACCCCTGTTTGTAATCCCCCCGCTTTCACCCGACATTTTCCGGTTTATCTGGGATGGTGAATTATTAGGTTCAGGAATTAACCCGTATAGCCTGACACCGAATGAGGTCATGGAGCTTGATCATATTGATAAGTCACTGTTTATGCAGGATCTCTTTGATCGCATGACTCCGCTTTCCAGACAACACTATTCCCCCTATCCTCCCTTTAGCCAGCTCTATTTCTTTCTGGCGGCTCTGATTTCAAACAATCTTTTGTTTACCATAATAATCATCAGACTTCTGATTCTCCTGACGATGGTAGTTGGTTACAGATACCTCATCAGGCTCCTCAAACTGACGCAACTCAAAACTTCAAAGGCCTGGATACTCGCAATCAATCCATTCTTAATTATAGAATTTACGGGCAACCTGCATTTTGAAGCAGTAATGCTTACCTTCCTCTTTATTGCCTTTTATTTTGTTTTCAAAAACAGACTTTTCCTTTCGGGTCTGAACTGGGCGGTTGCTATCAGCGTTAAATTGACCCCTTTGATCCTTATTCCTGCACTTTATCGGTTTATACGGTTCAGAAAAGCGTTCCTGCTAAGCCTGATAACAGGAATATTATCGCTCATATTTATTTTCGGCCTTCTCTGGCCTCAATATGTATTCAACGTATTGAACAGCATTGAACTCTATTTCAACAACTTTGCCTTCAACGGATCTTTTTATGATCTGGTCGAGACTGCGTTTTATCCCTTGTTCGATTACCGTACGATACTGATTTTCGGGCCTCTCTTGGCATTTCTGGGCATGATTCTTATCCTCCTCACCTCCTTTATGAAGCCAATTAATTCTTCCCAACAATGGCTGGAAAGAATGATGTGGGTATATATGATCTATCTACTCCTTACTACAACTGTACATCCCTGGTACATCCTCATTCCCTTTGGATTCTCTCTCTTCACAAACAACGTATCCGTTCTCATCTGGACCTATCTAATCATGTTCAGCTACTCATTTTACGGACTCGGTAACAGTCCTTGGGTTACCGTTCTGACTATTCTTGAATACGGAGTTCTATTTTTGATGATCGTATTTGATTTGAGGAAAATTAATAAACCCATCCTCAAGATTTTGAAATGGTGATCACTTCATTGATTTATAATGCTCGATCCAGACCGGATCAGTTACATCCTTTAACAATTTATAGAAAGATGTATCGGAAAAATAGTCCTGATCATAGCCGCGAACCCCATAGCGATGAAAGATATAAGCTTGCTGCTTCAAAGAAGGACGATAATCACCTTGACTCCAGCCTTTATCTTTTCCCTGACGTATAGGATGCTCGCTAAACCGTACCTTCCATAAGGAATCAAAGGCTGCATAATAATCGATTATTTCACCACTCTCGGTGGTGTCCGGTACAAAACCATTTTCTTCGAAAAAGTTATGAAAATTATTAGTGCCAGGTATCGGCCACTTGCCTGTTCCCATTTTTATAAGTTCATCCTCGGTCAAATTTCGGGTTCCGGCAAACCGATTATTTTTATAATAGAAAACTGCGAACTGAGTAAGTTTACCCGTAGGTAATATACCTATCTTAACACCGAATTTTACCTCCTTATTTAATTCCCTTTCAGCGCTGATTTTATATCCCGATGAACCGGAAAAAAGAAGTACAGACAAAATAAGATAACAGTATAAATCAATTCTTTCCATGCTGATAACCAAGGTGAATTTACGATTTATTTATAAAATAGTTACTTAAACGGCACCTCGTAGGATGAAACCTTTAGTTGTAGCGAAAAGTTTTAGTGATAAAAACATTTATCGGGGTCACCGAGAGAAAAAGTGACCATCACACCAAACATGCTGTACCAATCTTTAGTACTTGAATTACCACGATTTCCCGTCTTAGGATAACTCGAAAGTGATCTGTCTGAAAGTCTTGCAGCAATATTTCCGTTTTCCTGAGCCAGAACTTCCGTATCCACATAATTTCCCGATACATCATCCAGATAATCAGTAAAAGTCTTTCTTAGTCCGTATTCAAATGAAACGGCCGTCTTTCTACCAAGATTCAGTTTAAATCCAACGCCAAAGGGCACAACCATTTGGGTAAGTGAATAAGGGGATTTATCCGAAAGTGAACTTCCCTGCCCCTCTGTTCCCAACGATTGTAGTGCAATCATTTCTCCATTGTACTCCGTCTGAGGATCCATCCTAAAAACCCCTAAATCCAAAAACAAATAGGGGGAGAAAAAGTATTTTTCGTTACCGAGTTTGTAATTCAGGTAATTAAATTCCAGTCCGGCAGCAACCTCCCAGATCTCAGATTGAAAAGACAGGTTTCTTTCCTGCTGAATTTCGCTTGAAGCGTCTGAATCATATGCCTCTACATTCCCGTATCGCACCGCACCTCTTAAAGCAAGACGGGAATTAACGTAATAACGATAGAGCAAACCTCCTGAAAGGTTTGTATGCCTGAAGTGAGCATATTTATTTAAATCACCAATATAATAACTTCCTCCTACCAGAAACCCTACAGAGGATCGGGAACGAAAATTCTCATTCTGCCCTTTCCCCGAGAATGAAAGAACTGCAAAAGACAGAACAAGTAGGATTCTACTAGTATACGTGAAATTTATCATCGGTAAAATATAACGAATTTCATCCAAAATTATTGCTTGATCAATTCCTTTGATCAATTCCCCACATCATTTTGTTACGGATTGTATCCAGAAAATTGTTTTCCTGAAATTTTATTACGTTGATCATAAAATCAGCTTTGTAGAGAGTGACCTCTTCACCATTCTTAATAGCTTTTGAATGTGAATCCAGCGTTACCAGATATTTCCGGTCTCTTCCTTCAACGGTAAGTTTAATAGGCATACGATCAGGAACCACAACTGGTCGAACATTCAGGTTATGAGGTGCAATTGGAGTAAGAATATGAACCGCACAGCCGGGAGTTATAATGGGTCCTCCGCAACTGAGGGAATATGCCGTTGAACCGGTGGGTGTAGCCACAATAAGTCCGTCTGCCCAATATGAATTTAGATACTTTCCGTCGAGAGTTGCGTGCACCGTAATCATTGAGGAGGTGTCTTTTTTGTGGACAGCCAGCTCATTCAGAGCAAGGTTATGCTCTCCAAAAATATTGTCTGCGGTTTCCACACGTAAAAGGGATCTTTTTTGAAACTCAAAATCTTTCTTTTCTACCCTTTCGAGTGTTTTTTCAAAATCCTCGGTACTCGTATTCGCCAGGAATCCTAATCTGCCTGTATTAATACCAATAATGGGTACACCGCTTGATCTGATAAAGCTTACCGTTTTCAAAAATGTACCATCCCCCCCAATACTTACCGCCAGGTCAATACCCGTTCTAAAATCCTTATAATTATCAAATGTATCGCAGTTTTCACAGATTCCCAGTTTACTAACCAACTGTTCCTTGAATGATGACTCCAGAATTGGGTTCCAGTTCAAATCCTCCAAATGACTGAAAAATCTTTTGAAAAATTCGATTTCGTGCTTAACTATCTTTCTGGAATAGACCGCTACATTCATACTTAAATATTCAGGTACTTCATTAATTCGTCATAACGATTCTTGAGGTCATCGTGATGACTGTTTTTCTGGAAGCTGAGTTTCACGTTATAGTCATACCTTTCGAGAGCACGAATTACCCTTCCCAGTTCTACCACATTAAGTTTCAAGGTAAGTTCCAGTTGTCTGGAAGCCGGATTGGAAGTGATAAATGAACTCAACACCTTCGCGTTTTCACTTTCAACAATTTGTGAAATGTGTGCCAGTGAATAATCAACATCATTAATTTCCAGAACGATTATACCGCCCGTTTCTTTGATACTTCCGGTATCAGCGATTTTTTGCATAAGATCAAGCAAACTAATGCAACCCAAATAGTTTTCTTCGGAATCAAGAACAGCTACAACACTAACATGGGCATCAGATGCTCTTGCAAGAACTTCATAAATGTGAGAGGAACCGTTAACATAGGGCCGTGGCAAATGATCAAATAACTCATGCAGCGTTTTCTTCAGATCATCCTTATCCAAAAGATCATTCTCCGAAAGCAGTCCTACAAAGTTTTCATCCTTCAGTACTGGTAAATGATTAACCTTGAATTCCTCCATCCACTGTAAGGCCAGTTCTCCGCTGTCGGTATGCTTCAGCGGAGGAATTTCTTCTGATATTAGTTCTATTGCTATCATTGTCTTCGACCAAAGTAGTAATTCTACTTTAATGTATATAACTTTGTTACTACAAAATTAGTTCAAACCATGACGAAATTAAGTGTAAATATCAATAAAATTGCAACCCTAAGAAATGCCAGAGGTGGAAATTTACCAAACGTAACACAGGTAGCTATTGACTGCGAGCGATTTGGAGCAGATGGAATCACCATCCATCCAAGACCCGACGAAAGGCACATCACAACTAAAGACGTTTATGATCTAAAGGAAATTGTAACTACTGAATTCAACATTGAAGGCTATCCCGACGATCGATACCTAAAACTCGTCGAGGATACAGTTCCGGAACAGGCTACATTGGTTCCTGACCCTCCACATGTTTTAACCTCGAGCGCAGGTTGGGACACGGTAAAAAACAAAGTGTTCCTAACAGAAATTTGTGCAATTCTTAAGAAAAAAGGTATAAGATCCTCTATCTTCGTAGATACCGACCTTAGAAATATTGATGGTGCTGCGGAAATCGGTGTAGATCGCATTGAACTTTACACAGGTCCTTACGCAGAGCATTACAGTCATAATGCAGAAAATGCTGTTAAAGCATATCTGGAAGCAGCACAAAGAGCAGCTGAGCTTGGTTTGGAACTAAACGCCGGTCATGACCTCAATCTTCACAATTTAGGTTATTTCAAAAGAACAATTCCATGGTTGTCAGAAGTAAGTATTGGCCATGCTCTTATATCGGATGCGCTCTACCTGGGCTTGGAAGAGACTATCCGAAGATATAAGAAATTACTTTCTAATTAATATTCAAAAACAATCAGGATGCAGCTATTTTATAAGAAATTGGGAGAAGGACAGCCAATGATCATCTTGCATGGCTTGTTTGGATCTCTTGACAACTGGAAAACTCATGGTAAAAAACTTGCCGATTATTTTGAAGTCTATTTGGTAGATCAGCGCAATCACGGGCATTCCGGGTGGAGTGATGAATTCAATTACGATATTTTAGCCGAGGATCTTAAAGAGTTTGTCGACCAACACGGTTTGGAAAATATTATACTCATCGGTCATTCAATGGGAGGCAAAACTGTGATGCGATACGCTCAGAAATATCCTGACAGCATCGATAAAATGATTGTTGTTGACATGGGGGTTAAAGAATATCCCATACACCACGATAAAATCATTGACGGTCTTAAATCAGTCGATACGGAAAAAATAAGTTCACGTGGAGAAGCAGAAGATCAGCTGTCTGAATATATCCACGATCAGTCGGTAAGACAATTTTTACTTAAAAATCTGTACTGGGAGGAAAAAGAAAAACTCGCCTGGCGCATAAATATAAAAGTCCTGGAAGAAAAATTACCCGAAATAGTCAAGGCTTTGCCTAAGAAAGAAGCTTTGGTAGACTGCCTCTTTATTTCCGGCGGTAAGTCTGATTATGTGGAGAAAGAAGATTATGATCAAATTCGTGAATATTTCCCCCTTGCCGATTTTCATACGATCGAAGAGGCAGGGCATTGGATACACGCCGAAGCTCCAAAAGAGTTTATAGAAGAGGTTTTGTCCTATGCCTTGAGATAATCTTAAAATAGAAAAAAGAAGCCCGGTTTTCGGGCTTCTTTTTTCTATCATACTTTAAAATTTATCGCTTATTCAGGTTTTTCCTCAGGCTTTTCTTCGGTTTTTACCTCAGCTGTAAAATCCATTCGAATAACCTCAGCTTCTGTACGTCTGTTGAACTGATGCAATTTTTCAAACAACTCAGGATTCGATTTCTTGAACTGATTGATATATTTCTCTGTAAGTTCAATGGACTCAAACTCCAGATTAAGCGGTTTATTCACGTAGTATTCTTCTCCTACCTTGTAAACTGTTCTCGGCTGATTCTCTCCTTTACCGACTGCCTGTAGACGGGCAGGATTAACTCCTTTCTCATTTACCAGGTAATCGACACACGACTGTGCTCTGCGCTGTGCAAGAGATTCGTTTGCTTTTGCAGATCCTCGTGCATCGGTATGCGAAACAAGCTTAAGAACCATACCGGGATATTCCTCCAACAGTCTGAACACATAGTTTAGTGAATCCTTTGAGTTGATCTCACCTTCGATAATCTGAAGCTCAGCAGAACCAAGAGCGTATCGAACTTCAGGAAGAACAATAGGCGTCTTGGGAAGCAAGGTCATTTCAATTATGAAATTCTGATCAACCTCCAGGCCTACCGTAGTAAACTGTTCAACATCGTCGCTCTCATGGAAACGTTCCAGAGGTAAGATTTTAACTGTATAATTTACCTCTTCGTTTATATAGCGGCTTCCATCCGGCTTCTTATCCCAGTAAATGGAACCCTGTGCATTGGTCACACCACGGAAGGAATCTCCATTATCACCAGTCACTTCAACAGTTGCCCCTTCAATACGGTTCGGACTTCCTACTTCAGCAACTATAACTTTAAGGTCGAAAATATTCGGAGGAAGCTCGTAAGACCAGATATCAGGAAGATTTCTAGAACCCTTGGATCCAGACCTGTTTGATGTGAAATATCCGTTTCTTTTATCCAATTCGGTAAGGTGATAATCATCGGAGTCTGAATTAAGAGGAGTTCCAACATTTTGAATGTTCTTAAATGTAACTCCGTCGTCTCCCGCCTTTTCAGCTCTGAAGATATCCAGACCGCCTAATCCCTGATGACCTGTCGATGAAAACAACAAATCTCCGTTTAGCGCAAAAGTCGGGAAGAGCTCATCACCGGGAGTATTGATCTCAGGCCCGAGATTGACCGGTGCCGACCATGATTTCTCTCTACGCTCATATTTTGTATACCACAAATCCTTACCTCCTTGACCACCGGGAAGATCGCTGGCAAAAATGAGAATAGAACCATCCTCGTTAGGACAAGGATGTCCAACGCTTATTGAATCATGCTGTCCAAGATCTATCTCTACCGGAATACCCCAACCTCTACCTTTCTTTTCAGATACCCATATCTCACAACCAAGGTTCTTCTTTTTGATCATTGGGCAACGCGTAAAAAATGCATTTCTGAATCGACCGTCGAAAACCATTGTCCCCTCGCTGTGTTCGGTATTAATACTATCTCCTTCAAATAAAATTGGTGGTGTCCAGTTTCCGCTTCTGTCCTTTTCCACCTGCCAGATATTGAAATATCCTTCTCCTGTAATAGGGTCTTTATCTCCTCCTCCAACAGGAGCTTTTCTGGTTGAAGCAAAAACTATGGCATTACCCCTTCTGTCAGAAACCGTAGGAGCCATATCCATCCCTTCATCATTGATCTTGAATTCTGCCTTTACGCTGTATCGCGTTCTGTTATCCTTTAAAACCACAGCTTTCTCCAGAGAAGCAAGTGCGTTGGTAGCCTGTTCATCTCCAGGAACCAGTTTCAAGTATTCCTGATAATTTTCACGTGCCTTATCATATTCGCCATTTTTTCGGTGAATTCCGGCCAGACGAAAATAAACACTTGGGTTTTCGTCATAATATTTCAGATCGATCGCTCGCTGGTACCATTCAGCTGCTTTTTCATCATTAAAAGCCTTTTCATATGAATAACCCGCCTTGTAAGCCAGTTCAGCCTTTTGAGCCAGAGCTCTCGCATTCTTTGGAGAAATCTTTTCATATGCCGAAGAAAGTTGTTCAGCTGCCTCGAAATAAGCTCCGTTTCGATACGCTACTTCAGCCTTTTTAATTGCCGGAGGCTGAGCTAAAAGAAGCATACTGAAGGCCACAAAAAATACGCAAAGAATATTTTTTAAGTTCATAGAAAATGAATTATGTAAAAATTTCCCCGAAAGAAAGTAATTTTTATGTTCATACACAAGTGATTTTATATTTTATTCCATAATTTTTATCGAAAAGCCACTTTAAATTTAAAATCAGTTTAACATTCGTTTTTTTCGATTAATCAATTATATACCTCGATAAATTCGAAATTAAAGGTGCTTAAAAACTTTTTTTTGTAGAGCCAATTGCTTTAAATTATTAACAATAAATGAATTTAAAAACAATCTATGAATTTATTCTGGTTTTTACAAACCCGTTATCCTCCTTTTAAAATAATAATAGGGAATAATTGCTCTTAGTACCATCCAAGCCAAAATTGCAAACCAAATGACCTCTAGACCAGGGTAAAAATAATGTCCGAACAGTAAGATCGGCAAAAAAGCGCATAAAGTAGAGATCAAAAGTACATTTCGTAAAAATTTAGCGTCACCCATTCCTTTGAAAACACCATCGAGCGTAAAAGCTACAGAATTGACAGGAAGACAGAGTAGAAATATAGGGAGAATAACAGGGTAAAGTTGCCATACTGCAGCGTTATCAATAAGTAATCCCATAATCGATTTATCAAAGAAAAAAAGAATAAAACCAAGTAAACAGGATACCGAAAAACTTAAAAGTATATTCCTTTTCAGATTAAGAACAAGGGCTTCCCTGTCTCTTGCACCAAGGAATTTTCCGGCCATTGCGTTTGCAGCAGTCGCAAAAGAATCCAGAAAAAAAGCTGAAAACAACCATAGATTGAGCATGACGGCATGCGTAGCAGCCTCAGCCTGACCATAAATATTCGCGAATTTATGTGTTAAAATAAGTGCTACATTCAGTGTAAAAGTTCTTAGAACAAGGTTCCCGGCAATCCTTAATAATCGAGGGAAATAGGGATTTATCCGACGCGTATTCATCAATCGAATCTTTGAATGAAATATTAAAAAATAGAGCGTGATTATAAACATTATAAGCTGAGCGATTACGCTGGCCAATGCGGCTCCCTCAACTCCCATAGGAGCCACCATATCACCCCAACCGAGAACGAATACAAAATCCAGAAGTATATTTACAGAACCTCCGATCAAGGAAATGATCATTGCCCAGGCCGTATTCTGGATACCTCTGAAAACTCCGAAAACAGAGAACGTAACAAGTGTCAATGGAAAACCAATCACGCGGATATCAAAATAAGCAGTAGCATCCTTCAAAACATCACCACGAGCAGATAACAGATTTTCAAAAATCCATTCAGAGGTAAAATAAGTCGCCATCATGGCAAGGAAACCAACCAACAAATTAAAATATATCATCTGAGGGATCAGACTGGCCATAACCCTCATCCTCAACGCTCCGTACGACTGTGATACTACCGCGGAAATTGCACTCTTCATCTGAGCAAAAATCCACACCATGGCAGAAATAAGGCTCCCGGCAATACCAACCGCTGCAACGGCAGACAAATTCTCGTTAGAACCCGAGAACTCATCGTATCCTATATTTCCAACCACCGCTATATCCGTGAGGGACAAAACCGGCTCAACAATCCCTCCGAAAAGCGCAGGTAATGCCAGTTTCCAAATAGATTTATATGAGGGTGTTTTTGCAGAAATATTTTGTGAAGATTATCTGGGGGAAAAAGACCGGCCAATTAAAAACATTGTGGGACGCTTAGATAAATCAAATGCATTTTCGCGCCACTTGGCAACCGTCATGGTCTGAATTCTTTCCGTCGGTAAAGTCAGATCACAGGCTATGCATAACAGCGTGCTATCCATACATTCGTTCAGAATGTCCTCCAGCAAGTTCATGTTACGAAAAGGGGTTTCCATAAAGATTTGAGTTTGGCCTGTTTTTGAAGCAATTTTCTCAAAATCTTTGAAATCCCTTACCCGTTGTTTTCTGTCCTTGGCAACATAACCGTGAAAGGCAAAAGATTGACCGTTGAACCCGCTACCTATCAAAGCGAGAAGAATAGAAGAAGGGCCTGTAAGGGGACTTACAAAAAATCCTTTTTGATGAGCGAGAGCAACAAGATCGGATCCGGGATCAGCTATTCCAGGGCAACCGGCCTCCGAAATTATCGCCAGATTAAAACCCTCCTTCAAAGGCCTTAGCATAGAAGAAAGTTCTTCCGGTGCTGTTTTTTTATTCAGTTCAAAGAAAGTGGAATCATCAATGGGGAAATTTCTGTCTAACTTTCTCAAATACCGCCTTGCTGATTTGACATTTTCAACAGCAAAATGACGTGTTTCAGACGCAAGACTTGCTACTTCCGAGGGTATCACATGCTGCCACTGCTCAGAACCTAATGTTGTAGGTAATAAATAAAGACGACCTTTTCCCATCTAATTCTTTTTTAGTCCTTCCACTATAATATCCGTCGCTTCATCGAGCATTTCGAAAACCTCCCTGAATCCACGGTCACCTCCGAAGTAAGGGTCAGGAACCTCCATGTCTTTTCCGGGTTTTGAAACATTTAATATAAGTTGTACCTTATTCTCGTCCTCTTTGGTACGCGCCAGCGAAACCACGTTCTGGTAATTGCTTTTGTCCATCACATAAATTCGATCGAATTCATCAAAATCCTTTACTTTAAATTGTCTGCCTCGCAAATCATCTATGGAAAGTCCGAAATCCTTCGCTGTTTGTCGCATTCTGGGGTCCGGTGCTTCTCCTACGTGCCAGTCCCCGGTGCCGGCAGAATCAACCTTTACATTTAGCCCGTGCTCCTCAACTTTCTTCCGAAGCAATCCGTCCGCAAGAGGCGAACGACAAATATTGCCCAAACAAACCATTAAAATTTTCATTACAGATAATATTATGTGATGCGAAACAAAGATAACCATTCACAAAGCATTCTAAAACCTTTTACGTTAAAATCATCCGACCTTTACAATATATTTTTGCTCAGAGAATTGTTTTATCTTCGCACTTCAATGAGAATAGCATTTTTATCGACTTTTTACCCTTATCGTGGAGGTATAGCTCAGTTTAATGGGGCTCTTTTCCGAGCGTTAGAAAAAGATCACGATATAAAAGCATTCAATTTTTCTTTACAGTATCCGTCTTTTCTTTTCCCCGGAAAAACGCAGTACGTCACCGATAACGATAAACCGGACAGAATAGAAACTGTGCGAGTATTAAATGCTGTAAATCCAATCTCCTATCAAAGCACTTTAAAAAAAATTCAACAGTTTCATCCGGATTTGCTTTTGATAGGTTATTGGTTGCCTTACATGGCTCCATCTTTGGGTTATATCGCAGGTAAAATGCAGAACCATTGCGAAGTTATCTCAATTGTCCATAATGCAATCCCGCATGAAAAGGGAAAATTCGACAAACTCCTTTCAAATTATTTCTTTAATAGAAACAGTAAAATAATTACCTTATCGGAAGCTGTAAGAAACCAAATAGAAGGGTCATATCCGAAAATCAGGGTAAATTCGTTCCCACACCCTGTTTATAACCATTTCGGGGATAAAATTGACAGAAGTCAAGCATTAAATCAACTGAATCTGCCGGAAAATAACCGCTACATTTTATTTTTTGGCCTCATAAGGGATTATAAAGGACTCGATCTGCTTCTGGAGTCTTTATCTCTTCTTGATAAAGATATTCATCTGATCCTTGCAGGAGAGGTTTATGGAAGCTTTGAACCCTACAGAAAAATAATGGATAAATTTTCCTTAAAAAACAGAGTGCATTTATTTCTCGAATACATCCCTGATGAAGAGGTGAAATTTTTCTTTTCAGCATCCGAATGCGTGGTTTTGCCCTACAAATCAGGAACCCAAAGCGGGATTATTGCCATATCAAAACACTTCAATAAACCTGTAGTCGCAACGAACGTAGGTGGACTCTCTGAGTTTATTACCGATGAAAAACAAGGAGTTGTTGTTCCGGAGGTCAACCCATCATCCATTGCTGACGGAATCAGACGTATGCTGGCAAAAAACGCAAAAAAGGAGACCTATAATTCTGCAGAGGGCGATTACCTCTCGTGGAATGCATTTGCAAATAAACTTATAGCTTTCGCCAAAGAATAAAAAAACCCGAAACATCGTTTCGGGTCTCAGTTGTTCGATTGCAATCTATAAATGAATTACCTCATCATACGCTGCCGCTGCGGCTTCCATAACCGCTTCTGACATGGTAGGATGCGGATGCACGGTTTTAATCAATTCTTCTCCGGTTACCTCTAGTTTTCGAATCGCAACTATTTCAGCGATCATTTCTGTAACATTATATCCTATCATATGAGCACCTAATAATTCTCCGTATTTGGCATCAAAAATAAGTTTAACAAAACCTTCTTTGGCTCCTGCTGCACTGGCTTTTCCTGAAGCTGAGAAAGGAAATTTTCCGATTTTTACATCATAACCCGCCTCTTTCGCTTTTTCCTCAGTGAATCCAACGGAAGCAACCTCAGGAGAACAATACGTACATCCCGGAATATTGTTATAATCAAGCGGTTCTGGATGATGACCAGCCAGTTTTTCAACACAAATTATCCCCTCTGCACTCGCAACGTGCGCCAGAGCAGGACCGGGAACACAATCTCCGATAGCAAAATAACCGGGAATGTTTGTCTGGTAATAATCATTCACCAATATTTTGCCTCGATCAGTAATAATACCGAGATCTTCGAGTCCGATATTTTCAATATTTGCTTCGATTCCTACGGCAGATAAAACGATATCACACTCCTCAATCTGTTCGCCGTCTTTTGTTTTGATAGTAACCTTACATTTTGTTCCGCTAGTATCAACCTTTTCTACCGATGCGTTAGTCATAACTTTGATACCCTGCTTTTTTAAGGTTTTAGCCAACTCTTTGGATACTTCGGCATCCTCTACAGGAACGATTGCCGGCATAAACTCTACTAAAGTAACTTCTGTACCAATTGCATTATAGAAATACGCAAACTCCGTTCCTATCGCTCCTGATCCTACCACAATCATTTTCTTGGGTTGCTTGCTCAAGGTCATCGCTTCACGATATCCAATGATTTTTTTGCCGTCCTGTTTAAGGTTAGGTAATTGACGAGAACGTGCACCCGTAGCAATGATAATTCCTTTATCAGCAGCATAAACTTCTTTGTTTCCCTTTTCATCGGTAACCTCTACCTTCTTACCTGCTACTACTTTTCCCGTACCCTTGATTACGTCAATTTTATTTTTCTTCATCAGGAACTGAACTCCTTTGCTCATTCCTTCCGCAACATCTCGACTCCTTTTAATCATTGCACCGAAGTCGGCCTTTCCTTCTTTCACTGATATCCCGTAATCTGCAGCATGAGACAGATATTCAAATACATTGGCACTTTTTAACAAGGCCTTAGTAGGGATACACCCCCAGTTCAAACAAACTCCCCCTAATGATTCCTTTTCAATAATGGCTGTTTTAAAACCCAACTGAGAAGATCGAATGGCTGTTACATAACCTCCGGGACCACTACCCACAACGATGATATCATAACTCATAATTCTGTATTTTCCAAGATTTGTGTGGCGAAGTTAATGAATTAAGGACTAATAAAGGAAGTCAAAACTGTTTTTTTTGAAACGCGAATTAAATCGGAGTATCCGTGCTTAATTCAAAAGATTGTCAGTGCCTTTAACTCAACAAATGACATACTGATTAACACTACTTAATATTTTGAATTCAAACCCTATTTGTCGACAGCTAAAATCAAAAAATTACTTTCAGTCTTATTTTAAGAAAAACATTACGCTTGTTAAAAAAAACAAGTCCTAAATAATTAATGTGAAATATAACTATCATTGATTTCTTTATTCAATCCCTAAAACTCAGTGTATACAGGTAAACAAATGAATATCAAGGCTTAAATCTCTATTTTCTACCAAAATATTTTTTTTGGCAGAACAGATTCTTCATTTTAAGTTTGTCTTAATAAATGGACAATTAATCATGAAAAAACTGTTATTCATCGCTTCTTTTCTGGTTTTTGGGTCGCTTTCCATAAGTGCTCAAAACAGTCAGGAAATAAATGTTCCTGTTGAGGAAGGAAAATTCTCCTATGAGCAATTGGATACGCTCACGAAAATATTTCTGAACAATCAGTTTTCAAGCGAAGAGTTAGAAACATTGAAAAATGATCCTTTGAAGTTAAGGCAATACGACTACCTCTGCTCGAAATCCTTTGAAATCAAATCGGGTCAAATTTATAGTCTCGAGGACTATCTCAAAATAGATGTTAGTATTTACGATAATATCAGAACCGAGAGTACCATTGTTGAAGTGCAGGATGAAGCATCAGGCCTGACATTATTGTTGGATTCTACGCTGGAGGCCATGGAAAAGCTTGGTGCTTTTTTCCCACAGAGCACGCCAACACCGGCCCCCACCTCTAAAATCATTGAATAATTATTTGATATACTTAATGCCATGAAGAAATTAGTATGCATTATTATCGTTTTTTCGATGACCCAACTTTATAGTCATTCGCAAACGTATTATCATTCAACAACTGGTGTGCAGAACACCTACAGTGGAGGATGTCCGGTGTCTACTTGCTCTGGAACTTATTATGATGACGGAGGACCAGGGGGTAATTATTCAAATAGCATTAATAACGTTTATAGAACTTTTTGTCCTTCTACCTCCGGGACCTGTTTACGCGCAAATTTCTCAAGCTGGGATTTTGAGTACCATTGGTTTTGGGGTGCCTATGATTATTTGCGAATACTGAACGGTCCTGCGCAAAATAGTACCCAAATCTCACTATTACAATCAGCAGGAACAAATTATACAGCAACAGCAAATAACAGTTCGGGCTGCCTTACTTTTAGAATGTATTCTGACGGTTCTACACGGAGACCCGGTTGGACAGCGAATTTCTCATGCGTACCTTGTGCTGCACGACAGCCTGACGGACTGGCAGATTGTCTTACCGGGGCTGTTCAGGTTTGTAGTAACAACCCCCTTTCGGGTTCGTCTCCCGGACCAGGCTCTACAACCGAGGGCTGTTCCGGCTGTGTTACTGGTGAAACCTTTTCAAGCTGGTATTATTTCGAAACAGCAACAAGTGGTTCTCTTGCCTTTACAATAGATCCGGTGAACAACAGTGAGGATCTTGATTTCGCCCTGTATGGCCCAAATGTCGATTGCTCCACTTTGGGAACGCCTGTTCGCTGTTCTTATGCCGCGACCACAGGAAATACCGGTTTAGGTAACGGTGCAGGAGATACTTCAGAAGATGTTTACGGCAATGGATGGGTACAACCACTAAATGTGTCTGCGGGTCAGGTATATGTTCTAATGGTAAATAACTGGACCGCCGGCGGAGGTGGTTATCAAATTAACTGGACAGGAACGGCTTCTTTGGATTGCACGCCAATCAGTCTTCCCGTTGAATTTTCATCGTTTTATGGAAAGGACATGCCGGGTTACAACGAGTTGAGCTGGACAACAGCTTCTGAAAATAACAATGATTACTTCAGAGTTGAAAGAAGCCGGGATGGATCTTTCTGGATTCCGGTTGCAACCGTAATGTCCAAGGGTAATTCTTCTTCTCAGCAAAAGTATAAAATTGAAGACAGAGAGGTAGAAAAGGGCTCTCTCTATTATTACCGAATAAAACAAACTGATTTTGACGGAACCACGGAAACCCATGATGAAATTGTGGCCATCATGAATGACCACGAAAAACCCCATGTCATTAAAGTTATTAATCTTTTAGGTCAGGAAATAAATCCGAATTCCACGGAATTGCGCATAGAGATATATTCTGACGGCTCGAGGGTGAAAAAAGTAGGACCATAATCATCGCTTATTGCCCATCGGTTTTTAAAAAAATCGGATTCTTTTCTCCGGCAGGTATTTTAAAATCAAGGTGATTAATCTCCGGAGTTATCGGACATGAAAACCTGTGAGAATAAACACAATAGGGATTAAAGGCCGTGTTAAAATCAACGATAATGGTAGTAGACTTTGTGGTTTTCGGTTTATATAATTCGATATAGCGCCCTCCCCCGTATGTCGTTAATGGTGCTCCGGCATCTTTAAAAGGAAGAAACAAATAGTCTTTGTATTCTTTACCCTTTAGATCCAGGTTCTCATAAACTGCAAGTCGAAATTCCCTTCCATCATGTCTGAGGCAAACCCATCCGTATCGACGATAAATAGGTTTTCTTTCGGTAGATGTTGGCATTTCAAATTTCTTACCCTTGTCCTTTATCAGTTTTCCCTCTATCCTCCAGGTAGTATCAACAGGAAAATAATCCAGACGTACAATGCCACGCTGCTCTTTTTCATTTAATAATTGATCGGTTTCAAGAAGCATCACAGAATGCTCTTCTCTTTTCCTTTCAAGACTATCAACGTAGGCTTCCTGTGAACAAACAAGTAACCGAATGACTACAAATATTACTAAAACCGGTGCTTTCATCTTTCCCCAAAAATAGAACTACCAAGGCGTACCATATTGCTTCTCTGTTCAATTGCAATTTCATAATCTCCACTCATACCCATCGAGATAATACTGAACGTATCATTGAACTTAAAATAATTACTCTTGAGCACCTGAAAATAGTTACTAAGAGTTCTGAATTCATTCTCAATGATTTCCCGATCCTCAGTAAAAGTTGCCATCCCCATCACGCCCCGTACATTAACATTTTGTAATTCGGTAAACTCCCTGGACTCTAGCATGGCACGTACTTCGTCAAAATCAAACCCAAATTTCGAATCCTCACGTGCAATATGAAATTGTAAAAGCACATCAACCACCCTTTCGATCTTAACGGCTTCTTTATTAATCTCTTTAAGCAACTTGAATTTATGCACACCATGTATCAATGAGATGAAGGGAACAATGTACTTCACCTTATTTGTTTGAAGGTGTCCTATCATGTGCCATTCTATATCTTTCGGAAGTGCTTCATATTTTTCAGTCAGTTCCTGCACGCGGTTTTCACCAAAAATGCGATGTCCCGCGGAATATGCCTCTAAAATATCTTTTGGTGGTTTAGTTTTAGATACTGCAACCAAAGTCACATCCTGTGGAATACCTTTTTTTATTCTGAGTAAATTCTCTGCGATCATTCGTCAATAGTATAAATTGTCAGTCCACTCCTTAATTTGGGTTCTACCCAGGTCGATTTCGGTGGCATTACAGCGTTTTCATCCGCAACGGCCTTTACTTGATCCATGGTCACGGGATATAAAACAAAACCCACCTTATAAACACCATCGTCTATCAACTGTTCAAACTTTTCAAGTCCGTAATTCCCACTCAAAAACTCGATATTCTCATCTGTTTTTAGGTCGTGTATTCCGAGAATCGGAGAAAGAATCTTCCTTGTCAGGATTTCAGCATCAATCGAACTCACCGTATCTTCAAAATGCAGTAACTCCTTTTTTACCTCCAAACTAAACCACTCCCTTTCAAAATACATATGAATACAATGCATGCTCTGAGGTTCTTTACGCTCATCGAGTTTCTTAATATTGAACGAGTGTTGAAGGCGCTCAAAAAATGCTTTTGAAGAAAGTCCGTTCAATGATTTACACAAACGGTGAAACGGAAGTATCTGAAGTCTTTCTTCGTCAATAAAGAAACTCAAAAAAGATTCGAAATTCCTGTCTTTTGCTTCCGGATTAAAAGCTCTTTTCCTTTCTGCCAATCGAACGGATGATGCAGATCGGTGATGTCCGTCAGCAATATACAGATATTCTATTTCCTCATAAGCTTCACGCAGGGATTCCATCTCTTCCTTGGTTGCTACCCATAACTCATGTGTGATCAGATCTGTGGTAGTAAATTCATATTCCGGACGTTTTGCAGTAATTTTTTCAAGTATATCATCGATTCGATGACTTTTCCTGTGACTTAATAATACAGGTTCGGCATTTATTCCTACAATATCAAGGTAATTCGTAAACATTTCCTCCCTCAAAGTGAGGGTAGCTTCGTGTTTTTTTATCAGGTCCTTTTCGTACTCTTCTATGCTTGCACCTGCAATTACACCAAGGAAAGCATGTCCGCCTTTCGTTTGACGATAAACGTAATAAGTGGGTTCAGAATCTTGTATCAAAATACCTTCATTCAGAAACTCTTCATATTTAGCCTTAACTTTCTGAAATCTTTCCGTTGAATTCGGCGCTGTTCGCGTTTCATCCACTTCAAAATATTCGGGATGAATTATATGTATGAAGGTAAAAGGATTCTCATCCATTTTGGCAGCCAAAGTACTCGGTTTATATGTGTATATAGGCCGTGAAGCAACCAATTGAACTTTGTCTCTTGTGGGTCTTACCGCCTTAAAAGGTCTTAATTTTGCCATGTGTTCAATAATCAATGCTGAAAAATAATGAAATCCCTGCAAACAGATGTGAGACGAAGATAATATTCAAGATCTGCAGCAAGTGTTAACTCACTTTCACATCTTTACAAAACGAATTATCTCAAACGTATGATCAGATGCTATGTGAAGATAATAAATACCCTCAGAAAGAGATCGTAAATCCAGTTTAAACAAATTAGGATTTATAGTCGATCCCATTAAGGTTATCTCCTGACCTGTTGAACTGAATACGCGGAAAGAAAGATATTTTAATCCGCTGATGAATAACTCACTTCCCGCCGGATTTGGGTAAACCTCAACATAATCTGCTGATTTTTCAAACAAATTACTTGGTCCGTCAATAAATACCTCAACAAAATATTCACACCCGTTGGCATCCGTTACAGTGGCAGTATAAGATCCTGCACAAAGGTTGATTGCTGAAACACCGGTTTGTTGAGCAGGATCATTCCATTCAATCGTATATGGTTCCGTACCTCCCTCAATAAACATATGTGCTTCACCCTCGCATCCACCCTGATCAGGCTGCCTGAAAACGGTCGATGAAAAAGGATCAGGTTCGGGAACGATTAGGCAGTAATCGTCTACTTCCCCAAGTGCATCAGTTACTATTACGCAATACGATCCACCCGAAAGGTTAACAGCTGTCTGGCTCGTCTGGTTACCTGCACTGCTGTCCCACTGATAGGAATACGGCGACTGGCCATCGTTCGGAACAATCTGTGCGGTACCATCGCTGCCTCCCGGACAGGAAACAGGTGAAACAACCGGATAAAGAGCCAATCCATTACTGGTGGGATAAGTAACAACAGCTTTGAGTGCGACCGGTAAGTGGTCAGACATATAATACAAAGCCCGAACAACGGAATCAGGATAACTACTCGTACCGAGTGTTGAGATCAAATTTCCGTTAAAATGATTGCCGTCGTTCCCTACTGCATCATAACTCCCGCTAAGATATCTCAGGCTATCAGCGCCATTAATTACATTTTGAGACACCAGGATCTGATCAAATCGGTCATCACTGCCTCCCTTGGATCCGCAATCAAAATTCAGTGAAGTTCTTGTGGACTGGGTGTGAAGTGCAGCAAACGAACTATTATTGTTCCAGTTCCCGGGAGAATTAATTGGATCCACCAGCCCGTTTGTTCCACTCACTAAATTCTGGTATCCCGCTTCATTCGACGAATATACATTCAGGTCGCCGCAAACATAGTGATTCCGGTCAGAGGGTCTTGAATCAATAAAATCCTTCAGAATTTGAGTCTGAGCCGCTCTGTCAGCCTCATTCGACGAACTGCTCCCTGCTTTTAAATGGCACATATAGACCTCAATAAAAGTCGTATCATAATATACGCCCAGATTTGGGTCATTGCAGTAAAGCACATAGTGATCAATATTTCTTGGAGAACTCACGATCTGATCCTGATACTGAAGCGTTAACTTGTCGGTATTGTAATAAAGACAATTGTTCAAGGTTGAACTTAGATTAAAATTTGCCTGTGCATAATTATTCTTCCCAAAAACGTTCAGTGATCGGGTAAGAACACTGTCCGCTCCAGCTTCCGTTTGGATTTCACAACCAACAAATATATCCGGTTCAAGATACCCCAGAATTTTTCTCAAAGTGTCACTCCGATCAGGAACTACGACGTTATTTATACAATCATTTCGACCGTCTGGAAAATTCAACAAATTGTAGGAAACAATCGAAACAGTATCGCTTTGTGCACTTGAGTTAAAACTAAAAACGATCAGAACCAAATAAAAACAAATTCTCATGCAACAAAATTACAAATAAAAGTAGGCACTTCTTGAGCATCATGTTGAATCTATTCATTCATACTTACATTATTTATTTATTAAGGCTGAAAGCAAAAAATTCGCAAAACCTGTATTTTTAATTACATTTGCTAAAATATATCGCAACGCCCTATGTCTCAGTTTAAAACACTTCCCGTTGTATTCGTAATCTTGACTGTTATTTTCTTTTTTTCCAACTGTAGCACAGAGTCGGAAGAAGATTTTGTCATCAATCCGGAATTTACCAAATACTTATCAGCCTTTACGTCCGGTGTCGTTTCCTCGGAAAGTGCTATTGAAATTCAGCTTGTCAAACCAAGGGAAGGCAAAATAAAACCGAATGAACCTGTAGACGAAGAGCTCTTTTCCATCAGTCCGGAAATCCAAGGAAAAACCGTATGGTCAGATCCTCAGACGGTGAAATTTATTCCGTCAAAAAAGCTGAAATCCGGAGAGACCTACTGGGTTGAATTTGATCTTGGAAAGGTATCTGACGTGCCTGAAGAATTACGTGTTTTCAAATTCCCATTCAAGGTTGTTAATCAAGCCATAAATGTAGAAGCAGACGGACTCAAAGCATACAGCAACGAATCGGTTAAATGGCAGCAGTTTTTAGGTCAAGTGATAGCAGCAGACGCAATAGAAAAGGAAACGCTTTCCAAGTGCATTTCTTTTGAAGTCGGCGGAAAGAAGAAAAAGATTAAATGGGAGATGCAGCCAAACGGCAGAATGTACACCCTTGTTGTGGATAGTATTGAGAGAAAGAAGAATGCTCAGGAGATCACAATACGCTGGGATGGTTCAAAAGCAGTCATTGAGGGAAGTGGCCAGCTGACACACGAGGTTCCTGCCCTGGGCGATTTCAAGATAACGACTAAAAGGGTAGTTCAGTACCCGGACCAGCACGTATTGGTCCGTTTTTCAGATCCCTTGCTTTATGGTCAGAACCTGGATGGACTTGTCGAAATCCGCGGTTACAACTCCATTAAAACCGCAGTCTCAACGAATGAATTAAGAATTTATCCGGCGAATCGTCTTATCGGTGAAAAAACAGTGATAATAAGCGGTTCCATTAAAAATTGTGAGGGATACCTACTAGATCGGCAGGAACAGTTTCAGGTCCGTTTTGAAGCACTTAAACCTGCTGTTCGTCTTACCGGAAAAGGAACTATTTTACCATCTTCAAACGGAATGATCGTCCCCTTCGAGGCCGTAAATCTGAAGGCGGTAGATGTCCGAATTATCAAAATTTACGAAAATAACATAGCTCAGTTCTTTCAGGTTAACAATTACGACGGTAACCGGGAACTGAAACGTGTTGGACGCGTGATCAGAAAGAAAACCATATATCTCGATAAAGGGAAGCCACTTGACCTCGGAAGATGGAACAGATTCAATCTGGATCTTTCACAATATATAAAGGTTGATCAAGGGTCTATTTATCGGGTTGAAATAGGATTCAGAAAACATCACTCAACGTATCCGTGCGAAACAGAAGAGGATATCGAAATGGATGAATCTGACTGGAATGAATACGATGACGCCGAAAAGGAAGAGTGGGATTACATCCGCGATTACGGTTACGGTTATTATTATGATGATTATTATTACGGATATGATTATGAAGAGCAGGATAATCCTTGCTCGTATTCTTATTATAGAGATAATAGTGTAGTAAAAAACATTTTCGCTTCAGACATCGGAGTTATAGCTAAGAAGGGAACAAACGGTGAAGTCTTCGTAGTGGTTACCGATCTTGTTACGGCCAAACCGATTTCAGGTGCTAAGGTTCAGCTTTTCGACTATCAACAACAAAAGATAGCGAGTCTCACTACGGATCAAAACGGAATAGCACGGTCGGAAAGATTAAGAAAAACACCTTTTTTCGTTATCGCTGAGGAGGGTAATCAAAAAGGTTACTTACGTCTAGACGACGGATCTTCTCTAGCTCTCAGTCGATTTGATGTTGGTGGTGAGGTTATTCAGGAAGGAATAAAAGGCTTTATCTATGGCGAGCGAGGTGTTTGGCGACCCGGTGATACTTTATTTTTATCCTTCATACTGGAAGACAAGGAAAATATTATTCCTGAAAATCATCCGGTAATTTTCGAACTCACTAACCCTCGTGGTCAGATGGTGCAGCGAATGGTAAGAAACTCCTCGCTGAACGGATTCTATTCTTTTACTACCGCTACAGATCCCGATGCTCCTACAGGAAACTGGGAAGCTTCCGTAAAAGTTGGAGGGGCAGTTTTCCGAAAAACTTTAAAAATAGAAACCGTCAAACCTAACCGATTAAAGATCCATTTAAAACTTGACGAAGAAATCCTGAGTGCTCAGAACAATTCCGTATCAGGAAAACTCTCCGTAAAATGGCTGCACGGTGCTCCGGCTAAAAACCTAAAAACAGACATTACCGTAAATTATATCAAAACAGCAACAGTCTTTGATCGTTATAAAAACTATCAGTTCGATGACCCTGCTAAACGTTTTTATCCGGAAGAAAAAATGATCTTCAAGGGAAATCTGGATGATCAGGGAGAAAAAATGATACAGGCATCCCTTGAAGCCCACGACCAGTCTCCAGGAATGCTAAAGGCTATTTTTAAAACCAGGGCTTATGAACCGGGTGGAGATTTTAGCACAGATCAGTTCGCCGTTCCGTTCGCTCCGTATGAAACCTTTGTTGGAATAAAATCCCCGGAGGTTTCACGATATGGAGCACTTCAAACGGATACCTCCTACTCTTTCCCACTTGTATCAGTTAATAAACACGGAAAAGCTGTTAAAAACACCGCGCTTGAAATAGAGGTATATAAAGTCGACTGGAGTTGGTGGTGGGAGCGAGGATCAGACAATTTAGCGAGTTATATAGCCCGCAGTAATGTGCGTCCTGTTTCCAGCCAGAAGGCAACTACAGATTCTGACGGTAAAGCGTATGCCAAAATAAAAATTAGTAAATATGACTGGGGCAGGTATCTAATTCGTGTCACCAATACCCAAAGCGGTCACTCCACAGGAATTATGACCTATTTTGACTGGCCTAGTTGGATGAGCAGAGCAGGCCGAAAAAACCCTGATGGAGCAAATATGCTCGTTTTTTCTTCAGACAAGGAAAAATATAATGTGGGAGAAAAAGCGAGAATCAGTTTCCCTTCTTCCAAAAACGGACATGCGCTCATAAGCATAGAAGACGGGAAAAAAGTAAAAGACGCCTTCTGGATTGAAACCACTGCTTCAGAAACTTCTTTTACACTTCCGATAACAAGTGAAATGACTCCGAACTGCTACGTGCATATTACGATGATTCAGCCACATAAACAAACTGAAAATGATGCCCCGATTAGATTATATGGTGTAATTCCTCTCATGGTGGAAGATCCGGCAACCAAATTGACTCCTGTTATTAATATGCCCGACGAACTTGCACCGGAATCTACTTTTTCCATAAAAGTGAAAGAAAAAGATGGAAAACCGATGACCTATACCATCGCGGTTGTTGATGAAGGTTTACTCGATCTCACCAGGTTTCAGACTCCTGATCCCTGGGGTCATTTTTATAGCAGAGAAGCGCTGGGTGTGAAAACCTGGGATCTTTATGACTGGGTAATTGGTGCTTACGGTGCAAAGGTGGAAAACCTGTTAACAATTGGGGGTGACGGAAGTCTCAAACCCGGGAATGAAAACACCATACGATTCAAACCAATGGTGAGATACCTGGGGCCTTTCGCTCTTGCCAAAGGAAAAGAAGCTACTCACAAGATTTCTGTACCTAACTACATAGGATCGGTCAGAACCATGGTTATAGCAGGTCAACAGGGAGCTTACGGACATGCAGAAAAGACTGTACCCGTAAAGAAACCTCTAATGGTACTGGCGACACTACCAAGAGTGCTCGGTCCTTCCGAAAAAGTAAACCTTCCCGTCACTGTTTTTGCTATGGACAAATCGGTAAAAGACGTCAAATTACAGGTTAAGACAAATCATCTTCTTAATGTTACAGGTGGTTCTTACCGGGAAATAAAGTTCAGCACAGAAGGTGATCAGGTGGTGAATTTTGAACTGGATGTATTAGAGAAAATAGGAAAAGCCACTGTTGAGATTATTGCAACAAGTGGAAAAGAACGTTCAACCTACGAAATTGAACTCGACGTACGAAATCCTAATTTACCGGTTCATACCATCGAAGAAACCGTAGTTGAGGCCGGAAACAACTGGTCTTACAATTTAAAGTTACCCGGTATGAATGGTACGAATTCGCTTGTTCTGGAAGTTTCATCCATTCCACCCATCAATCTTGAAAAAAGACTGGCCTATCTGATTCAGTATCCGCACGGTTGTGTTGAACAGACCACTTCAAGTGCGTTTCCTCAGCTGTATTTATCCGATATTATGAATACAGATAAAGACCTTAAAACGCGAATAAACACGAATGTCAGCGAAGCCCTAAACAGGCTGCACAAATTTCAGCTCAATAGCGGCGGTTTCGGATACTGGCCCGGAGCTGGACATGCTAGTGACTGGGGAACTACTTATGCCGGGCACTTTATGCTTGAAGCAGAAAAGAAGGGATTCGCTTTGCCTTACGGAATGAAAAAACAATGGCTTGCTTATCAAAGAAAAATGGCCCGGGAGTGGAGTCCCGTGAACCGCGGTTATTATTATTCGAACTATGATCTGGCTCAAGCATACAGATTGTATACCCTTTGCCTTGCGGGAGAACCTGAGTTGAGCGCAATGAACCGTCTCAGAGAAAGCAAGGATCTCAGCGTTCAGGCAGCGTGGAGATTGTCGGCAGCATACCAACTCATCGGCAACAAAGAGGTGGCAAAAAAACTCGTTAGGAATAAAGCAACTCAGGTTAAACCATATCAGGAACTGGGTTACACATACGGATCCGAGGAACGTGATCAGGCCATGATTATTGAAACGCTTGTTCTGCTCGGAGATAAATCTAAAGCAGCCGGTCTTGTAAGGGAACTTTCCGAAAAATTAAGTAGCTCAAAATGGATGAGTACTCAGACAACCGCTTATGCTCTCAAAGCTATCGCTCAGTTTGCAGGAGGTGCTAAAAGTACATCGGGTATGAATTATACGTATAGTTATAAGGGAAAATCTGTTTCGGGAAATAGTAAATTGCCTCTTGAACTCGAAGATCTGAAAGTATCAGATAATCAGGAATACGCCACCGTCGAATTTTCGAACAAAGGGAATGATATATTATTTGTACGACTCATCGCTAAAGGCATACCGCTGGCAGGCGACGAACAATCTACTGAAAACAATCTTTCCCTGAACGTGGTTTACAAGAACGTCAAAGGTGAAACAATTTCTGTAGAAGAATTACAGCAAGGAACAGATTTCTATGCTGAAGTTACTGTTTCAAATCCCGGAATGCGTGGAGATTATCAGGAACTGGCACTTACACAACTGTTTCCGAGTGGATGGGAAATTCACAATCATCGCATGGATTTAAATGACCCTATGGGTGACAGAGGAAATTATTCTTATCAGGATATCAGGGATGATAGGGTCTATACTTATTTTGACCTGAGAAAAAACAGCAGTAAAACCTTTGTGATCAAACTACATGCTGCGTATATTGGAGAGTACTATTTACCGGCCGTTCGCTGTGAAGCCATGTATGACAACAGTATCTTCGGTCTTCGGAAAGGAAATCGCGTAAGCGTTGTAAGGCCGGGGGGCAAAGTTTTATAGCGTGAAGTTCTTCGTTGGGGAATACTGTTTCGTGTTTCGGAGAAAAAAGGTCTTTTTCTTCGGGATCTTCGTTTTTGCAGTTTATTTTTTCTTCTGTTTACCGACTCCTCTTTTTGATAAATCCCACGCTACCGTTTTGCTGGATCGCAATGGTCAGTTAATGAATGCCCGAATCGCAAAGGACGGACAATGGAGATTCCCTGAACTGGACAGCACCCCGTACAAGTTCAGAGAAGCCATTATCTCGTACGAAGACAAAACCTTCGAGGAACACTGGGGAGTCAGTCTGATCAGCCTCGCCAGAGCACTTTATCAGAATCTCTCGGCGGGCGAAGTAGTTAGCGGAGGAAGTACCCTCACAATGCAGGTCGCCAGGATGTCAAGAAATAGCGAAAGAACACTTTGGAATAAGTTTATCGAAATGATCTGGTCTTACCGCATGGAACTCAGGTATTCTAAAGAAGAAATCATGAACATGTATGCCTCTCACGCTCCTTTCGGAGGAAACGTAGTCGGTCTCGAGGCTGCAAGCTGGCGATATTTCGGATTACCCCCTGAAAGACTGTCTTGGGCCCAGGCTGCCACTTTAGCGGTTCTTCCAAATGCTCCCGGACTGATTCATCCCGGAAGAAACAGGGACCTTTTGATCGAAAAGAGAAACAGAGTGCTTGCTATTCTCACAGAACGAGGAAAAATAGATTCACTCACCTATCAGTTAGCTCTGCAAGAACCCCTGGTTGAAGCACCTGCCGATCTTCCCACACTGGCGCCTCATCTAATGACCAGACTTATAAAAGAAGGAAGACAGGGTCAACGGCTGAAAAGTACACTGGATATTCAAAAACAAGAACATTTCACATCGCTTCTTCAGAATTATCAGCAAAAGCTGAACAGCAACCAGATACATAATAGCGCTTTACTCATTGTAGATCTCCGAAAGAACGAAGTCGTTACGTACGTGGGTAATGGCACAACCGACGTCAACTATGCCAGAGATGTCGATATCATAAGAGCCCCGAGGAGCACAGGAAGTATTCTAAAACCTTTTTTATATGCTGCACTAACCCAGGAGGGAAAACTTCATAATGAAATGCTAATTCCAGATATCCCTTTAAGGTTTGAAAATTTTGCCCCGAAAAATTTTGAAAATCAAAACGACGGAGCTGTTAGAGCAGGTTCTGCCCTCGCTAGATCTCTGAACGTACCTGCCGTATATTTACTGCAAGAATACGGCACTGAAAAATTCCTTCATCTTTTACAACGTTCCGATTTAAAACATATTGACAAATCTGCTGAACACTATGGCCTGTCTCTGATTTTGGGTGGTGCCGAATCATCGCTGTGGGATATAGCCGGAGTTTATTCAGGAATGGCGAGAACACTCAGTTATTACAACCTTACGGGAATGTACAATAAAACAACCTGGGACAGGCCCAAATATTTGGAGGGAGTAGACAGAACCTCAAGAGACCACCGGTCATCGACCCATTTCGATGCCGGATCCATATACCTTATTTTAAAAACACTTCTGGAAGTAAACAGACCTTATATGGAAAGTTCATGGAAGTATTTCTCCTCTTCGAAAAAGATAGCATGGAAAACAGGAACGAGTTTTGGTCACAGGGATGCCTGGGCCGTTGGTTGTACACCCGAATACCTGGTTGCAGTTTGGGTGGGAAATGCTTCCGGAGAAGGACGTCCTGAGATCATTGGGACTTCCGCTGCTGCCCCGGTAATGTTTGATGTGTTCAGCAAACTGAGCACAGAACAAAATTGGTTTGAACCTCCTCATGATGAACTTATCAAGATGGAAATCTGTGCAGAAAGCGGCCACCGAAGCACACACAAATGCAATCGGACTGAAACAGTTGTCGTGCATAAAAATGCCAGGAGGTCAACTCCCTGCAACTTTCATCAAACAATCTTAACCGACGTAACAGAGAGTTATCAGTTTTATGTTCATTGTTCAAACGGATACAGAACAAAACCAGTTTCACGCTTTGTATTACCTCCTTTACAGGCCTGGTATTATCGCCACAGCCATCCTGAATATAAGCCTCTTCCTCCGTTTCATCCGGACTGTGAATCCGGCATTTCAGGCAATCAACTCGCTATCATTTATCCCGAGAACGGAAGCGATCTGCTGGCCACAAAAGATCTTAGCGGGAAAGTAAACGGCTTTGTATTCGAGGCTGCACATCCTATACAAAACGCACGAATATTCTGGCACGTTGATAATCAGTTCATCGGCACAACATCTGTGATCCATACAATAAATTATCTTCCTACACCGGGAATTCATAAGCTCACGATCATGGACGAGGAAGGCAATGAGGCATCTGTGAGGTTTGAGGTACTGGAATAGTGAAGTAAATGTTCAAAGCCCACTGGATTTTCGATAAAAGCCGTAGCGTATTTTCATGACAATTATTTCTATCTCATTTGGAACACCAGTAATGAATACAAACTCAAAAACTGATTATCATTCCATATTCAGTTGTTTGTACAGCCATAAACAATCAACCTACGAAAAGAGTATTACTCCTAACATTATTATTAATTTCAAGTTTTGGATTTGGTCAGGAAGCAATTATTGAATGGCATAAATCATTAGGAGGTTTGGAAAGTGATAATGCATATTCAATTCATCAAACCACAGATAGAGTATATATATTTGTGTCGCTGGCCTCTCCAAATCAAATGAAGATTATTTAACCGTCAATCAGATGGAGCAAGTTCACTATAATTGATGTATTACAAACTTCTTCAGTGGCTTATCAATTGACCCGTTGAAGTAACTTCAAGCTCAATTATTTCAGCCGGATTTCCATATACCTCGATATTACCTGTCCCTTTGATACTATACTCTAATTTATCATTTACCTCCACCACGCAATCTCCTTTGGAAGAATTTTCTATTATTGCAACATTCGAATTTAAATTTCTGGCATCAACTGACATTAGAGCCACATTCCAAATTTTCAAAACGTTGGTTTTGCCTCTTAGGGTCAACTTTCCTCCTGTCGGGAAATTATTCCAGTAATAAAATTTATCTCCATTTAAATCAATTTCAGCTTCGCAGGATTTTCCCGAAAGTATTAACCCAAATTCTTCTGAAGTTATCGGTGTAAGTGTGCGAATAGCACTGCCTCCGTTTGTTTGAATACTTTTTAAAGGCGGAGATGTAACATAAACTTCAATTTTGTTTTTTGTGGGAGTTGTCCACCTAAGACTTCTGTTGTCAGAAATATAAAGCGTATCTCCATTTATCACTAAGCTTACTTTTTCAATGACTTTTTCATCTCCTTTTATGTAAGCCGAAAATGTTGAACCTTCCGATATATATAAATCAAATGCATTCTCTAATTGAATATGGTCAAAAGGTTGTATTTCGACTTTCCTGATGCTGAGGTTCACCTCTTTCTTACAAGAATTCAGCAGGACAGATAGTGATCCAATAACAATTAGAATATATTTCATAATAATTATAATTTAAAACCGAATCCAAATTCTGGGTAGTCTAAAATATGAAAATGTGACTTCATGGAAAGTCTTAAAAGCATTCGCTTCGATACCTCATATTGGATAATCCCTCTAGTATAAATTGGATAATTGTCGACTTTTT
This sequence comes from Brumimicrobium sp., assembly GCA_033722555.1. GTDB lineage: Bacteria > Bacteroidota > Bacteroidia > Flavobacteriales_D > Crocinitomicaceae > Brumimicrobium. The sequence goes on from JAWVYS010000004.1 coordinate 106,768, forward strand.
CGGTGAGCAAAAGATAAACACCTTGCTGGAGAGACAAGCTAACTCTGTTGTAAACAAGTGACTGAGTAACATGAATTCCTGTTTGAAAGCTGTTTGATGGCTTATAATTCTTTGACATTTTCTCCAGACTATTTTTAACTGAAGAGTCATAAAACAAATCACCACCGATGCCAAAGTGGAACTTTCTAAAGAACGCTCTGCTAAATTCATACGATAGTGAGGACGTGAAATAAAACTTGGATGAAAGAGCCCTGCTGTGTTTTCCTCCTGTACTTAGGAACAGGATAGAAGAATTCTTTTTCACATGATTTTCAATAACATGCTTTTCTCTTTTAGTTGTTTCACCCAGACTAAAAGAGCCACCGAAATAACCGGTAACATAATTAATACCCAAATTTGGTTCGCTCATGTTTCCGTTTGAAAAATGATCAAAAGAAATACCGGTATACAATCCTACTTTTTCTGAAATAGAATAGTTTGCACCCAATCTGAAATTAAAATGGAAGTTAAAATTTGAACCAACAGCTACGTTTAGATAATTATTTTGAATATCAAACTTTCTGCTAACATAACTTAATCCGAATCCGATTCTGTTATAGAAACGCAACCTATTGAAAGTAAGAAAATACGTTCTGAAAAAATAAGTCAATGCTAATTCTTTACCAAAGACTTCATTGTTTCCCAGCGTCGAGTAAAAAATTGATAAACCTTGATCCGGATAATTATAAATTTCTTCCCAAAGGTTTTTTCCAGTAGTTTTTTTAAATACAGTAACTTCGAGAGACCTTATATAATCATTTGTCAATGAGTAAATGAAGGGATATTCGGGCAGGTTATATCCAAAATTACAAGAAACGTTAGCGTGTAAATTATCTGTAAAATTCTTTTGTGAATAAATTGCGTTAGTCTGCACTAAAAAGGATAATAAAAACAACAATAATATTTTCCTCATTTTAAGAAGTACCTGCATAGAAGAATCCCCCCCTAGAACCAACATACGTGATAAATGATGACACTTTAATAAATTCTTGGTGAAATTACAAAAAGAGAAATTAAATTATGTTTAATTAAAAAACTATATTTTCATGAATATTCGTCTTCTAAATCTTTTGCAAGTATTCGAACTTCTTCGCTTGTCGGGGGCTTGGTTTCATGTGGTATAATTACGAATTTAATATTGGGGGCAGTTGCGTATGTCACGAATATTAAATTTTCGGGGATCATTCTTTTACGCTTTTTTGGAGTTGGTCTTGGAATTACAATTTTTGCAAGATGAATAAACATGACTGCCTTTTCTCGATCAGTTAAACTGTTCTAAAGTTGTCTCCAACTGAGTTATGCAAAATTTGGTATGATAAGGCATTCCTTAGGTATGAAAATGACTTTACTGAATCATTATTCTCAATGGTACACGTAAAAAATACAGATTCTCAAAAAGTAGCCCTTCGTAATGGGATAAGTTTCGAAAAAAAGGGTCAACTCCATCAATATGTTCAGTATTAATAAGAATTACAAGGAGATTAGCGTTCCGAATTATTTGAATATCTTTAAGCAGGTAAAACAAATAAGATGAAATTTTTATTGGTCTTCTTTACACTTGCAGCTTCTTTATTAGCCATTTGCCAAGATGCTAAAGTTGTTTTAACGCAAGGACATACTGACCAGATAAATGCTATTGATGTTTCTCCGAATGAACGCTGGATGGCCTCAGGAAGTAACAATAAAATCGTCAAAATATGGGATATCCCATCTTCGAGAGAATTCACTACACTTGGTCCTAACGATGGTCGAATCAATAGTTTAAATTTTACGCCGGATAATAAATTAATTGCAGCGTTGATAAATCACGGAAGTATTAAAGTATGGAACTTTGTTACCAATGAATTGGTGGTGGAAGTTCCTGCCGATTACAATGCAAGTGGAATTGAATTTTCTGATGACAGTAGATGGATGTATTACATCAACGAAAACGGATATGCTTCTCGAGTAAAACTTCAAAAGGAAAGTAAAGGTGAAGTTCTTACCGATCAGTATGCATTTCATTTGAATAAAATTCCAAAAACAAGTAAACTGACATTATTAGACCATAAAGGTAAGCTTCACATATTGGATATTGAAACAAAAGAGAAAAGTACCCTGACTCTTTTTGATGAATTCAACTTTCCCTTTTGTCCCTCAAAAATAAGTGCGTCTGGAAACTATTTTTACAGTGGGTTCAATGACGACCATGTACATATTTTTGACCTTTCCACAGGAAAAAAGAAATGGAGTATTCCCGTTTCTTCTAAAATTCAAGGGGTACACTTTGATGAAGATAATGAGCTGATTTACATCACTGTTCACGGAAAAAAACTACAGATTTATAACTTAAAAACAGAGACCTTCACAACGCTTGAGGAGAACGAACCTTTTAGCCCTACACATTTCACAGTATTCCATAATAACGAGATTCTGGCTACTGTGCACATGAAAGAGATCGTTTTTTACAATTTAAAAGACCTACAGCCCATTAAAAAGTTCCAGCCACTGATTAGCAAGATGTATAACATGACTGTATCTCCAAACGGTGATTATCTTGTCGCTGCAAATGGGAAGTTAAACTTGGCCGTATGGAACTTAAAACAGAATAAAATTGAACGCACACTAGACGGAATGTTTCCCTGTCAATTTGGAACAGACGGAAAGCTGTATGCAGTAAATAGAACACTTCAAATTGGAATTTGGAATCTTGAATCCGGAGAAATGGTTAAGCAGATGGAAGCAGGCGGTGAAATTCTACAAGCACTTACAGTTAGTTTTGACGGAAAATATTTAGCAGGTGCCGGGTATCAGGGCAAAATCAGAATTTGGGATCTGAAAGACCAAAAACTGATCAAAACATTCCAGGCACATCAGGGAGGAATTGCCGATTTAAACTTCAGTCCGGACGGAAAACGACTAGCAAGTTGCGGTTATGATGCCAACGTTCGCGTATGGGATTGGGAAAAAGAAAAAGAACTGGTAGCACTCACTGAACAGGCCACAATGACGAGCGGTGTCGCTTTTAGTCCCGATGGAAAATACCTTGCTTCTTCGGCATGGGATAAAACCGTATACATCAGAGATGCAAAAACATACGATTCCATAACCGCTTTTACAGCACATCAAAATACCATCAATAGTATTGCTTTTAGCAGTGACTCGAAATACCTTGCTTCTGGTTCTACAAATAATTCAGTATGGGAGGCAGACAACTCAGTAAAACTATGGGAAGTACCCACAGGTAAGTTGGTATGCACATTTGAAGGTCACCTTGATGGGGTGAATAAAGTAGTTTTTGAGCCTCAAACACATCGTGTTTATTCTTGTTCAAATGATGGCACATTGAAACTATGGAATCCTGATTTGTGTGGGGTGGAAGCTACATTTACCGCTGCCGTAGGAACGGATTATATCATTTTCAACAAGGACTATTACTATACGGGTACCAAAGCGGCACTTGAAGGCATAGCATTTAAAATAGATGATCGTCTATATCCATTTGAGCAGTTCGACTTGATCTACAACCGGCCTGATATTGTTGCTAAAACAATTGGAAAAACACCAGAGAACCTAATTAGGGCTTACGAATACATTTATCAAAAAAGAATAAAGAAAATGGGCTTTAAAAAAGGTGATCTGGACGGTGGCTTTGTTGTACCTCAAATCATTATCGACAGGGATAAATTGCCTTACATCAGCGAGGAAAATGAAGTTACGTTTACTGTAACAGCAAGAGATAGCGTAGAAATACTGGATCGCATTCAGGTCTATCTTAATGGTGTACCTTATTTCGGAAATGAAGGAATCTCCCTAAAAGAAAAGAATATTCATTCTATTGAAAAAGACATAACAATTGGACTTATTCAGGGAATGAATAAAATTACCGTAATGAGCGTCAATAGAGCCGGAGCCTACTCATTAAAAGAGTCCTTTAAAGTAATTCACGAACCCAAGAATCTTTTAAAAAGTAATCTTTATGTTATTGGAATAGGTGTTTCTGAATACCAGAACGAAAAATATAATCTGACGTATCCAACTAAGGACGTCAATGATTTTGTAGACCAAATGAAGCAAAACAGCGAGATATATAAAAACATTTATATAAAAACACTTACTAACGAAGAAGCAACACAGCAAAATATCTCTGAATTAGAACGCTTTTTAAGCGAGGCCAACATAAATGATGTGGTCGTTATTTTTATTGCTGGACACGGTGTACTAGACGAAGACTACAACTATTATTTTGGAACCTACGATATGGACTTCCTAAATCCTGCTGAGAAGGGTTTAGCTTACGAGAGTATCGAGCATCTGCTTACTCAAGTAAAAGCAATTAAAAAATTGTTGATTATGGACACTTGTCACAGTGGCGAAGTTGACAAAGATGAAATCATAAAGGACACTTCACCTATTAAAGAGGATGAAGATATAAAATTCCGATCTGTAGCTACAGGTTACAAGGAAGAAGATGCTTTCGGCCTGGAAAACTCAAGAGAAATGGTAGAAAACTTATTCTCAGACATACGTCAGGGATCGGGAGCTACGGTGATCTCCTCCGCTGGTGGTGCTGAGTTTGCCATGGAAAGCGACCAATGGAAAAACGGCTTGTTTACCTACTGTATGTTGGAAGGAATTAAATCGGGAAAAGCAGATTTGAATGGTGATACAAAAATTGAGGTGGATGAACTGAGAAAGTACGTTTACGAAAATGTGAAAGAATTGAGTAATGGTAAACAACGTCCAACGACACGAATTGAGAATATTCAAATGAATTATCCTGTTTATTATCGATAATTAAGGCAGACCTGAAAAAAATTTGATCTTACCTCTATAATGTATAGAAAATCTTAATAAAGACCAAACTATTTAAATAACCCAATTTAAACTATCTTTGTAATCTGAAAAGGAAAAACCTATGAAAAGTATATTACTCCTAACACTATTAATCGTGTCAATTTCTGGACTTAGTCAGGAACCAGTTATACAGTGGCAAAATTCATTAGGGGGTTCGGGTCAGGATTTTGCATATTCCGTTCAACAAACCACAGACGGGGGATATATTCTCGGTGGTTGGTCAAATTCCAATAATGGTAATGTAACAGGGAATCATGGGGGAGATGACTTTTGGATTGTAAAACTGGATGTTTATGGAAACCTTATTTGGCAAAAATCGCTGGGGGGCTCTGGCAATGATTATGCCCAATCAATCCAGCAAACGGCTGACGGCGGATATATTATTGCCGGAGAATCCAATTCAAATGACGGAGATGTTTCAGGAAATAATGGCGGAGTAGATTACTGGGTGGTAAAATTAGATACATTAGGTAATATCCATTGGCAAAAATCATATGGTGGTTCCGGGACTGATGCGGCATATTCCGTCAGACAGACGGCAGATGGAGAATATATTGTTGCTGGATACTCTGATTCGAATGATGGAGATATAACAGGATCTCATGGGAATGGTGACTTTTGGGTGGTAAAATTAGATACCATTGGAAACTTAACCTGGCAAAAATCACTCGGTGGCTCTCAGGGTGAATGGTTACAATCAATCCGGCAAACATCAGATGGAGGTTATGTTGTTGTTGGAGCAACTGATTCAAATGATGGAGATGTAAGTGGATATCATGGGGGGTTTGACTGTTGGGCTGTAAAACTGGATACATCCGGAAACATCTCTTGGCAAAACGCACTGGGTGGCTCTGGGGTTGATTATGCATTTTCAGTCGAACAAACAACAGATGGAGGTTATATTGTTGCCGGTCATTCAAATTCCACGGATGGGGATATTACAGGGAATAATGGTCTAGATGACTTTTGGATTATAAAACTGAATACATCCGGAAACATCTCTTGGCAAAAATCATATGGTGGTTCTCAATATGAAAGAGCACAATCAATCAAGCAAACCTCGGATGGAGGGTATATTGTCGGCGGTTATTCAAATTCCACTGATGGAGACATATCTGAAAATAATGGTCTCCGTGACTACTGGGTTTTAAAAATAGACGCAACTGGTAATATCATCTGGCAAAAATCATTAGGTGGTTCTTTAGATGACTATGGATGGTCAATTCAACAAACAACAGATGGAGGTTATATTGTTGCTGGAGAGACTAGTTCAAATAATGGAGATATAACAGGAAATAATGGGTCAAATGATTTTTGGGTCGTTAAACTGAATGTGTCAAATATAATCGGTAGAGTTTATAACGATCTTAATGAGAACTGTATTCAGGAAGCCTCTGAATCAGGTTTAATGGGCATACCCTTAACTGTTAATCCGGGGGGTTATATTGCAGAAATCAACAGCAATGGCGAATGGTATATCGATTCACTTCCTGTCGGGACATATACCGCAACTATTGATACCACCAATTTAAACTGGACTCCAACTTGTCCTGTGTCGCAGAGTTTTACTGTTACTGACCCTCAAGCTTTCACTCCCGGACCTGATTTTGGAATGGTAAATAATAACCCTTGCAGCAGTCCGGATATAAGTATCCATGCACCTTTCTTAAGAAGATGTTTTAGTGATCAGGTTATTTATGTACAAGCCTGTAATGAAATTACAGGAACAGGCGTTCTGAATTCAGCATATGCAGAAATTGAGTTAGACTCCCTTTTTACACCCAATTCTTCATCACTCCCCTATACATCACTCGGCAACAACCTATATAGGTTTCAATTGGGAGATTTATACCCCGGTCAGTGTGTTGATTTTACTGTAAATACAACAATCAGCTGTGATGCCATATTGGGTGAAACACTCTGTATGGATGCAAAATTATATCCGGTTGATAGTTGTGCTTTGGATTCAGTTCCAACAAACCCGCTACCTCCAACCTATGGAAATGATCCAAATTTAGTGATGCCGCAACCGTGCACACTACCGTGGGACAAATCTAGTCTTCAGGTTGAAGGATGGTGTCAGGGAGATTCTGTGCATTTTTCTATTACCAATACAGGGGATTTAGGAGATGGTGACATGGATTGTTATTCGCCGGTACTTCTGTACGTAAATGACACTTTAGTGTCTATTGACTCTGTTCAGTTAGTGGGACAGCAGACCATTTACTTTTCTTATCCGGCAAACGGTGAAACCTGGATTCTGGCAGCAGAGCAGCATCCCTTGCATCCTGGAAATTCTCATCCCAACGCGCATGTTGAGTTATGTGGTACTGATTCTACCGGTTGGATTTCTGATATGATTAACAATCAACCCCATGATGATGCAGACCCTGTTGTCGATATCTATTGTGGTGTAGTCACCGGAAGTTATGATCCCAACGATAAAAGAGGGTTCCCCATCGGTGTTTCTGATCAGCATTATATCAAACCCAATCAGCAGTTACAATATATTATTAGATTTCAGAACACAGGAACAGATACTGCTTTCACTGTTGTGATTAGAGATACCCTAGATACAGATCTAAACATTTTCACTGTAAAATCCGGTGTTTCAAGTCATAATTATACGTTTAGAAAGTACGGCGCAAGAGTCTTGGAATGGACATTCGATGATATTATGCTGCCCGACAGTACAACAGATGAACCTGGCAGTAACGGATTTATAACTTTTACTGTTGATCAGGTTCCTGACCTTCCAAATGGTACGGTGATTAATAACCAAGCAGATATTTACTTTGATTTTAATGCACCTATTATAACAAATGAAACGAGTCATCGCATCAATGATATGATCACCAGTTCGCCACTTGAGGTTGAAGAAATTATCAATGCTGAGGGCAACAAAATCACAGTATATCCAAATCCAAACAACGGGTTGCTATTTATAGAACTGGAGAAAATCACTGAGCCTATTCGATATAATATCACAAGTATTAATGGTCAGGTGGTAGCATCCGGAAAACTTTCACAACTGAAAAATGTAGTAGATATTCAGAATTTGAGCTCGGGATTATATTTGATACAAATTAACAATAGTGAAACGGTTAAGATAATTAAGGAGTAGATATTCTAGTGAAATTAATTATTAAAAGGCCTTCACAATTGAGGGTCTTTTTTTATATGTAAGAATGAATGAACATTACACTGATTTATTCACTCTGATATGTCTTGCCTTTCCTATTTACCAATACAGAAATTCGCAAAAATGTTCCCAAGAAGGTCATCCTCTGTGATATCTCCAATGATGGAAGACAAATGTCGGATGGCACTGCGAATGTCCATGGCTAAAAGGTCTCCGGGGATTTGTAAGGCCAGCGCCTCCTCTACCTTGTGAATATCTTCCAGTGCCTTAGAGAAGGCTTCATAATGTCTCGCGTTAATCACAATCGTATCGCTTTCAGAAGCAAATTTTTCCACTTCTTTAGAAAGCTGTGTTTTAATGTCTTTTATTCCCTGCTTTTCTTTTGCCGAGATAGGAATGACTGGGTAAGGAGTATCATATTTTGCAGCGTCAAAAGATTTCAGTTGATCAACCTTGTTAGCTAGTAAAACGATTGATAGCCCATCACGCTTAAGCTTTTCAATATCTTGGCTGACATCTTCCGGAGCCATTTCAACAGCATCGAAAACATACAACAAGACATTCGATTTTCCCACCTCTGAAATGGTTCGCTCCACACCTATCTTCTCAATCTCATCCGATGCTTCACGGATTCCGGCGGTGTCTATAAATTTGAAAAGAACGCCATCTATCGTTAACTGCTCTTCAATGGTGTCGCGGGTAGTTCCTGCAATGTGAGAAACGATTGCGCGCTCTTCGTTCAACAAAGCATTCAGTAAAGTAGATTTACCGGCATTTGGGCGTCCGGCAATAACGGTGCTGATTCCATTTTTAATCGCGTTTCCGTAAGCAAAAGATTCTGTGAGCTCAGTTAAATGAGCTTTTAATTCATCTACCAGGTCATGCAGCTCAGTTCGACTGGCAAATTCAACATCCTCCTCAGAAAAATCCAACTCCAGTTCGATCAGCGAGGCAAAATCCATCAAGCGTTGTCGTAGATGTTTGATGTGCTCCGAATATCCTCCCCTCATCTGGTTCATGGCTATCTCATGGCTTTTTTTTGAGTCAGAGGCAATAAGATCCGCTATCGCTTCAGCCTGTGAAAGATCCATCTTCCCGTTAAAATAAGCACGCATGGTAAACTCTCCGGGATTCGCCAAACGACAGCCGTTACTGAGTAATAATGACAAGATTTGTCGCTGAATATAAACAGATCCATGACAGGCGATTTCAGCCGTATTTTCTCCGGTAAAACTCTTACCTTCTTTCAGGATTGTAACTAAAACCTCATCGATAATATTTCCCTGCGAGTCTCTGATGGTTCCAAAACTTGCGGTGTGCGAGTCCACCTTTGTCAGGTCTTTAGAAAAAATTCGTGAAGTGATTGTAAGTGCCTCCTTTCCTGAAACACGAATCACGGCAATTGCGCCCATGCCGTTCGCAGTAGAAAGCGCACATATAGTGTCCTGATCTGTAATACTCACTTTTTTGCACAAATTTAATGTTTTAGTCGTGTTCTGATAATCTCTTAACGAACCTTAACTTCAGGCTCACGAAAATAAGCAGAGGTAAACAAATTAATTCCCAACACTTATTTTTCTTGGTAAGAACGTAAATATTAATTAAAAAAATAAAGTGTTTGTAACTTAATATCTCTGTATAATGCGTTATTTTTACCTAAATCATTTTTTATGGATGAACTTTTACAAACCGACAATCTTCGGAAAGAATATAAGGATACGGTTGCTTTAAAAGGGCTCAGTTTTACAGTGCGAAGAGGTCAGGTTTTTGGTTTACTTGGTCCAAATGGAAGTGGAAAAACAACTACACTAGGAATTCTTCTTGGCGTGATCAAAGCTGATGGCGGCAGTTTCAGTTGGTTTGGGAAAGGAGAGAAAGATGACAATCGAAAAAATATTGGCTCCCTGCTTGAAACGCCGAATTTTTATCCTTATCTGAATGCCGTAGATAACTTAAAGATCGTAGCGAAAATCAAGGACGTACCTAATTCGGACGATTCGATCGAAAAATCATTAAAAAAAGTAAATCTGTGGGACCGAAGAAAATCGAAGTTCAAAAATTTCTCTTTGGGTATGAAACAGCGCCTGGCAATCGCTTCTGCAATGTTAAGCGATCCCGAGGTACTTGTTTTGGATGAACCCACCAATGGTTTGGACCCTCAGGGAATTGCCGAAATGCGTACATTGATTAAAGAAATTGCGGAAGGAGGTAAGACGATAATCATTGCTTCACATTTACTCGACGAGGTAGAAAAACTTTGTACGCATGTTGCAATACTTAAACAGGGAGAATTGTTACAGGTGGGAACAATGGAAGAGATTCTGACACAGGATAAACTACTTTTGGTCAAATCAGAAAATCTCGATGATCTTAACGTTTTTATTAATTCTTCCGATGCAATAACACTCATTAAAGAACTGAACGGAGAGTTCATGATCGCTGTTGATGAGAAATATTCTTCAGCCGATATAAATAAAATGTTTGCAGAACAGAATATCTATCTTTCGGGCCTCCGGGAATACAAGAAAAATTTAGAATCCACCTTTTTAGAAATCGTTCAGTGATGAAAAAATTATTATCCATAGAATACACAAAATTGCGAAAATTAGGTTCTTTTAAGGCTATTTTTCTCATCTATATATTCCTCGCCCCACTGGCAGTGTATTCCCTGTATCATTTTTTCAACATGATTATGGGACAGATTGTTCCCGGTGAATGGAACCCTTTAAAATTCCCTGATATCTGGAGATTTTCTACCTACGCCTCCAGTTATTTCAATGTGCTTATGGGCGTTATTATTGTCCTTGTTATAGCCAATGAATACAATTACAAAACGCTCAGACAAAACGTAATCGACGGTTTATCGGTTAAACAGGTAATCATCAGTAAGTTTCTGGTGGTCTTTATCATTTCTACTCTGGTGAGCCTGTATACAATGATAATGGCCCTGGTTTTTGGGGTTTTGTATTCAGAAAGTACCGCTGATATCTTCAATGGCATTGAATATCTTGGGATCTATTATTTACAAACCCTCTGTTATTTTAGTTTTGCATTTTTTCTTACCGTTCTCATTAGAAAAACAGCTCTCTCCATCATATTCTTTGTAGTCGCTTTTATATTAGAAACAATCATAGGGGTACTCTTTGGGTTAGCAGGATTTCAAAAAGCCTATGCCTTTTTTCCTTTGAATTCGTTTTCTAAATTAACGCCTTTACCTATTTTAGAAGAGCTTGTAAAATCTTCCAGAGAAAAAAGTGGAGATATACCCTTTCTTCTGGATATGTCAACAAATATCCTCGTTTCACTACTCTATATGATATTGTTCTTTTTGATTGCCTATATGGTCATGCGCAAACGGGATCTCTAACACATTCATATAGCATCCATTTTAGAAAGTTCCCAAGTGTCAGGAACCTGAATGTCTCTTATCCTGATGTCAGTTAGATATCATCTTAAAGAGCTCATCCAGATTTGGAGAAATTATTACCTCAATCCGTCTGTTTTTCGCTTTATCGAATTCATCAACAGGATGATATTTTGATCGTCCTGCGGCCATTAGTATCGCCGGATTAATATCCGTATTCGACGTCATGATGTCTATTACAGAAGTTGCTCTAAGCACCGAAAGTTCCCAATTGTTCTTCGGATGTGTGCGACTGTTAAGCGCATCCGAATCTGTGTGACCTTCAACAATGATCTCGAGATCATCCTCTCCTTCTATAGCTTTAGCAAGTTGTATGACGGCTCTTTTACCTTCAGGTTCAACGATCGTACTACCGGAAGCAAAAAGTAATTTAGCTTCAAGACTAACATAAATTTTACCGTTTCTTTCCTCTACTGTCAGTCCTTTTCCCTCAAAGCCTCTTAGGGCCATCGAAATCTTGTCCTGAAGTTGCTTAACGGCCATATCCTTTCGAGCAATCATCTCCTCAAGTTCCTGCACACGCTGCTCCCTGTCCTGAAGAATCTTTTCTTTGCTTTTAAGTTCATTTTCCAGGGCATGTAAAGCATCTTCCTTACGTTGAGTCTCTATTATTTTCGCCTCCAGTACGGATCGCATACGCGCTAACTCTTTTGCGTCGGCGTTCTTAATCCGTTCTAGCTCCGATTCTAAGGTTTCGTTTATATCGGTTGCCTTTCTGTACTGAGCTTGAAGATTTCGGTAATTCTGTCCAAGTTCGGAAGTATCGCGTTTCAAAGCGGCTACGTTTTCCTTTAGCAAGGCTGCCTGCTTTTCTATGGTCTTGAGCTTTGCCTCATTGTCTAGTGCCGCGGTTTTAAACTTCGTAAGTTCTTCACTGCATTCCTGTTCTTTTTGTAAAAGTTCGTTGTATTTTTTCGCTGGAACACAACCAACAAAAATTAGTGAAAAAATTAAGACACCCCAATAGTTTTTCATATTCATTTTATTAAACCGATTTAATCGTTCATTAAACAGTCATTAACAAAATTCGTGAATTAACTTGCCCTTAAGAAAACCTCTTGGATTAATTTTGAACAACCCCGTTTTGAAAAGACTCGATGCTGACAAGGATTTAAAGGTTATAGGACGATCATTCCTCCTTCAATACCTTGTTTGTCTTATGATAACTTTAATACCATAATTAAATTAGCACATTCTCAAACAACTAATTTTCCTATTTTTGAAAGGTCAAATAATTATAATCATGAAATACATTATACTCGCATTACTTGTTATTTTAGGTTCAATTCCGGTTTTCAGCCAGACGAAGCAAAAGCTGGAAAAAGGTTTATATGCCGAAATCATAACCGACAGAGGAACTATTTTTCTCAAGCTCTATCCTGAACAGGCTCCGTTGACCGTAGCGAACTTTGTTGGTCTCGCTGAGGGGAAACTGAAGGTATTTGACACGATAAAACATACTGAACCCTATTATGACAGCGTAAAATTTCACCGTGTCATATCAGATTTCATGATTCAGGGTGGTGATCCAACAGGAACCGGTTCAGGAGGTCCGGGATATAAGTTTTTCGATGAAGCAGACAACGGTTTAAAACATCTGCAAGGTGCTCTTTCCATGGCTAATGCCGGACCGAATACGAACGGAAGCCAGTTTTTTATTACTCATGTAGCGACTCCTCACCTGGATGGAAGGCATACGGTTTTCGGACAGGTCCTTGAAGGCCAGTCGGTTGTTGATGCTATTCAGCAGAACGATTACATGCGAGAAGTGAATATTATTCGGAAAGGATTGAAGTATAAATGGTTTTATAATCCTTCAAAAATTTTCAGAGAACAATATGAAATTCTTGAAAAAAAGGAAAAACGTGAGCAGGAAAAAATTGCCAAATTACAAGCACAGGAGAAAGTGCGTTTGATTGAGGCTCAGGGCCAAACCAAGGAAAAATATAAAGAATATTTCTACGGCCTAATAAAACAGGATCATCCCCAGGCTGTTCAAACCGAAAGCGGCCTGGTTTACCTCGTTGAACAGCAAGGAACCGGTGAAAAACCGGAAAAAGGAGACAAGGTTTCTCTACATTACACGGGTACCTTTCTTTTTGGTGATAAGTTCGACTCCTCATTGGATCGGGGCCAGCCTTTGGAGTTCGATTATCTCGTAATGAATCTCATTCCAGGATTCAATGAGGGTGTGGGGCTGGCATCTGAAGGAACTAAAATCAAATTGTTTATTCCTTATTATTTGGCTTACGGAGAAAGAGGAAGACGACCTTCCATACCTCCACATGCAGATCTGATATTTGACCTTGAAATACTTGAGGTCATTAAAAAATAGCTAAATGAAACTATTATCTCTTCTACTACTGTTTACAGGGATTGCTATTGCTCAGGAGAAAATTACTGTTACCGTTCTGGACAGACAGACTGAACAGCCACTTTCGTTTGTTAAAATAGGTAATAAGTCTCAATCTCCGGTTCTTACCGATATTGACGGAAAAGCGTCTCTGGAAATCCGAGAAACCGAAAGTTATCACTTTTCATTTTACGATTATCAGGACACCACGATAAATGGAAAGGACCTTATTGATACACCAGTTGTTTTTCTGAACCCCGAAATTCAGGTATTTGATGAAGTTGTAATCCTGCCAGGGGAAAACCCGGCTCATCGCATTATTCAAAACGCCATGGATAGGAGAAAAGATAATGATCCTTTAAGAAACAACTCGTTTCAATATGAAGCCTTCTCCAGGTTTTATTTAACTGCAGAAGCGGCCCAGGAAATTGATCGTGATACGGTATTAGATACTAACTTGCTACAAACATTAAAATTCCTGGATCAGCAATATATTTTCCTTACAGAAACGGCCTCTATCAGAACATTTTCACCACCAAGCTATGACAAAGAGGAAGTAACCGCATTTAAGGTATCCGGCGTAAATAATCCGATGTTTGCGACTTTGGCTAATCAACTTCAGTCTTTCAGTTTCTACGACAATGTTTTTTCCATCTCAGGGACAGAATATATCAATCCGATCGCCCCTGGCAGTCTGCGTCGCTACCTATTTATTCTCGAGGACACGCTGTTTCACGGTAAAGATACAACATACACCATCAGTTTTCGACCAAGGAAAGGGAAAAACTTCGAAGGAATGAAAGGCTATCTGTACATCCACACCAATGGCTGGGCGCTTCAGCGCGTTATTGCATCTCCGTACGAACCATCCTCAATCGGCAATCTAAAAATCATCCAGGAATATAAGTTTACCAACGATAAAAAATGGTTCCCCGCTGAGCTC